>SVTF01000009.1 GCA_015063905.1 Oscillospiraceae bacterium | reverse complement strand
AGGGAGCCTTTTGTTTATGTCCATCTATGGCTTATCATTTTTGCTGACAAGCACTGCATTTGTAGACACAAAAGAAAAATATGGCATACCTCTTTCGAGATATACCATATTCTTAAAAACTGTCCTTTAGAGTACTGCCCATATGTCTTGTCATTTTTTATTTTAGAGCGTTACGGCTTCACTGTCACTATGTAGCAGCCTGTATTATCTGGAGAGATAACACAGCTTTCAAAGTCCTCGGGAAGCGCCAACGTGCCATCCTTTGCAAGCTGTTGTCGGCAGATAAGATAGCCTTGCGCCTCATACCACCTTCCAATCTCAAGTGACGAAATGTATTCTTCAAGCGTGGTATGATTATTGTAAATAATGTCCGCGTGCGGATGGCCCACGTATCTTACGTGCCAAGGCTCAAACCGTATGCCCGTCACATCCTCGGCATACGAGGGATACCTGATAATGAATCCATACTTCCACGAATTAGAATTAACAAAACGCCCCGATGAAGATTTAATAAACGCGTCGCCCGCATAATAGGCAACGTATACGTCAAGCGCAAGTCCTGTCTGATGCTCGCTCGCGCCCGGCACAGTAGCGGTCAAGGGATCTTCATCGTAAAGAGCTTGTTGCTCATCAGCGCTTCTCAGATCACTTGAAACATAAAGCTTTTTGCCCGTATGCTCCATCACCGCCGCCGATAGCTCCGCATATGCCGCCAGCATGCAACGGCTCATATACACATCCGTATCATTATATTCGAAAACGTCGGGGATGAATTCATCGCTTAACAGATATTGCTTGTTTACCAGCATAAGGCTCTGATCAAGCTTTACTCTTTCATCGGCTTTGAGCCCCGCCAACGTATGACGTGTTGATCGCACCGACGCGATCTCATTCACGTCTATAGGAGTGCAAAACATTGCCTCGTTTTGTGTCCACACGTACAAATGATGAAAATTTATCGCAACTAACGCCGTCAACGCACCAAGCGCGACCAACACAGAGCCAACAATAATTAAAACGCAAAGCTTTTTTGACATTCTTTTTTCCATGGTGCCATCACTTTTTTTGCGCGGGTATAGCGCCTAAAGCTTCGTTTCCGTCTGCCACATCAATACCGTCCAACGATATCGGAGTAAGAGAAACGCACTTGCCAAAAGCATCCTTGCCTATCCTTTTTACGCCTCCAAGCCTTACAGTTACAAGGGACTTGCAGTTATAAAAGGTACTTGGATTTATCTCAACGAGAGACATAGGTAGCTCAATACCCGTAAGGGCACTGCATCCAAAAAAGGCTTGCATTCCAAGATGTGATAATCCTTCGTTGATACTCACCGCAGAAAGCGCGTCGCAACCAAAGAAGGCATCATCCCCAACGCTTTTTACAGTGCTTGGCAACGTTACCGCACCAAGAGAGCGACAACGGTAAAACGCGCGTACGCCTATATTCTCCAACCCATCGCACAAAACGATGCTTGTAATTCCGTCGCACTCGGCGAAGGCGCGCGCGGGGATCATTTCACACGATCCGTCAATTTCTACCGTGCGCAAGGACGCGGGCACAAAATCCGCGCTATATTCCATCGTTTCAGCGCCGAATATATAGCCAAAATACGCGTTATCCGCGTTTCCGATAATTGATACGGAAATTTTATTGAGAGAACTACAGTTATAAAACGCTCCGAGAGCTATCTCGCTTACATTTCTACAATCTATTTCATAAAGATTTCTGCATTCCGCGAATGCATAATCGCCTATTCTCGATACCCCTTCTCCAAGATCAACGTAAACAAGGTCCGCACACTCAAAGAAAGCAAATTTTCCTATACTTGATACTGTTTCGGGCAAGACTACGGCTGACAGAGTCTTGCTTCCCGAAAACGCGTTTTCGGGTATCTCCGTTACCGCCGCGCCGAGTATTACCGTTTCAAGACTTTGCGGTACAGACAAAGCATTTTCTCCGTACTCATCTGCGCCAAAGGCGTATCCAATAAAGTCTCCAAACAACCGAGGGAGTCTTAATGTGACAAGTCCCGCACATCCGCTAAAGGCGCCCGCGTCGATCTTCGTCACACTGTCAGGCACGTACACCGCCCGCATATTTTTATTTGCGAAAGCGCCCTCCCCAATTGCCACAACGGCTTTTCCGTCTATGCTTTCAGGAATACGCGCCACCTTATCGTCGCCCACGTATTCAACGATTTTCAGCCCGCCGTCCGTTTGCTCAACGGCAAAGCTATCGCCCGAGACAGCTTCGACCGAGTCAAACGCCAAAGATGCGTCTTGCTTATATTTTTGATACCTGCTATAAAGCTCGCTTGTCGGTCCATCATCCACCGAGGGTGTAAAATCATCCTTTGGAATGATTCCGCCACCAAGCGATCCCGACGAGCATCCCGATAGCGCAAGTATCGTAAAAATCAGCAAAACCGATATCAATAAAACTCTTTTTTTCATTTTCACTTAGTTTCCTGTTCGTTTTGTTTTGCGCCTTCCTCGATCTCTTCAGGCTTGCGTCCCGCTCGCAAAAAATGATAAGATATCGTTATCATAAACGGTATGCTCTGCACAACAAACCACGACACAGTGTTTTCAAATATGGATTTTACATCCTCCACTCCGTCCGGAACAGGAGCAAAGCATCCCCAACTCTGCTTTATTACATAAGGCAATATCACGCCGTAAGTAAATGCCGCGCATACAAGCATTACAAATCCCTTTTCAGACTGCATCTGCAAATACGGTAATTTAATAAACCTGTAAATAACGTAAAGCACGGCTATAAGCCCCGAGATACATACCATGGGAGTAAAATGCTGCACCACCCATATCGTATTTTCCATTTTACCTTTTTCTTCAAGTGCCGCCAGAGCTTTTGGAACCTGCTCTGCATACACTTGAAAAATAACCGCGGCAACCGCACACAAAACGACAGATACCGTAAAAATTCTAATTATTTTAAAGATCAGTGCTTTTTTATCCATTTATCTTCCTTTAAAGCGCATTTTCACTAAATTTGTTTGTGCACGCTTTTATATTCATCGTAATATCTGTAGTATGGGCAGCGGGCAGTATCCCCTCCAAGAAAAGCAATCATTTCGTCCTCGTCAAGTGACATAGAACACACGTATTCATCCCATTGCTCATCATAATCATAAAATTCGCAGCTCTCACAGGTTCCGGATGCGTATTTCGGAGGCTGTGAAGTGCCATGAACCTTTTTTGTGTTATCCTTTTCCATAGCTGCACCGTTAAAGATTAGCTCCGTCAAACACTTCGGGTAGCATTTCTATCATCTTTCTGACCTTAATATTCTTTCCGTCGAACAGTATGATCTCGGCATCTGCCGAGCAGAATTCCGCCAGCACCTGTCGGCAGATGCCACACGGAGGGCAATACTCGTTTACCTCCTCGCCTCTGCTGCCACCAACGATAGCAATGGCGCGAAAGCTTCTCTTTCCGGCATACACCGCGCTGAAAATCGCAGTCCTCTCGGCACAGTTTGTTGCTCCAAAGGAGCAATTCTCAATGTTTGCACCCTCAAATATTTCTCCGTCATCACACAGCAGCGCCGCGCCTACACAGAAATCAGAATACGGCGAATAAGCCTTTTCTCTCGCGTCCAGCGCACGCTTGACAAGCTCTTCTCTGTTTATCATATTCCTACCTCGATCATTCATTAATATGCCTGCGCTTTATACGTTAGATCCTTCCATAAAGTACGCCGCCTCTGTGTCGGCGCAATTCAAGAAAAATGCCAATGGAAACATTTCCATAGCTTTGCCAACGTTGCCGGGGTTATCCTTATCCGCGGAAAATCCCATGTGATATCGGATAGCAAACGCCTCGTCACGCGTAAGACGCATGTATCCCGACGCTATGTAAACCGATTTCTCACCGTGACCGTACGGAAGATTATCCTCAATGGTATAATAAGGCACGGTTTCCCATCTTCCCTCCGCATTCTTTTGATTGCGAAAGCTTACCGAATAGAAATTAACCTTGCATATATCGTGCAAAAGGGCGGCGACGGCTATGCTTTCCTCGCTATACTGTATTCCGTACTGCTCACGCACTCTCGGACGGGACAGAATATCGCAAAGGCAGTCATAAACGTTCAAGGTATGCTCGCAAAGACCGCCTTCGTAATTACCGTGAAAGCGTGTGCTTGCGGGAGCCGTGAAAAAATCGCTACCCTCGCTGCAAAGGAACGCCAGCAGCTTATCCGCGCCCTCTCTTTTTATCTTGCTTTTGAAAACATCTATAAATCTTTCTCTGTTTGTCATCTCCGCCATAGCCATACTCCTCTTAAACGAAAATATACATCCAATTTTATTTTATCAAATTCCCCCTGTTTTGTCAAGCAATTTATTCTAATAACCCCTTTTGCCCGCTATCATTCTCCACAAAAGCTTTCTTACTAAATCAAACGGTATGACCGTGAGTGCCAAAAGTGCGGTAAGCCCAAGCTCATAGGCACTCAACGGAGCAGTGCGCAGAACAGATCCGCCAAGATAAACAAACAGTATCTGTATGGCAAGCACAGATGCCATTATTAAAATAAATGGCTTGTTTTTGGATATATTGGATGCCGTGTTGAGTCTGTCGGTTCGTGCTCCAAAGCAATTGAACACTGAAGCGAATATAAATAGCGCGAAAAAGGCGGTCAGCAGATATATATTATCCTTAGAATACCTGTACTGAGACGTTATTTCGGGTATTTTCAAGAAAGCCAGACATAGCGCCACGGTAAATCCGCCTTGAAGCAATATCTCATATATCATATACCCATTAAGGATCGGTTCATCGCGTCGCTTGGGCTTTTCCTTCATAAAGGATTCAAGCGGAGCCTCTCCCGCAAACGCAAGTCCGCCAAGAGTATCCATGATAATATTTATCCATAGCATCTGTACGACCGTAACGGGCGCGTCAAAGCCCAAAAACGGACATATAATAGACACCCCTACCGCGCACAGATTCATAGTCAGCTGCAACGAAATAAATTTTCTTATACTCTTAAATATTGTTCTTCCGTAAAGCACCGCCTTTACTATGGAAGCAAGATTGTTGTCCAGAATTATTATATCGCCCGCATCCTTAGCCACCTGCGTCCCACTGCCCATGGAAAATCCTACGTCAGCGCGCTTAAGTGCCGGCGCGTCGTTTATGCCGTCTCCCGTCATCCCCACGACCAGATCAAGCTCCTGCGACACTCTGACCAATCGACTCTTGTCGTTTGGCAGAGCTCTTGCCACCACCGCTATCCTTGGAAGTATCCGTTTGAGCTCCGAATCGGTGAGCGCGGCAAGGTCCGCGCTTGTAAGAATTTTATCGACGTCCCCGCCGATTATTCCGCATTTTTTCGCAATATACGCGGCGGTATCCTTATTATCTCCCGTTATCATTACCACGTGAACTCCCGCGGAGCGCAGATCACAAACGGATTTTTTCGCCTCGGGGCGAAGCCTGTCTTCAAGTGTTATAAGGCACACCGCCGTCAAAGCACCAAAATTGCCCCGCTCTACTCCCGTACTCCACGTCGGATCCTCCGCCTCCGCTATCATCAATATTCTCTTTCCCTGAGCGGTAAGATGCTTGCACAGACGTTGAAACTGTGCGTCCGAAAAACTATGAGATATTCCGCTTTTATCCGCATACGACCTCACGTATGGTAAGATGACCTCGGGCGCGCCCTTAATAAACAGCCTGCGCTCCCTACCCTGCGACACAAGCGCCGCGGAAAACTTTCTGACACTGTCAAATTCAATTTTATTTATTGTTTTAAAATCAGGCGTTCTCGCCCCATCCTGTAAAACCGAAGAAAGTATGGCGCGATCGGTGGAGTTACCTCCCGTAGCCCTTTTGCCTCTGCTCTGAGCACTGGACGTATTGGCAAATCCACTCATAACGTAGCTTTTATATATCCCATCACACTGCCGCAGGGCATGCACTCCTGAAAATGCCGTTCCATCGCCGAGGTATATTCCGCCAACCTCCAATCTGCCTTCTGTAAGTGTTCCCGTTTTATCCGTAAACAAAATATTCATACTCCCCGCCGCCTCTATTCCAACGGGCTTGCGCACAAGAACGTTGTCGCGCACCATTTTTTTGATGTTTGAGGACAAAACCACAGATATCATCATTGGAAGCCCCTCCGGCACCGCGACCACCAAAACCGTAAGCCCCAGAGTTAACGCGTGTAGCAGGTGTGAAAAAACAAAATCTATGCTTGTCAGCTTATATTTTATTATCTCCACGTCAAACGCGCTATCTATCACAAAGGTGGAAAACAAATACACAACGGCAACAAGTAAAGCGAGGATATATCCTAGTGTGCTTATCTGCCGTGCCAGCTTTGTCAGCCTTAATTTTAGCGGACTTTGGCGCGTTTCCGTCTGTATCTCCCTGGAAATGCCGCCAAGGAACGTGGCATCTCCTACACGCGTGACCCTTATTACACCGCTCCCCGATATCACAGTACATCCGCGAAGGCAATAGTATGATGATGACGGAAGCTCGTCAGTGGCATCCGTTGCTTGCTTTACACGCTTTCTGATCTCGCGGCTCTCTCCCGTCATTGACGACTGATCCACCCGAAGCTCACCCTCTATCAGCTCGCCGTCTGCGGAGATCTGCTCTCCCGCTCCAACTAACAAAACGTCACCAACCACGACCTCACTTATATCTATTTCCCGTATCTCCCCATCACGTATTACACGAGAGTGCGACCTTGCGCATTGCTCGTTCAATCTGGCAAACGCCGCCTCTGACCCATGCTCTGAGGATGTCGATATAAGCGTTGCCAACAAAATAGAAACCGCTATGCCCGCTGTTTCTATCCAATCGGCTTTTCCCGACATAAATATCAGATTTACAACAAGCGCTCCAATGAGTATCTTGATCACAGGATCTCCAAGATTAGAAATGAATCGCCTAAAAAAGCTTTTTCCCTTTTTTGCCGACAGCGCGTTGCTTCCATGCTCGATTCGCGAGCGCTCCACCTCCTTGGCACAAAGCCCCATTCTTTTTTGCGGCACGACCCCGTTTCTGCCGCCCGCATTCAGTTCATCCTTTAACGACACCGACATATATATCCTCCGTATGTTTGTCCTTTATACTAAAAAATATATGCTGGCTCGGCGCGGTTTAAAACAAAAGCCGCGACCTACAAGGGTGCCGCGGCTTTATCTTTTATTATCAAATTATCCTTCTCTTTCCTCAAGCGCCTGGTAGATCCTGGGCTTTGAGATACACTTGTATCCCGGACGTATTATCTTATTGGACGTGCAGTACTCCTCCATTCTGTGGGCGCACCATCCCGCAACACGCGCAATGGCAAAAAGCGGTGTATACATCTCAACGGGAATATCAAGCATTCTATATACAAGACCCGAATAAAGATCGACGTTTGCGCACATGTCCTTCTCTATTCCCTTATATTCACAGAAAAGCTCCGGTGTATACTGTTCTATCTTCTCAAGCAAGGCAAAGTCATTGCCATATCCCTTCTTTTCGGCGAGATCTCGGGCGTACTTTTTAAGCATTACGGCACGGGGATCGCTCTTTGTATATATTGCATGACCCATTCCGTACACAAGTCCCGAGCCGTCATAAGCCTCTCCCTTGAGTATTTTCACGATATAATTCTTTACCTTTGCATCATCGGTTATATCGTCAACATTTGCCTTAAGATCATCAAACATTTCCTGAACCTTTATGTTAGCTCCGCCGTGGCGCGGCCCTTTAAGCGCGCCGATCGCCGCGCTTATCGCTGAATACGTATCTGTTCCGGACGACGACAAAACACGGCAGGTGAAGGTGGAGCAGTTACCTCCTCCATGCTCCGCGTGTACCGCAAGGCAAAGGTCAAGCAGCCTTGCCTCCTCCTCCGAATATGACTTGTCAGAACGCATAACTCGCAAAAAGTTCTCCGCCGTTGACAGATTATCCTTGGGGTTATGTATATTCAGGCTTTTGTCGTAAAACGCGTTTTTATATACCGCATAAGACTGCGCCGCGATAACAGGCAGGCGCGCGACCAGCTCCATGCTTTGATGAAGCATATTGTCAAGACTTGTTTCATCGGGATTATCGTCGTATGCATAAAGAGAAAGCACCGCACTGGACATTTTATTCATAATGGAGCGAGACGGCGCCTTCATGATTATGTCCTCGGTAAATCTCGGCGGCAATCTTCTATATGCCGACAAAATGTCGTTAAATTCTTCAAGCTCCGTTTTGTCGGGAAGATGTCCGAAGAAAAGCAAAAACGCGCACTCCTCAAATCCGAATCTATCTTCCTTTACAAAATTGTTTACAAGCGTTGATATTTCGTATCCGCGATATTCAAGTCTGCCCTCGTCAGCCCATTTATCACCCTCGTTAAGCACGTAACCGTGAACGTTTCCTATTCTGGTAACGCCTGCCGTGACGCTGGAGCCATCCGATTCTCTAAGTCCTCGCTTTACCCTATAACTATCGAATGCCTGCTTGGGAATAACGTAGGCGCTTCTGGCGTCATTGAGCATCGACTGAAATTCTCTTTCTATTTTTTCATCATGATCGCTTGTATAATTCTTGGAATACAATTGCATATATATATGTACCTCCGCGTAGGATAAAAGAAAAATCAAAAGTTATTGCTTATTATACACTAAATTTCCAAAATATGCAATTAACAAATTGTAAACTTTCAAAAATACACCGTTTTGACCACTCAAAACGGTGTATTATGCAAGAATCATATCGTTTTCGTTCAAAATCACACTCTATCGACATTTGTTACAGTCAAAAAGGACTCATTATGCTCCTTGATCTTTGCCGCAACCGCATCTTTTATCTGCGAGTCACTCATTTTTACCTCAAAGGGTGCGCTTATATCAAAGATAAGGTTGGAGTGGCTCACTCCCTTAACAAAGCGAAAATCGTGTATATCAAGAGCCATATCTACCTCTTTGACCTTTTGCGCAACAAGAGCGCGCAGCGCGTTTATCTCCTCGTCATCCGTTACTATGGGATCCATATGGATATTTGACTCGATTGAGAGCTCCTCTCGCAATCTTTTTTCAATAAGATCTATCATATCGTGAGATTCAAACACACATTTAGCTCCGTCCACCTCGATATGAAGCGTTGCTATCGTTCTTCCTGGGCCGTAATTGTGGACTACCATGTCATGAATCCCAAGCGCGTCGGGAAATTCTCCAACTATACGCTTTATGTTGTCAACCACCTCGGGATCGGGGCTTGAACCGAGAATGGAGTTCTTTGTCTCATTAAGCACGCGTATTCCCGCCGCAAAAATAAGCACGGCAACCGCCACTCCCATATATCCGTCAATATCAATGCCCGTAAACTTTATTACCAGCATTGCCACAAGCACCGCCAAGGTTGCTATGGCATCCGCAAGGCTGTCCGTTCCCGTGGCGCGAAGCACCGACGAATCTATTTTTTTCGCAAGCTTGTTATTAAAATACCAAAGCCACAGCTTTATTTGCACCGAGATGCCAAGCACGATTATCATTATCCACGAAAATTCCGTCTTTCCCGCTTGACCGAATATTTTCTGTGCCGATCCGCGCAAAAGCTCCCAACCAACAAGTAAGATAAAGAAAGACACTATCATTGACCCCACGTATTCCATTCTCGCATGTCCAAAGGGGTGATCTCTGTCAGCGGGCTTTGACGCCATCTTAAAGCTGACAAGCGACACTATCTGAGAGATAGCGTCGGACATGTTGTTTATTCCATCCGCCTGTAGCGATATGGCTCCAAAAATAGCGCCAACCGTGTATTTTCCCGCGGCAAGAATAACGTTCAACACTATGCCAACTACGCTGGCAAGCATGCCGTATGCCGACCTTACCCCGCTATTCTTTACGTTTTCTCTATCCTTGATGAACAATTTACATAATAAGCCTGTCAATGCGTTTCCCCCATTTCACCATTTGTCTTCTATTCCCCAGTACTTTCTGTCAAGACTGCGGAATTGCACCGCTTCCGCTATATGCTCTATGCCTATTATCTCGCTCTTTTCCAGATCAGCAATAGTGCGTGCCACTCTCATTATTCTATCATAGCCTCGCGCGGACAGACCCATGGAATCGTAAGCCATGTGCAAAAGCTGCATGGCTTCCTCATCCGCCTTGCAATATTTGCGTATTCCAGCCGAATCAAGCGAGGCGTTATTGAGATATCTGTCTCCCTGCATTCTCTTTTGAGCGAACTCTCGCGCCTCAATAACTCTGGCTCTCACTTCTGCGCTGGTCTCGCCCGCCTGACTGTTGTCGGCAAGCTCCGAATAGGTGAGCGAGGGGAGCTCTATCTGAATATCTATTCTGTCTAGCATTGGTCCGCTTATTCGCGAAATATACCGTTTTACGTCTATAGGCTTACACGTACACTTTCTCGTTGGATGGCCGAAATAGCCGCATCTGCAAGGATTCATAGCGCCCACAAGCATGAAATTGCAAGGAAAAGTTACTCTACCCGCCGCTCTGGTTATTGTCACGCGTCTATCCTCCAGGGGTTGACGCAATGCGTCCGTTACTTGCTTTGGAAACTCCGGAAGCTCATCCAAAAACAACACGCCGTTATCGGCAAGAGACACCTCTCCCGGCATAGGATTTACTCCGCCTCCCACCAAGCTGACCGCGCTCATCGTATGATGCGGAGCTCGGAACGGTCTGACAGATAAAAGCGACACTCCGTCAGGCAAGCTTCCCGACACGGAATGTACCTTAGTGGTCTCTATAGCTTCAGAAAAGGTTAGCGGAGGCAAAATTGTGGGCAATCTCTTTGCAAGCATGGACTTTCCCGTTCCGGGAGGTCCTATAAGCAATATATTGTGTCCGCCCGTTGCGGCAACCTCCATTGCCCTTTTCGCCTGCCACTGTCCCTTGACATCTGAAAAGTCTATTTCGTAATCTGAATTGTTTATATTGAAATTCTCTCTGTCATAGCTTACGGGAGACATGGGTTCCGTTCCGTTTAAGTGTCCAACTATCTGGCGCATGCTCTCCACCGCATAAACGGCGATACCCTCAACTGCCGCCGCCTCGTTGGCGTTGCCCGCGGGCGCGTAAAACTCCTTAAATCCGGCGTCTCTTGCGGCAACGCACATAGAAAGCACGCCCCTGACCGAGCGCAACGCTCCCGATAGAGAAAGCTCCCCAACAAAGCATTTATCCGATACGTCTATATCGCTTCTGACAATGCCCGCGCATTTCATTATGCCCAGCAAAATAGCCACGTCATATGCAGAGCCCTCTTTTTTTCGGTCTGCCGGAGCTAAGTTGAGCATAAACGACATTTCGGGAAAACGGTAGCCACTGTTTATGCACGCGGTCCTAACTCTTTCCTTTGCCTCCTTGACTGCCATGTCGGGCAATCCCACAAGGTCAAAATTGGGCAATCTTGGCTGTCCGTCCGCTTCAACCGTAACTATATATCCGTCTATTCCAAAGATTCCAGCGCTGTATACAGAAGATAGCATTTTTTTCTCCCATCCGATAAACTTATTACATCAATTATATCACAACGAAAGTCAAAACACAAGGTGATAGTATAAATTTTGTGACTTAAGACTGTCCTGTGGCAAAAAACATTTCCGTCAAAAAATATTTATCGCAGGGCGATAATAAACTCTGCATAAAACTATTGACAATTTTTCTGTTTTGAGGTATAATTTCTTTGTATGAATGTTTTTTCCAAAACGGAGGCACAAAATAATGAAGAAAATCGCACTGATATTATTGATTGCTCTGGCTTGCATCTCCTTTGCGGCTTGCACGGGCGGCGACCCCGCGGCAAACGCAGATGCCAATGAGCTTGAAAATTATACCCCCCCGTCAACCGAGTATAAAATAGACACCGGAACGCTCAAGTTCGAAGACGGCCCCGCTGAAAGTGCTGTCATAACAGGTTATTCACCCAATTCCGAATACGCTACTAAAGTACACACGGTAGAAATACCCGCGGAGATCAACGAGCGCAAGGTGACCGCGATAGGTGCCGAGGCATTCTATTATATGACACTCGTAGAGGGTGTGGTTCTTCCCGAAACCGTTGAATCTATAGGCAATTTCGCTTTCGCAGGTTGCACAAACCTTAAAACCGTGGCTTTCCCGACATCTTTGACCAAGATCGGAGAATACGCTTTCCAGGGATGCACCGCTCTTGGCAAAGTAACGTTCAAGGGTAACGCGCTTGAGGAAATCGATAGCTTTGCATTTAACGAGTGCTCCGCGCTTACAACCATCAGCCTCCCCGAAGGACTTAAGATAATTGGCAATCAGACGTTTGGCAATTGTGCGGCTATTGCCGAGATCAAGGCTCCTTCCACTCTTGAAAAGATAGGCACGTTTGCGTTCTACGGATGCGCCGGCCTTAACAAGGAGGGCGCTCTTACGCTTTCCGTTTCTATCACCGAGATCGGTGAATTTGCATTCGAGGGCATCAATAAGCTCTACATCGTAGCTCCCGAAGGATCTTACGCCGCAGAGTACGTTGACGATATGTTTGAATCCGAGATCGAAGAATAATTATTGATACATAAAAAAGAACCGACAGCGTCGGTTCTTTTTTTATCATTTATTTTGTTCGTTCTGCATTCTCTGCTCGACGGCAACGACGATCGTCATTTCCGCCGCGAGTATGGAATCGGACAGGAGCGTACATCCCGCCGCGCGAGCGTGCCCTCCGCCGCCGTAATGCGCGCATATCTCGGACACGTCAAAGTCACAGGACGACCGCATTGAAACGCGGAATCTCTGCTCCTCCGTAGGCTGCTTGATAACCGCAGCCACCTCAACACCCTTGATACATCTCGCTACGTCGATGAGCGTTTCAAGATGCTCATCCTCCGCGCCGTACTGCGCTTTCAGATCATAAGGGAATGTAATTATTGCGATTTTACCGCCCGAATAGAAATTCATTCTCTCAAAGCCCGCATGCTCGACCTGCATCTGCTTTAGCGTTTTGATGCCGAAAAGCTTGTGATTTATATCAGCGGCGTCTATTCCGCGCTCAATAAGCTTTGCCGCCAAGGTATGCGTTTCCGGCTTGACGTTATTGTACTTGAAGCACCCCGTATCTGAGCTTGTCGCCGTATATATCAGCTCACATACGCGAGGCGGTATTTCGTTTTCGCTCTTGCCGCACATCTCGGCAAGACGGCAGATAACTCCGTACAGCACCTCTCCGCACGACGATGCGCCCGGCACGATATAGTTATCGGCATAAGGCGTTCCCTTTTCGTGATGGTCGATCATAAGGCCGATCTTACCCTCATATTTATCATAGAGGGCGCCCATTTGCGATGGCGACGCGGTGTCAACGGAAACGGTCAGATCGGGCTCAAAGCCCTCTGGAATACCGTCCGCAGACACGCTGCTCTGCGCATCCACACATATAAACTGCAATCTCTCGGGCACACTTGCCGCGCATACACAATGCGCGCGCTTGCCCAGCCACTCAAGCGCGTGTCTTAACGCAAACGCCGAGCCCGTAGCGTCCCCGTCGGGATTGATGTGAAAAATTATCAACACTCGCTCGCTTTTATATAGCAGCTCCGCGGCGTCGTACAAGCCAAGCTCGCGATACTTTCCGATATTATCAGTCATCCTTGCTCTCCGATTCGTTCGCCCCGTCCGTCTGCTCGTCGGAATAGGTTATTCCCTCGAGTATTTTGGATATTTTCGCGCCGTATTCTATAGACGTATCCTCAACAAAGGTTATCTCGGGCGTTATGCGGAGATTCATTCTCTTAGCTATCTGTCCGCGAATAAATCCCGCGCTTGACTGAAGTCCGCGCTTGACTTCCTTCTTGTCTCCCATCAAAGACGAATAATACACCTTTGCATACTTCAAATCAGGAGTCACCTCCGCGCCCGTAACGCTTATAAAAGCGCCCGAAACTCTGGGGTCCTTGACCTCTCGAAGTATCATTGCTATTTCCTTTTGAAATTCGTCGTTTATTCTTCCCTGCCTGTATTTTGCCATGTTTCCTCCACATCTCGCACAAACGAGCTTCACTTTATTATTATCATACACCTGCGGATTTTATTCCCTGACACGCGTAAATAACCCGCATCGCTATTATCACCAGTCCTGCTTTACTCCCGCCACCTCAAGTTCACGCTGCGCGGGAAGCAGCTCATAACGGCTTACACCGTCTCGGCTCAACGTTATCTCCTCGTCACACATCAACGAATACAACGATATGTAGCTCTCTGCCTCTTTTTTCGCGCTTTCGGAGTGGTAATCCAATATACATCCAATGCGGATCCTCTGCCCGAATCCACACAGGTCTACTCCAAGAAGTCTGCGCTTTGTATAGCGTCTTGCAACTCAAGCAAAAAGCATCAATGATTCAATACAGCTGCGCCACGAAAAACGCATATCTAATCGACTGTGATCATTAATATCAAACCTATCGCTACTATTATATTATATTTTATATTTTTTGTCAAGCAAGATGCCGTGTTTTATGTTTTTCCTTTATTTTCAAGGCTTTTCACCTCTATAAAAAATTTTTTAAAAAATTTTAAAAAACCTATTGACAAAGCTTTTTCGGTGTGCTATAATCAATGTGTACCAAAACAGTAGACATTAACGAATGGAGGAGATCAAGCATGAGAGTAACACAAGAAGCCGACTACGCCATTCGTATATGTCTGATCCTTGATAAGATCGGGGACAAAACGGGAGCCGCGCAGATAGCGGACATTGCTTGCATCACTCCAAAGATCGCCCTCAAGGTGCTCAGAAAGCTATCGGAAGCAGGCTTTGTAAGGTCATATAAGGGCGCGCAAGGAGGATATGAGCTGGCAAGGGACGGCAACGAGCTTCGCGTTCTCGAAATCGTTGAACTGATAGACGGTCCCGTTCGCATATCAAAATGTCTTGACTGCGGGCATGAATGCTCAAGAAATCCATGCAAGACTGATTGCAAAATGCATATCGCCTTTGGTGTCATCAACGAAAAACTAATTGAAAATCTCGGCCTTATAACCGTAAGGATGCTGCACGACGAAAACGTCAGCTCCAAGGATATAGCCGATATTATAAATAACTAAGAAATTTAAAATTATTTATTTACTTAAAGGAGAATTTGATTATGAAAAAGTTTGTTTGCCCTGTTTGCGGTTACGTTCACGAAGCTGACGAGATGCCCGCTGATTTCAAGTGCCCAGTTTGCAAGGTTCCCGGTTCCAAGTTTAAGGTAATGGATACCACCAAGCTCGCGGCTGAGCACGAGTACGGCATCTACGCTAAGACCGTTAAAAATAACCCCGATATTTCCGAGGCTGATAAGCAGTTTATCTTCGAGCAGCTCATGGCTAATTTCCAGGGCGAGTGCTCCGAGGTTGGTATGTATCTCTGCATGGCAAGAATCGCTCACAGAGAGGGCTACCCCGAGATCGGTCTCTACTGGGAAAAGGCAGCTTACGAGGAGGCTGAGCACGCAGCAAAGTTCGCGGAGCTTCTCGGTGAGGACCTCGAGCCCAATATGAAGGCTACAACCAAGGATAACCTCGCATGGCGCGTTGACTGCGAGTTCGGTGCAACCCAGGGCAAGTTTGACCTTGCGGCTTGCGCAAAGAAGAACGGACTCGACGCTATCCACGATACCGTTCATGAGATGGCTCGCGACGAAGCTCGTCACGGCAAGGCTCTCAAGGGTCTCCACGACAGATATTTTAAGTAATAGATTTTGAGTGGATGCGAGGGGGATGCGTTTGGGGAACTTTTTGAAAAAAGTTCCCCAATCCCCTCAAAAACTTCCACATAGGTTAAACCAAGGGTTATAGTTTCGCTCAAGCCTTTTCAAAGGCTTGTCGGAGCCGCCGCGATCGGCGGTCGCGCCTCGCAAGGCGCGAAACAACTCTCGACATTTCTTTTTTGCCAACCTTTTTTCACAACGGCGGAGCTAAGCGGCACGCGGCGGTGCAATTCCCCACTCCACCACTAAATTTTTAGAATCAGAAGGGAGATCTTTATGAACGACAAGATAAAAGCATTGCTTAACGAGCAGATCAACAAGGAGCTTTACAGCGCATATCTTTACGTTGACATCGCGAACTACTACGACGAGCTTGATCTCGACGGCTACGCTAACTACTACATGATCCAGGCGCAGGAGGAGCGCGACCACGCGCTTTTGTTCATGAAATATATGCAGAACAACGGCTACAAGGTAACCCTTGAAGCAATAGCAAAGCCTGACAAGACTTACGCGAGCATCCTCGATCCCCTTGAGGTCGCGGCTGAACACGAAAGATACGTCACAAGCCTCATCAATGCCATCTATCACGAGTGCTACGAGGCGAGAGATTACAGAACGATGAAATTCCTCGACTGGTTCGTTGACGAGCAGATGGAGGAGGAAGACAACGCCGACTCCATGATCAACCGCTACAAGCTTTTCGGCAGCGACCCCAAGGGTCTGTACGCGCTCGATCAGGAATACGCAGGCAGAGTCTACACCGCGCCGAGCCTCGTTCTCTAATAAAACAAGAAAATATTAACTTTCCTGCCGCGAATAAACAAGAATGGCATCGGGAAGAATTATAAAATAACTAAAATTATTAATTTGAAAGGAAATTACAACTATGAAATACGTTTGCCCCTGTGGATATGAATACGACCCCGCACTTGGCGATCCCGATAACGGTATCGCTCCCGGAACGGCTTGGGAGGATGTTCCCGCCGACTTCGTCTGCCCCGTCTGCGGTCTCGATAAGGACGCTTTCGAGGTTGAAGAATAATTAATACTAAACCGAATAATATCAAAGAGCAGGGGTTTCCCCCCTGCTCTTTTTGTCATTGTTGGGACTCGAGCTGTGGAGCTTTTGTGAAAGATACAGCATTGGCTCGAGCGAAACGGGACAAGAATATTCGACGTTTTTTCATTTTTATTTTCGTTTACCGATTGACAAATCACAAGATACGATGTATAATAAATGTGCAATAGTTCGCAATGGCGAATGTTGACAACACAAGAAAGTTCGCAATGGCGAATGGTGGAATATGAATTATATAACTGTGAAAGAGGCTGCAGACAAGTGGGGCGTCAGTACAAGGCGCGTTCAATTCCTGTGCAGCCAGAACAGAATCAAAGGCGCAAACCGTTTGGGTAAATCATGGCTCATACCCGAATCAGCCGTATTACCCAATGCCAAACGCAAGGACGAAACTCCGACTCTACCAATGCCGAGAAAGTCTCCGTTCCTCGATATGACCAACCTATACAACAAGGCGGGATGTGCCGACGAGTGCGCCGAAATGCTCATCAATCAGCCCGAAGCCCATGCTTTGTTCGAGGCGCAGATCGCTTTCAGGCGAGGCGAGATAGATAAGGTTTACGAACGGGCGAGATACTTTTTGCAGGCACATTCCGGGTTCTATGCGATACTCGGAGGCGGCATGCTGCTGGCGCAATGCGCTATATGGCGAGGAGATCTATTCCTTTGGAAAGAAGCAAAAAAACATATTTGTGAGGCGCCCTGCAAGGATGAGCATGACCGCGAGCTTGTGTCGCTTGCCATTGCCATCATCGATAGCTCGATCTACGACAACAAGGACTATCCCGAATGGTTTAAAATGGGCAATTTTGAAGCGCTGCCCGGTGACGCGCACCCTGCCGCAAAAGTGTTTTACGTTAAATATCTCTATATGGCGGCGTATGCCATCGCGACCAAGCAATTCAAGCTTGAGGGCGTTGAAGGTCTTGCTCTTATGCGTATGCTCCCAAACAGCATAGAGCCGATGATCTCCCAGGCGGTAATCGACAAGACCGTAATTCCGGAAATGTATCTCCGCATGTCCTGCGCTGTTGCCTATTACTACTCGGGAATGAAGGATAAAGCCATCGTGCACATCGATAAGGCGGTAAAGCTGGCTATTTCAGACGGTATGTACGGTTTTCTTGCCGAGTACGTTCGCCACTTTGACGAGCTACTTGAGCAAAGGATCGCTCTGCAGGACGAAAATGCCGCAATCGCAGTTAAGGGGCTATATAACATATACAGCGTAGGTTGGGCAAGGCTTTCGGCACAGGTGCGCGAGAAGGTAGACGTAGCCGGAAGGCTTGATGCCGCCGAGCGACAGATAGTAAAGCTTTGTGCCTTTGGATACACTAACCGAGAGATAGCGGCAATGCTTTACACCTCGGAGTCCACCGTCAGCCACGCGATCACAAGAATACTCAACAAAACAGGATTGATGAACAAAAAGGAGTTCGCCTTTATCGTTTGAAATTTGCCTAAAAAATCAAAAAAGTTTGAAAAAAGTCTGCCTAAAAAAGCGATGTTTTTTTCTATGCAAACGAGAAAAAAACTGCTATACTCTATAACGTAAGGAACAATGCGCCTTGCGTTGCGGGGTATAGCGGTTTTTTATTATTCGTTTCAAGAGGGGAGGCGGGATGTTGACTTCGTTTTCTAAAGCAAGCACGCCGAAAGATACAGTTCGCAAGGAAGGCGAGCTTTACAAGAGAATAAGCGCTCGCGGCGTAACGTTTGAAATATTTTACGGATACTACGATGAAAAGGATAGGCACAACCCTCTCATATCTCCCATGGAGATGTATCCCGATTTTACCAACACTCCCGTTTATGCCGCCGATGGCGCACCGTTCGTTACTGCGATGCAGAAGCCCTGCGAGCATTTTCGAGGAATTACCGACGTGGACAACACCTGTTACCAATGTGCCCACTTTGAAAAATGCGAGGATCTGCTTGGCATATGCAAATGCAGATACAATCGCAAAAATGAATAGCGCGAATATAATAAATATGAATAAATTGAATCAAAGGTAACCCAAAACGAAAATTGATTATATAACGTAAATTCCAACAAAAGGAGAAACACAATGAAAAAAACAACGAAATACTTAGGGATGATACTTGCTATAGCGGTAGTTGCAAGTGTTGTAATGCTTTTCTGCATATCCGCAAGCGCGACAACCACCGTGCAGTACGTAGACGCAAGCGGTGAATCGCAGGTAATTTCCAACGTTACGTCGCTTACGGGAACCATTGCATCTCAAACCCTTAATGAGGGCTGGTACGTTATGAGCGGCACTGTGACAAGCAGCAGCACGCTTACCTGCAACGGTGACGTAAATATTATAATTGCCGACGGCGCAAACGTAACCGTAGAAAGAATATTTGTGCCTTACGGAAGCAGCGTGACCATCTACGGTCAGCAGCAGCAGAGCGGAAAGCTTGCGGTAAAGTCGGGCATAGGTGCAAGTATATCTCAAGCCGATCAGGGTATGGGAGATATTACCATCAACGGCGGTATCATTGAGGCGAAGGGTGACACCGAATTCGTGGCGATTGGAACGAATGAAGATGTACCTGTCGATAAGGCGGGCAATATTACAATTAACGGCGGAACCATATCGGCAACTAACGATGGGTGGGGGGGCGCTATCGGATATCAGGCGGATACCTCTGCCACAATCACTATCAATGGCGGAAACATAACCGCAAAGAGCGGCAGGTACGGCGGCAACCGCGCATACGAAGCAGGTATTGGCGGCGAAGTTAAGTTCGGCGGTATTACCATCAACGGCGGCAATCTGGATATTTTCGGTGACGCGGTTGGTATTGGCGGCATTGAAACCCCCATTACTATCAATGGCGGAAGAATAAAGGTATCCACCAGCCTGGGTGGCGCGGCGATCGGTTCTCCGGAAAATGAAGAATCGGGTGTAATTACTATTACGGGCGGATATATCGAAGCAACCATTAATGATACCGAACATTATCAATCCGCAATCGGCTCCGGGGCGGGCGGAAGCGCCACGGGAATGAATGTCACCGGCGGAACGATCATTGTATATGGCGGTAACTACGGTTTGGGCGGAAATGATTATTACAGAGGAGATGGTAAGTACGATTTTGTACTTACAGGCGGAAGTATTTATTTGCACAACAGAAGCAGCTATGACGATGATTTTTTGCATTGTGCAAATTTGAAGAATGCCGACGGACAGGATATAACCGTTACTAAGGTAGAGCTTACGCTTACAGGCTCGGGCAACGGAACAAAGCTTACGTCCATGGTGGGCAGCGATCACGGCATAAACGGCGTAGAAACGGTAGACGGCAAGGTAAGCTTCTATCTTGCAGACGCAAGCGTACTTCCCACAAAGATCTATACGGATAAGGGACTTTACATGCCCGAAAGCGAGGGAAGCACGACTTACGCGCTCCACGACGTACACACGGTAGAGCCCACGTACACACCCAACGCGGATGACCCTGAAAAGCACGACAAATTTTACAGCTGCTGTGACGAGTTGATCGTTGAGGGACATCACTTCAGCGCGGACTCCTACGATTGCTCCTGCGGTCTGCACGCTGTGGCGGAGGTTGACGGCAAGTATTTCGTAAACTTCGACAACGCGTTGAGATTCGCTCAGGAGGATGGCAATTCTGTTATTACTCTTCACGCTGACGCGACTATTGTTGACGATATCAACGTAAGCGGAAATCTTACTCTTGATCTTAACGGTAACTCGCTCGTAACCTCAGATAAATATATGTACGCGCTTTACCTCCGCTCAGGTAGCCTTACTCTTAAGGATTCCGACCTTGATAAGAGCGGGTCCGTAAGCGCAAACAGCGCAGGCGTTGACACCATTGGCATTGAGAACGGTACTCTTACTGTTGATAGCGGTGTTTACGGTAAGATCGCGGTTACGGGTGACGATAACGTTACTGTAAACGGCGGCACGATCCGCGAGCTTTCCGTAACAAGCGGCAATCTCGCAATAAACGGCGGCGAGTTTGTAAAGATCAGCGCTCCCACAAATCTTCAGTCCACACTCGGAGAGAATCTCTTCCTCTACGACGCAGAGGACATGATCGTTGATGCAAGCAATATCACGCAGGCTGAAAACGTAAAAGTCAAGGAAGGCGCAAATCTTGCAAATTCTATTGCGACCCTTGAATATGACGAAACAAATTACACCAATCTTGCAAAAGAACCCACTTTTATACTCAATGTATTTGGCAGCGAGGTCAAGGCAGAGCATTTTGATATCACGTTTGCTGATAACACTCTTCCCGGCATAGCAACCGTTACCGTCACGGGCAAGGGCATATACAGCGGCGAAAACACCTTCTCCTTCACAATTAACAAGGGTGATCTGGTTGTACTTGAGAATCCCACTGCTACTCATGAATTCGGAGACATTTACTCCGACAAGGCGATCACGGGCGGCAAGGTAGTTATCGAAGGCAACGAAGAAGAGATTATTACAGGCACTTGGACCTGGGTAGACGGCGCGCCCAAGGCAACCTTTGCTCCCGACGCGCAATACGAGGGACTCTTTGAGGAGCTTGTCGAGGAGTATGACGTGGAAATAGTAGTTACTACTTCTCTTCCCGTTATCAACATCAGCTCTCCCGTGTCCGTTCTCATCCCGGGCGTTAACGCGGCGATCAGCGTTGAAGTGAATAACGTTTATGACGAAACTCTTGAAGATCTTCCCACCGACTATAGAATTATTTACCGAATAGGCGAAGATGGCGAGGACATCATAGTTGACGGTCTTGAGTTTATACTCACCCAGAACGTGAAGATGGGCGACAAGATATATCTCAGAGTTGAAAACATTGCGGTAGACGGCAAATACGGTGTCGCAACCTCTGTAGCTCCCCTTGAATTCACCGTAGGTCAGATCGATCATTCCTCCGACATAGATGAGCTTGGCGCAACCATTTCTGACCTTAACGCAGCGGTTGAAGAGCTCAAGAAAGCTCTCGAAGGCGATGGCTCCGAAGGCGGAGAGGGTTCAAGCGGGGCAATCGAAAAGGTAAATGAGCTTCAGGCAGAGATCGCGAGCATGGAAGAGCTTGTAGAAAAGCTTCAGAGCGACTCCGCAAACAAGTCCGAGCTTGAATCTCTCAAGGGCGACCTCGCATCCGCAAATAGCGAGATCCAGGCTCTCGAGGCGGCTCTCCAAGCGGCAAATGCTGACAAAGCGGCTCTTGAAAAGGCTGATTCAGACATGAATGCGGTTATTACACAGCAGTCTGCAGATATTGCTGCCGTAAAGGCAGAAAACGAGGCGCTCAAGGCAGCTCTCGAGCAGATGAGCAACGAAATAAAGAAGCTTTCCAACGATAACGTTCCGGAAAAAGATAATCCTGATAATTCCGGCGGATCTTCCGGTGAATCTTCCGGTGAATCTTCCGGTGAATCTTCCGGCGAGTCCTCCAATGATGTACCCAAGCAGGAGACGCAGTCTCAAGCGGGCACAACCGCCGTTACCCCCGACGCTTCAGCCGATAAGGGATGCGGAGGCACGATCGGAATAGGAGTGATCGGTATTGTTATGATCACAGGCGCTTGTCTCATAAGCTTTAAGAAAAAAGAAGATCAATAATATAAAACAGCGGTGAGCTTAGGCTCACCGCTTGGCTTTTTAGACGTATAAATACACCAATAAAACGTCAAGCGTTCCTTAATCCACTTGACGCTTTTATTGTCCAATTATTTTATAATAAGAAAATCACGGGCAGCAATGGTTTGCTCGCCATAAATATACGGAGCATCGTTAAAATTCACGACAACCTCGGTTCCGTCCGAATACACACTTCGAGCCACACCGCTTGTGCGATAAGAGCCGTCAGGCTCAATAATGACACTGCGCGCCTCCAACTCCTCAAAGTCTACCATTTGCGCCGTATAAGCGCGGCGCAGATCAAAGCTGATACGCTTGGAATGATCATCAAAAGCGGTAGGAAGCAGCGTGTATAACGCTTGATACAATTGATATTCCCTGCCGTGTACAGGCGAGTACCCTTCTCCAAAATAATTCAGCACGCAGTCGTGATAAACCATTTGCCACATTGGCACGGGCACGGGTACGGGACCGTCCGCACGCACAGGAAAACCGCCGAAATGGAGTCCTCCGTATGCGCCGATATCCACAACGTCGGCATACATATCCGTTCCGCATCCCTCAACGGCGAGTGCTCCTACGGTATTTTGCGCCAGTTTGGCGATTTCACGGTTGTTTTCCAAATTATCTCTGCGCGTCGCAGGATGACTCTGTGATCTGCAGGTCTCCAGCGGTACGTTAGCGAACACGTCAATGTATATACAACCCTTTCCGGTAAGCTTTGCAACGCGCGGAAGATCTCTCTGCGCATATTTCAAGCCAAGAGTCGAGCAAAGCTTGTACGACTGTCCGCCGCGCCATACGCCGCCGATCAGAGGCGCTCCCGATACACCCTGAACCATCTCAGACGGGTCGAACGCATCACTCTCTTCGTAGGCGTCAAGGTAATTGTCGTGCACATTTAGAAAATATCCCGAGGAAAGCTTGTGCGCATGATCTCTCGCCTCACGAAATTCCTCTTCGGTGCCTCGCTCCGTATTTATTGGAAAACGCGCGGGATAGCCTGCATCAAATCCGTCTCTGTTCCAACCGGTATTGCAGACCGTCACGCGATCAAATCCGCGCTCCTTTGCGGTATCGAATATTTCAAATGCCGTCCAATTGTTAGGAAGTCCCTCTGTCTCATTCCAGTTGGAACGTGCAACGTAAAGGCTATAAGTTTTTTCAACGCCCTCGGGACGCGCTTTATAATACACATTATGCTTCCACAAGACTGTTCCTGGCAATTCTTTTACCACGGGGCGTTCTTTCGCCTTTTGGTCAAGTGTCTTAAAACGGCCCGATGCTATGCGCATCTCACGGCAACGGCGCGCTAATTGACGAAAATCCTCTCCCGCATCAAAAATCATATACCTCATTTGGCGGGGCTCATTCTCCACACAATTATAATTCTGTCTGCACACAACGCTCACAGTACCGGCGCGGTCATTATTGTAGCTTACGGCATAGTCGCGCGATACGTCATCGCACCACATGCCAACACCTCCGTTGGGCAAAAACAGACCGTGTATCGGCAAGGACCAAACTGCGCTTGGCTCGTATGTTCTGAAAAAAATATCATTTCTCGGAAAATCAAATCGCATACCGTAATCTATGGGCAGATACAGAGATGCCTTTTCCTGCGAAGATGTCTTCATTAGGCCCTGAGCAATCATTACCTGTAACGAGACGGTGCCAAGATTTTCAAAAGAAGAAATATCAATGACCAGGTCCTCACCGTCAAGTCGCAATGAAACGCTGACTCGCAGATCGGGGGTAAAGCGAGGATCGGGGCGGCAATAGGTATTTCCGGGGAAACGGGCATTAAATACAAAACCCGAAAAATCAATATTTATTACGGAATTAGTCGCTTTGACTGTCTTTTTAGAAATATTCCTTGGTGTGATGGGTATACCCGTCCAAGAAAACTGAAACGGAGCATTATCGCGATAGCATTGTGTGCCTTTGGCGTATTCAAGAGTTTCCAGATCGTCACTCAAACGCAAAACAACACTTCCGTTTTTAAGTTCATACATAATAATTCCTCCAATTATTGAGTTTACTGTATTGTAACATATTTATACGGAAAAATCAATCACTTTTTATAATTCAAGCATTACAAAAAAGCAAGCAACCGACTCGCCGGATTTTCATGCGAGTCGGTTGCGGTTATTCGCCTCTATAGCGTTTAATATTTTAATTACTTACTGAAATTCAGCTCGTTGCACGTCTTTGTGCCGTCGGCATGTCTTACCGCAAGCACACATCCGCGGTAGTAGCTCTTTGCGTTCCAGTTACAAGGAGCAACCTCAACGGTAACTTGCTGTCCCGCATAAGCCTTGAGCCAATTATACTGATTTGCGCTGGAGCAATACAGTCCTATCTTGGTTCCGCCGCTGACAAGGTTGATATTTGTATAGTATGCGCTCTCAACCACCTCGACAGTTACGGTAAGAACGTACACCTCGGTGCCGTGATCCTCGTTAGCATCAAGCGCATAGAACTCTTCGGGCGTCTTGCCCTCGATAAACGTTGCGGTTGAATACTCCTGATCACCGTAATTATTCACAAGTATCTCACATCCGTCCAGATTAGTCTGACCGAATACAGTGGCGCCATCCTTGAGCCTTGTCGCTCTCGTTCCCTTGAGTATTACCTCGTGGCCAAGCTGCACCTTTTCAAGCTCGGCATCGCTGAGGATCACCGCGATAACGCCTGTTTCGTCGATGAGATAGAAGCCCGACTGGTTAACGAGCGAAGGACCTACTATTCCCTTTACCGTTATGACCTCGCCAACGGGCGCGCCTATCGCCTCGCCTACGGTAATTGCGGGAATCTCATCTGAAATTTTTACGCTCACGGTAACAGTTTCGCTATACGTCTTGCCGCCGTATTGTCCCGTTACGGTAACGGTCGCGCTGCCCGTATTATGACAGTGCATAAAGATGCTTTCGGGAATCGAATCGGTTCCCGTAAAGGAAACCACGCCGTCATCGCTTGAAGAATACGTAAGCGTTGCGCCCTCAAAGCCGAGAAGCTCTGACGACACGCAACCTACAAGCTCAAGCGAAGGATCTCCCGTATAGAGCTTTTCAAATTGCGTTACGCCGTGATATTTTACGGCAAACTCCGCCGCGTTTTCGGTGTTGAAGGTGAATCCCTCGTCATTAACCGCTACGGGAAGGAATCTGTATACGCAATCGGAAACGGTGGATTTAGCGTTGAGAGCCACCATATAAACTGTGCAGATCTTGCCGTCGAATTCGTCGAGCCAATCAAAGTCACCGCCGTTGCACTGGGTGTATGTATATGAGCCCGTTTTCTCATCAAGATCGTTGATATAATAGTTAACAAATCCCTTTCCCGGCGCCTTCTTTATAAGTGCGGTTACCTTGAATATCTTGGTGGTGATATCCTCGCTTACGGGAGTATCCATTATTTCTTTAACGGTGCTTGTGGGGATCGCGGAATTTATCCATTCGTTGTTGCCCTTATCGTTTTCAACGACAGTCGCGTCCTCGAGCTGATTGCAGCCCTTATAGCCGTGCTTTGCGGCGTTGCTCGACTCACTCTCAAGTATCCAATAGGTCTTGGATGCGGCAACAGTTACGCGATTACCGATCTCGACCTGACCTGCGGCATCATTGTTATAAACGTAGATGGACTCGCCGCCCTCAACAAGAATAAAGCCCGAGGGCTTGTAGCCGTTAGCGTAAGTAATGCGGGCAACCACGCCGCTTACGAGCAGCTTTTCGCCCGTTGCCGCCTCTCGTGCCTCGGCGATAGTGGCGGTCTTGTACTGGCTTACGTCAAAATTACCTTGGTTGGACTTGAACCAGATAAGTCTTGCATTCTTGACCTCTTTGGTTCCGTTATAGTTCTGGAGGATACAGTGCAGTATTACCTCGTCACCCTTGACGGGAGTCTCGTCCATTTCGGGGAAGGCGAGCGAGCCGTCAGAGCTGTACGTGCCGTAAACGGAGATCTCGCCCGTTTCGTCGGCTATTACCATAGCTCCGTACTGGGGATTGGTGATGGTCTTTACCGTTGCGCGGATGTAGTAGCGCTCCTCGGTAATATTGCCCTCGTTGCCGCAAAGCTCAAGTGCCTCGGCAATAGTAATAAGATCGACCTGAGGATCGTCATAATCCACCTCGGTCTCAGTCTCGTCGGGTTGATCTGTCGTCCCTTCAGCCGTTGTTTCGGTTGTTGCTTCAGTCGTTGCTTCCTTGGTCGTTTCTTCCGTTGTTTTCTCGGTTTCTTCGAAGTTGATATCGCAAGAAATTGCCGACAGAATCATGATCAAAACGAGCAATGCCGCTAAAACTTTTGAAAATCTCATTTTCGACTTCTCCTTAAACTATTACTTCTATAATTTTACAATAATTGCCCACAAAAGTCAACAAGCATCGGAATTTTTCGCAATTCTTCCTTTTTTTAAGGTTTTGTGAGATGGGTGAGGGCGCAGGGAGAGGGAGGACCGCTTTTTTTAAAAGTGTTCCTCCCTCTCCCTGCATATATTATATTAAATTACTGTGCTGCGTCAACGATAGCCGCGAAAGCTGCGGGCTTCAATGACGCGCCGCCGATAAGTCCGCCGTCAACGTTCTCCTTGGAGAGAAGCTCTGCCGCGTTCTTGTCGTTCATAGAGCCGCCGTACTGAACAACGGTCTTATTTGCAATGTCTGCTCCGAACATTTCCGCAACAGCCGCTCTTACGTATCCGTTACCCTCGTCTGCCTGATCAGCGGTCGCAGTAACGCCCGTACCGATAGCCCAAACGGGCTCATATGCGATGATAACGTTGTTCATCTGCTCGGGGGTCACGTTTGTAAGTGCCATCTTGGTCTGGTACTTGAGGAGGGTCTCGGTATATCCAAGCTCTCTCTGCTCAAGAGTTTCGCCAACGCAAACGATAGCCTTGAGACCTGCGTTAAGAGCCGCAAGGGTGCGGAGGTTAACGGTCTGGTCGGTCTCGCCAAAATACTGTCTTCTCTCGGAGTGACCGATAACGACGTATTCCACACCTGCCTCAACGAGCATTTCTGCCGAGATCTCGCCCGTGTAAGCGCCCGACGCTTTGAAGTGAACGTTCTCTGCACCGATCTTGATGTTAGAGCCCTTTGCCGCCTCAACAGCCGCGGGAATGTCGATCGCGGGTACGCAAAGAACTACGTCACAGTTGTTCTTTCCCTCAACGAGAGGCTTCATCTCGCCAATGAGTGCCTCAGCACCCTTGGGAGTCATATTCATTTTCCAGTTTCCTGCAATTACGTATCTTCTCATTTTAAGAAATTCCTTTATGTAATTATTTGTTTTTCGGGGAGGAGCAAGCCCCTCCCCTTCGGTTGTTGTTGAAGATAATCAATGATCTAAAATCAATCAGCCGAAGAATTTTTATTCAAGACAAGGCGCACCGGAGAAGGCAAGGTGCAGACGCAGTTCCCTACATCGAGCCGCTTTCGAGGACAGCAAGCCTTGCTTGCGTATGGAAACGAAGTATTGGATAAAAAGTCAAGGCGCAATTACTTATCCTGCAAGCAAGCAATTCCGGGAAGCTCAAGTCCCTCCAAGAATTCGAGGGATGCGCCGCCACCTGTGGAGATATGAGTGATTCTGTCAGCAAATCCGAGAGTCTCACAAGCTGCCGCAGAGTCGCCACCACCTACGATAGAGATGCAATCGCTATCTGCAAGTGCCTTGGCTACAGAGATAGTTCCCTTTGCAAGAGTAGGGTTCTCGAAAACGCCCATAGGACCGTTCCAAACCACAGTCTTTGCGTTCTTGACTGCGTTAGCATAAAGCTCCATAGTCTTAGTACCGATATCAAGTCCCTCTTTGTCCGCGGGTATCTTGTCGGAATCAACTACCTCAACGTCGATGGGAGCATCGATGGGATTGGGGAAGCCTGCTGCGATAGTGGTATCGATGGGGAGAAGAAGCTCAACACCGTTAGCCTCTGCCTTTGCCATCATTTCCTTACAATACTCGATCTTGTCGGTATCAAGGAGAGAGTTACCTACGCCGTAGCCCTTAGCTGCGAGGAAGGTATATGCCATACCGCCGCCGATGATAAGGGTGTCAACCTTAGAGAGAAGGTTGTTTATTACGTTGAGCTTGTCGGAAACCTTTGCGCCGCCGAGAATAGCAACGAAGGGACGCTCGGGATTGGAAAGAGCCTTACCCATAACGCCGATTTCTTTGCCGATAAGGTAACCGCAAACTGCGGGGAGATATGCGGCAACGCCTGCGGTGGACGCGTGCGCTCTGTGCGCAGTACCAAAAGCGTCGTTTACGTAGAGACCGTCATCGCCTGCGAGGTCAGCAAGAGCCTTTGCGAACTCGGGCTTGTTCTTCTCCTCACCCGCGTCAAAGCGAACGTTCTCAAGGAGAACACAGGTGCCGTTTTCCATAGCGGCGATCTTTGCCTTTGCATCGTCACCGATGATATCGTTTGCAAATACTACCTTGCCGTCAAGGTACTCGTTGAGCTTGTCCGCAACGATCTTGAGCGAGAATTTCTTTACGTCCTTCTTTGCCTTTTCGAGATATTCCTCGGTTGCGGCTGCCTGCTCTGCCTCGGGAAGCTCGGCTACTTTCTTAAGCTCCTTTTTTGTGAGCTTGAAGCCGGGAGTGAAAATGTTATGGGGCTTGCCCATGTGAGAGGAAAGGATGACCTTTGCACCCTTTGCCATAAGGTACTTAATTGTGGGAAGTGCTTCTACGATTCTCTTGTCGGACGTGATAACACCATCCTTGCTGGGTACGTTAAAATCGCAACGAACGAAAACCTTCTGGCCCGCACGGATTTCAACGTCTTCAATAGACTTCTTGTTGTAGGTCATTTTTTAGAAACCGCCTTTCAAATATTTTTGTCTGCGCTTTTGCGCTTATTTTTTTACCACATTATAGTTTATCACAAATCAATATATTATTCAAGAGTTAATGAGTAAAAATTTAAGCCCCTAAGCCACTTTTTTTATAACATTTTGACCGAAAAAAGCCTCTAAAACGCCACTTTGAGTGGATTTTCCCAAAATCTCTTGACTTTTCCAAATTTATGTACTATAATTTTGTTCTAACTTTTGGGTAGATGACGAAAGAAGGTCAAAATGAAAAGCTTGAAAATTAGTGCGGGGGCAAAAAAAGCGTTGATCATCGGCGCGCTCTGCTCCGTATCGTATCTCGCAGTATATATAGCGAGAAATACGCTCAGTGCCGTTTCGGCTCAGTTGACGTCGGGCGGCGTGTTTGACGTTGAGATAATCGGTGTTCTCTCGGGCATATATTTTGCCTGCTACGCCATAGGTCAGCTCATAAACGGCGCTATCGGCGACAAGATCAAAGCAAAATATATGATCAGCTTGGGACTGATACTCGCAGGCATTTGCAATGCCGTATTCCCCTTTGTCGCAGGCGAGCTTTACGCGGTCTACGCGATCTACGGAATATCGGGATTTTTCCTTTCCATGATATATGGTCCCATGACCAAGGTAGTTGCCGAAAACACCGACCCCGTGTACGCCACGCGCTGCAGTATCGGATATACATTTGCATCATTCTTCGGCTCGCCGCTCGCGGGCGTGCTGGCTTCGCTGATGCCCTGGAACAGCGTATTTATCACAGCAAGCGTCATTATGCTCATAATGGGCGCAGTCGTGCTTGTATCGTTCACAATTCTAGAGCATAAGGGACACATTCAATTTGGAAAATACAAAGCCCAGAAGGGCGCGCTTTCAAAGGAAGGAATCAAAACTCTCGTCAAGCACCGTATCGTTAAATTCACGCTTATTTCCATAATCACGGGAGTTATCAGAACCACGGTCGTCTCTCTTTTGACTCTCTACTTCGCCGAACGACTCGGATTTACGCCCGAGGGCTCATCCACCGCCTTCACAGTTGCCACGCTGGCAATTTCCTGCACAACGTTTATTGCAGTATTCGTCTACGAGCGTCTGCACAAAAACATGGATCTTACCATTCTTTTAGCGTTCAGCCTCGCGGCAATATTCTTTATTTTAGTTTATTTCATCGGCGATCCCACGGCAAACATAATCTTTGTCGTGCTTGCCATAATGGCCTCAAACTCGGCGGCAACTATGCTATGGAGCCGCTATTGCCCCAGCCTCTACGAGACGGGTATGGTGTCCACCGCAACGGGCTTCCTCGATTTTGTCAGCTATATGTCCGCGGCACTTGCGTCCACCGTTTTCACAGGACTTGTCAAGAGCATCGGTTGGAGCAATCTCGTGCTTATCTGGATAGGACTTATGCTTGCGGGAATAATCGTCGCTCTGCCCTACCACAAATTCAATAAAAACAAAAGCTTAGATCAAGCAAAATAAAACAAAGGCTCCACCGCGGCGGAGCCTTTGCTTTATTATTCTATTACTTCGCAGTCGCCTAATACGTTGGGCATATTTTTCATAGAATCCGCCTCTGTCAGCGCGCGGATAACGCGGCAGGGATTGCCTGCCGCAAAGCTATGCGGAGGAATGGATCGCGTTACCACGCTGCCCGCGCCTATAACGCTTCCCTCGCCTATCGTTACACCGGGCAGGATGGTGACGTTGGCACATATCCAACAACCGTCCTCTATCACCACGGGCTTACCGTAGCACAGTCTTCTGCCCACACCGTCGGGACAGCGAAGCGCGATTCGCTCCTCCATAAGCATAGGATGTATGGGCGTAACGATGGTCACGTTAGGCCCAAGATCACAATGCTCTCCGATGGTAACACTGACGTCGTCCTGACAGGTGAAATTGAAATTTATAAACGTATTTTTGCCTATTTTTGTGTGTATTCCGTAATGGAATGTTATTGGCCCCTGAAGCGCAACGTTTTCATTAAGCTCGCCGAGTATCTCGCGCAAGATCTCGCGGCGCTCCTCGACGTGATATTCATCAAGCGCGTTATATTGCTGATTCAATTTATGCGTTTTCTTTTTTCTTTCAACACGCCAATCATCCGAAGGATAAAACATCTCTCCCTTTCCGTTTTCAAGCATTCTTATATTCTCCTCTTAACAGAAATGTTGTTCTTTATTAATTTTAACACATTAACAAGAAAAGTCAAGCACAAATTAGTTATTCGGAAACCGATTGACAAACAGAAAAAACTGTGATACAATCTATCGTGTATAAAATCTTTATCCTCGGAGAAGGCTCTTATGAAAACTACGCCTAAAAGCACGTTCGGATATTCACCCTCCGAATATAAGAAATTCACCCTTTGGGGTTGGTTGATGCTTATCAGCTTTGGATTGACTTACCTGTTCTTTTATAACGGTCGTCAGAATATAAATCTGGTAATGACCTTGATGGCAACTGAACTTGGAACCACCACGGCCGCCCTCGGCGTTGTTACCTCGTCGCTGTTCTGGTGCTATGCGTTTGGTCAGCTCATTAACGGAAGACTGGGCGCATTCCTCGGTTACCAGCGTACTATGACGATAGGCGTTATCGGGTCGGCGTTTGTTAATATGATAATATCATTCCAACATTCCATTCCCGTTATCGCAGTGCTTTGGGGACTTAACGGATTCTTTCAGTCGATGGTATGGGCAAACGGTCTTGGCGTTCTGAATAAATGGTGGCCTAAAAGCAAGCGCGGATTCGCATCCGGACTTACCACCGCTTTTTCGGGCTTGGCACAGGTGGTTACATACCTAACTATCTTGCTCTGTCTGGATTGGAATCCCGAATGGAGCTGGCGTGCAGCCTTCAGATATCCCATGATACCGATGATAGTCATGCTTTTCGCCTTCTTTTTCTTCTTCAAGGAAAAGCCCGAGGACGTGGGACTTGCGCCCTTCGTAGAAGATGACGCCGAAACGGAAAAGCGCGACGCGGCGCTTGTTGAAAGCATAAACAAAAAAGGATTTTTCTATCCCTACAAGATGGCCTTCACCGAGCCCAAGGTGCTGATATTCTGCCTGATATCCGCCATTGCGGGCATAGGCCGTTACGGACTTTTAACGTGGGTGCCCACGTATTTCTTTGAATCGATGGGGCTTTCTATAAAGGACGGAATTTTCAGCTCTATACTCCTGCCCTTTGGACAAGCGTGCGCGATGTTCGTCTTTCCGCTTATCACCGACAAGGTGTTCCGCGGCAAGCGCGAGCCCATGATCGCACTGGCAGCCATCGTAACGTTTGTCGGAATGTGCATTTTCCCCTTCATAACCAATCAAACCGCCGCTTCAATAATGCTTTTCGTGCTTGGTGTGTTTGCCATGGTTACGGGGGTTATCTGGGCAGTTGCAGGCGACATGGGCGGCAGAGCTTTCTCCTCCACTATTGTCGGCGTGCTTGACTGGGCAGTGTATATGGGTGCGGCAGTTCAGGCAATGGTATTTGGATTTGTCAAGGATAACTTCGGTTGGCCCGCGGTCTTTATCACCATCGGTTGTCTCTACATCATCATGCTCGTGCTAACGCTTATAGCAAGAAAAATGAAAACAAAGAGAATATAAAACACATAAAAAGAGAGGGTGCGTCCTCTCTTTTTTTGTAAATATATTTTATCCAACAATACGGAATTTGCGCTCGAAATTAATAATATCCAAAAAAGCACGCCAAGACTGCCGCCTTGGCGTGCTTTATTCAGTGAATTAAAATTACAATAGGGTCAAACACTTGCGCTGTCAGATTTAGTGTATAAAGATCACCGTCGCGCTTAAAGCTTACGTCCGCGTAGCTTCCGTCTGGCATCAAGCGCTTGATGTCCTTTACATCACGGTCTATAACCAACGGCAGATCCTCTATGGGATCAAGGCTCATATCAAGCAAAACGCACGCAAGTCCGCCATCCTGCATCCTTGCTGCCTTCATAAGCACCTCTGCATCATCCGGATAATATACGGGCAGACAGTCGAGATCGCGAAGTATCTGCACTATCTGATTCTTTCTGCTCTCGTTGAAGAATCCAAGAGGACTCAGCACGCCATATCCAAAGCTACTCTCTCCCGAGAACACGACAACCGTTCCGCCAAGCTCGTTTTTATAGGACGTAACGCCCGGGAACATAATATCTTTATACTTTCCGTCACGCAAATGATATACGTCGGAATATCTTTTAACGTCTTCACATAGCGGCACTATCTCGCGAACAAGATATTGGGAACGGCAAAGACCCTTTGGATACATTATCTCTCCGCTTGCGTTCTTTGCGCCCGCTTGGCGTTGCTTCAGCTCCACGCCAAGATACTTTCCAAATCCTCTTTGTATAAATCGCTCCGCCGCCTTTGCATCAAGCACTACCTTGCCTGCAAGTATATCAAGCAATTCCTCATCTGTAAAGTTCTTATCCGCGGCGCTGTCGAAAAAGTAAACGCCCTCCCCATCGCTTGAAAAGTGCATCGGCACACCGTATCTGTCAAGTACCCTGCAATGCCATCCGTTGCTCGTTGCCTCTGCGTCGGCAGGTGTAAGAACATACGCGGGTCTTGGCGACACGGGAATCTTACAACCAAGATACGTCAACTGCTTATTGAGCTCGACAAGCGAGCCATAAAATCCGGCATTTGCGGCAAGCTTTTTTCTATATGCCACACCGCTTTTTGGCTCATAGTCGGCAACGTCGGTGCAAAGTCTGGTTATCCACTGCTTAGCGCCGGACGCACCCTCCAGAATTGTGAAAACAAAATGGGCGTGCAGCATAGCCGCACTTGTCGAATACCTGTTTTGCGGATAAGTATCTGTTTCCGCCAATATGATATCGGGCTTTTTGCCAAGCGCCTTTATCTGCGATGCCGCGCGATACATAATATGAGTGAAATCTCTGTGATCCGTAACAAAATAGTTGCCGTTATTGACGCGGATTGTCACGGGGTTCCCCTCTCCCGCCATTATGGACGCTATCTCATACGCCCCCTCGGCACTGTTTCCGCAAAGGCAGGACGAACCCGGAATCGTAGGATCAACCGAATCTATTCCCGCACGGATCTCCTTTGCGCACTCAACAAGCGACTCTATCTGCGTTTTGATAAATATTTTCTTGTATCTATCTGCCGCTTCATCCTCTTTCTGCATTGCGGCATACAGCTGCTCGCGCGTGAAATTTTCGCCCGAAAGCTCGTTGAAGCGTTTCATATGCATAGGACATGCGCATCCGCGTTGCTCGCGCGCCATCAGCCTGAAGTCGTCGTCTAGCATGATATGCGCAGGTCCCGCGGCGGCGATGGTTGCCGCCGCCTTTTTTATATATTTGCGGAACTCCTCCCCGTAAGGACAGCATATCTCTCGCTCCGAGCCCGACACCAACGCGATGTATTTGGGCAAAGCGGAGGGTCTATCGAGCTTTCTGCTTCCGTGTCCTATGGATGCCTGAATGAGCACACCGGACGGAAGCCCTTTTTCGTCAAGCTTCGCCTTGTATTTTTTATACACCTCGCAATACATGGCCGCCTTGTCGATCACGGGATCTCCCTCGGGCGTAAGCGTCATACTGAAAAGCGGCGCAGTCGCGATATTATTCTTTATCTGGTACTCTATATCGGCGCAAAACTCGTCGATGTGCCCCTCATCAAGACTCATTATGGAATAGTTAAGCATGTGTCTTCTCCTTACGTGCAGTTTTTGTTCGTATCAAAGCCATTATACAGCAATAAATCCGCAAAATACTTGCATTTTTTGCCGAAGAATATGTAAAAATCGTCAAAAGCTTATTTGACCTCAAATTCTCCAAGCGTTGTCGATATAATATATTCGCCCTTGATCTCGCGCAGGCGAGCCATATGTGGCTGGCCGATATGTATCTCCTGATGCCGCTTGGTTTCCCACTCCTCTATCAGCAAAAGCTCACACGGGTCGGACTCGGAATAGTAATAATCGTATCGGCGGCATCCGTCCTCCGCACGAACGGCATCTAATATTCCCTCTTTTTTTACCGCCTCAACAAAAGCCTCTCTTTTTCCTTCAAAACAATTAAAAACCACGTAGATCGTATACATTATTTATCTCCTTTAAATTATTTGCAAATTAATTGTAACACGGTTGCCATCATTTTTCAATACAATTTCAATAATTCAAACAAAAAACGCCCGACCCTCTTTGGAAGGTCGGGCAGCTTTGCAATTTAATTATTCAATTTCTCAAATTATTCCTCAAAGGGCTTTTCAACAACGGTCGTGCCGTAATCCGTACAAGTCGTATTGCCTGTAACAGTTTCTTCAATTTTCATGCTCACGCCACCCTCGGACATAGACATATTGATATCCGCATCCATTCTGATACCGGAGAGAACACCCTGTGAAACGTAATACTCGGCAAACATGTCAATATCCATATTCATGCCTTCAAACATGCCGCCAAGACCGCTCATGCCGGAAAGCGCCTCGTTCATATACTGCTCAGCGTTTTCATCCTCAAGAGCAAAACCGTAATTGGTCTTTGTAAAGTACGTATAGTCGAGATACTGATTATAGAAAGGAGTAAGCTCCTCGATGCTTGAGAAACCGATTGTATAAAGATCGCCCTCGTACCAATCGCCGTTGGCATCGGTCTTAACGTAGCAAACAACCTCACCGTTGACCTCTTCCATATATGCATAAAGGATCTGCGTATCGGTTTCGCCGTCCATAACCGACTTTATGGTCTGCTCCATGTATATCTTATTGTCGGCATGCTTGATAAGCTGGGTCACCGTGGTCTCCATAGTCGTATTGAAGGTCTCTCCCTCGCCCGATCCTGTCATCTTTGCTTTAACCATCGACGTGTTGCTGAACGTGCAGTTCTTATACTGCTCGGCGTTGAATACGGAATCATAATAGCTCTTGGTGATAGTGTCGCCCGTTATGGGAGCGGGAGTAAAATACTTCCAATCGTATTCGTACTTGATAACGTAAACGGTCACCTTTTTCGTCTTGTCGAGCTTATCGGTTTTGTCCGCGCTCAGCTCAACTATGCCGTTTGCGCAAAGGCTCTCGTCCTCCAGGGAATACTCTACCTCAAGCTTTTCAACAGATACCATTCCCTCCTGAACGTCTTGGGGAAGGTCAAGCTTTTCTATTTCTTTGTTGGAAAGCTCTCCCTCCGACGTAACGTTTATAGACGAAACGTAGCTATCGCCGGCTACCTCTACCTCAACAAACGCCATTGCAGCGTCTTCCGCGGAGTTATAGGATTCATTGGAAACCGAACCCTTGTAAGTTTCGGACACACCGCCGATACCGTCAATAAAATCGGCGTCTCCCTCATCCTCGTCTGCCTTATCTTCCTTTTCGTCATCATCTTTGTCTCTGTCCTTGGACTTTTCGAACAGACTGCATCCCGTAGCGCATACAAGCGTCACAACAAGCAAAAGCGCAACGAGAACAGAAAGAAATCTTCTGAAATCAAATGAACTTTTCATGTGCTAAATCTCCTTTGATAAAATTATTTCAGTTCTAGATTTGACATCCTTTACCACGTCCATTATACTCCGATTTAAAAAATAAGTCAAGCATTTTTTATCGACTCAATATCTTATTTTTTGGAGCTTGACTCCGTTTTTCATAGCAATTAAGCACCTTTCCCCTCTCGCATATATTCACAAAAAGCCCAGAAGACACCGGCACAGGGGCTCTGAACCTTTACCACACAATGCGCGGCGCGGGGTTCGAGGCACAGGGATTCTGAACCCTAGTTTTGCGCCGAGGTTCAGATTTAATTAAAGGATTTTAGCGCAAAACAATCGCAGCTAATGCTGCGAGGGGCACAGGATTATGATCCTTTACCACTCAATGCGCGGCGCGGGGTTCGAGGCACAGGGATTCTGAACCCTAGTTTTGCGCCGAAGTTCAATTTTGATTAAAGGTTTTTTAGCGCAAAACAATCGCAGCTAATGCTGCGAGGGGGTTCAGAATCATTTCGTCCAAACAAAAAACAAAAGAGAGGAACGATGTTCCTCTCTTTTGTTTTTTGGCTGGGGCACAGGGATTCGAACCCCGGTAATGACGGAGTCAGAGTCCGTTGCCTTACCGCTTGGCGATGCCCCAATATTTTCAACGGTCATTATTATAGCAGAAATTTTTACCGTTGTCAATACTTATTTTCAACTTTTTGAAAAAATTTATGCGCTTTTTTGAAAAAAACAGCTTTTTGACTTTACAATCATTTTAATTTGTGTTACAATGTTATAACATTGATTTATCTACCCGTGGCACAGCTGGATAGCGCGTCAGACTCCGACTCTGAAGGTCAACGGTTCGAATCCGTTCGGGTAGGCCAAATAAAAGAGGTAGGGCTTGTCCCTTGCCTCTTTTGTTTGCTCTATTCAATCGGTACAGAGAACGTTGCCACTCGCTTTAGCGAGTGAACTCAACGCAGTTGAGTTGTGGGTTCAGAATCCGTTCGGGTAGGCCAAACAAACAATGGGGGGATCGTCCCCCCATTGTTACAGACCGTCTTGAGCGATAGCGCAACGGCGCGGAGGCTATCTTGAGCATGACACGGGATACAAACAAGGCTATCCAAACGAAACGATCAGATCTGTTTATAAAGGAGCGACCTTATGATAAAACGCATTTATAAAAAGCTGGCATCGGTATTCATGTCCGGCTTTCGAAAAATCCATTACAAAAAAATGAAAAAACAGCCGAAAAACGAGAACTTTTCAATCATAGCCAGCGACTGTTTTGGAACGTTCGTTTATCATAGTCTGGGATTGCAATTTTTAAGCCCCACCATTAATCTCTTTTTCAGCAAAAAGGATTTTTGGACTTTTGTTAACGATCTAGAGGGCTTTTTTGCCGCCGAGCTTTACGAGGTAAAGGATCACGGTCAGCCGTATCCAATAGGAAAACTGGAGCACGACGGAAAATCCATCCAAATCAATTTTATGCACTACAAGACCTTTGAAGAAGCTAAGGAAAAATGGAACGAAAGAAAGCAACGCGTCAATTTCTCCAACTTGTATATAGTGCAGATAATCGCAGCAGGCGTGAATCAGGATGATATAGACAATTTTGAAAAGATCCCCTATAAAAACAAGCTTTTGATCACAAAAGAAAACGATCTGGTATGCAAAGACATGGTAACCCATCCCGTTTTCAGCAAGAAAAACTACAAGCCCGGAGAAATACTTGCATTCAAGCACGATTTCGCGGTTTCAAGAAATATGGACGATCTTGACTACATAAGCTTCCTGAATTCAAAATAGTCCAAACGGTTATTTGGATTTTGCTCCTGTGCGACTCCAAAAGTACAATTTATTGGGGGAAAGATCATGAACAAGGATACAAAAATCAGACTTGGATTATACACCGATCCGCATTATTCATCTCATGAAATAACGTGCGGAAAACGGTATAACAGTATGTCTTTACGAAAGATAAAAGAGGCATACGGTCATTTTTCAAGGGAAAAATGTGATCTTATCGTTTGTCTTGGCGACCTTATCGACACGGAAGCGGATAGACGACTTACGGTTAAGCACCTGAAAGAAATTGCAGAGGTCATACATAGCGTCGATATTCCAACCGTTTGCCTTTTAGGCAATCACGACGCATGCTCCTTTGAGCCTGAGGAGTTTTACTCCATACTCGGCATAGACGCGCCGCACGATATTTTTACGGGCGGTAAGCTGCTTGTTTTTCTTGACGCTTGCTATTTCAAGGACGGCAGACACTACGGCCCCGGACTTTGCGATTGGACGGACACGTATCTCCCCAATGAAAGCGAGCTTTTCTCCAAGCTGGAATCAACAAACGCGGAAGTCTATCTCTTTTTGCACCAGAACATCGACCCCGCTGTTGAATATCGCCACATACTCTACAACGCGCAATCTATAAGAGAGCATATAGCAAAGCTCGGCACTGTAAAAACCGTCTTTCAAGGGCATTACCACCCCGGTATGCGCTCCGAATACGACGGCATACAGTATGTCACACTTCCCGCTATGTGTGAAAGCGAGCAAGCATATTTTGTGTTTGATATTTGAATAACCAAAAAAGAGAGGAACGCCGTTCCTCTCTTTTTTGAGTTTTGTCTATCAATAAGTTCCGGCAGTGTCCGCAGCCGCAGCCTCAACGACATTCTTGAATCTCGAGGTCTTGCGCTTTTCGGTAAGCTCCTCAAGATATTTATCCTCGTCGACGGGCAGCTCAACGCGCTCTCCGCCGTGCCAACCCGAATACTCGATGGCGTTCATAAGCTCAACGCCTGCAAGTCCATCCGTTCCCTTAACAAACAGGGGCTCTTCTCCAAGCAACGCTGCTGTGAAGTTATTGATGATGCCTATGTGCTGGGGATTCTGTCCGTCGGTCTCAACCTCGGTGATCTCACACTTTGGCTTTGCAAATCCGCTTTTGACCGTTTTACCGTGTTCAATGCTATCGGTGGCATTCTTATAAAGGAAGAGCTTGTCGTTCTCACAAAGCAGCTTTCCGCCCGTACCCGAAACCTCAAAGCGATTGGTTCCGGGGGTCTCTCCCGTGGACGTTATAAACATTCCCGTAGCGCTGTTGTCATATTCGAAATATGCTGTTACGTCGTCCTCAACCTCGATATCGTGCCATTTACCGTATTGGCAATGTCCGCTTACGTACTTTGGAAGCTTGCCTACTACCCACTGAACAAGGTCGAGCTGATGGGGGCACTGATTGAATAGCACTCCGCCGCCTTCGCCCTCCCACGTTGCTCTCCAGTTGCCGCTATCATAATAATATTGCGTTCTGTACCAATCGGTAATTATCCACGTTACTCTCTGAATCTCGCCTATCTCGCCTGCAGCAATAAGCTCGCGCATCTTGCGATATACGCAATTGGTTCTCTGGTTGAACATCATGCCAAACTTAGCGCCCGATTTCTCTGCAACCGCATTCATTTCCTTGACTTGCTTTGCATAAACGCCGGCGGGCTTTTCACAAATTACGTGTATGCCCCTCTTAAGACATTCGATTACCATCTCGGGGTGCTGATAGTGAGGTGTCTCAACAAGCACCGCGTCGCAAAGACCGCTATCCAGCATTTCTATATAGTTATCAAAATAAACCACGTCGGTGTTCACTGTCTTTGCCTTTACTGATTCTGTCTTTACAGGGTTTATATCGCAAACCGCGCTAACGACCGCATTTTTCGCCTGTCCTTTGTCAAAAAGTCCGAGCATATAGGTTGATCCTTGGTTTCCAAGGCCGATTATTCCGTATCTTATCTGTGCCATATCAAAAATTCTCCTTTAAGTATTTTATGCTTCTCTCGACCTGACCGAGCGTATCGGGAAGGTCTGCCGCATTATCCTGCTCTACGAGGAAATACTTGACGCCCGCCGTCTGCATCTTGGGAATAAGCGCCTTAAAATCAATAGTTCCGTCGCCAACGGGCGCAAAACGGGGCTCGAAGCCCGCAAGCGCATCCTTGTTCTCAAACAGCTTATAATCCTTGAGATGCACGCACTCAATCCTGCCCTTCAGCTTGTCCACCGTGTCCGCGATGCTCGCGCCGCCGTACTGCACCCAGAAGGTGTCCAGCGTGAAATTGATGTGGGGGGCGTTTTCTATCATATAATCAAGAACGGTCACATCACCGTGCTTGAAAAACTCGAAATGGTGGTTATGATAGAAGAATTTATACCCCTTCTCGCTCATTTTCTGCGCCGCGCACTCCAACCTTGCTATCTCGGCATAGAGTGCTTCCTTGTTGGGAATAAGCACTCTGTCCATAGCACCAAGGCCTATGTTCTTACAGCCGAATCGAGCATGCTCCTCCATAAGAGCCTCTGTATCCTCCACGATGCGCTGTGTGGGAACGTGCGTAAGCACTACGGGCATTCCGCTCTTCTCGCTTACTCTCGCTATCCTGTCTGCGTCGTACGGTCCACCCGAATACTGAAGGAAGGAATATCCCATTTCCTTTAGCTTGAGTGCCGTATCAAGAAACGCCTCCTCTGTTTTAATAAGGTTGCGGATCGAATAAAGATTAAGTCCGAACTCCATCATTTTGCATATCCTCCGTCTACCTTTTTATACCCTTGTGCCTCAAGCACACTCTTAAGCGCATTTACAGCCGCGTCAAATGCCTCGTTATTACTGTTGAATTTGAATTTATTCTTCATTTCGGTGTTGTCTATCTCAGAATATCCCGCAAACACCGCCAGATGAGGCTCAAGCGTCAACGTCTTGTCGTCATCCTCGGGGATCATAGAGATTAACTTGTCTATCTTTCCGTTGCCAAAGCCCGCGGGAACAAGCTCGCCCGTTGCCGAGATTACGTCTTTGATGTGGAAATAGTCGGTGGTCGCGTGCAGGGCTGCAAGTGTTTCGTCGGCATCCTGCTTACATTCAAGATAGTTGGCGGGATCGTATATATGGCAAAGTCCCTCAACACTGTCTCTTATTTTAAGCACGCGCTCCAGCGTGTCGCCAAAGATCTCTTTTTCGTTTTCGTGATAAAGCTTAACGCCGTATTCATCGGCGATCTTTACCATCTCGCAAAGCTCAGAGAGCACCTTTTCCTCGCTCTCGTAAGCCCCATAAAAGCTGAACATTCTGATCTTGTCCGTGCCAAATATATTCGCGAGGCGGCAAACGTGGCGAAGTGTGTTCTTGTGCGCCTCAAGATCGCTCGATATATCCACCTTTCCAATGGGCGAGCCTATCGACCAGACCTTGATGCCCGCATCGGCATACGTCTTAGCGTATGCGCGCGCCTCATCCTCGGTTATGGTAGCGATATTTCTTCCGTCAAGTCCGCGAAGCTCGATGTATTCAAGTCCGTTTCGCTTGAGTGCCTCTATCTGACCTTCAACTCTGCTGTCCGCTTCGTCGGCAAAGGCTGCAAGTCTTATCATAATTTTTACCTCCCTATTGACTTTTAGTTTTTTATATGCTAATATAATTATAGCATTTTTTTAATAAAAATAAATGCATAATTTTAATTTATCGGGAGATTTATAGCATTATCTTAATATGAGAGATCTAAAACTGATATATTCACGTCACAATCTTAATACTCCTGCCTCCGCCATCCACGCTCAAATTTCACCCTATTGCGAGCTGACCGTGGTAATAAAGGGACATCTTGACTACTACGTTGACGGCACTCATACCCCGCTTGACGACGGCGACGCCGTCTTTATCGAAACCGGCCGTCTGCGCGCACGCGAAAAATCCGATAAGCCTTGCGATTACGTCAGCTTCAATTTTGAGCCGAACGGCAAAGTGCGCCTGCCCTCGCTCATCAAAAGCGCAGTTCATAGCGAGGAGCTTTTGCTGATCGCCGCGCTCGACAAAATGAACAGTAGATATTATCCCGACAACGAGGAAAAGATCGGTCATCTGCTTGCCTGTATACTTGCGCTTCTTGAGGATAGAGTCAAAATGCAAAATCTCAGTCCCCTAACACGAAACATAATGTCCTATGTCAACAAAAACTACGCCTCGCGCATAACGCTTGACGACGTCGCCGCCACGACTTATTTTTCCCCAGTCTACTGCGATGCCGTGTTCAAACGTGAAGTCGGACGCTCAATTATCGACTTCCTCATAGATAAGCGCATCGAAGAAGCCAAAAAGCTGCTCATGGCGCAAACTACCGCCCTCGTTACTGTCGCCGAGCTCGTGGGCTTTAACGACTATAACTATTTCGCCCGTGTCTTCAAAAAAAGAACGGGTTATACCCCCCTCTCTTATAGAAAAATGATACTGAAATATTGACAAATTGGGATTTAGCGCTGAGTTAAGACCGACCAAAGGCGAAAGTTTTCGTCCACCTTTTTCAAAAGGTGGCGCCAGTCAAGGGCGCGGAGCCCTTGTCGCCTCCGCAGAGGCGAAACTCCCTTATCGTTCGAAAGCGCCACGAAAGGGTGAATTTTCGCCGAAGGCGAAAAGAGGGAAAACACACAAGTGGGGGTTTTCCCTTTCGATACAAAGGCTATCTTAATTCATCGTCCGCTTTTTTCTTTGATGCCGCAGGCGCAAAGAAAAAAGCTTAGCAAAAAAGAAACGCCGAGGATTGTTTCGCGCCTTGCGAGGCGCGACCAACGCTCCGCGCGTTGGATCAGCGGTCGCTTTTTGAAAAAAGCGACGTAAAAACTTTCAATCGGCTTCGCCCTTAACTTCCCGATAAATCAAAACTTGAAAAAACAAGCCCGCGGATGCGGGCTTGTTTTGTTATCAAAGGGTGTAATACTTTTCAAACTCTGCGGGGTGCGGGATCTTAGAAAGCTCCGCGCACTCTGCTCTCTTTGTTTTAATGAAGTTCTCGATAAGGATCTCGGGGAAAACGCCGCCCTCTGTCAGATAATCGTGGTCGGCTTGGAGCGCGTCGAGAGCAGCTTCGAGGCTTGTGGGCAGACCCTTGAGCTTTTTCTTTTCCTCCTCGGGAAGATGGAAAAGGTTGAAATCGTAGGGGCCCCAACCGTTTTCGTGGGGATCGATCTTGTTTTTGATGCCGTCAAGTCCTGCCATGAGGATAGCCGCATAGCAAAAATAGGGATTGCAAGTCGCATCGGGATTACGAAGCTCAAAGCGACGCTTCTCGGGACTTTTTGCATACGCGGGGATACGGATAACGGCGCTTCTGTTGGACGTTGCGTATCCGACTGTAACGGGTGCCTCAAATCCAGGAACAAGACGCTTAAAGGAGTTAGTGGAGGGATTGGTGATAGCGCAAAGCGACGCGATGTGCTTTAAAAGTCCTCCCATAAAATAGTGCGCGGTCTTTGACAGATGAGCATATCCCTCGTCGTCCGAGAACACGGGCTTGCCATCCTTCATAAGCAACATGTGCACGTGCATTCCGCTTCCCGCCTCGCCATATATGGGCTTTGGCATAAAGGTCGCGGTCTTGCCATACTTAAGCGCCGTATTGTGTATGATATATTTTATCATCATGCTGGCATCCGCCATGTGTACCACCTCACCGAGCTGAGGCTCTATCTCGAACTGTCCCGACGCCGCGACCTCGGGGTGATGATAGTTTATCTCAATACCCGCGTCCTTCATGTGCATGCACATCTCGCTACGGCACTCGTACGCTACGTCAAAAGGCTTCGCGATGTGGTAATTCTTCTGCTTGGGAACGATAACACCGAGTCCGTCTTCGGAGCAGGCACTGTTCCAATACGACTGCTTTGCGTCCACGGAGGCGCCCACGTAATTAGGCTCCACACCCCAGCTTACGTTATCAAAAAGGTAGAACTCAAATTCGGGAAGGATATACATTTCATCGGCTACGCCGCTATCCTGCATATGCTTTACCGCCGCCTTGATGATGTTTCTGGGGTACTGGGGAAGCGGACGGTTTTCGGGATTGTCGATTATCATTGCATTTCCCGTCATAGAAAGCGTGGGGATCGAGCAAAACGGATCGATGAGTGCCGTATCGAGATTGGGGATAAACACCATGTCACTCTTCTCTACTACCGCATAGCCGTAATTCGAAGCATCAAATCCAATTCCGCTTTTCATCGTGTCCTCGCAAAAGTTCTCAGCGGGAATGGTTACGTGGCGGAACTGTCCGTTTATATCTACCATTTTGAAGTCAACCATCTTGATATCGTTGTCTTTTATGAGCTTGATGACGTCCTGAATTCTTTTATCCATCTTGTTTTCTCCTTTAAAATACTTTATATTAGACTATATATTCTGTCACCACTACTGCCAAGAATATTGCTGCGCAAGCAATGGATAACGCCACCGTGGGCCCAAATAACGCCATTCTTTTTATATCGGCAGTAAAGGTTCTGAACGACAGTGTTTTTTTCTTACTGTTTTCTTTATCGTCACTCGCCGCGCTTTCCCGATATATTCTTGCCGACTCTCCAAAAAACAGAGCGCCCGAGATCAAGAATATTATCAAAAGCACCGTCAAAAACAGTCCTCTTGAAGACAGCGACACGTAATATGCCGAAATGTTGCTTTCCAAAAACAGTCTGTACAGATTAAATATCAACCTGACTATTATGCAAGCCCACACAGACCCCGTGGTATAAAACACAAAGCACATAAGGCACGCAACAAACATTGCGGGAACGGCTCCACCCAAGCTGAACCCCAAGAGTGCCGAGGCCAAGGCAGAAACCGCAGTTGCCGCCGCAAAGCCCACTCCGTCAAGCTGGGAAAGTATCACTCCGCGAAGCAACAGCTCCTCCGCTATCGCCGGAACGATAACGTATGCTAATATGAGATACGGCAAGGCGTTGGTGTATTCGTTGCTGCCCGCAACAAAGGTGCCAAGCAAGGTAAGCCCATCTGCGAAAGAATATACCCCACCGAATATAATAGAAACCGCCATTGACGATCCCATCAGGAACAATGCGGCGAATAGCATAAAAAATACGTATCGGGGGCTGATCTTATGAAATCCCACGGATCTCATCTGCTCTGCCGCAGATTTTTTCGGATATATTGAGAGCAGCACAAGATAGCACGGAAAAACTATTGCCAGCAGCTCCAGTATCACGGGAGCCAAAAGCGTTTCCCCAAATGGATATACGAATTTGTTTATTATCCACGCGACGCAGGCAACTGCCATACAGACAAGACACAAAAACACGGGGATCGCGGCTTCTTTGTATGGTTGAACATCTAAGCGAGTGGGTGCTCCTCTATTCGAATTCAAGTTTTTTTTCTTATCTTTCATATTTATTCCCTTCGGCATCATCCAAACACCGAATCCTTTATCCTCCGAGCAGTTTCATCATCGCACAAGCATTTTACAAGCTCCAGACCAAACTCAAATGCCACGCCCATTCCTTTGGCGGTTATCACGTTTCCGTCTCTGACGACAACACGCTCTTTCTCAACGCAAGCGCCCAAAAGCTCATCCTCAAATCCCGGATAGCATACCGCGCGCTTGCCGCTAAGCAAGCCCCTCTTGCCAAGGACAAACGGAGCCGCACAAATAGCAGCCATAAAAGCGCCCTTTCGCGCTGCAGCCTTGAGTGCGGCATCTACCGCACGGCAAGCATCGAGGTTTGCCGCCCCGGGCATTCCTCCGGGAAGTATTATCATATCGGGATTTGCGTCTCTATACATAACGTCGGGAATATCTGCGCAAACTGTAATACCGTGCGCGCCTCTGATCATATCGCGTCCAACTCCAACCGTTGTCACCTCTACTCCGGCACGTCTCAAAATGTCAAGCGGACAAAGTGCCTCTACCTCTTCAAAGCCGTCAGCCAAAAACATATATACCATAGGATGTCTCCTCCAACTCTCATTATGTACGTAAATTATATCACACATATCGCCCTTTGTCAATCAAAAAACACTCTTGCCATTGCCTGTGACACGCTATTGCGGTTATTAAACTTTATTAAACCCGTTGACTTTCATACGTGGGTATGATATAATAAAGGTTGCTATTGAACAGAGCTGCCAGGTTCGAGAAAAGACGAAAGGAGTGCCTCTATGGGATACGGAGCCGTATTGCGAGATCGATGCCCTGCTATAAAATGGCTTGTCAACGCGCAAAAGACCGTATGGTATCCGATATTGTTTGCGGTTTTATGCATAATATCCGGATCAAGCAACCATACCGTTTATCTTCCGATAATATACATTTTGTGTTCGTTCGTTATCTTTTCGGTACTTTTTACCGACGACAACAAGGTTTTTCTCGTGCCAATGCTGATGATATACTATTCTCTTGGGATGGACAACACCGACGCCAACCCCGGAGGAGTTACGGGAGACTCTCTTTTGTCTTCCTTCAAGCTGGGCGCGTTTGAAAAGATAATAGCCTGCGGAGTGGTCGTGGTCGTGATATTCGCTATTCGACTTATCGCTGACGGTTCTCTCTCCACGGGATTTAAGCAAAACAAGCTGGGCGCAATTGGAATATTTGCTCTTGACATAGCTTTTCTTCTGAACGGCCTTCTGAATCCGGACTACCCCACCACCACGCTTTTATACGGCGCAATCCTTGCTATAAGCTTTACGTTTTTCTACCTGTCTTGCTCGTGCATGCTGCACGATTCAAAGGATTTTATTCCCTATGCCTGCAAGGCGATGGTTTGCACCGCTTACGTCGCGCTCTTCCAATTTTTGATAAAGGCATGGAGACTACACGCCAGCGGAGATCTGTTTTTCTTCAACGCACAAATGGAGATAGACCGTTTGGACCGCGAGGCGCTGTCTTTGGCCTGGGGTCTTCCCACTATGATAGCTGCAGTATTCGTGCTGGGTGTTCCCGCCGCAATGTATCTTGCCAGAAATTGCAAGTTCAGTCCTATATCGTATTTTTCGGCAAGCGCCTTTGTTATTGGCACCATCTTAATAAATACACGGTCCGCGATGATAGTCGGATCTGTAGTATTTATTTTCTGCCTTGTAATATGTTGCTTTAACAACAAGGATCATCCCAGAAATCCAATATACGGGCGCATATTTTTTGCCATACTGATATTCACCTCAATATACATGCTATCAACGATACCAAACATTTCCGGTGTGATCGAAAAGGTACTGCACTTTTTGAGGCTTGAGGACTACGACAACAACGCAAGAATAGTTCTATGGGAAAAAGGAATGGAGGATTTCTCCAACTTCCCGATATTTGGAGCGGGATTTGACACGGGCTCAAATATCAAAAACAACGTATTCAGCAGCATGTATCATTGCATCTTAATACAGCTGTTGGGATCAACGGGAATCGTTGGCGCTTTGGCATTTTTGATACACGTGGTCACCGTTGGAATAATATTCTTCAAAAAATTCAGCATAAATAAGCTTATTTTGCTTTTGATCCCGCTTATGATCGTCGGCATGTCGCTTGTTGACAACTTTTATTTCTACCCCAATTTCCAAATATTCTATTGCGTATTTATCGTGCTTGCCGAGTCCTGCACGTTTCCCTATAAAGATGAGGTGGGGGTCTCCGCTGTAAATAATGAAACCAAACCGGAGCGCTCATCTGCCGCCCAGAGCCAAGAGCAAAACGGCATTGACACGGTATAGGTGTTATGATATAATCTAATTGAGCGTTAATGCATCTAGATTTTCGGTTTTTATTAACAAAGATATACAAATTGATAGATCAAGGAGTAACAAAAATGGAACAAAACACAAACAAGCAAGCTACATCGAGCTTCTCCGGAACGGACGTTCTTCGTATAATTTTAAAGCGTTGGAAGCTTATCGTTTGCATTTCTCTGATAGCGGCAATTTTGGTCGGTGCGGGTATGACCTTTATGCAGCTCAATTCCTTTTCATACGGAAATACGGTAGATTTCTACCTTTCCAAAACAGACGAGACAAAATTTCTTCTTCCTATGCTCCAGTCGGAATCATTTGCGGAAAAGCTCCTGCTCGATGAATACGGTCTTCCCGAAGAATACGCGGGAAAGAACGATACCGATTATGAAAAGGCTAAAGCGGCAGTTATCAAATTCCGCCAGCAGTATGAAGTGCTTAAAAAGACCGACCTTGCTCTTTCAAGAATTGATGCTACCCTCACAACTCCCAAGGACCCCGTGACCGGAGAAACAATTTCTTCATTCGCCATCATTCAAACAGAATACAATGCGCTTGTGGCAGAGCATGAGTCGTTATATGATCTGCTTGTCACCTACAAGGGTGTTGATGCGGAAGCTACCGTTAACGAGCAGCATCTTCAAAAAACGGCAGAAATAGAAGCGGCGCTTGCCATTGCCCGCCAGAAAAGAGACGAATACAAGGCGCTTGCTTATGACCCTGCTATACGCGAAAAGACACTTTTGAGCGAGAGATTCATCTATGAATTCCGTCTTACGTTTGATCTCAAAAAAACAGCGGACGCTCTCTCTGAAACCGTTATCGCAAAATGGCGTTCCTCTCCCGAGGTCAAGGATAAGATCAACAGAGTCATGCAGTCTCTCACGTTTGCGTACGCAACTCCCGCTGAAAGCATCGAAAACCAAGTAAAACCCGAGAACGCCGACAAAGAAACTCCCAACGTTTCTTTCTTGAAGGTTTCCGTATCTGTAGCTAAAGACGCAGACCTTGCTAATTTTATTCTGGAAAGATTAAAAACAAGACTTCCCGGCTTTGCTGAATTAAGCATCGACCACCTTTCCAGTTCGGGTAGCGCAAAATGTACCCTTATAAGCCCCTATAGCAGCGCAAAACGCCTTGGCGAAGGTAATGATATTGCAAAAACTGCCGTTATTTCCGCCGTTGTATTCGTTGGAGTAGCGTTTTTGATCGGCTTGCTTGCTGTGGTGGTTGAACTTATAAAGAGTTTAAATATCAACAAGCCCCAAAAGGTTGAGGATAGTAAAAAAGCTTAGTTAAGCTTTGTATTTTAAAAGGCAATGCGCTTTTAAACGCATTGCCTTTTTCGCGCTATGTATTTATCGTTTGTTAATATTTGCGATATATCGACTTAATATTTTTTTGATAGACTGAATTTGTATAGGCTTGATTATTGAATATCGTCATCCTGTATAATCTGACTCACCGCATATGCGAAAAAGGATTGTAATCTATGGGAATTATGGAGATCATGGGTCTTGTCTGCGGATTGGCTCTGTTCCTTTACGGAATGGACGTTATGGGCAACGGACTTAAAAAAAGCGCAGGAAGAAAGCTGAAAACTATTCTTGGAAATCTGACCTCAAGTAAGCTAAAGGGCTTTTTGTTAGGTCTTGGAGTTACGGCGGTAATACAATCGTCGTCCGCGACAACCGTCATGGTTGTCGGCTTTGTAAACGCGGGAACTATGCTGCTTTCGCAGGCGATCAGCGTTATCATGGGCGCCAACCTCGGCACCGCGGTCACAGCTTGGCTTACAGCGCTCAACAGCTTGGGCAACAACGAAGCCATCGCAGCAACGGCATGGCTCGAATATTTGACCCCCGATTTTTGGATGCCTATATTGGCTCTTATCGGTATCGCCTTTATCATGTTTGCGAAAAAGGACAAGCAGAAGGATATCGGCTCCATTTTGCTTGGATTCGCCGTTCTTATGGTCGGCATGTCGCTTATGTCCGACTCGGTAGGTGTGCTGAAGACCGATCCCAATTTTGCTAAGATACTCACTATATTTGACAATCCTGTAATCGGTGTTCTCGTCGGCACAATCCTGACCGCAATCGTTCAGTCTTCGTCCGCATCTATTGGTATTTTGCAGGCACTCTCTGCAACGGGAAGCATCACCTTTGGTATGGCTATACCGATAGTCCTCGGACAGAATATCGGTACTTGCGTTACCGCCATGCTCTCTGCGCTCGGCGCAAACAAGAACGGTAAGAGAACCGCCGTGGTGCATCTGTTCTTCAACATAATTGGCGTTGTATTCTGGCTCTCGATGTATTATCTTATCGGCTGGATACTTGGAAGCGCAAACATATTCGATTTTCTCGGCTTCCAGGGTGGAATAATCGATCCCTTTGGAATAGCAATGATCCACACCGTATTTAAAATACTCGCGATCGCGCTTATGTGGCCCTTTACCAAGCTGCTTGAAAAGCTGGCTTGTCTCATCGTTCGCGGTGATGACAAGAAGGGCGACGAATACACTTCCATGCTTGACGAGAGACTTCTCGATACCCCCTCCGTTGCTATCGACAGCGCGCGCAAGGTGGCTATCCATATGAGCGACGTGGCACTTGGATCAATGAAAAAATCCCTCACCCTTTTTGATAACTATGACGCAAAGCTTGCCGACGAGATACGCGCCGAAGAAACTCAGGTGGATATCTACGAGGATGCTTTGGGCTCATATCTGGTAAAAATATCCTCGCGCGACATGGATGAGCATGATAGCGCCGAGGTAACAAAGCTGCTCCACCTTATCGGAGACTTTGAAAGGATCTCTGACCACGCGGTCAACATAGTCGAGTCGGTTGAAGAAAAACGCGACAAGAACGTATCCTTCTCCGAAACGGCTACCAAAGAGCTTGGGGTTATGGTATCGGCATTGAACGAGATCCTTGATATAACAAAGCACTCCGTTGACAGCAACGATCTCAAGATCGCCCTTTCAGTAGAGCCGCTTGAGCAGGTCATAGACTATCTGCGTGACGAGATCAAGCTGCACCACACGATCAGATTGCAGAAAAACCTCTGCTCTATTGAGCTCGGATTTATTCTTTCGGATATACTTACCAACCTTGAGCGTGTGTCCGACCACTGCTCCAACATAGCGGGCTGCCTTGTTGAAATGTCAAAATCCGAAACGCTTGACCTTCACCACTATCTGCACGAGTTTAGAGACGGAGAGGACAACGACTATTCATCCATGTACGAAAAGTTTATGGACAAATACGCTTTGCCTTCAATCAACGAATAAAAAACAACTATACAAAAGGCGGACGGTAATCCCGTCCGCCTTTTGCGTCTCAATATTATTCTTTTACAACCGTCACCCGCTTGATGCGATAATATTCAAAGCAGTTGACAGCCGCGTTATCTATTTTCTCGCCGCACATGACTATCGGCACCGCGGGAGGACAAGATACGCTTGGAGAAGCAAGGATCTTACCCGCCGCCTCGCAAGCTGCTACTTCAACGCTATCCGATAGCATTGCCTCCCTTACCGACATAGCTCTGTGCGCATACTCGGGCATTGGCGGAGTCTCTGTTAAAGGACGCTTTTTCTCCATATCCAAAAGCAATTCTTCAAGCCGATTGATTTCTTGTCCGTTGGTTTCGGGAGTCAGCATCATCACGCAATAATCCGCATCCGCAAACTCGCACACGACGTTATTCCGCAAAAGCATATCTGCAAGCTGTTCGCCCGTGTATCCGTACCTTTTGGGAGCAACGGTCAGCTTTAGTGGCTCGTCCCCTACAATGTCAAAGCCGTTTTGAACAAGCGTTTGCTTTAATTTTTCCACTCGCCCTATAAAGCTGTCAAGCTTTTCGGCATATCCGTTGTCAATATACTCATTTGCTCTATCCAAGGATTGCAATATCAGATACGACGGGCTGGTAGACGAGAAAAGCTCCATTGCGCGCTCCGCCCCATCGAAAAAATGCGCGGGAGCGTTTTTTGATATGTGAAGATATGCGCCGCCCGTCAAAACAGGAAGCGTTTTGTGTGCAGAGTCGCAGCACATATCAGCGCCAAGAGAAATGGGATGTCTGTCTTGTGACAAAAATTTTAGATATGCACCGTGCGCGTTATCGACTAGCAACGCCACATCGTTTTTATGACAAATGTCCGCGACAGCCGCTACATCGCAAATGTTTCCAAGATAGTCCGGACTGGTAAGGTATACTGCCACCGGCGCGGTTGCGCGCGCGTGTATTCCGTGTTCCACGTCCCGCGCGGTTACTGTGCAGGAAAGTATATCCTTAAAACGCCCGGGATATATCCACTCCACGTCGATATCCAAAAGAGCGCAAGCGCTCAAAAATGCCTTATGAACGTTTCTTGCCGCCAATATCCACGGCCTTTCGGTTTTCGCTCCACTGATAGCCAAACGGAGCATTGCGCGAATACAAAGCGACGAGCCCTCGGTAGAATAAAGCGTTTTTGCCGTTTCAAAAAGCGCGGAGGCGTTATTCTGGCTATCGGCGATAATGCCGTTTGCACGATATAGCACGTCGGCTCCCTCTATCTCGGTTATGTCAAAAGGCTCTATTCCCAAAAAGCATTGCCCCTTATGTCCCGGCATATGCAGACGCATAGCGGCGCTCTTTATGTATTCGGTTACGAAATCGCATATCGGAGTATTCATGCCGTTGCGTCCTTTCTTTATGATTTTATTTTTCGCTGTCAAGCGTTTTTGCAACCTCAAGCATTATCGCGCATTCCATTCTCTTGCGGAACAACTCACAGCCGTATTTGTAAACTCCGTTAACAGATCCCGTCGCGTGATACGCGTTTGCCGCGCAACCGCCCGAGCAATACAGCTTTGCCCAGCAATCCGCGCACTCGGGGCGCGAATAAACGTTACATGACGCGAAATCCTTTTGAGCCTCCGTATTGGTTACGCCATCAAACACGTTTCCAAGCTTGAATTTCTCCTCGCCTACGAACTGGTGGCAGGGATAGAGGTCGCCCCAAGGGGTAACTGCCATATACTCGGTTCCCGATCCGCAGCCCGAAATACGCTTGTATATGCAGGGACCGCCCTTCAAGTCGATCATGTAATGATAAAACGTAAAAGGCTTTCCATCTCTATGGCGCTCAAGCATAAGCTCGGCCAACTTTTCGTATTGCTCAAGCACTATGGGGAGGTCCTCGCGTGTCAGCGCTGAGGGATCATCCTCCGCGCAAACCACGGGCTCCATGCTAAGCTCGTTAAAGCCAAGATCAAGCATCGTCTTTATATCCTCAAGAAAATCGGGATTTGCGTGCGTAAACGTTCCGCGCATATAGTAATTCTTACCCTCTCGCGCCTCTACGAGCCTTTGGAACTTGGGGACGATCTTGTCCCAACTTCCCCTGCCCGCGTAGTCAACGCGATAGCGGTCATGTACCTCGCGGCGTCCGTCAAGGCTCAAAACCACGTTTGAGCATTCTTTGTTGGCGAATTCGATAACGTCGTCGTCGATAAGCACGCCGTTTGTGGTGAGCGTAAAGCGGAAATTCTTGCCCGCGTCCTTTTCTATTGAACGGGCATAAGCCACAAGCTGTTTGACAACGTCAAAATTCATAAGCGGCTCGCCGCCGAAAAAGTCCACCTCAAGATTGCGTCTTCCCTTTGAATTGGCGACCAAAAAATCAAGCGCCTGCTTGCCTACCTCAAAGCTCATCAAGGCTCTCTCTCCGTGATATTTGCCTTGACTTGCGAAGCAATACGAGCAGTTAAGGTTGCAGGTGTGAGCAATATGCAGACAAAGTGCCTTTACAACCCCCGCGCTTCTCTCCTTAAGCTTGCCCGCCATGCCTTCAAAGCTATCGAATGAGAAAAGCTTCCCTTCGGCTTTGAGCGTCTCAAGATCGTCAAAGCATTCCTCAAGCTCTTGGCGCGTTACCGTTTCATCATCGGCATACTTTTTAAGCATAGAAGCGATTATTTCTTCTTTTTCGTGGCTCTCGTACATTTCTATAACGTCGTACACCACGTCATCGACCACGTGGACAGATCCCGAATATATGTCCAGAACAATATTCAAGCCGCCCAGCTTGTAACAATGTGTCATATTTATCTCCCGTTATTAGCTGTTTTCAAAAATCATCAAAAATGCCGCCATCCCGGCGGCATTTTTTATCTCACTTGTGAGAATTCTCGCACTGCTGATTGGCTATACCGCAGGAAGTCTTGCAAGCGGACTGGCAAGAGGTCTGGCACTCGCCGCAACCGCCATTCTTAGCGGTTTCGCAAAGGTTCTTTGTATCAAGTGTTTTAATACGCTTCATAGTGGTTTCCTCCGTTAAAGGTTTATTAATTACACATCATTATATCACGTTTTTTTCAATAAGTCAATAAGCTATTAGAATTTTTCCTTCTCCTGCGACGGATTTTTTTGGCGTTGCCTTTTTATTCCTGTATTGGCTGATAAAATCAGTCGCGCCGTCGTTGACAAGCAGAAATGTTTATGGTAAAATCAAAATGTAACGAATGATAAAGGAAGCGAATAATTATGAAATCAAAGCTGAACAGCAGATTCTGGCTTGCCCTCGTTCTGTTTTCCCTTATGGGACAGATCGCGTGGGTGGTTGAGAATATGTATCTCAACGTTTTTATCTACAAAATGTTCAACGCGTCGGCATCCGACATCTCTCTTATGGTTGCGGCAAGCGCCATCGCCGCAACGGTCACCACGGTTTTTATCGGTGCTCTTTCAGACAAGCTCGGCAAGCGCCGCGTATTTATTTCGGGCGGATATATTCTTTGGGGCATATCTATCTTCGCGTTTGCGCTGCTCAAGCTCGATCTGATCTCCGCCGTCTTTCCCGCTGCCGCCAGCGCGGCAAGCATCGGCGTAACGTTGACCATCACCCTTGACTGCATTATGACGTTCTTTGGCTCGTCCGCTAACGACGCGGCATTTAACGCCTGGCTCACCGACTCTACCGACGCATCCAACAGAGGCTCTGCGGAAGGTATAAACGCCATGATGCCATTAGTGGCTATTTTGGCTGTTTTTGGCGGATTTATGGCGTTTGATCTCGACAAGAGCGACAGCTGGACGCTAATCTTCTCCATTATAGGTATAGCCGTTATCGCCATAGGTGTTCTCGGCTTCTTTCTTATCAAAGATAACGGTATCAGACCAAGCGAAACGGGATATCTGCAAAATATCATTTACGGATTCCGTCCATCCACCGTGCGCGCAAATCCCTCGTTTTATTTCTATCTTGTTCTGTTTATCATATTCAATATCGCGATTCAAATCTTTATGCCATATCTCATCATTTACTATGAGGTGTCGCTGAAAATGACCGATTACGTCTTGGTTATGGCGCCCGCCATCATTCTTGCCTCCGTAGTGACCGCGTTTTGGGGCAGGGTTTATGACAAAAAAGGCTTTTCCTTTGCGGGTGCGTTTTCTATCGCGTGGCTGATCGTCGGCTTTGTTATGCTTTTCATCTTCCGCACAAAGCTTCCCGTTTTTGTTGGCTCTCTCTTTATGATGTCCGGATATCTTGCGGGAATGGCGGTGTTTGGCGCAAAGATCCGCGACCTCACCCCGCAGGGTAAGGCGGGAATGCTGCAGGGAGTACGCATATTCTCGCAGGTTCTGGTCCCCGGAATCATAGGTCCGTTTATCGGCAAGCTGATACTCTCCAATGCGGAGGTCATATTAAATAACGACGGCACACAATCCTTTATCCCCAACGCAAACATTTTCCTTGGCGCGCTCGTACCCATTGCGATATTAGCCGCGGTACTTATCGCGCGCGAGGTCGTTAATAAGAAAAAGCCTTTATCAAAGGAGAATGAGTAATGTCAAATAAAAAACAACCCCGCCTTTGCGCACTCAAAACACCCTTTGAGGATGCGGGCTCTCAAACAACCTCCTGGCAGACCGAATATCCCCGCCCGCAGCTGCGCCGAGATTCCTACATCTCACTTTGCGGAGAGTGGAAGCTGTCGGTAAGAAGCGCGGATGGCAAAACGCAGCGTTTAGGAAACATACAGGTTCCCTTTCCCCCCGAATCACGCATTTCCGGCATAGAGCGTCAGCTTGCTCGCGGCGAAAGATATGTTTACGAAATAAGCTTCGCCCTTCCCTCCACAAACAAGGATCAGCGCGTGATAATGCATTTTGACGCCGTGGATCAGATAGCCGCGGTCACGCTGAACGATCATGAGTTTTCGGAGCACGTTGGGGGTTATCTGCCTTTTGAGCTTGACGTTACCGAATGCGTTATGACGCAAAACAACGTCCTTGTCGTAGAAGTGCGCGATGAGCTTGACCGAGAATTAGCGTGGGGTAAGCAAAAGCATGACCGCGGAGGCATGTGGTACACGCCGATAAGCGGAATATGGAAGGCGGTATGGCTGGAGATCGTTCCAAAAAACTATATTCAAATGCTCCACATCACCCCCACTCTTGATAGTGTTACTATTGAAATGCGCGGCGGAAAAAATAACAAGATCGCCACGTTTTTTGACGGCGACAAGGTGATAAAGCAATCCTTTTCGGGATCATCCGTTTCCTTCAAGCCCGAAAAGCCGCAGCTATGGACTCCAGAGACTCCCCATCTTTACGAATTTGAGATCTCAGACGGCACAGATACAGTGCGCTCATATTTTGCGCTCCGTACTGTCTCTATAGAAAAGAGAAACCAAAAAAGCTTTATTTGTCTTAACGGCAAGCCCTATTTCTGTCACGGTCTGCTTGATCAAGGCTATTTTCCCGACGGGATTTACACTCCCGCATCGCCCGACGGTCTCTTATACGACATTAAAGAGATGAAGGCACTGGGATTCAACACCCTGCGCAAGCACATCAAGATTGAGCACGAGCTTTTCTATTATTACTGTGACAAATACGGTATGCTTGTTTTTCAAGACATGGTGAATAGCGGTAATTATAGCTTTTTGCTTGATACCGCTCTGCCCACCATCGGCCTCAAGCGTGGAATCACACACAGAGCAACCAAGCTGCGCCGCAAGCACTTTATTGAAAACTCCAAAGACACGATCTCCTTGCTATACAATCACCCGTCCGTTATTTACTACACGGTATTCAACGAGGGCTGGGGGCAGTTTGACGCGGACGAGAATTATAAGCTGCTCAAAGCCTGCGATAAGACCCGAATATTCGACGCTACGTCGGGATGGTTTTTTGGAAAGCATAGCGACGTTGACAGTCATCACATCTACTTCAAGCCGTTAAAGCTCAAAGGCAGGCAGGACAGACCCCTGGTCCTTTCTGAATTCGGCGGCTATTCATTGCGAGCAGAGGATCACGTATTCAATCTTGACAAAAACTACGGTTACTCCACCATGGAGTCACAATCCGCGTTTGAGGACGCCCTATGCAAACTATACCGCGAGCAAGTGATCCCTCAAATAACGCAGAACGGGCTTTGCGCCACCATATACACCCAAGTCAGTGACGTTGAGGATGAAACCAATGGACTTTTGACCTATGACCGACAGGTGTGCAAGGTAAGAGCGGAAAAAATGTTAGCTCTTGCAAGTGAGCTTTTCGAGGCATTTGATGCTGTTTCCAAATAAGCTTCCAAAAAATATAAAAAGGCTTCGCTTGGCGCGCCTGCGATAGAGCGGCATCTGCCTACAGACTGGAAAAAGGACAGAGAATCTTGTTTTCTCTGTCCTTTTTTGACAAGCACTGCTTTTGCGGACACAAAAGCGAAACATATGCTAATTGAGTGGATTAAATAACAAATTTATGATATAATTATAAAAAAGTTCCAACCTTTCGGGAAATCCGTGTCTATATGGGTGAAAGCTTTCAACGAGGTACAAACAAGTGAACAGACAAGACGCTGAAAAGATTATATCTGAATATCTAAAACCCATATTTGGATTTGCGCTCAAGCGGTGCAAAAACGCACAAGATGCAGAAGATCTTTCGCAGGATATCGTATTAAAAGCGTTCCGCGCACTACTCATTAAGGATGATATCGGGGATGTCGGCAAATTCATTTGGACGATTGCGCATAATGCGCTCAGTAATTACTATAGAGATGCTGCAAAAAGCGTTATTGGCGTATCTATTGACGAGGTGGCGGAGATCATTTCCGATCCCGACTCAATGCTGGCAAATGACGACAATGCTGATACTATTCGTAGATTGCAGAGCGAAATAGCGTATCTTTCAAAGCTTCAGCGAAAGATCGTGATTGCGTACTATTTTGAAAATCGCAAACAAGCCGATATTGCTAATGATTTGGATATTCCTCTCGGCACAGTCAAATGGCACTTGTTTGAAGCAAAAAAAGAATTGAAAAGAGGTATGGATACCATGAGAAAAACAAGTGAATTGAAATTTCATCCAATCAAATTCAACGGATACGGCATTAATGGTTCTGCAGGCAACCGCAATCCAGACGAATTTTTTCGTTCAAGCCTGCCACAGAACATTTGCTACTGCGTCAGAAATACCGCAAAGACTGTCAACGAAATTGCAGACGACCTGGGTGTATCACCCGTTTATGTGGAAACAGAGGTGGATATTTTAGAGGAATATGGCTTTTTAGTCAAGCAAAATGATCGATATCTGATCAATTTCTGCATCAACGAGCTGACGGCAGAGCTACTGTTCATGCAGGACGACATGTACAAAAAGGCGGCAGAGCTGTTTGCAAACGATCTGTTTGACGAGCTGACAAGCGTCGGAATATTGGACGACGAGCGAATTTTCTGCAACCACACACTGCCCGGATCCACCAAAGATGCGCCGCAAAGAGATCATAACTTTCTTTTGTGGTCGCTGATTCCGTATATTGCCGCATGGTCGGGCGAGGACTTGATGGACAAGCACGTGACCTTTGAAGAAGTCGCCACCATCCGTCCAGACGGCGGACATAATATTTTCCATGCGTCGATCGTTCCTGATGCAGTGGTGCTGCCCAAGGACTACGTGTATATGAATAATTGGTGCGGACCTATGTGGAACGAGCTCGACGGCAGGATATTGTGGCAGATCGATAGTGAGTGGTCAAATCGTGGGGATTACAAAGGCTTTTTCGTATATGCGGATGATGCCAAGCGCGTGCTTTCGCTCTATCAACATGAACAGGAAAATTTGCTTTCCAAGGAAGACTACGCGTGGCTGTCCGAGCGCGGATATATTAAGTTTTGGGGAGATTACGACGGCTGTTTCAAGACCGCATGGCAGATTGTTGTGCTGACCGACAAGAATGTGCAGCGTGAGCTGCTTACAATCGGTGGGCGCATTAAGGCAAAATATAAAGAACAGTTTGATGCGATCAAAGCACCTTATGCAAAGGCTATCAAAGAATCTGTGCCTGCACACCTGCAAAAGATCAAGGAATTTGAGCTGCAGTACGTCTTCCACTCTGACGGATATTTCTTGCTGCATTGTATCGTTGCACTTTTGAATAACGGTAAACTAAAGCTGCCCACCGAGGAGCAGAGAAAAGCTCTTACTACGCTTATAGTACAAAGCTAATAATGATACCGCCGAGAGTAACCGTATGGTCGCTCTCGGCGGTAATTTTATTTAGCTTATGACCCTGCTTTATCGCAGGCACACCAAGCGAAGCCTTTTTTTGACGTGCGCGTCTATTTGCAACACAATATTTATCCGCATATATTGACAAATCTCGCTCCGTATGATAAAATGGATTTTGTATTATGTATATTTAGTTTATATATATTGGGAGGTGATTTCTTGATATTTGGAAAACACATCAACCGATACTATTTGAGATATTCCCCCGTGCTGCTGCTCGGCTTTTTAGCTCTGCTTTTGGTCGATTATATGCAGCTGGTCATACCCGAACTTTATCAGTTAGTCATTAACGGAATTTCAAACGGTAAGGTCATCAAAGACGGCGTAGCCTATTCCTTTGATATGAATTTTGTATTGGAGCACATCTGCTCTCCTATGTTGATTGTAATTCTCGGACTCGTTTTTGGTAGATTCCTCTGGAGAATCTGCTTTTTTGGCTCGGGAATAAAGGTGGAGACCGATCTGCGCAGCCGCATGTTTGATCGTTGCAAGGATCTATCTCAGCAGTACTATCAGGTCAACAAGGTTGGAAACCTTATGTCCTTTTTCACCAATGACCTCGAAACCGTACAAGAGTGCTTTGGCTGGGGAATCATGATGTTCTTTGATGCCGTTGTGCTTGGAATAATGGCGATAATCAAAATGGCTCGCATGAACCTTTCTCTTACGCTTCTCTGCCTTATCCCCATGGCATTTTTGCTTGCGGCGTCACTTATCGTGGGCAAATACATGACTCAAAAGTGGGACAAGCGTCAGGCGGCGTTCTCCTCCCTCTCCGACTTTGCGCAAGAGACCTTTGCGGGAATCGCCGTGGTCAAGGCATTTGTCAAGGAGGCTCATGAGCTTTGGCAATTCAAAAAGCTCAGTAAAAATAACGAGGACACCAACGTTGATTACACAAAGCTATCCATGCTTTTGCACGTATGTCTGACTTTATTTATTGAAACCGTGGTATGCGTTATAATCGGATACGGCGGATATCTCGTTTACACGCAAACCTTTGATGCGGGTAAGCTTGTTGAATTTATCGGGTACTTTAACGCTATCATCTGGCCTGTTATGGCGGTAAGCGAGCTTATCGGCATGCACGCGCAAGGCAAGGCTTCCCTTAAGCGCATAAGTGAGCTTCTGGATGCTGAAATAGACGTAAAAGACTCGCAAGGCGCTGAGCGCATAGACAATATCAAAGGCAATATTGAGTTCAGAAATCTCACATTCTGCTATCCCGGCGACGAGGAGCGATTCGACGCGCTCACCAACGTTTCATTCAAGATCAACGCCGGCGAAAATGTAGGTATTATCGGACGCACCGGTTCGGGAAAAACAACGCTGGTGGATCTTATTTTGCGCACCTATAACGTTCCCGACGGAACATTGTTTATTGACGGCAAGGACATAAACACAATATCCATAAAATCGGTCAGAGCCGCTGCGGCTTACGTCCCCCAGGACAATTTCCTGTTTTCCGACACGATAGAAAACAACATAGCCTTTGCATCCGACGACGTGTCCTCGGATAAAATTGAGCTCGCCGCAAAAATGGCGGACGTTCACGATAATATAGTGGATTTCCCCGAGCAATATAAGAGCGTTCTCGGAGAACGCGGAGTAACTGTTTCGGGCGGTCAAAAGCAAAGAATATCCATTGCTCGCGCCCTTATGAAAGATGCTCCCATTCTCATTCTGGATGACTCGGTTTCCGCCGTTGACGTCAAAACAGAAAAGACAATATTGCAAAATCTCCGCGATATGCGCAAGGGTAAAACCACCATACTCATCGCTCACCGTATAAGCACCATCGAGCAAATGGATAAGATAATCTTTATCGACAAGGGCGCGGTGGTTGACGTTGGCCGTCACATGGATCTTTACGAGCGTTGTCCCGATTATCGGAACATGGTCGACCTGCAAAGACTGGACGACGCAGACTCCAAGGAGGAGGTGAGCGCAAATGCATGAGTTCTATCCTCTTATAATCGTAGGCGCTATCATCAGCGTATTTGCCACCGGATTTATTCTGGCATATGCATTTATGAAGGATAAAAAGGAGGCAATAGGCTTTGACCGCAATATGAAGGATTCGGAGATAATCCGCCGCCTTTTAAAGTATGCAAAGCCTTACACCAAGCATTTTATACTCGTGCTGGTGCTTATGATCTTCTCTATCGCGCACGAGATAATTTCTCCCCTGATACTTGGAAATCTTATCAACACAGTGGGCGGCGACGCGGGCTTTGAATTGTCCTATCTTTTTTCTGCCATTGCGATATATGCCGCAATACTCGTAACGTCGCTTATCTGCACATACGCACAGTCGCTTATTCTTCAAAGGGTCGGACAGCGCATTGTTTCAAGCATTCGCGAGGACTTGTTTGATCATATTCAGAGCCTATCCCACGATCAGCTCAACAAGATCCCCGTGGGAACGCTTGTAACGCGTGTAACAAACGATACAAACGCAATTTCCATTACCTTTACCAACATTATGGTAAACCTCGTTAAGAACTGCTTTATCATCATTGGCGTTCTAACGGCGATGCTTATGCTCAACTATATGTTGACGCTTATGATCCTCTGCTTTGTTCCCTTTGTAGTGCTCTTTACCTTCACCTTCCGTAAATTTTCACGCCGCGCGCATCGCAAGGTAAAGGACGGCACTACAGATATCAACATTTTCCTCTCGGAAAACCTTTCCGGAATGAAGATAATACAGATATTTAACCGCGAGGAAAGAAAGCAGGCGGCGTTTGAAGCCAAGAATCAGACCCTGTGCCGCGCAAAATTCGGGCAGGTATTTGTCTTCGGTATATTTAGACCCATGGTCTACATGCTGTATATATCCTCTGTGCTTTGCCTGTTCTATCTGGGCGCGCGCGGATATATCAATCAGGTAGAGTTTTTAGGACAGATAATTGACGCGGGCATTATCGTTTCCTTCTATTCCTTCATATCAAAATTCTTTAACCCCATACAGAACCTTGCGGAGCAGTTCAATCGCCTGCAAGCCACGTTTGCTTCCTCTGAAAAGATATACAAGATATTCGACATTGTTCCCGAAGTAGTGGACGAACCCGACGCTATCGAGCTTGACCGCATAGAAGGAAACATCGAATTCAGAAACGTGTGGTTCTATTACGTTGAAAACGAATGGGTGCTGAAGGACGTTTCCTTCAAGGTAAACGCGGGCGACACGGTAGCTTTCGTAGGCTCAACCGGATCTGGAAAAACCACGATCCTTTCGCTCATCTGCAGAAACTACGACATACAAAAGGGCGAGATCCTCATCGACGGGATCAATATCCGCAAAATCAAGATATCGTCGCTTCGCCGTCATTTCGGGCAGATGCTCCAGGACGTATTCCTTTTCTCGGGTACGGTCAAGTCCAATATCACCTTGGGTCTTGATGACGTTTCGGACGATGAGGTTATGGCAGCCTGCCGTTACGTAAACGCCGACAAGTTTATCGAGCGATTGCCCGACGGTCTTGATGAGGTAGTTCGCGAAAGGGGTAACAACTTCTCCGCCGGTCAGCGTCAGCTTATCAGCTTTGCCAGAACCATAATCCATAAGCCCTCGGTTATGATACTCGACGAGGCAACCGCGAACATCGATACCGAAACCGAGGTTCTGATTCAGGATTCGCTGGAAAAAATGATGAACATAGGCACTATGCTTATGGTAGCGCACAGATTGTCCACGATACAACACGCTGACAACATCATAGTCCTCTCTCACGGTAAGATAATCGAGCAGGGCTCGCATGCGGAGCTTTTGCGAAACAAGGGCAACTACTACAAGCTCTACACCCTGCAATATAACAAGCAATTGCTGGATAAGCAAAGATAAAAAAAGTTAAAAATAAAATGCACGGCAGTTTTCACGCTTTACGGTGTGAAAACTGTTTTGTGCGAATAAATAAATGTAAAAATTCTTTACTCAGTGTAAAAAGGAAAAACATGACCGCAAGAAATATAAATTACAAAAAACTGCCCCTGCGACTTGGAGAAAAGGCATTTTGGACAACCGCGTTGGCGCTTGCAATTCCCATCGCTCTGCAAAACATGCTTACCGCATCGTTTTCTTTGGTCGATACTCTTATGGTCGGTCAGCTCGGAGAGGTTGCTTTATCCTCTGTTGGAATGGCGGGACAATGGAGCTGGCTTCTCAACATGGTGCTTTTTGGACTATGCTCTGGAGCTTCGGTGTTCGTCTCGCAATATTGGGGAAACAAGAATATAGACGGCATACACCGCGTGCTTGGCATAACCACAGTTTGCTGCGCTTTTTTATCGGTGATATTTATGCTCGTCGCGCTCCTTTTTCCCGAGACGGTGATATCTGTATTTAACAAAGACCCCGCCGTTGTGCAAAGCGGCGCGGAATACTTGAAATATGCCTGCTTCTCTTACCCTGCCGCAGCTCTGACCAGCATTTTCTGCACGGTTCTGCGCTCGGCAGAAAGGCCTTGGCTTCCTATGACCGTTTCGGGCATATCAACGCTTTTAAACGCCGCTATGAACTACATCCTTATCTTCCCGGCTGGCCTTGGAGTTAAGGGTGCGGCTATAGCAACCTGTATATCGGCATGGTTGGGACTTATACTCATAATCATTGTTTCTTTCATACAGAAAAACATTCTGATAGCTCCAATAGACAAGCTTTTTGATATAAACGGCGCTTTTTTATGCGAGCTTTTCAAAAAAGCTTCTCCCGTTATCGTAAACGAAACGCTTTGGGGACTCGGCACCGTGTGCTATAACATCATTTTTTCAAATATGGGTTACGAGCAATACGCTGCTATCACAATAGTCAGAACGTTTGAGAATATAGTTTTCTGTTTCTTTATCGGACTGTGCAACGCCTGCTGTGTAATGGTGGGCAAATCCATCGGATCGGGCAAGATCCGCGAAGCGATTCGCGATTCCAAGCGATTCAATATCGTTATGCCAATCATGGCTCTGGTGCTTGGTGGTGCTGTAATACTTTTGCGAGAGCAGCTTGTATCCCTGTTTAACCTAGGTCAGCAGGTGTCGGCAAACACACTAATGATAGCGCAAAACATTCTGATAATATACGGCGTATGGATAGCCGCCCGCAACGTTTCTTATCTTTTGATCGTTGGTATATTCCGTTCGGGCGGAGATACTTCCACGGGAATGAAATGGGAAATGCCTATTCTCTGGCTTTTTGCTATTCCGCTGACCTTTGTGGCGGCTTACGTAATAAATCTCCCATTCCTTGCGGTATACGCGATAATGTATCTTTGCGAGGACATTCCAAAGATCATAATCTTTTTCAGGCACTATTTTAAGGGCAAATGGATAAAGCCCGTTACCGACGAGGGCGTGCGCGGATTAGAAGAATTCTGCTCATAATCAAAAGCTATCTGCGCGCTAAAAACACCCTTTCACATAGAAATAAATCCTATGTTTTTGTATGATTTTTTATTGACATCCACACATCTTTCTTGTAAAATTGTTAACAAGACATAAGTTTTATGTCAAATCAAGGAGGCACTTATGAATTCAACAGTTAAAAGCATTCCCGCCAAAGACACGTCTCTTTTCAAATATTTCGGCACATGGCAGGCAACGGATGAAGGCGATCCTTGCGCTATGGTGTCTTATTGGACTGCGGCTTACGTGGAGTTTGATTTTACCGGCGACTCGGTCACTTTGCTCTTTTCGCAGCCGTCTTCATTCAGATTGCAAATTGATAACGGGCAATACATGGAAGCGTGGTCGGCTAACGGACAATACACCGTTTCCGCTTGCGGCAAGGGAAAGCACACGTTGAGGATATCCTCACAAAGCAGAAGAAATCATATATATTTCGCGGGTGTTGCCACAGGGGAGGAATGCTCTGTGTCGCGAACCTGCGACAAGCCCCATTACATACAGTTTATCGGAGATTCTATTTCGGAGACTCCGCTCAGCTTTTCTCACCGTTCTGCCGATATTTTAGGTTGGGATTATTCCGTCATAGCCTGCTCTGCCATTTCTCTTGTACGAAACAGAGGATATTGGAGAACGGCTAACGGTTGGTACTGGGAAAGCACCAAGGGAAATTGCTGGCACGAGGGTACGATTGCGGACCGCCTTTATAAAAACTTCGGCTGCCTTTCCATTGGCATGGAGGATGCCTTCTTCAAGCTTGGTATTCCCTCCTATCCCTCGAACGGAGTCAGCGATATAAAGGACGACCCCGAGTTTGAGGATCTCGCGCAAAACTATTTTACGCCAAAATACGATTTCAATTTCGCTACGGGCAACACCCCCGACATCGTGTTCATCTTCCTTGGCACAAACGATCTTACCTTGGATGACCCTATGCCAATGTGCGACGCGTTCGTTGAGTCATATATGCAGTTTGTTTCCAAAATCCTTGATATCTACGGAAAAAACACAAAAATCTGTATCATGCAGGGACTGACAGGCGGGCGAGGCGAGCCGATAAGCCTTGACAGCGCAAGGATATCGTCAATTTTACGGGCTGCCAAAGCGCTTATGCATGAGTATCCCGACAACGTTTGCTATATTGACCATGAGACCGTGGCATCCTGGGGCACGGAAATATCGGAAGACAAGACCCATCCCTCTCCCAAAGGCTATGATACTTTGACGCACGAGGTGGCAAAATACCTTGCCGAGCATTTTGATACACGCGCATAATTATATTGAATGTCTTGATGACCATGTTAAAAAATTCTTGACATTGTAAAAAAAACGCGATATAATTATTAGGGATATTAATGATATTATTGGGGGACGATATGAAAAAACACTTAGCTTTATTGCTTATATTCGCTATCGTTATCTCCGCGTTGGCTTCCTGTACCAACCCGGGAGATACCGAAACAAGCGAAACGGGATCCACCGCGATAACCACTGATGCTACAACGGAGACGGCAGAAACCACCGAGGAGACTACGGACGTCACAACAGAAACCTCCGAAGTAACCACAGAGGAGACCACCGAAACTACCGAGGAAACCACGGATATCACAACGGAAACCTCCGAGGTAACCACAGAGGATACCACGGAGACGACCGAGGAAACTACAGAGGATACCACGGAGACGACCGAGGAAACTACAGATATTACAACGGAAACCTCCGATGTGACCACAGAGGAGACCACCGAGACAACCGAGGAAACTACTGAGGAGACTACCGAGACAACCGAGGAAACTACCGAGGAAACTACCGAAACCGAGACCGAGACCGAGGGTCCACCATCTCCCGATGATCTGACACTTGACAAGATCCAAGGCATGACCGTTGTTTGCACTCCCACAAAGGGCGCAACAATTATGCAAAACCTCGCGGAAAAGCTTAGCGACTTGACCAATACTACCATTGGAACTTCAAGCGTGGCGAAGAATGTTTCGATCACTCTCGTTGCCACAAACATGAACTCAAGCAAGATCGAGGAGAATGCGCAATATACAGTTGAATACGACGGAACCAACGTTATTATAACCGCTTCCACGCAAGCTACTCTCGCTTATGCGGCGCAGGACTTTGCCGCAAGACTTGAGGCAGGAAAGGGATTCCCCAAGGATGCCGTTAAAACGGTTTCCTTGAAATTCAAAACCGCAAACGCCACCGACACCTCCCTCTTTAAATATTGCGGAATGTGGCAGGCTACAGACGCCTCCAATCCCACCACGATGGTATCATATTGGGATTCCGCTTACGTTGAGATAGATTTTACCGGCGGGGCTATCACGCTGATGTTCCCCACGATAACCTCGTTCAAGTACAAGGTTGACGACGGTGCATATAAAAACAAATCCAGCTGCGTAGGCGACTTTACAGTCATCGCGCAGGGAGAAGGACCGCATACCCTCCGCATATACTACGGCGACAAAGACAAGCACATGTACTTTGCGGGAGTAAGGACCTTGGAAAGCGCAGTTCTCTCTCGCACCGCGGATAAAGACTATTACATTCAGTTTGTCGGAGACTCCATTTCTGATGCTTCCGGAAGCTTTTCTCACAAGTCCGCCGACGTTCTCGGCTGGGATTACTCGGTAACCGCTTGCTCGGGCATATCGCTTGTCGCGGGAAAGGGTTATTGGAGACACAACAACGGCTGGTATTGGGATGCAACGAACGGACACTCCTGGAACGCGGGATCGATGGCAGACCGCCTATATAAAAAGTTCGGCTGCATGTCCATAGGAATGGAAGACGCCTTCTTCAAGCTTGGCATTCCCAGCTTCGGCAAATACGCCATTGAATCTACTCACGCGTCCTATGCCGAGTTCGAGGATATTGCCAACAATTATTTCACAACCAAGTACGATTTCAATAACGCTACGGGCAAAACTCCCGACATCGTATTTATCTTCCTTGGCACAAACGATCTCACAGCCACAAGCAGCGAAGCGGAGTGTGCCACGTTCGTTTCAACTTATAAGGCATTTGTTGCCAAGATATTTGAAACGTACGGTGCGGACACCGAGATATGCATTATGCAGTCTCTCACCACAGTTGCGGGTCTTCCCTCCGCTGATACAGGCTACGGTCTTGAAACAAACGCAAGAGTCAGAGCGATTAACACTGTGGCAACCGAACTTATAACAATGTATCCCGATAACGTGACGTTTATTGACCACGAAAGGATACTCTCGTGGGGCGTTGAGATAGGCACAGACAACGTGCACCCCACAACAAACGGATACGCAACGCTTGTAACCCAGGTTGCAGAATTCCTTAAAGACACGTACAAATAATCATTAAACTGAATAAAAATATCCTTTCAAGGCAAGAATGAGGGTGTATCCCACATTTAAACCAAGAAAGGATATTTTTTATGAGTGAGAACAAAATGAACAACGCACAAAACCAGTCGCAGAACAATGCGAAAAACAACGCAAAGAACAATTCCAAGAATCAGTCACAAAACAACGCGAAGAATCAGTCACAGAACAATTCGAAAAATAGCTCAAAATAAAAGCAGGCGCGGACTTTAGCGCAAGCCCCATAACGAAGTATTTATGTAAGAGGCGGTGTGACCGAAAAGGTCACACTGCCTTTTGCTATTCACACGGCTATCTTTTTGCCCTTGCATCTGCCATGCAGGGCGATGAAATCAAGTATCACACTCTTTTTCGATTCGTCTTTTCTTCGCATAACGCCTCCGAGAAACAAAATGTTTCGGTATGTAGAGTTATTACATCGCATAAATTTTCCATTGTCAAGAGGTTAGTGAAAATATTTGTTTCATTATTTTCTAAAAGTAAGCGGTGAGCCGAGGCTCACCGCTTTGATGTTTCAGTTGTATTATTCTTTAGAATAATCTCTTTTTCTTAATAAGTGTCCAAGCGATCAGTGCGATGTTGCTTGCGAGTGCAGTGCCGCCGACAGCGGTTGCAGCAATGATTGCGCCGTCCTTGCCGTCATCTCCCGCAGCTTTCACGCCTGTATCGGTATCGCCGATCCACCAGTTTCCGTTTTCACCGATGTAGGGAGTCTGACCGTCCGTTCCGTTTGCGCCATCTTTTCCGTCAACGCCGTTGGTTCCATTTGTACCATCTTTTCCGTCAACGCCGTTGGTTCCATTTGTGCCATCCTTACCATCAACACCGTCCTTACCGTCCGTTCCGTTTGTGCCGTTGGTTACGGTGAAGGTGTATGTAGTTCCGTTGGTAAGTGTAATGGTGTAGGTGTCTACGTTTTCGTCAGAGGAGGTCTTTTCGATATTTGCAATACCAACACCGTCTGCACCTGCGGCGCCTGTATCACCTTTTTCACCCTGAGCGCCTTGTGCGCCGGTGTTACCCTTGTCACCTTTTTCACCTTTTTCACCCTGAGCACCTTGTGCGCCGGTGTCACCCTTGTCACCCTTGTCACCCTTTTCGCCGTTGGTAACGGTGAAGGTGGTGGTAGTACCGTCGGTGTAGGATGGTG
>SVTF01000008.1 GCA_015063905.1 Oscillospiraceae bacterium | reverse complement strand
ACATACCGTACTCTCTCAAGCTATCAGCAAAAACAAGTGCCTTTGTTGTGAATCACAAGGAAGCCATTCCTCCAACTGTTAAAAATTTCATCAAAAATCTCTTTTCTAATCAAAAAGAACAGTGAATGTTTTACAGATATTACAAAAGCGACAAGATTGAGGTCCTCTATTTGCGCAAGTTCAAGTCAATCTCAAAAATATGAAAATATCTTTTTTATCGCTCCTTCACAAAACAAAAGAGTGGTTTTATGCCACTCTTTTTGTTTTGCTGAAATGGGGTGTAATGAGAAATCTCACACCTAAACGCGTGCGTTTAGGTAAAGGTTCTAAATCTCTCCTTCTCTGTGGGCGAAAAGGACACCATACGGTGTCCTTTTTTCTTTATTTGTCTTCCTGTCTTGACTAAAAAAGCAAAGTGGTATATAATATTTATACATTGTAAAAAAAGAAGGCAGGTGGGAAGATCGATGTTTGAGGCTATTAAAGCAAGATTTATCTTTGACAGACAATTGGGGCGTCCCGACATCAACAAGGCATATGCCATGGTCGGTCCCGAGGACTCATGGTATCAAACGATAAAGACGGTTCACGATTCTCTCGCCTCCGTCACCGCCCTGCCCCACGAAACACTTGAAATAAAGAGCCACGACGGTCTATCCCTTAAGGCAATATATTATCCTGCCGCAAAGGAAAGCCAAATCACCGTTATTTGCGCGCATGGCTATACGAGTCACGCGGAGCGTGAATGGGCTTTCCCCGCGTTGTTTTATCTCTCGCTTGGGTATAACGTACTTATTCCCTATCAGCGCGCGCACGGTATGAGTGAGGGAGAGCGCATAACGTTTGGCGCACTCGAGCACCGGGATATGATGGGGTGGGTTGAAAAAGCAAACCAAATGATACATAACGGCAGTATTATTATACACGGACTCAGTATGGGCGGAGGCATAGTTCTTTACATGTCCGACAAACAAATGCAAAACGTCAAATGCCTTATCTCCGACGCGCCTTCGATAAGCATTAAGGATTTCTTTTACAACGTTTCAAAATGGTGTTGCAAGCGCCATCCCGACAAGGTCGCCGAGCAAGCTATACGACGCTTCAAAAAGCTGAACGGTGTCGACCCTGACAAATTTGACGCCATGGAAACCGTAAAACAATGTAAATATCCGCTTCTTCTTTCCGCGGGAAGCAATGAAAAGCTTGAAGATACGTTTTATAAAATCGCGCAAAACAATCCGTCCTCTACCGATATCATTATTCTTCCCGGCTGTAATCACGGCAACGGAATGTACAAGCAGACGGAACTTTATCAGGAAAAAATAAAACAATTTATTGCCCGATACCTTTAATCGCAAACATTACATATCAAAGGAAACTATATTATGTCAAACACCAGAACTCAAGAATACGCCGAGAGGCTTTCGCGACTTATACAACACGAAACGATATCCTCCCGCGAGGATACAGATCTATCCAAATTCTATTCGTTCCACGAGCTTTTGAAAAAGGAGTTCCCCTCTCTTTTTGCCGCTTGCGCGCTTGAGGATTTTAGCGGCAGCATCCTACTTCGTTGGCAGGGTCAGGACTCATCGCTTATGCCCATCATGCTTATGAACCATCACGACGTTGTGGAGGCGACAGGCGATTGGACACACGCTCCCTTTTCGGGTGACATTGCCGACGGCAAAGTGTGGGGACGCGGAACGCTTGACACAAAGGGCGGTCTTTGGGGAATGCTGCAAGCAGCGGACGAGCTTTGCCGCGACGGCTTTGTTCCCGCGCGCGACGTATATTTTATGTCCACCGCTTGCGAGGAGACCACGGGCGACAGCGCGGACGCCATCTCTATGGCGTTGCTCCAACGCGGAATACGCTTTTCTTTGGTGCTTGACGAGGGCGGAATGATACTCGAGGAGCCTATGGCGGGAGCTAAAGGGCGTTTTGCCATGATCGGTGTAGGCGAAAAAGGCTATGCCGACCTCAAATTCACCGCGCGTTCATCGGGCGGTCACGCTTCCACACCACCCAAAAACTCTCCCCTCGTCCGACTTGGTAAATTTATGGTGGCGGCAGAGAAAAAGCACGTTTTCAAGGTATGGATGTCACCAACGGTCAAAGCAACGCTTAGATCGCTTTCCTCATCCATGAGCGGTCCGCTTAAGTTCGTGCTTGGACATCCCGGCTTCTTTTCCCCTCTGCTTTGCCGCGTTATGCCCTCTATTTCGGGTATGGCGGGAGCTATGCTCAAGACCACGCTTGCCTTTACCATGGCGCAGGGCTCAGGTGGGCGCAACGTGTTGCCCGAGGAAGCCTACGTTATAGGAAATATGCGCTATTCGCATCATCAGGGCGGTAAGAACAGTATTGAAGCCATCACTAAGCTTGCAAACAAATTTGACCTTGACACCGAGATAGTCAGCCCCGATTTTGATTCTCCCATATCCAGCCATACGAGCTCGGCGTTTAAACTGGTAGAACAGGCAGTTGGTGCCAGCTTTAAGGGTGTGAAAACCGCTCCCTATATCATGAATGCCGCAAGCGACTCGCGATTTATGAGCCGCGTTTGCGACAACTGCTTGCGCTTTGCTCCATTTGCCATAAGCAAAAAACAGCTCTCGAGCGTTCACGGTATAGACGAGTGCGTAAACGTCGATACTCTCGCCCCAGCAGTTGATTTCTACAAATATATAATTCAAAACTCACAAAACATCTGATAGATAAAAGGAGCAGTTAAACCCATTTGGTTCAAACTGCTCCTTTTGTGTTGTCGAGGCATGCTCTATCTCCGCATCATTCAAAGTAATCCTCCCCATATGCCTGCGTTCCAAAATAAGCGGGAGTTGAGGTTGCTATATCGCAACCAAGCACAGAATCCGTTAAAGTTATCCCCCTCCTTATCGAAGGCGCGCCATATCGCTCTCTCACGCTGTCAACCGCGCTCTCCAACGTCTCCTCACGCTGTATCTCCATTACCTCGGGGCAAAAGGAAAGCTGCTCTGTCTCGCTTGATTGCAGATCAGCGGCACACACACCTATCGATCTTATCGGTCTTGCATCCAAGCCATGCTTTTTTATAAGCATTTGTGCCGCCTTGTAAAGTGATCTCGCCGTTCGGTTTGGGTAGTTCTGTTTTATCTGCCTTGTAACAGAGCAAAGGTCGGCATATCTGACATATACCTGCACCGTTTTGCACACTACTCCCTCGCGCCGCATGCGCGTTGATACGTTGTCACAGAGCTGACACAGAACTATGCTTATATCGGTCTCACTTACAAGATCGCGCGGCGGAGTAGTGCTGTTGCTTATCGATTTGGGCGGCGGTATTTGTCGATACAAAAGCACGGGAGAGCTATCTCTGCCGTTTGCGAAATCGTGCATCTCAATGCCGTTTTTTCCAAATAAGCACTTTAAAACACAAGGGTCTGCCTTAGCAACGTCGCCAATAGTTCTATAGCCGCATCTGTAGAGCTTTTCATAAGTTTTTCTGCCTATAAAAAGCATATCCGAAGCCGGCAGGTGCCATATCACCCGACGAAAATCCTCCTCTCCGATGACCGTTGTCGCATCGGGTTTTTTCATATCCGACCCAAGCTTAGAAAACACCTTGTTAAATGAAACGCCAACAGAAACAGTAAGACCCAATTCGCGCTTTATGCGTTCCCTTATTGTATCCGCGATAGTCCTTCCATCGCCGAAAATGCCTATACTACCCGTTACGTCAAGCCAACATTCGTCAAGTCCGAAAGGCTCTACCATATCAGTGTATTCATAATATATTTCGCGTACCATACGCGAATACTTTTCATAAAGCTCAAAATGGGGCGGCAAAAACGTTATCTCAGGACATTTTTGCCTTGCCTGCCATAACGGCTCCGCAGTTTGAACCCCGTGAGCCTTCGCCTCGTAATTCTTTGCAAGCACTATGCCGTGCCGAGCTTCAACGTCTCCCGCCACCGCCACAGGCTTGCCGCGCAGCTCGGGATGCGAAAGCAGCTCCACCGACGCGTAAAAATTATTAAGATCGGAATGTAGCACCGTTCTTGCCATTATTATTACTCCAATTCCAGAATTTAGAACAGACGTTCTGTTTATATTATAATTATACACCTACAAAGCACGTTTGTCAAGTAAAAATCACAGAAAAATAGAACAACTGTTTTATAAATCGCAAAAAAATATCAATAATTTGTGATTTATCGATGTGAGAGGCTTTTAGGGGGGCGAGGACTCCTTTCAATAAAAGACCGCCCTCGCCCCCGACTTTAGTCGTGACGTTTTGCTTGCAAAACTCACCGCACAGCTTGCTGTGCAGAACCCCCCACTCCCGCCAAAACCCTTTAGGGCATAGGGTTAGTGAATTTAAAATTGAAGTAATGCTTAATAGGTGGAGCAAGTATTATTGTTTTCGCATCCCCGCTAAGTTAAACTTCGATTTTTCTTTATCTATAATGGTTGGGTTTTACAATCTATTAATAAAGGTCGACTCAGCAGGCTGAAATTTGCGGGCAAATTTCAGCGTTAACTCGAGTGGGTTAGAGCCCCAAAACCCGAAAAGTTTTGCAGAGCTTTTACTAAAAGCGACCGCATCTTCCTCACATAGTACCAATCTAACTCCCCCCGATAAATCAAAATTTGAAATTACTTTAGCTTTATTGACACTGCGCGCGAAAGATGATATAATACAGGATGAAATCAACAAACAGGAAGGGGATATTTTATGACTCCCTTTGCACAGTGGCTCAACGTTACGTTTGGGCAATTTGACTATGCGATATTAAAATTTTTTCACCAATGGGCAGTTGCCGCAGGAGATTTTTTTACACCTGTGGCAGAAACACTTGGATTTATGGGGGAGCTATCGTGGTTCACCGTAGTAATCGCCATTATTCTTTTGCTATTTACAAAAACGCGCAAGGGCGGCGTGTCCATGATTTTTTCCGTCCTTGTCGGCATGGTATTCACCAACATTTGCATTAAAAATTTCGTTGCCCGTCCCCGCCCTTACGTAATGGGATATGAGACATGGTGGCAGACCGCGGGAGCATCAACTCCAAGCGAATTCTCCTTTCCCTCGGGTCACGCCACGGCAGTTGTGGCAACGACACTCGCACTTTGCCTGTTTTTATGTCTGGACGCAAAAAAGCACCGCTGGATAATAGCTCCCGCGGCACTCTACGCCATATTGATGTGTGCCTCGCGCGTATATCTCATAGTCCACTACCCAACGGACGTGCTTGGCGGTATAATTACGGGTTCAGCAGCGGCGATTATCGGACATGCGCTTTCAAGTCTTTTGTTCAAGGCATTTGATAACCACGTGGATAACGACGTGTGCGCCTTTATGCTGGACTCCGACATAAGAAACGTGTTCAAAAACGAAAACTGAATAAAAAAGACGGCTAAGCCGTCTTTTTTGATTATTAGTCCTTAAGAACCTTTGCGAAAACAAGTATCTGAATAACTATTCCCGCAAGGCAGTAGACGTCAACAAGAGTTCCGACAACACCAAGTGCCCAACCGATTATTGCGCCGATCACAGGGATCCAAATACCAAGCAATGTTGCAAGCCAGATAACCGCACCCGCAACAATACCTACTACGATGTAAATAAGTATTCCTACGATAAGGTTAGCAACCGTATCTGTCCTCTGGAAGGACAGAGGAAAAAACTTCTTCAAGGTTTCCATGATAAATCTCCTTTGTGATAAAATAAAATTGTTTTTTAAAAGCGGGCAACCAGGGTTGCCCGCTCTCAAAATAGTCAAAAGTCAAAATTATTTGTACTTTCTCTTGCGTGCAGCCTCAGATTTTTTCTTGCGCTTTACGCTGGGTTTCTCGTACGCCTCTCTCTTACGAAGCTCGGTAAGGATTCCCGCACGTGCACACTGACGCTTAAAACGACGGAGTGCGCTGTCAAGAGACTCGCCGTCTTTTACTTTTACTTCTGCCATTTGATTTCCCTCCCCTCGCTTATAGAAATTTGGATTTTTCAATCACCCGACCATTATACACCATATTTTATGCTTTGTCAATAACGTAAGTGAAAAAAGTTTTCAAATTAATCAAATTATTTTACTACTATATTGACAAGCTTATTAGGAACAACGATCTCCTTGATCACAGTCTTACCGTCCACTGCCGCCGCAACTTTTTCGTCTGCTTTCGCAAGCGCGAGGACTTCCTCCTTGTCCATATCAACGGCAACGTTTATCTTTGCGCGGAGCTTACCGTTGATCTGCACGATGACCTCAACCACGTCATCCGCGGTCTTTGCCTCGTCATATACGGGCCAAGGCTCGTAAGCTATCGTTTCGTCATGTCCAAGCACCGACCATATCTCCTCGCCAATGTGAGGACAGATGCAGGACAGCATCTTGATAAGTCCCTCGGCATACTCTTTTGAGCATTTACCCTCCTTATACACTGCGTTCACAAATATCATCATCTGTGAGATAGCCGTGTTAAAGGCAAGCTTTTCATAATCCTCTGTAACCTTCTTTACGGTCTTGTGATATATCTTTTCAAGCGCCGCGACGTTACCGTCAACAATGTTTTGGGGCTCTGTAAAGAATGTCCATACGCGGTTAAGGAATCGTCTTGCGCCCTCAACTCCCGCGTCGCTCCAAGGCTTTGACACCTCCAAGGGACCCATAAACATCTCGTAAAGACGGAGCGTATCCGCGCCGTAATCTCTTACAACGTCCGAAGGATTGACAACGAACTCGGGGAATCTCTTACCCATCTTGATGCCGTTAGCGCCGAGGATCATTCCCTGATGCACGAGCTTACGGAAAGGTTCCTTCGTGGGAGCAAGGCCCTTATCGTAAAGGTATCTGTTCCAGATTCTTGAATACATAAGGTGACCTACCGCATGCTCGGGACCGCCGATATAGAGGTCAACGGGCATCCAGTGGCGGAGAAGCTCCTGATTTGCGAATTCATCCTTGTTATCGGGATCGATATAGCGCAAGAAATACCACGATGAGCCTGCCGAGCCGGGCATTGTAGAGGTCTCACGGACGCCCTTTATGCCATTCTTGTCGTACTGCTTCCACTCGGTTGCATTCTCAAGAGGCGCTTTTCCGTTAACTCCCTTGTAATTTTCAAGCTCTGGAAGTATCAAAGGAAGCTCCTCATCGGGCAGAACGTAAACCTTTCCATCCTCACCGTGAACCACAGGAACGGGCTCGCCCCAATATCTCTGGCGCGCAAAGATCCACTCTCTAAAGTGGTAATTCACCGTTCTCTTGGCAACGCCCTGCGCTTCAAGCTTTGAGGTAATAGCTTCCTTTGCCTCCTCGACGGTGAGTCCCGTGAATTCCTCGGAGTTTACAAGCTTATATCCCTTGCCAAGATAATCCTGCTTTTCAAAGGCCTTATCGGAAATGTCAACGTGACCGAGCTTGTCGTCACCGTCGATAACCTGTATCATATCGATCTTGTGCGCGATAGCGTATTCAAAGTCACGCTGGTCGTGCGAAGGAACAGCCATAACGGCACCCGTTCCGTAGCTTGCAAGCACGAAATCGCCGATAAACATTCTGACTTCCTTGCCGTTTACGGGGTTGATGCAAGTCACACCGCGAAGCTCACAGCCCGATTTGGTCTTGTTGAGCTCGGTGCGGTCCATATCGTTCTTTTTGAGTGTTTCGTCGATATATGCCTGAACCTCTGCCTTATTCTCAATGCGGGGCATCAGCTGCTTTACGATGTCACCGTCGGGCGCCAATACCATAAAGGTGATACCGTATATGGTCTCAATACACGTTGTGAATATTGAGAATTCACCGCCGCCGACGATCTGGAATTTAACCTCGACACCTATGGATTTTCCTATCCAGTTCTTTTGCATGAGCTTTGTGGACTCGGGCCAATCGATCTCGTCGAGTCCCTCGAGCAGCTTTTCCGCAAACGCGGGCTGATCGATTACCCACTGCTTCATATTCTTTCTGACTACGGGGAATCCGCCGCGCTCGCTCTTTCCGTCGATGACCTCGTCGTTGGAAAGCACGGTTCCAAGCTCCTCGCACCAGTTAACAGGCATATCGATATACTGAGCATAGCCGTCAAGATAGAGCTGCTTGAATATCCACTGTGTCCACTTATAATAGTCAGGGTCGCTGGTGGCTATCATCTTTGTCCAGTCGTAGTCAAAGCCAAGCTCTGTGAGCTGCTTTGAAAAGGTCTTGATATTCTCCTGCGTAAAACCGTTTGGATGATTTCCCGTGTTTACGGCATACTGCTCCGCGGGCAGACCGAATGAGTCATATCCCATAGGGTGAAGGACGTTATATCCCTGCATTCTCTTCATTCTGGACATAATGTCAGTTGCGGTGTAGCCCTCAGGGTGACCCGCGTGCAGACCTACGCCCGAAGGATAGGGGAACATATCGAGAGCATAGAATTTAGGTTTGGAAAAATCCCATACGTCCGTCTTGAACGTCTGGTTCTTTTGCCAGTATTCCTGCCACTTTTTTTCAATCTGTAAATGCTCGTATTTCATTTATATTTCCTTTCTACCGTACTATGACGGCACTGTTTTTACATAATTAGTTGGTGCTGTATGGGGAAAACGCGGAGGTTGGCGATGCGGACGGCTCGCCGAACTTATAAAAAATAAAACTCCGCCTCAAAATTGAGACGAAGTCACACTCCGCGGTACCACTCAAATTGCGCCCAAAGGACGCCACTCAAAGCCTATAACGGCGGCAACCGTTCTTCCCTACTCCATTGCGTCATTTAACGTCAAGCCGCGAAACGCATACACATTTTCGAAAAGACTGCTCCGAGGTGAGTAAGAAAAAGCCGCCTTGCGCCTCGCACCAACCGACGCATCTCTGAAAAACCGCACTTTTCTCTATCCCCATCAACACATTTTTATATCAACATTTAGTATTATATATAATAAAAACTATTTTGTCAAGACTTTTTGAAATTTTTGCATTTTGAAGTTCAAATTTTGATTTGTCGGTGGGTTAGATGGTGCAACGAAGGGGAGACGCGGTCGCTTTTTAATAAAAAGCTCCGCAAAAACCTTTCGGGTTTTGGGGTTCTAACCCACTCAAGTTGACGTTGCTTTTTGCTACGCAAAAATCAACCTGCTGAGCCAACCTGTATTTATGAATTGTCGAACCTAGCCGTTATAGATAAAGCAAAATCAATGTTTAACTTAACGGGGATGCGAAAAAATAAGATTTGCTCCACTTATTAAGCATCACTTCAAGTTTAAATTCCCTAACCCTATGCCCTAAAGGTTTTTTTGCGGGAGTGGGGGGGTCTGCACAGCAAGCTGTGCGGTGAGTTTTGCAAGCAAAACATCACGACTAAAGTCGGGGAAGGGCGAAACTTTTGCAAAAAGGTTCGCCCTTCCCCCTATGTCCTTTCTCCCCCATAAATCCCAATTTACATAAATAAAAAAGGGGATACATACATCCCCCAAATTATAGTTGTCAGCTTTGAGATCTGTATTTTTTGATGAACTCCGTTGGTGTTATCCCCATATATTGCTTGAACTGGCGACTGAAAAAATACACGTCCGAAAATCCACACATCTCGGCTATCTGCGTCACGGAATAACGCTGAAGACGTAAAAGCTCACACGCGTGATTTATCTTTAGCTGGATTATGTATTTTTTAGGTGAAATTCCGAATTTTTCTTTGAAAAGCCTCAAAAAATACGACTCCTTTATGCCACACGCCGTGGCAAGCTCTGATATGGAAAGCTCCTCCGACAAAAATCGGTCACGGATACGGTCGATTGCGGGCTTGATTCTCGCATAGTGCGATCTCGGTACATAATTATCGTTTTGCAACTCGGCAAATATTTTGTAAAGAATAGAGAGAGATTCAAAATAATATCCATCGCCCTTGCCAACCCAAGCTGCAAACAGCTTTTTGAAAAGCATTCCTAACTTTTCATTCTGTGAGGCGGCAATCACAAGTGCTTCTGACGAGATGGGACTATCCGTTTGAAAAAACACGTCGATACACTCGCCGCGCTCATGCAGCTGAACGTCGTATTTGGACGCTTTTCCCCGAGGTAAAAAACGTATGCTATTGGGCTTTGTTTCCAGTACGGTATCATTAAAATATACCGTCGCTAGTCCCGAAAAGTGAAAAATGATCTCATTGCTTTTCAGATCACGGGAAAAAGATATATTATCGCCTAAATAATCGGTTTCCATTACCATTATTACTCTTTCAATAGCTGTAATTATGAATTTTTCCTTCATTTCATCACCCTTGATCAGTATAGCACTTTTTCTGCGGTTTGTCAACAATATATAAATTTTGTACGTAAAAGTGCAAATGTCAATTTCCGTGCATTTACTTTTCCGCTATCCGAGGCTAAACTATGAATAAACTATATATGTTTTTAGGAGATATCACTATGTTTGAAAAAACAAAGGCATTTTGCGACTCGTTTCTGGATCTCGGACTTCCGGGATTTGATCTTGCGGTGTATCAGGACGGCGAATGCATTCTTCGCCATACAAACGGATACAGCGACATTGAAAACAAGATAAAAATGAAGGGCAATGAAAGATTCAATATATATTCCTGTTCCAAAGTCATCACCTGCGTTTGCGCTCTGCAACTGTGGGAGCGAGGACTCTTTTCCCTCGATGATAAGCTATCGGACTATATGACCGAATTCAAGGAAATGACCGTAAAGACGGAAACAGGCATAAAAAAAGCCGATAACCCAATATTGATCCGACATTTGTTCGAAATGACTGCAGGCTTTTCATACGATTGTGCATCGCCTCAAATCAAAAAAGCATTTGCCGAAACAAGTGGCAAATGTCCCACGCGTGAATTGATGCGATATCTTTCGCGCGAGCCCCTGCTCTTCGAACCCGGTGACAGATGGGAATACAGCCTTTGCCACGACGTGCTGGCGGCATTAGTCGAGGTTATCTCGGGCGAAGCCTTCGATATCTACGTAAAGAAAAACGTTTTTGACCCCGTCGGAATGAGCCATTCCACATTTATGCTACCGATAGAGGAATTGGACAGCCTTGCCGAGCAATACAGGTTTGTAAACGGTGAACGTTCAAACACGGGCAAAAACATCGTGCCGTATAAGCTTGGCACTAATTACGCGTCGGGCGGCGCGGGAGGTGTTTCCACGGTCGACGACTATATTCTTTTCATGGAAGCTCTTCGTACGCACAAGCTATTGAAGCCCGAAACGCTCAAATTGATGATGACCGATCGCCTGACCGAATGGCAAAAACGTACGTATTGGTTAACGGATTCTCACGGCTTTGGTCTTGGTGTCCGCTGCTCTGCGGGAATCAAGGGATATGCCGATTTCGGCTGGGGAGGCGCGTCTTGCGCATACTTGGCATTTGATCCCGAAAACAAGATAAGTCTATATTTCGGAGCGCATACCCTCGGCTCTCCTGTGCAGGATCTGATCTTTATGCTCTATCGATTTGTTCGCGCAGAGCTTATCGCGCCTGACGAATGGAACGGACTTTGCTTGGAAATGCAACAACGCTACAATTACAAACTAACCTACTGATTTGAAAGCAGAACGGAGATTAGTATGAACGAAAGAATACAAAAGCTAACCGAGATGACCTTACGGGGTGATATGTACGTCCATCAAAGAGAGACCGAGTTTTCGAAAATGGACATTTTTCTGCCCGAAGAAGAAAAAAACGTAAAGCACATCTGTGAATACATAATGAATCAGCAACCTCTCATTACAAAGCATTCGGCGTTTTGCGGCTTCTTTAATTTTAACGATAGCGTCATTGGCGACATCTTCCGCCGTTACGGACACAAGCATCTTATAGAGTTAAACGAAGCTTTTTATCTTAAAAAGCCTATTGAAAATCTGTCAACCGTGGACGCACAGCATGGTACGTCAGACTACCGCAGAGTTCTGGATGTGGGAATTGTAGGAATAATAGACGACATCGACAGATCTCTCGCAAAGCATACAGATCCTGAAAGAATAGGCTATTTGAATAGCTTGAAGCAGATAGCAAACACTATCATTCTCTGGTTCAAAAAATGCTCAGATATGTCAAAGCAGTATGCTGAGAGTGTGGATGAACCTGAATACAAGGCTAATCTGACAAAGCTTTCAGAGGCTCTGTTCGCCCTATCAGAAAGAGCACCCAAAAGCTTTTTCGAGGCAGCTCTGACTATCTGTGTTTGCTTCAGCTTCAACCCCGATAGCTTTGGAACGCTTGACAGATATCTGTCATCATTCTATTTTGCCGACATTGAATCGGGTGTTCTCGATAAGGAAACGGCGGCAGCATATCTTCAGGAGCTGTTTTTGACGGTTCAGGCGGCAACACCCGTAGATTCTCCCTATTTCACACGAGGCGGACAGTCACATTTCTGCATCGGCGGACGTGACAAGAACGGCAAGGACTGCTACAACGATGTATCCGAGCTTATTCTTGACAGCCTTATTGAGCTTCCGACATATATTCCGCAGATCACTCTGCGCTGGACTAACGATACTCCAAAAAGTGTGCTTCGCCATGCTCTTGAATGCGACAGACATGACAAAAACAAGCGTCTCGCCTTTACCAACGACGACAAACGATTGGAGGCATACACAAAAATTTGCGGTTTCCCTTACGAGGAGGCGGTAAACTATACTATGGTGGGTTGTAACGAACCCGCTATGCTTGGAGGCCTTTGCGCTAGCTCTTCACACGCCAATATGGCTCGCCCTATCGAATACGTTATGCACCACAGAGCAGATGAAGCCGCTAATGCCGGATCATTTGACGAGTTTTACGCAATATTCAAGGACCAGCTATATAAGGACCTCGATAAGATCTATTATTACGATGACCTTTACACGCAAAAGCGAGGAAGAGATATAAATTACGTCAGTTGCCTGTTCCTCAACGGATGTATAGAAAACGGAAAGAGCGTCACACAAGGCGGTGTCAATTATGCGGTCTCGACCATAATGTTTTTAGGAAACGTCACGTTGATAGACAGTATTTCCATCATCAAACAATTTGTTTATGATGAGAAATACGTTGATATGTCTACGATGCTTGACGCTCTTCACAAAAACTGGGAGGGATACGAGGAATTGAGACTACGCATCCTCAAAAGAGGAAATTTCTTCTGCAACGACGACGATTGCTCAAACAAGGTCGCCAAAAGGATCTATAACGACCTTTATCAATACGTCAAAGTCAAAAAGACAGCTTACGGATACCCTGTTCTCCTCGGCGACCATACAGGTTATCCCATGCATTTCGCTTGGTTTGGTGAAGGCACTCTGGCAACTCCTGACGGTAGACTCGCAGGCGCGCCTCTGAGCTATGGAATTTTCCAATCCGAAAGCAAAGCGAGACACGGACTTTCCGCTATGATGAACGCCATAGCAAACTTTGATCCTCACGGGATATCAAGTGCAACCGTCACAAATTTCTCCTTAGACGCCTCGTACCTAAAAAACGACGAGTATTTTGACAAAACTCTTACTATGTTGGAAACTTTTTTCAAAAACGGCGGCGTTCAATTCCAACTTAATTACGTAAGCCGAGAAGAGCTGATCGATGCAAAAAAGCATCCCGATATGCATCCTAATCTCAGAGTGAGAGTCACGGGGTATTCTGATTACTTTTCAAGACTCACCGAGCAAATACAGGATTCCGTAATCGCAAGATACGAGGTATAGCGATATGAAAGCAACGATCTTTGATATTCAGCGTAACAGCTTCGTTGACGGACCGGGAATTAGGACTACGGTGTTTTTCAAAGGATGTAATCTGCGCTGTGCTTGGTGTCACAATCCCGAAAGCCAAAGCGGCAATAAAGAGTTTTTATTTTATCCCAACAAGTGTATCCTCTGCGGAAGATGTGCAAACGCAACTCCGGAAGACGAGAATTTCATATGCTACCACGATGCCAGAATCTCTTGCGGCAAGGATTACACTGTACTCGAGCTTTTTCGCGAAATATCTCGCGATATGCCCTATTACGCGGCATCAAGAGGCGGCGTGACTTTTTCGGGCGGAGAATGTATGCTACAAATAGACTTTTTGAAAAGCATCCTCAGAGAATGCAAAATAAACGGAATGCACACCGCCGTTGATACCGCGGGACACGTGCCGTTTGATTACTTTCAACGGATACTGTCATACACCGATCTCATTTTATACGATATCAAATGTTTGGACAGCAAAAAGCATAAGCAATACACGGGAGTTCCCAACGACCTGATACTTGATAATCTCGCAAAGCTTTTGCAAATAAACTTTCCGATACTTATCCGTATTCCCGTTATAGCGGGCGTAAATGATACCATTGAGGAAATGACCGCTATACGCAACTATCTCGAAGCTCACGGCAAGCCAAAAGGAGTGGAGCTGCTTCAATATCACGCGCTCGGAGAGCACAAGTATGAGGCTCTCGGCAGAAAGAATCAAGCATTCACCGTTCCGACCGAAGAAAAAATGGCACTTCTATGCGCCGTATTCAAGACTGATAACGAATAAAAAAGAAGCAAAAAGACTATTCTTGCTTCAACAACCGTATAAGCCTAAATAATATTAAAGCACAAGGCATTTGTCAACAATGCCTTGTGCTTTTTTTACTTTTACAGTTCATCCAAATAATACGCCTGCGTATTGGCTCTTTTACCCTCGGCGTCGATAACGTCCAGGCGGAAATATCCATCCGTGTCTTTTATTTCAAAGGTTGCTTCGTTTATCGATTTCCCTGCGGGAGCATTGACCGCCTTTACACGTCTGCCGCGCGTGGAATAGGCTATCTGTCGCGCGTCCGAGCATTCGATATGCACGCGTCCGTCCTCGACGTAAAGCGAATATATCTCGGGGCCCATCGACGAATAAAAATTGCCCTCAAGCAAGCCATCAACAATATTATTATAGCTCAGCGACTCTGCATTTACGTAAACGCTTGCGCCGAAGGAATAATCAAGTCCGCGCGCGCCGCGATTGTGATTATCGTCTCCGCATGAAGCAAAAACTCGCTTGCCGTCGCGCAGCATGTCATCAAGCACGTTAATATCGTAATCATATAGACCGTCCACGGCGCAGGAATGATTGTATATCTCAACGCCCCACAGCCCCTCGTAGCCCGAGTAATCGCCGTAATTTTCAAGCGACCAGCGCGGATGATTGTAGCACACGAAAAATCCGTGATCGTTTGCATTCTTGATGAGCTTTGATATGCCCTCGTGACCGTACGTGCGCTCGTAATCCTCGCAAGGCTTATTTATGGAATTGCGGCGCTCGGGCGCGGAAAAATGATCGGCTACCGAATTATAGCAAAAGGCATAATCGTTTGCCTGCTCCTTTGCGTACAAATTGAGGTGGCACACCTTCATATCAAAATTTTTTAGCGTGGACTGATCTGAAAACTGCTTTATGGCAAACTCTCCGCTTGTCAGCGTTATGAACGCCTCATCGTCGAGATGGGAATTATTATTGATATGCTCATGGTCGGTCAGAGCCAAAAAGCTATAGCCCTTTTCCTTGTAGATCCGTTTTAACTCCTCGGGGGTGAAACGGCCATCCGACAGTGTACTGTGACAATGCATATTTCCCTTATAGAAGCCTTTGTTTTTATCAAGCAATATCTTTTTCATCGTTTATCCTTAAAAATTGTCGAAATAAGTCTATTTTCGGTTTATATTTAAATCAATTGTTTAATTATATTAAGCTTACAACGGGAATTACGTCGCGGGAACGAGAAGCCAACCGATCAAGCTCTATCTTTTTCACTTCGCCGTTTTTATATATCCAATAAATGTCCGAGCGACTTACCAAGGGCTTGTTTACTACCAGCGCCCACGCGGCATACTCCTCATTGGCGATTTTGTTCAGCAGCAGATCCAGCACTCGCGCCACGGCTCCATTCCACCCTTCCTCGCTCTCATCAATCTGTATAACAGACGATGCGCAAACACTTGAAAACTCATAGCGCTTGTATGCATACATAGCAAGCTCGTCGACCGGAGTGTTGGGCGCATTAAGGCAGAAGCCCATAAGCTCGAGCGACTCGCGGTCGAGCGAATATTTTTCGATGCACTTCTCTACCCACGGCGTGTCTTCGCGATTGAATTTTGAGCTGCGGCAGGACTGAGTGTCGAGATAGACACTGTATAGCGCCAAAAGCTCGTCCTCCTCCGATGATATCTCGCAGGCGCGCAGCATATCATAGATTATTTTTCCGCACGACGAGGCTTTTATCACTATCGCAAGCTCGCACTCGGGAGCAGGCGGCGTAGTATGATGATCGACGCATGCGATAACGCGGTTTTTATAAAAGCTCTTGTGGTGATCAACGAGCAAAAGAAGGTCACCGTCGTCAAATGGACACACAAGCGAATCATCCCAGATGCCAAGCGTCTGCATATCGCGCAAGGTCACGCTGTCGGGCGGTGTGGGCAGCTTGATCTCGACATCAACACCCGCGCGCCACAAAAGCCCCTGCATCATAACAGAGGATATAACGCTGTCAGCATCGGGATTGTCGTGTCCCGTGATAACTATATTGCCGCCGTCCCCTATCACCTTTTTGCAAAGCGCGACAAGGTCAAGCATCTTTTCCTTCAAAAGTTCCGTCATTTTTTGCTCTCCGATCATTTTTTCAGTTATAGATTATACCCCAAAACGACGGGTTTGTCAACCGTGGCAAAAATAAACCTTCAGTTGATAAAACAAAGCGATGAAAGATTGACTTTGAGATAAATTGGTGATATAATTAATTCATTATTTACGGTGCGCTATGCCGCACTTATATTTTCGGAGAACTTATGAAGGTGCTTATAGGAACAACGAATCCGTCCAAGGTCAGACGCTTTGAGGAGCTTATGTCGGGATTCGATATAGAATTTGTTACGCTCGGCGATCTCGGCATAACGCAAGAGCCTGACGAATCGGGTAAAACACCCGAGGAAAACGCTGCCATCAAGGCTAAATTTTACGGCAGTTTTTTCGATAGAGTGATCTGCAACGACTCGGGACTGTATTTTGACGGCTTACCGCTTGACGACGAGCGTCAGCCCGGGCTTAATATCAGAGCTCCTCGCGGCAAAAGACTGTCCGACGATGAAATGATAGAATATTACGCCGCCCTCTCCTCATCTCTTGGTGGAAAAGCTCTCGCGTACTATCTTGACGGCATTGCCGTTTATAATTGCGGAAAGCTCTCGACCTATATGGAGGATAGCGAGGCGACAAGGGCAAGCTCTTTTTATCTTGTAAGCCGACCGTCTGCCAAGCGCCACCCCGGCTGGCCGCTTGACTCTATATCGCTCAATCGCAACACTATGGACTATTTCACGGAATCGGGCGACAACAAATATGACACCACTAATGAAAACATAATGCTCGGCGAATACAGACAAAGGCTCGTATCCTTTATGGCAGGAGCGTTGGAGGTTGAAATATGACTGTAAATTGTGTGTGGGAGCATAACGGAAACGATACTTTGCTGTATGCGGTGGATCATATCGGCGCATACACGCGCGGCGAAAGTCTTGAAGTTGCAATTGAAAAAATGCCCCAAGAGATCACCTCTTATCTCAAATGGTTGGGTGCGGATGCCCCCGATGACATAGAAGTTGTGATTGCCTGCGAAAAGGAATCCGATCTTGCCATCAAGGATGCCGATTCCGACGTGCTGTTTCCAAGCGAAAAAGCCCTGCTTACAGCGCAGGAATATGAAAATTTGAAGGCACTTGCATTAAAATCGGCAAGGGATTTCATAGCTTTGTATGAGTCTGTCCCCGACAAGAGCGCAAAAGCCACGGCGGAACGCAAGACCTTTTACGGTCAAGTTCCGCGCTCTGCCGATGAAATGTACGAGCATACCAAAAACGTAAACGAATATTACTTTGCTGAAATAGAAGTCGATGCCGATAACGGCGGCAATATTTTCGAATGCCGCAAGCGCGGATTTGAGACGCTCGAAAAAAAGCTCGATTTTCTCGGTAACGCCGTTATTGAAGGTAGCTACGGTGAGCTTTGGTCGCTCCGCAAAGTCCTGCGCCGTTTCATCTGGCACGACCGTATTCACGCAAGAGCGATGTATCGAATGGCGGTAAAAGTTTTCGGCGCGGAAAATGTAGCAAATCCGTTTTACTTTTGAATTTTTGATACGAGGTGAGAAAATGAATAAAGACATGTGCGTACCCTGCGACGACGGTATTCTGAACGTCCGCGTGGGCGCGATCATTATGAAGGACGGAAAGATTTTGATGGTGGGCAACGAGAGAAACGACTATCTCTACTCCGTTGGCGGCAGGATAAAGATGGGCGAGACTGCCAAAGAAGCCATTGTGCGCGAGGTGCTTGAGGAAACGGGCGTGAAAATTGACGTTGACCGCCTCGGCTTCGTTCACGAAAACTACTTTTACGGCGATATGCCCTCAAATCTCGGCAAGCTGATATACGAGATCTCGTTCTATTTTTATATGAAAATGCCCGACGGCTTTTGTCCCGTCAGCGAAAGCTTCACGGAAGACAACGTCCGCGAGCACTTGAGGTGGGTATCTCCAAGCGACAGCATTACCATCTACCCCTCGTTTTTCAAAACAGAGCTTGACATGACCTCAACCGGCGTAAGATACTTGGTGAATGACGAACGCAAAAAAGGCACAACATAACAAGCTTTGATAAATTTTGTGTCAGTCGAAAACGGCTTCAACATTACAAGGACACGTTGCAAAACGACCGTCTAACACGACGCGAGAGATATCCCCAAATACGATAAAAGCCGCAGAATTATGGACAGTATTGCCGCGCATTAGCGTCATATTGTCCATATTGATTACTTAAACCTATATATATTTGTAAAAATAGACAATACTTTCAACTTGACTTTTTTCAAGTCGGGGTGTATAATGATAACATATTCTGATTTATTGATTTGAGTATAAGGAGGACTTTACTTTGAAAATCAAGATTTTGGTAATAATTTTAGCCGCAGTTGTATTTGTTGGTGCCGCAGTTGGAATCGGTATCATCATTTACAACAACACGCCTCAGAACGTCGCGAAAAATGCCGTGATGGGCGTATTTAACGACTTTGGAAAGCGCGAGGAGATCGCGCCATTGACAAATATGATCAAAAAGGGCTCTCTTGAAGTGTCCATGAACAAATTTTACTCCGAGGAGGGTTCAGTCGAGGATACTCCCTTCAAGCTGTCCGGAAAGATGTATTTTTCCGACAAAGCCTTTATGCTTGATAAGTTTAAGTTCCAAAATAACGCCAACGATTTCAAGCTCGCGGGAAGCCTCTACGTCTCCGAGGACAAGATGTACTTGGAGGAGACCGAGATCTTTGACACGATCATCGGTATCGTAAAAGGAGAAGCGGCGGAAGATTTTGAGGATTCTATCTTCGCATACGACTCGGGCTCGGATTACTCTATACCCGACGAGGATGCGTACGACCAGATAGTTTCCGCTCTGGAATCCTTTGATTCCAAGAGAAACGATAACCTCAAAAACGACGCCAAAAGAATACTTTCCAAATACATAAACAAGGCTTGGGAGATATTCTGTCAGAATGCCGAGTTTGAGGCAGAAAGCACGTCGGTAAAGCTAAACGGAACCAAGGAGAACGCAAGAGTTGTTACCGTTTCCTTTGACCAAAAGGATATAGCCCATTTCCTAGAAGGATTCTATGAATTTCTGGCAAACGATAAGGACGTTATCAATTTCCTTGAAAAGTACGAGCAAGAGCTTTCGTCCGCGGATCAGCTGCTTGAGGGCAGCGATTATGATTCTCTCGCCGAGGCATACGAGGAATTTATTGAAGAGTTTGAGGACACCGTGGACGATTGGTGTGACAACATCACGGAGAGCAAAACAAACGTAGAAATCGAGATTGTAACCCCCAATCTGTCCTCTATGCTTCTCAAGCTCACGCTCAATGTCAACAAGAACGAGGTGTTCTCCATTGACTTTGGAACAAAGGGCATCAAGAGCACGAACATGATCACGATAGAAACGGCAGGCACAGAGATCGTGTACGAGATCGTTAAGGACGATGCCAAGAAATACGAATCCGTACTTACTGTAAACGATTCCGAAGTGTTCTCATACACAGTCAACAAGAGCAAAGAGACTATGACGATCGACATAGGCGACGGAGCCTACGTTATCGAGGGAACAGTATCTGTATCGGGCGAAGTCACAAAGATGGCAATCAAGAAGATCTCCATGTACGACGGAAGCAGCGTGTATAAGACAGATCTGACAATAACCGTGGATCAGAACGACAAGATGCCTACTCCCGAAAAGGAATTTGACAGAATCAGCGATATTGATGACGACGATATCGAGGGGTGGGGACAAAAGCTGCAAGAAGCTTGGGACTGATCCCCTAACTCTTGGTTGTAAATAAAGCTTACAAATAAAAAAGCCGCACGTTTGCGCAGCGTCCTTATAGGCACTACGAAAGCGTGCGGTTCTTTTTTTATTTTCTTTTAAGCTTACCTATTACCTTGCCGCAGCAGGAAATATCGTCAAATCCCTTTAGCAGAATATCCGAGTATTCGGGGTTAAGCGAAATGAGTCTGTCTCCGCCATACTGCTTAAAATAACTCTCTCCGTCAAGAATAAAGATTCCAAGCTCGCCGTATTCAACAGAGTCACATTCCTCAACCAGCAAAACGTCTCCGTCTCGGTATTTGGGTTCCATACTGTTGCCCTTGATCCTGAGCGCGAAATCGGCGCTCTCTGTTTCGGGATTGGAAGGAATATTTATTGTTGTTATCTGACTGTCAGCCAAAAACATTCCCGTTCCCGCGCTGACCGGCATATCGTACAGCTCAATACTGCGGCGCGATATTCCCATAGCCTGCTTTATGGTGTTCTTGCGAATAGAAGTCTTGGTCATGCCTCTTCCCGCAACTATCCGAGCGTCAAAGCGAGGCGACTCAACATTCTCCGCACACCTTTCAAGTTCCTTGGAAATAACCATCGAGATAAGCTCGCGGCCGTGGTCATCAAGCTTGCGGTAATCCTCTACAAGATCCATCTCGTAGGTATCCAGAGTATAGTTATTGGTGTTCTCGGGAATTCCCGTCAGTATATAATCGACAGAGCATCCCAACGCCTCACATATGGATACTATGTTGGCGAGCTTTGGAGAGTCACTTATGCCGGCAAGTATCTTGGACAGCGTTCCGAGCGGTATCTCCGTCATTTCGGAAAGACGGTCATTAGTGATCTTTTTTTGATTCTTGATTTGTTTTATTCTGTCAATATACGTTTCCATAGCAATTCCATCCCTTTCATTTGGTGGTTTACTGATCTGTCCTCGTTTATAAGCACCCAAATTTCTGATTACGGAAACATTATACCACGGTTTTTCCGATTTGTAAAGAGCTTTTTGTAAAAAATTTTCCAAAAAGCGAATTTTTTTGCAAAAAAGTGTTGACAAGTTCCGTTTTTGGTGCTATAATGTCATCACAGACGGAAAATCTTGCATCAAAATCGGCATATTTTTTCCAATTTAAGAAATGCCAACACACCACCCACCAAGGAGGATATATTATGAACGCTTATTACGAAAACACACGCTTCAACGCGGGTACGATAGGTACGCGCCACAATCGCGAAACAACCATAGGAGACAAGCTTATATCTTTTATCTGCGCTATAGTCGCAGCAATTACCTGTCCCGTTGCGGTCAAGCTTGAAAAGGCGACAGCTATAGTAGCGCTTATCTTTGCGTTTTTCGGTATCATCGGTGCTATGGAAGCACAAACGCTTTCCATGGGTATAGGTCTTATTCTCTGTCTTGCCATCTCATTGTTTGAGTTTTTGCTTTTCAAAAGCATGGCTAAAAAAAGCGCAAAGTAATCAAAAAAACATAAAGGCTTTCGGGTGTGTACCGAAAGCCTTTTTTATACTCACGCGTTTTCCCTTTTGGGATGCTCTGCCCTTAATCAAGCAGCACTTCTGCCAACGCCCGCGCAAAGCTCTCCCCCGCGCGTATCGCCTGAGTAGTTGAGTTGCCCGAAGCCCCGACGTCAAGCATCAGATAAAAGCGACACATGTCTCCGTTATATCCACCGTGAGATATGACTACAGGCGCGCAAGCCCGACTGCCGCCATCATTCAGCCGCTCCCTTAGCGCGAGCGCAAGCGAAAGATCGTCCTGCCATTCTCCCTCCAGCTTTGTGTCTGTTCCCACAGTAAGTCTGACCTGCGCCGCGCCGCTTTTGGTAACCAAGGTTGCCAGTGTGTTTCCATCGCCGTCCCGAAGCTCCATTCTATGTACGTCTATGACGTATTTTATGGACGGATATATCTTCAGCATGGCGCGTATCGTTTCCCTTGCCGATATGTATGCGTTGTTTTCGCCCCCGTCGTGTATCACGGTACAGTGTATAGCGCTAAGTCCTCTGGCATTCAGCGCGGCAGTTATCCTGTCACCCACTATAACCACGCTGTCAAGGTCATAACGCGAGCTCGCGTCTTCCCCATAATATTGCTCTGAGGTGTGGGTATGCATTATCATCACGATGGGTGCCGGACTGTTTTTGGGCACGGAATATACGAATCCGCGGTCTATGAGTCCGTCGACGTCGGGACTTTTGGACGTATAATTTACAACATAGCCCTCTCCCGCGCTGATTTCGGAAATATCTTTATAGGCATATTGTGTCTGCTCCAAATAAGGAGGCTCAGGCGAGTGCTGGGTGTCGCTTTGCTCCTCTGTGCTTTCCTGTTCTTCCGTTTCATCGTTGCCGTAATATCGGTCGGTGGCGCTTTCCTCCTCGGACTCCTCCACGGTCTCGGTCAATTGCGGAGGCGTATGCGTGGCGTCTTGCGGATCTGTGGCCATTTCGCCTATCTGCCCTGCGGTGTCGGTATTAGTGCCCGACGCGCCATGCGCGCTTACCCCCACAAATATAAACGCGGCGCACAGTATAAGCGCTCCTATGCCGCAAAGCACCATTCGCAACATCCTTAACCTGTGACTGTCGACAGGCATCGATCCCACAAAAAGCGGCTCTGCCGGCTCATACAGCACATGATTTTGCGGCTCTCCCCTTTTAATGATATCTTTTTTCATAAGCATCTCCGTTTCTCTTGTTTTTCTCTTGGCTATATTGTATTTTACCGCCTTCGAAATAATAACGTACCGCCGCTAAAATTAATTTAAAATTTACAAAATAAAGCAAAAGTGCAATTGCTTTTGCCAAAATTTCGGTTTATAATATTTATCAGTAAGCTTTTACGCACAAGCGCGTGTGAAAAATGCACAAATCAAGTTACTCTATACTGTCTAAAATCACGAATATATATTTATATTCTTATATTCCCTTGATTATTCGGGGATTGTGTGGTATAATACTATGAGTCAATATTTGGTTTTACTCACGCTAATACACATATTCAGGAGGACTCTTAACATGACCAAGCGCATAATCGCTCTGTTCCTTTGCCTTTTGCTCTGCGTTTCCGTCTTTGTAGGATGCAGCGGCAGAATAGATCCGCAGTCGGAGTACAAGGGACAGCAGGTAATCATGTACTTAACCGAAAACATTTATAACCTTGACCCCGCTTACGCCTATAATAACGATGCGACAAGAAGCGTGGTGGGCATGCTGTTCGAAACACTGTTTACGCTGGACGGCAACGGAAAGGTTCAGAACTCGCTGGCAAAGAGCTATCGCACCGAGAAAAAGAAGGTCGATAACGACGTCACCGAGTATTACATGTATATAGAGATCAGGGAGGATGCCTTCTGGTCCGATAACGTTCCCGTTACCGCAGATGACGTTGTATACGCATGGAAGAGATTGCTAAACCCCAATAATTCCTTTGAGGCTGCTTCTCTCTTGTTTGACATAAAGAACGCGCGAGCTTACAATAACGCGGACGTTTCTAAGGACGATATCGGTCTTTTCGCCGATGACAAGCTGCTTACCATTCAGTTTGAGAGTCAGATCGATTACGATCACTTCCTTATGAACCTGACAAGCTTGGCTCTCGCTCCTCTGCGTGAGGATATCGCGTCCAAAAACGCCGACTGGTCCAAGAAGCCCAGCGTATCCGCATACAGCGGTCCCTTTAAGCTTTCCAGAGTCTCCTTTGCAACAAACGGTGAAAACGTATATAACGACCTTTACTACTCTATCAAAATGGTAGACAAGGATAATAAGGTCATGAAGGATAAGAACGGTAACGATATGTACACCAACGCTACCGAGGTAAGCAGCTTCAAGGAGCAGATCATGAGCAGCTTTGTTCTCGAGCGAAACATGTACTACTTCCGCAACTCCGAAAAGGACGAGATGCTTGACAAGTCGGTTACACCTTATAGGATAATCGTTGATTGCTCGCTTAGCGCAGATGCCGTAAAGAAGGCTTATAACGATGGTGCCATCCTGTTTGTCGGTGACATTCCGATGTCCATAAGAAGCTCGTTTAAGGATGAGGCTATCGTTAAGGATTCTCTTTCCACCACTTCGGCATTTTTCAATCAGAATGCGGATGTGGCTAAGACCTTGGCAGACGGAAGCGTAACTTATGAAAAGCTGTTTGCAAACACCGCGGTCCGTCAGGCACTGTCCTTGGCAATAAACCGTGGCGAAATCGCAAAGAAGCTTGTATTCGCTAACAAGGCAACCGGTCTTGTTCCCACGGGTGTGGCAGATACCGCGGATATTAAGAACACCTTCCGCGACAACGCAAAGAACAACTATCAATACCTCGCAACCGATACCGCAAAGGCTCAGCAGCTTCTCGCAAATGCCGGCATCACTCCCTCCGCTTACACGTTCACCCTCTCAGTTGCAGCATATGACGAGGATCTCGTTTACGTTGCAGAGCAGGTTTGCGCGGCATGGTGTGCCCTCGGCTTCAACGTAACCGTTGAAAAGATCGGTACAATTGCAAATAACGACTATCACAAGGACGTTAACTCCATTCCCTCCGACCTTTGCGACGACCTCTATGACGAGGCGTTCAGAAGAGGAGATTTCGATACGGCTATTGCCGATGTTGTAGCTTATTCCGCAGATCCCTTCTCCGTCCTTGCTCCCTTTGCTACGGGCTTCTCGGGACAGGCGCTTGACATGTCAGACTCCAACAATTATCAGCCTTCTCCGCACATAACGGGATATAGCTCCGCTGAATTTGACGCGGTTGCGGAAAAGATATACGCTCAAAAGACAATCTCCTCCAGAAGCTCAGATCTCCACCGTGCGGAAGAGATACTTATGAACGATATGCCCGTTGCTCCTATCGTATTTAATCAGTCCGCGTATCTCATCAACAGCGATATGCTTAACCTCAACAACAAGTTCTTGTTCTGGGAAACCTCTTCCAACTATTATCCCAACATGTTCTTGCAAAAGATGAGTCTTAGCGACAAGAAATACGAGGAATACGAGCTTACGTGCGCCAAGTACATATATAACAACTTTGATAATTGGAAGGCTTCTCCTCTTACCTATTTTGGAACGTCATTCAGCAACTTCACAAAGCAAGCCTTCGTATACACCAGCTCCAATTACTTCTATCTCTTCAAGGACAAGTGCGTAATCGAGCGAGTCGAAAAGAAGGGCGAAGAAACCGACCTCATCAAGTATATCAAGGTTGACGGTGTAGACAAAAAAGGAAATAAAGTAACATACACCTACAAGATCACCTATGCTGAGGGTTATGAATGGATGCCCATAGATCCCGACATCTACGAATCGGGTAATTAATTTATGTAATACTATATCGAGTCAGCCGTGCGGCTGACTCGATTTTTTGCTAATTATTTTATTAATAATGTAGACAAAACGGCTAATAAGTGTTATAATGAATATAATGTGTGTGTCGAGGGGATGGTTTTTTGAAGATTGATAAGCTGCATTTTGGATCATGGTATTCTAACTGTTATGTTGTCACCTCGGGCCAAGGCTTTGGTAAGCGACATGCAGCAGTTGTGGACCCCGCTATGCCCTGTGACGCTATTCTGAGTCATTTACAAGACCTTGGCGCAAATGTTGATGCCATTATCTTGACACACGGTCACTTTGACCATATATATTACCTTGACGAGTTGAAAGAAAAAACGGGGGCATGTGTATACATCCACAAGGATGATGCGGAAATGCTGGCGGACGGCGAAAAAAACGCGTATTCGTTTTTCTTTGGCGGTGAGTTTCAAACAAAGCCCGCGGATGTGCTCGTGTCCTGCGGTGACGAAATAAAAATAGGAGACCAAAGCTTAAGGGTAATCTCCGTACCCGGTCACTCCAAAGGCTCTATTTGCCTTTTGGGAGAAGGCTTTATAATAACGGGAGATACTCTGTTCAGTGACGGATTTGGAAGATACGATCTTCACGGCGGCGACCCAAAAGCACTTTCCAACTCGTTGTCAAAACTAAAAAGCTACGACAAAAGCCTGATGATATATCCGGGACACGGAGAATCAACAACGCTTGGCTGTGCGCTTGAAAATATATACTTTTAGCCAATCAAGATTATTTACAGGAAGGACAATATTAAATGGATTACAATCGTCTGGCACAATTACTTTTCCCAAATATAACAAAAACCCCCGCTGATATTGAAGCGCAATTTCCGCCAAGACAGCTCCCCGAGGGCGCAAAGGTGACGAGATTTGCTCCCAGCCCCACGGGCTTCGTTCATTTCGGCGGACTTTTCCCCTCCACCGTTGGAGAGAGACTTGCTCATCAATCGGGCGGTGTGTTCTATCTTCGCATTGAGGATACCGACGCCAAGCGCGAGGTAGAGGGCGCGGCAGAGGGACTCATAAAAACACTTGCAAAATACGGCATCAACTTCGATGAGGGTGCCATTCTCAGCGAGGACGGCAAGATTGCCGACCACGGCGCATACGGCCCCTATAAGCAGAGCCAACGCGGACCTATATATCAGGTATTTGCAAAGCAGCTCGTTCGCGAGGGCAAGGCATATCCTTGCTTTACCACCGAGGAGGAGCTCGACGAGCTTCAAGCGGTAAATAAAAAGGAAGAAATAAAGAACACCGACTGGCAGGCAGAGGCAGAAGCAAAGAAGGCGGCTATGCTCAAGGGCCGCGAGTTTACTATGGAGGAGGTCGAGGCGCACCTTGCGGCAGGACACCCCTTCGTGCTCCGAATCCTCGCTATGGGCGACCCCGAAAAGAAGTTCAAATTCACCGATCTTGTCAAAGGTACGCTTGAAATTCCCGAAAATGATGAAGACTTTGTGCTACTCAAGTCGGACGGCATCCCCACATATCACTTTGCGCACGCAGTTGACGATCACCTTATGGGAACAACGCACGTAATTCGCGGAGAGGAGTGGCTTCCCAGCCTTGCAAAGCACGTTCAGCTGTTTTCTTATCTCGGATTCAAGCTCCCCAAATATATGCACATCGCGCAGATAATGCGTCTTGACGAAAACGGAAACAAGAAAAAGCTTTCCAAGCGCGATATGGGCGCAAATATGGACGATTACACGTCCATGGGCTACTGTCCCGAGGCGGTATGCGAGTACGTTATGACGCTCCTTAACTCAAACTACGAGGAGTGGCACATGCAGAACGCGGACAAGCCCTATACCGATTTCCCCTTCAACATAAAGAAAATGTCAACGTCGGGCTGCCTTTTCGACTTTGGAAAGCTTAACGACGTTTCAAAGAACGTAATTTCCCGCATGAGTGCCGAGGAGGTAACCAAAAAGGTCACCGATTGGGCGCTTGAATTCGACCGTCCCTTTGGCGAGGTGCTTTCTCGCGACACAGGGTTTGCTCAACAGATCTTCGCCATCGGCAGAGGCGGCAAAAAGCCGCGTAAGGACCTGACGACCTGGGCAGATGCCAAGGCTTATATGGGCTTCTTTTACGACGAGTTCTTCAAAATTGAGGACAGCTATCCAGAGACCTTTGATAAGTCGGACATAATCGCGACGCTTGAAAAATTCTGTGCGGGCTACGACGAGAGCGACGATATGAACGTATGGTTTGACAAGGTCAAGGCTATCGCCGACAGCCTCGGATTTGCCTCCGATATGAAGGCATATAAGGCAGATCCCACCGCGTTCAAGGGCAGCGTTGCCGACATCAGTATGTTCATCAGAGTTGCGGTAACGGGCAAAATGAACGCTCCCGATCTCTACACCGTAATGCACATAATCGGCAAGGAAAATACGCTCGAGAGAATAGGCGCGATGATAGATTCGCTTAAATAAAAGCTTTAAAAGTTTTTGTCCACCTTTTTCAAAAGGTGGCACCAATCCAACGCGCTCAGCGTTGGTCGCTCGTCGCAACGAGCGAAACACCCACGGCGTTTTCTTTGTTAGCTTTCTTTAGCGCCTGCGGTTACAAAAGAAAGCGGCAAGCAATTAATAATGCTCTCACAGGAACAAATGTGAAACCCCACCGAAAGGAAAAAACAATGGAAACCACCAACTCAAATTTTATTCACGAAATAATTGACAACGACCTTGTAACCAACCCCGGTCTTAAAATTCACACTCGTTTTCCCCCCGAGCCAAACGGATATCTTCACATCGGCTCGGTAAAGGCGATCTGTGTCAACACCGACGTTGCAAATAAGTATGGCGGTCTTTTCAATCTCCGTTACGACGATACAAACCCCGCAAAAGAGTCCGATGAGTTCGTCCGTTCTATCAGAGAGGACCTCGAATGGCTGGGCGCTACCCCCACGGGCGGCGTGTTCTATGGCTCGGACTACTTCTCAAAATGCTACGAATTCGCGCTCCAGCTCATCAAGCAGGGCGACGCTTACGTTTGCGATCTCTCCAAGGACGATCTCGCCGACTACAAGGGCACCGACCGTTCCGTTGCAAGTAAGGAATCCCCTTACCGCAACCGTTCCGTTGAAGAAAACCTCGCGCTCTTTGAGAGAATGAAGAACGGCGAATTCGAGGACGGCGCGCGCACGCTCAGAGCCAAGATAGACCCCTCGAGCGATAACCCCTATCTGCGCGACCCAGTTATCTACCGTATCAAGCACATTCACCATCACCGTCAGGGCGACGAGTGGTGCATCTATCCTATGTACGATTTTGCGCATCCCATTCAGGACGCGCTTGAGGGTATTACCCATTCCCTTTGCTCCAGCGAATTCCGTAACCACCGCCCGCTTTACGATTGGGTAGTGGACAAGATCGGATTTGATCAGAAGCCTCATCAGTGGGAGTTCGGACGTATGAACATCACCTACACGGTAATGTCCAAGCGTTATCTGCGCCAGCTCGTCGAAGAGGGACACGTTGACGGCTGGGACGATCCCCGCCTGCCCACCCTTTGCGGTCTGCGCCGCCGCGGATATACCCCCGAGGCGCTCTTTACCTTCGTTCGCGAGGCGGGAGTCACCAACACAGACCACACCGTTGACGTTCGTCAGCTTGAGGCTTGTGTGCGCGACGACCTCAACGAAAACGCGTTGCGTCGCATCGCAGTTCTCGATCCCATAAAGGTTATTATCGACAACTATCCCGAGGATAAAGAGGAAATGATCGCCGTGCCGAACCATCCTCAAAAGCCCGAGCTTGGCTCGCGCGAGGTGCCTATGACACGCGAGATATACATCGACGCGGACGACTTTGCCGAGGTTCCGCCTCCCAAGTTCTTCCGCTTAAAGCCCGAAGGCGAGGTTCGTCTTATGGGCGGATATATCATCAAGTGCGGCGAGATAGAGAAAAACGCAGACGGTAGCATCAAGTGCATCCACGCGACTGCCGATCTCGAAACGGGCAACGGTATGCCCGCGGACGGACGTAAGATAAAGGGCACGATACATTGGCTTTCCGCAAAGTACGCAAAGCCTGCAACCGTTATGCTCTACGACAGACTTTTCAATATCGAGAACACCGCGGACGTTCCCGAGGGCAAGACCTATCTTGATTTCCTCAATCCCGACTCGCTCACCAAGGTCGAGTCCGCAATGGTCGAGCCTTGTCTTGACGATGCAAAGGCGGGCGAAAAATTCCAGTTCGTTCGCGTTGGCTACTTCTGCAAGGACACCAAGAACGCAGACACATACAACCGCGTCGTCGGTCTACGCGACAGTTTCCCTAAAAAGTGATGGGGAAAGCATGTGGGGGAAGAAAACTTTTCTCTAAAAAAGTTTTCTTCCCCCACATCCCCCAACTTTCAAAAGCCCTTAATAATAAGGAGTTAATTCATGTTAGACTTTATTCAAAATTACCCCATTTTATCGGTATTTTTGGCGTATATCGCTATCATTTCGATAGTTTCTATCATCGTTTGCATTTACGATAAGAAAGTATCCAAAAAGAACCGCGTTGAGCTGCGCACGCCCGAAAAAACCTTGCTTTTGCTCTCGGCTTTCGGCGGCAGCGTTGCTATGTTCATAACTATGCTCATCATCCGCCACAAGACCAAGCATTTTAAGTTTATGGTGGGCATTCCCGTTATCATGCTCGTTCAGGCGGCTATCGTTTGGGCGCTGTTCCACTTCGGAATTTTCTGATAAAAACATATAAAAAATGTTAAAAACCTATTGCTAAAACGGAGAATTCGTGGTATAATGTTCCGTAGCGTAATATAATAATGGAAGCATTGATGAAGTCAGCGCGTACTCAGGGCGTTTTTCAGAGAGTGGACGGTGGTGCAAGTCCATAAACGTGAGAACGAGGCATTTCCCTTCGGAGCTTGCTCGGTCAAGGCAAATTTCGCATATAGCCGCGCACGGAGAGACACCGTTACAGGTCTGCAAAGTGTTGGCTTTGTATTTTCAAGGTCAAAATGCGGGTGGTACCGCGGAAAACTTGTTTTTTCGCCCCGAATCCATGGGATTCGGGGCTGTTTTTTGTTAAAAATTATTCTATATACATTTGAAAGGAATTTCAAAAAATGAAAGAGACACTTAATCGAATAAAGGTAGAGGCGCTGGAAGCTATCGCCTCTCCCGAGACGGACGACGCAGCTCTCGAAGCTCTGCGCGTAAAATATCTCGGCAAAAAGGGTGAGCTTACCGCAGTTCTTCGCGGAATGGGACAGCTTTCCCCCGAGGAACGCCCCGTTGTCGGTCAGATTGCCAACGAGGTTCGCGCCGAGATCGAAACCGCTATCGGCGAAAAGAAGGCGGCTCTCAAGGAAAAGGCTCTTGAAGCGGCTCTCATTGCCGAAAAGCTGGACGTTACAGTTCCCGGCAAGGCTCAGAAGATTGGTCACCGTCACCCCCTGACACTCGTTCAGCGCGATATGGAGGACATATTCATCGGTATGGGCTTCTCCATCGCGGAGGGTCCCGAGGTTGAATACGATTACTACAACTTCCAGGCGCTCAATATCCCCGAGAACCATCCTGCCCGCGACACGCAGGACACCTTCTACATCACGGAAAACATTCTTCTCCGTTCCCAGACCTCGCCCGTTCAGGCGCGCGTAATGGAAACGCAGAAGCCCCCTATCCGTATCATATCCCCCGGACGCGTTTACCGTAGCGACGCTATGGACGCAACGCACAGCCCTCTCTTCCACCAGATGGAAGGACTCGTAGTTGACAAGGGTATCACCATGGGCGACCTTAAGGGTATGCTTGAATCCTTTGCAAAGGTTGAATTCGGCGAGGAGACGAGAATTCGCTTCCGTCCTCACCACTTCCCCTTCACCGAGCCCTCTGCCGAGGTCGATATCTCCTGCTTTATGTGCGGCGGCAAAGGTTGCCGTCTTTGCAAGGGCGAGGGTTGGATAGAAATTCTCGGCGCGGGTATGGTACACCCCAACGTGCTGCGCAACTGCGGCATTGACCCCGAGGTATATAGCGGCTTTGCATTCGGTATGGGTGTCGAGCGAATCGCTATGCTCAAGTACCACGTCGATGACATTCGTCATTTCTACGACAATGACGTTCGCTTCATCGAGCAGTTTTAATGAAAGGTCGCGTGAAAATGTCGAACGTCTTACAATACACTATACTGTTTCACGCCCGAACTTTGCTAACGCAAAATTCGCAAAATATATTGGAGGTTTAATATGAATCTTTCACTTAAATGGCTTCACGATTTTACAAATACTGACGGTATCTCAACCAAGGAATACTGCGACAGAATGACCGACACAGGCTCCAAGGTCGAGGGCTACGAGGTTCTCGGCGAGGACATTCAGAACGTAGTCGTTGCAAAGGTCGTTTCTATGGAGCGTCATCCCAACTCCGATCACCTCTGGATCTGCCAGATGGACATCGGCTCCGAGATCACGCAGATCGTTACGGGTGCGCAGAACGTAAACGTAGGCGATATAGTTCCCGCGGCTATTCCCGTCGCTCACCTTCCCGGTGACGTTACCATCAAGGCAGGTAAGCTCCGCGGCGTTGAGTCCAACGGTATGCTCTGCTCCATCGCCGAGCTCAACCTCACGCTCCACGATATGCCCGAGGCTATCGAGGACGGTATCCTAATTCTCGGCAAGGAATTCGAGGACAAGGTCGGAATGGATATAAAAGAAGCTCTTATGCTTGACGACACGGTCGTTGAGTTTGAGATCACCTCCAACCGCCCCGACTGTCTCTCCGTTATCGGTCTTGCTCGCGAGACGGCTATCAGCTTTGATAAGCCCCTCTCCATTCCTGCGCCCGTAGTAAAAGACGCAAACGACGGCGACAAGATCGACAACTATCTCTCCGTCAAGATAAGTGACGCCGACCTCTGTTACAGATACTCCGCAAAGGTCGTAAAGAACGTCAAGATCGCCCCCTCGCCCCTCTGGCTCCGTATGAGACTGCGCGCGGCAGGTGTTCGCCCCATAAACAATATCGTTGACATCACCAACTACGTAATGCTTGAATACGGTCAGCCCATGCACGCGTTCGACTACGCTATGCTCGAGGGCTCGGCTATAAACGTTCGCCGCGCGGCTGACGGTGAGCTTTTCCGTTCGCTTGACGACAAGGATCACACGCTTGATAGCTCTATGCTCGTCATTGCTGACGGCAAAAAGGCTTGCGCACTCGCAGGCGTTATGGGCGGCGCAAACAGCGAGATCAAGGATACGACCTCAACGGTTGTATTCGAGTCGGCTTGCTTCAACGGCCCCTCCGTACGCGTTACCGCGAAGAAAAACGGCATGAGGACCGAATCCTCCTCCCGCTTTGAAAAGGGACTCGATCCCGAAAACTGTATGGGCGGTCTGCTCCGCGCTTGCGAGCTTGTTCAGCTTTTGGGCGCAGGCGACGTGGTTGACGGCATCATCGACGTTTATCCCACAAAGCCCGAGACCGTTGTCCTTCCCCTTGACGCCGACAAGATCAACAGATTCCTCGGCGTTGACCTCTCCTACGACTATATGAAGAGCGTGCTCGAGCGCCTTGAGTGCCGCGTGGACGGTGACAAGATCTACGTTCCCTCCTTCAGAGCCGACCTCACCTGCATGCAGGATATCGCCGAGGAGATCATAAGAATCTACGGATACAACAATATAAAGTCCACCTGCATCAACGCAGAGACCACGCAAGGCGGCAGAACACCCAAGCAGCAGTTTGAGGTGGACTGCGAATACGCGCTCTACGGTATGGGCTTTGACCAGATACAGACCTTCTCCTTCATCAGTCCCAAGTTCTACGACAAGATAAGACTGCCCGAAGACAGCGCACTCCGCGAGAGCGTTGTCATCAGCAATCCCTTGGGCGAGGACACAAGCGTTATGCGTACCACGGCTCTGCCCTCTATGCTCGACGTTGTGGCTCGTAACATCAACTTCTCAAACGATGACGTTCGCCTCTTTGAGATGGCTTCCATCTATCTTCCCAATGAGGATAAGACGGTGCTTCCCACCGAGAAAAAGGTGATCACGCTGGGCGCTTACGGCAAGGGCGAGGATTTCTACACCGTAAAGGGCGTAGTTGAAAATATTCTTGCAAAAGCGGGCATCAGAAATGCAAAGTTCGTAGCCGTCAAGGACGATGCCGCTTATCACCCCGGCAGATGCGCCAAGATCGTATCGGCTGACGGTTGTGAGCTTGGCATCTTCGGTCAGCTCCATCCTCTTACGGCGCAAAATTACGGCATTGACATTCCCGTTTATGCGGGCGTGCTTAACTTCGACGAGATCTGGGACAATGCGGATATGGTCATCGACTATAAGCCTCTGCCCAAGTTCCCCGCGGTATCGCGCGACTTCTCCTTCGTCTGCGACGAGGACCTCGAGGTCGGCACTATCGAGGAGGTCATGGCACGCGCTGCAGGCAAGCTGTGCGAGGGCGTTGCGCTCTTTGACGTGTTCCGCGGCGAAAAGATCGGAGAAGGAAAAAAGAGCGTTGCGTTCCGCGTAACGTTGCGCGCATCCGACCGCACATTGACCGTTGAGGAAGCCGACAAGGTTTCAAATAAGATAATCAAGGACCTCTCCTATAAGCTTGGTCTTAATATAAGAGGATAATAACATGAGTGACGTTGTAAGCGAAAGAACCAAAAAGCTCAACGAATACGCCAGAAGAATAAAGGCGGGCGAGACGCTTACTCCCGAGGAGACAGCAGAACGTGACCGACTCAGACAGGAGTATATCGAGGCTTTCAGAAAAAATTTCAAGGCTCAGCTTGATAATACCGTCATTCAATATCCCGACGGCTCTAAAAAGAGTCTCAAGAAGGATTGAACGGACAGATATGGGGGAAGACGTAAGTCTTTCCCCTTTTCTCTCCCTGCCCTGCGTGGGAGAGCTTTCTTTTTATTCTTTCTATTCTTTCTATACTATACTTTACTATTCTTTTTATTCTATTCTTTAGCCGATAACTCAATTATTATCTTAGTTATCAGCCTGATACTTAGCATCGTTTTCTGCCTTTCTATCAAGCAGTGCGTCAATTGTGGGATTGATTCCGTACGCCGAATAACGCGATTTCATACCCTTTCTGCCCGCATCAGCCATAGCTTTTCTGCGGCGGATAAACGGAAATATCAAGTCCGCCACTATCTTGGCTTTTCCATTAAATTCAACGGGTTCTTCGTTGTGTATCTGATAACGGTACACAGCTTGCATCAACGCCTTGTAGCTTTTAGGGCTGACGCTTTCCATTGCTTCAAACCACTCTGCAAATATCAAAACTCCTTTGTCTGTCTGACCCATTTTTTCTCCTTTCTGTTTGTTTTTTGTTTATTTCTCATCAAAAAACGTGACGCTTTTTGCACGGATTCGTCGCGCTTTTGACAAGCATTTATTCAAATTCGACTCGATTAAGTTAAAAATCATTTCAAACCCGTTCCGAATTGAGCCGATCTGATTAACTTATATCACATTATAGCACAGTGTCGCCGTTTTGTCGGCTACAAGATACTTGACTTTTTTTGAAAACGGGTATATAATTAAGATGTATTATTATAGCTCGGAGGGCAGGATGGAGACAAAGAGATTTTCGAAAAATGACGCGGGATTTATCTGCGCGCATTGCGGACGTGAAATAAAGCCGCTGGGATACACCTCGCGCAATCACTGTCCCTTTTGTCTTTGGTCGCTCCACGTAGATATAAACCCCGGTGACCGCGCCTGCGAATGTCGCGCGCCAATGGAGCCCGTAAAGGTCATAACAGACGCCAAAAAGGGCTATATCATCATCCATAAATGCATGGGCTGCGGTGAGATACACAGAAACAAGGCGGCACACGAGGCGGCGGAGCAGCCCGACGACTTAAAGCTGCTCATCAAGCTCACAAGCTCGGAATTCAAATTCTAAAATACATTTTTTGAGGAAATAATGCAAAGATTATTACAAACCAAAGGAAAAATACTCGGCATAGACTTTGGCGACAAGCGTACGGGACTCGCCGTCAGCGACGTTACTCGTTTTTTAGCATCAGGCATCGGACAGATAAGCGTTGGAGGCATGCAAAAGACCGCCGCGCGCATCTCGGAGATAGTCATTGAGCAAAACGTCAAGGGCGGCATCGTTATCGGACTGCCCGTCAACATGAACGGAAGCCTTGGTCCGCGCGCCGAGCATGCGCAAAAATTCGCCTCCATTCTCGGTGAGCTTTTGGAAAAGGATGAACGCACAAAGGGCTTACCCATAGTCATGGTGGACGAACGCATGTCCACAATGGTGGCGGCTCGCTATCTCAACGAGACCGACACGCGCGGTCAAAAAAGAAAGGGCGTTATTGACACGCTTTCCGCGCAGATAATTCTGCAGGACGCGCTTGACACGCTCAAGAATATGGCAAAATAAGTAATACAAAGGATAAATCAATGGCAAGATCAAAATACAAATGGCGCATATTTGGTTTTGTAGTCAAAGCGCTGTGCGGATTATTCATCGCCGCCGTGGCAGGGCTGCTTATATGGCGCATAGTTGACAGCTCCACAGATCCGCGCGACATGAACACTCTTATACCAAATCAAAAGCTGTGCGATGCTTACGAGCAAAACGGCGGCAAACTGACAATGTTCGATCAGGAGCAAACAACACACACGCGAGGAGACAACAATTACGGCTACTTTGCGGTAACGCAAGCGGTGTTTATAAAGGAAGCTGATCAATTGCAGTTTGTGTTCCGATACAATAACAGTACGCTTGGACACACAAAGGAGGACTATTCTCTACCCGAGCAGCCCTCACGCGACGCGAACGTATATGACGTTACGGTCACGATCATGTACGACCTGACGCCTGAAAACAAGGATGACAACGACGGCAAGACAACCGAGGCTGTGCGATACGAGCGGTTTTATCCCTCCGATATGAAATCAGCACAAAAAACCCTATATAACTATCGAAAATTCGTGTTTGATGACATCAAAATAACCGACGACGTAATTGGTGTCTACGCTGATTTCTATTACATGGGCGATATCGATTACAGTAAAGAGCCCTATGGCTCGCTCTTGCTCTATTATTGCGGCGATAAAAACAGACCCATAACGCTGACCGCAAACGATAAAAAAGCAATCGAGGCGTTTAACTGATTTTTATTTCGAGGGACAAATATATGTGTTTGATATGCGACAGAATTAAAATGATACAAAGCAATTCAAATCCTTGGTTTGTCAGGGAGCTGAAAACGGGCTACGTCGTCATCGGAGACCATCAGCACTTTAAAGGGTACACCTTGTTTCTTTGCAAGGAGCATAAAACCGAGCTTTTTGAGTTAGATTCTGCCACAAAATTAAAATTTTTAGAGGAAATGTCCATCGTCGCGCAAGCGGCATCTGCAGCATTCAACGCCGAAAAAATGAACTACGAGCTGCTTGGAAACGGTGACACCCACCTTCATTGGCATCTGTTTCCGCGAGTAAGCGGAGATCTTGAAGGCTACGGAAACGGCGGCAAGGGCCCTGTTTGGTGGTATCCTATGGAGAAAATGTACTCCCCAGACAATAAACCCTCCAATACAGAGCTTGAAGAAATAAAAAACGCGCTATCACGCGAATTAGATAAATTGCTATGATCAAAATCACACCGCGACAGGTCGCGGTGTGATTTGTTTTACTGTTCAAAATCGGTATAGAGCTTATCGAGCTTATAGAATTCTCTTGCCTCGCGGTCGAAAATATGCACGATAACGTTGGAATAGTCAAGCACCTTCCAATTATCCGCCTTCATTTCTACGTTTGCGGGTGTTACACCGCCAAGACCTATCTTGTACTCGACCTCGTCCGCAAGCGAACGCACGTGCGTGCTTGTATTACCGTTTGCAAGCACGAAATAGTCCGCGATGACCGTCTTGTCGCCAACGAACAGAACCTTTACGTCCTTTGCCTTTTTGGAGTCCAGAATCTCGCCTATCTTATTTGCAAGCTGCTCGGGCGTTGCGTTCTCCATATTTTCCATTTCCTGATCTATAATGTTTTCCATTTGTTTTTCTCCGTTTTCAATGTATTAGCTGTTTTGCGAGGTATTCTCTCGCCATTTTTGTTTCAAGACATATTGCCCCGCCTTTATCTTGCAGATGCTCCAACGTCAGATCAAGGCTCTCTAAAATGACCCGATCAAGATGCAGCATGCGCTCTCCCTCGCTCATTTTTTCTATGTCTGCGCCAAAAAATAATTCGCGAAGACGCTTGCAGCTATCGTACCTTCTCGAGGGCTCGATATAGTCAGCAAGATATATGATCTTTTGCTCTAACGTCATATCCGCCTTACCTGTAGTGTGATAGCGCACTGCGGAAATTATTGCATTGTCGTCAAATTCCGGGTAACGTTTTGGAATTATCAAGGCTGCCGTTATGGCGTGCAGAGTCGCGGGCGCGCTTATCATTTCTTTTGTGGGCTTGACGCCGTAGTCTTGAAGTATTGATATATGCTCCTCAAGTGTCAGCTCCTTGGTCACGTCGTGGAGCAGCGCAGCCGCGCGAAGCTTCGATTCGTTTTTGGGGCAGTAAAGCCTTGCGATCTCAGCCGCAGTTTGCTCGACGAGCAAGGTATGCTCAAGCCTTGAGCCAGACAGTATATGCTCGATCTTTTGCCTAAGTCCGCTCAAAATTCTGTCAAAATGCTCTTGCTGATCCATCATGTGTACAAGCCCTTCTTTTTAATATACTCAAGCACTTCGGGATGCATAAACTCGCTTGTGTCCTCCCCTGCCTTGAGCCTGCGTCTTATCTCGCTTGACGACACCTCGATAACGGGAGCATTTATCTTTACTACGTTCTTGTGATAGATGTGCTGATATTTCGCCAGCTTTTCTATTATTACCTTATCAAGCGCGCTGTCCTGCTCGCGTCTGATGTACACGGGATAGCACAGCTTGAATATCTCGTCCGAACCGTCCCAATCGTCTAAAGTAAGTATCATATCCGTTCCACACAGCATAAAGAGTCTGCGGTCATCTCCCGAAAGCTCACGCAACGTGTCAATAGAATAGCTCTTGCCCTCTCGCTTTATCTCGGTATCGGATATAACTATACCCTCGATGCCGTCAAATGCGATCCTGCACATTTCGAGTCTATCCTCGCTTGTGGCACTCTTGTCCATCTCTTTGTGCGGACTCTCTCCCGTGGGCACGATAAACAGCATATCAAGCCACATTTGCTTCATAAAAGCCTTTGCCGCCTCTATATGCCCCTTGTGTATGGGAGCAAACGCTCCCCCGTAGATCCCAATCCTTAACATAAATAATTCCTTATGTCCAAATTTTCTCTATATTTTTCAGCGGGGTAAAATTATCGTCTTTTTTTCCTTTGATTCACGGTAAATAACTATCTTTCGTCCAATACACGACACGCCCTCAGCGCCAAGTGCCTCGCAAAGCGCATCCGAAACATCACGGGGTGTTCCCTCGCAATTTTCAAGCACCGTAAGCTTGACAAGCTCCCTTGCCTCAAGCGCATCGGATACCGTTTTAATAAGATTATCCGTAACTCCGCTTTTTCCTATCTGCATTATCGCGGGACAAGATGCGCCAAGTCCGCGCAGATATGCTCTCTGTTTTGATGTTATCATTTTATTTTCCTCAATATAGTTTAACTTGCTTAATTTATATTGCGACTTCGTTAATTTTGCTTAATTATTAGTGGTGATGCGATTTAAAACGTTCACTTTAAATTAAGTTTACTTAATTTTTCTGCGAGAGCTTTTATCGCGTTTCCTCTATGACTTATGCCATTCTTTTCTTCGGGTGTGACTTCTGCAAGCGTTTTGCCAAGACATCCAACGTAGAAAAGCGGGTCGTATCCAAATCCGCCCTCACCGTGTCTTTCACAAAGTATCTCTCCCTCCACGGTGCCGCGCACAACAATGGGCTCATATCTATAGCTTTCAGGGAAAACGCAGGCGATGCAGCACACAAATCTGCCGCTTCTGTCGTTTTTGTCTTCAAGATTCTTGAGTAACAGATCGTTGTTCGCCTCATCATCTCCATGATCTCCCGCATAGCGAGCGCTATATACGCCGGGAGCGCCGCCGAGCGCATCCACGCAAAGTCCGGAGTCGTCACCAACGCCTATATACCCAGAGCTTGCCGCCACTCTCGCCTTGATCAGCGCATTCGCTTCAAACGTGTCGCCGTCCTCCTCTATCTCGCCGTGTATCCCAACGTCATCAAGAGAAAGTATCTCAATACCGTCAATATATTCTGACAAAATAGCGCGCAGCTCGCCTATCTTCTTTTTATTCCTCGATGCTAAGACAATCTTCATTATTCTCTTCCGTCTGCTTTTTGTTTTTGGTGTCAATTCCGTACCGTTCAAGATCTATAAGGTTAATGATTACATCGTGTCTTACCTTGCCGTCCTCACCCGTGCTTTTTTTATATTTAACGTGGCTTAAGATACCGTACGCATCAAATCCGCTTCCCTTGTTCACCTTTATTACTGTAGGCACAAAAGCAAGAATCGCGGTTGTGATAGCGGCAGTTTTGAAAATTATCCTGCCTTTGCTTACTTCTTCTTTCTTTACGAAAGGAATATATTTTGCTATTTCTTTATTAAAACTCATATTATTGCGTCCTCACCAATCTATCATTATTCAAACAACGCGTCAATAAACTGCTTGGCGTCAAACTCCTGCATGTCGTCGATCTTTTCTCCAACACCGATGAATTTAACGGGTATTCCAAGCTCCTGCTTTATGGAGATAACGATACCGCCCTTTGCCGTGCCGTCCAGCTTATTTAGCGTAATTCCCGTAATATTTGCCGCCTTGCTGAATTCCTTTGCCTGAATAACAGCGTTCTGACCCGTTGTAGCGTCCAACACCAAAAGGTTTTCCCTGGATGCCATAGGAAGCTCGCGGTCAATAACTCTGTTTATCTTTGCAAGCTCATTCATGAGGTTTTGCTTGTTATGCAGTCTGCCCGCCGTGTCTATTATTAGTACGTCGGCTTCCTTTTTCTTGGCATAGCTGATAGCGTCAAACACCACAGCGGCGGGATCGCTTCCCTCCTGCTGCTTGACGATATCTACCTTTGCTCTCTTGCACCATATCTCGAGCTGATCGATAGCCGCGGCTCTGAACGTATCCGCAGCCGCCACTACTACCTTTTTGCCAGCAAGACGAAGTCTCTTTGATATCTTTCCGATAGAGGTAGTCTTGCCTGCGCCGTTAACTCCGATAACTAAAATCACCGACGGTGTGGTCTCTAGCCTTAAGGTCTGATGCTCACCTATCATTTCGCCAAGTATCTCCTTGAGAGTATCAACAACCTGATCCTTTTCCTTTAAGCGACCATCCTTTATTCTGTCGCGAAGCTCGTCTATTATCGCCTCGGTAACCGCAACGCCAAGGTCTGCCATAATAAGCAGCTCCTCAAGCTCGTCAAGCAGGTCCTCGTCAACGCGAACAAAATTTGAGAGCAGGTCGTGAACACCGCCAAACAGAGCGTTTTTGGTTTTTGACAGACCCATCTTGAGTCTCTCCCAGAACGAGACCTTTTCGTCCTCGTCCTCTTCATCCTCATTGTCGTTGTCGATGACCTCTCCGTCCTGTGCGTCATCTGCGTCCCCGTCGCCATAAAGTGCTTCTATGTCCGCAAGAGCCTCCTCGTCATTATCGTCGGACTCGTCAACGCTCTCGTCATACTCCTGCTCATCATCATCGATAAGACTTTCGTAATCAACAAACTGACCGTCAACGTCAAGCGACGTTTCATTAACAAACTGCTCACCGTTTTCTGCCTCAAACTGCTCCGCAGCCGCGATCTCCTCCTCTGTAAGCTCCTCGTCAGATTCGTCTATCAGTCGAAGCTCCTCCATGATCTCCTCGCCGCGACTCTTTTTTTCGTCCTTATTCTTTTTTCCGAAAATATTACTCAAAAATGCCATTCCATTCACCATCTTTCTTCTTCTCGATGTCCTTGACGTCGAGGGTAAGTATCTTTGAGATTCCATGCTCGGGCATGGTTACGCCGTACAGTCTGGTTGCCGCCGCCATAGTGCCTCGGCGGTGGGTGATCATGATAAACTGAGTACCGTCTGTATATCTCTTGATATACTGCGCAAGTCTTTCAACGTTGACCTCGTCAAGCGCCGCCTCTATCTCGTCAAGAATACAGAAGGGCGTGGGGTTGACCTTGAGCGTTGCAAAGAACAAGGCAACTCCGATAAACGCCTGCTCTCCGCCCGAAAGCTGCATCAGATTCTTGATGATCTTTCCGGGGGGTGCCGCCTTTATCTCGATTCCGCTCTCCAGCACGTTTTCTGGGTCAGTGAGATATATCTCCGCAGATCCGCCGCCAAACAGCTCGGAGAAGGTCTTGCCAAAGTTTTCGTTTATCTTGTCAAACGCCTCGACAAACGCTGTCTTCATTTCCTTTTCAAGCTTGGTGATGATGCCCACAAGCTCGCTCTTTGCCTTTTCGAGATCGCCTATCTGCTCTGACATATAGTCGTATCTTGCCTTGACCTCGTTGTATTTATTCACCGCGTCAAGATCCACGTGACCTATCGCGCGCAGCTTGTTTTGACACTCGGTCTGAGTTTTCGCCACCTCGGCGCGATTATCCGCAGTTACGGGCTCATAGTTCAATGCAACGGCATCCGCGCGCGTCATCTCGTAATCATCCCACAGCTTACTTGCAACCTTGTCATACTTTTCTTTAAGGTTCTCAAGCTTGGACTCATTGGTGGTGTGAACTCTGAAAATAAGCTCCTTTTCCGCCATTTTGTCACGTATGAGCGCGTTGATTTCGTTAAGCTTTCGGTCAAACTCCAAGTTGCCCTCCTCTGCCTCTGCCCTCTTGGCATTCAGCTCGTCAAGCACCTTTTGACTCTCTCCATACTTTTGTCTGTTGTCTACCTGAGCTATATTGATCTGGTCTATCTTGGCGCGATAGCTTTCTATGCGCTCCTTTGCGGCTCCAATATCATCCTCGCAATTTCTGATTCTTTCAAGCGATACCGCAAGAAGCGCCTTGGCAGTTTCTATGTCCTTTTGTATCTCGCTGCTCTTAATAATAAGTGCCGTCTTCTTTTGTTCAAGCTCGTGGAGCTTAAATTCGCAGTCCACCTTTTGAGAGTTTTTGCTCTCCCTGACGGCTACAAGCTCCTCAACCTTCGCGCTTTGAGCCTTTTCCTCGGAAACAAGCGCAGCAAGATCCTCCTCATAACGCTCGCTCATCTCTATTATCTGCTGATAATCAGCCTTGAGCTTATCAAGAAGTGCCTTGTTTGACTCATATTGTCCCGTAAGCTTTTCCAGTGCTTGCAGCTCGGTGTTTTTAAGCACGTCGATGAGCTCACGGCGGTCATCAACCGAGTTTTTCTCATCAGTGAGATCGTCAAGGCGACCCTTGAGCTTTTTAGCGTCCTTTTCCATGGCTTCAACAGCCCTTTCAAGCTCGCAAGCCTCGACCTCAAGTCTCTTTATCTCGTCAACTCTGGACAAAACTCCCGCGTGCTGCTTTGTGGAGCCTCCCGTAAAGCTTCCGCCCGCGTTTATTTGCTGACCGTCCAGTGTTACCACCTTTACCTTGTAGGAAAGCTTCTTTGCCATAACGGTGGCATTGTCGATATTGTCAAATATCAGCGTTCTTCCAAGCAACGCCTTTACAACGCTCTTGAATTTTGAGTCACATTCGCAAAGCTCGTCGGCAATGGCAATATAGCCCTCAAAGCCTCTTGCCTCGCGCATTTCCTCGGTCTCGGTCTGCGGACGCATAGAGGTCAGCGGGAAAAAGGTAGCCTTACCCGCCTCATTCTTTTTGAGCGCGAACATGGCGCTCTTAGCCGTTTCCTCATCCTCAACCACTATGTGCTGCAGATTCTGCGCCAATGCCGTTTCTATTGCCACGACAAACTTTGAATCAACACTGATCACCTTTGATAAAGGACCGTATATCTTACCGCAAGGAGCGCCGTATCGGTCAGTGATCTTGCCCTCCGCGTACTTATTCATTACGAATCGGACACTGTTATTATATCCCTCAAACTGCTCCTCCATAGCGCGAATGGTCTTTATTCTGTGCGATACGGATTCATGGCGTATTTTTTTATTGTTAAGGTCGGCATATAGCTCTCCGATATCGGAATTAAGCTCGGCAAGCTGTGCGTCCAGCTTTTGCTCATCCGCATCTATTCCCGCTATTGCGGTGTTATAGTCATCAACTGACTTTTGCTTGAGCAACATGGCTTTTTGAGTCTTTGAGAGCTGCTCCTCGTAGCTTTCGATATCGTCAAGCATGTCCGCGTTTCTGTCGCTTCCGCTTTCTCTCGCGTTTTGAAGCACTGAAATGCGCACCTTGATATCCACAGCCTCAGCCTCTGCCGCCTTGATGTCGGCAAACACGGTGTCAATATCCTTATTGAATTTATCTATTTCGCATTTGGCGTCGAAAATGTCATCTTCCACGCTCTCGATATCATTATTATTTTGCTCGCCCGCTCCCAAAAGCTCTGCGATCTTTGCCTTGTGCTGCTCCGCTCTCTCATTCTCCTCAAGCAATACACGCTCACTTGAAGCAAGCGACTGCTTTGCCGCCTCGATAAGATCGTCGGTATGTCTTATATTTGTATCGTTAACTCGGAACTCGCTATCAAGGCGGAATATCTCGCTTGTCTGATCCTTGATCATATTCATAAGCTGAGAATGAGCTATCTTACTATTTTGTGAAGCCTCGTAAAGCTTTGCGTTGCGCGCATCCAAAGACTGCATAGAGTCCTCGGCATTCTTGAGGTCGAATTCAGAATGGCGCAAGGCATCCTCTGCGGCTCCAATATCAACACGCAACTTTTCCGTGTCGAAAAGCCACAGACTTACGTCTGCCTTTTTCTTTATCTCCATAAGCTCGATGGCGCGGCGAGCCTTTCCCGCCTCTCGCTCCAAGGGTCCTACCTGCGACTCTACCTCGACGAAAACGTCGTTGATACGAACCATATTCTCCTCGGTAGCCTTCAGCTTACGCTCCGCCTCACTCTTTTTGTGCCTGTATTTTGCGATTCCCGACGCATCCTCAAAAATATCACGTCTGTCCTCGCTTTTTCTCGACACCATATCCGCGATACGTCCCTGACCGATTATAGAATAGCCGTCACGTCCGATACCCGTGTTCAAAAACAGCTCATAAATATCGCGCAAGCGCACAGGTCTGCGGTTTATGTAGTATTCGCTATCTCCGTTACGGAAATAACGCCTTGTGACTATTACCTCGTCAAAAGGACACTCCAGCTTGGACGGTCCCACAGTGTTATCAAAGGTAACCGATACCTCTGCATAACCCATAGGCTTGCGGCTATCCGCACCGCCAAAGATCACGTCCTCCATCTTGGTGGAACGCAGAGTCTTTGACGATATCTCGCCAAGAACCCAACGCATAGCGTCGGCTATATTCGATTTTCCGCTTCCGTTAGGACCTACTATGACCGTTACACCCGTTTCGCAATTGTCGGCGTCACTCGCGTCGAACACCAGCTTTGTCTTGTCGGGGAAGGATTTAAAGCCCTGCATTTCTATTGACTTAAGATACAACTTTTGTACCTCCGTTTAATGCTCCAACACTGTCAGAGTCAGATTTTTATTGTTTGATTCTTTAACTTTTACTTCTTTTATTCCGTATCTTTCGCGCAGACGGGCACGGTTGATGCCCCTCTGTCCTATCGCCTTTGATACGTCACCCTGCGGCACGCCAAAGCACACCGTTTTTCCATTGACACGCTCTCTACCAATGCGCTCTATCTCCAGGCACATGGAGTCAAAATAAGCTTCTCCTATGACAAGCTCGCCCAGAGCGGGGTGATTAGCGCCGCCCATGACCTTATTCAAGTCGCCGAGATTGTCCGACGCGCAAAGTCCTATCCTTATGCACTCGACGTTCCGCGAGCAAAAGAGCTTATATACCTCCTTTGCGCGACTGACCGCCTCTTCGTTGGATAGCATGCTGTACTCGCCTCTCTGCGCCATACAAGCAAGCTCGGTGTCAAAAAAGGTGACCGTTGGGTAGATTCTGGCGCCGTCTGCGCCCATATCGCAAATTTTTTTTGCAGTTTCAAGCTCGTTTTGCAGTGTTCCGCCCGGCAGCCCTATCATCATCTGACCGATAAGCGAATACCCTTGCTCCTTTATAAGTCTGCAAGCCCTCTCCGCGTCCAATGCCGTGTGCCCTCTGTTTGAGCGTTCAAGAACTCCGTCATCCATGCTCTGAAGTCCCAGCTCTACCGTTCTTATTGGATAGCGGGACAAAATATCCATTATTTCCCCGTCAATATAATCGGGTCGTGTTGAAAGCCTTATCCCCACGACACGCGCGCGGTCAGATCTGATGTCGTCTACGTAGCCCTTGGCAAGCTCCAGAAGATATATCATAAGCTCGCGCTCGATTCCCGTAAAGCTGCCTCCAAAATAAGCTATCTCGACCTCTGCGGTCTTGTCTATGGTAGATAACGCCGCGTCTATCTCATGCTTAACGCTTTGTCGCGAAAAGCTCTGCTTGCCCGATATAGAGCGTTGATTACAAAAGACGCACATATTGGGACAACCAAGGTGCGGGATGAAAATGGGAATATTTTTATGCACCGTTTTCATGCTCATTCAACCGAAAATAGCGCCAGCGCCTCGCGCGCCGCGTTTTGCTCTGCCTCTCGCTTGGAGCGACCTTTTCCTCTGCCTATTACGTTGGAATTAAGTCTTGCCTCAACCCAAAAGGTTTTTTGATGATCGGGTCCACTCTCACCGACCACGACGTATTCAAGAAAGTCACCCTCTGCCTGCTGAACGAACTGCTGCAGCAGTGTTTTGGCATCTCCGTTAAAGCCGCGTTTTGCTCCAATGCTCTCTATTTCACGAATTATGAACGGGAGCAGAAAACACTCTACCGTTTTCATGCCGTCCTCGCCCGCGTCGAGATACATTGCCGCCAAGAGCGCCTCAAAGGCATCTGCTAAAATAGACTTTCTTTCACGTCCGTGGTTTTTCTCCTCACCCACTCCAAGCAAAAGATACTCGCCAAGTCCGATAGATTCCGAATAACCCGATAGCGCCCTTTCGCACACTACCTCGGACCTCATTCTTGTAAGCTCACCCTCAGGGCAATCTGCAAACTTTGTATAAAGATATCGGCTGCTGATTATTGATAACACACTGTCGCCGAGAAACTCAAGTCGCTCGTTGCAAAACATATGATGATTCTTAAGCCCCGATTCATTTGAATAGGACGAGTGTGTCAGCGCTCGTGTCAAAAGCTCACGGTTTTTGAATTTATACCCTATCTTTTGCTCGAGAGCAGCGATATCAGCTTTATTTTCAATCATTTGTGATTTCCTCCTTTCGGATGATTTATTGATTAAATACGGTTAAACTCCAATAACTCTCTATGGTTTTGTTTGGATTCAAATACTATTTAAAACTCTCTGACGCAGGCTATCGATCGTGTTTTATGAAAAGCAACACGCACATCCGCAATCAAGCCTGCTTTTCTCGTTTTTTCTTTTCCGAAAGCTTTTGTGCCTCTTGCTCTATTATGGACACAACGCCCTCTCTCTCGCACGCAATAGCTTGTCTTATAGCGTTTCTGAACGCCTTTGCCTTGGACGAGCCATGTGCCTTGATAACAGTCTTTGATATTCCCAAAATGGGCGCGCCGCCATGCTCTGCGGAGTCAAATTTCGTCTTGAAATTCTTCAACTGCTTTTTGAGCAGCAAATACGCTATCGCGCCTGAAAGTCCGCTCTTGAACATCGCCTTGAGCTCCGCGGACATAAGCTTGCCCATACCCTCTATAGACTTGAGCACAATGTTGCCTACAAAGCCGTCTGTCAAAGCCACGTCGCAGCCCGCAAACGCAAGCTGATTGCCCTCCACGTTTCCGATAAAGTTTATAAGCTCGCTCTCCTTGAGCTTTCCGTAAGCCGCAAGCTGCAGCTCGCCGCCCTTTGTTTCCTCCGCGCCGTTATTAACAAGCGCAACGCGCGGACTCTCGATACCGTATATGGAGCGCATATAGGCGCTTCCCATAATGGCAAACTGATGTATATAGTCCTCGTTGACCTTAACACTGGCGCCGGAGTCCATAAGTATAAAAGGCTTTGAGAGAGGCAATATCGCGCCGATAGCGGCACGCTGTATTCCCTTTACTCGCTTAACTATAAGAGTAGAGCCGCAAAACAGCGCTCCCGTATTGCCACAGCTGACAAAGGCGTCGCCCTCTCCCCGCGCAAGCATACGCAATCCGAGCGCAAGCGAGGAATCGTTTTTTTCCTTCATGACAGACATAGGCTCGTCGTGCATATCAAGCACCATGTCCGTATGTCTTACGTCAAATTTAGAAATGTCCCACTTGTTCTCGCAGGCAAGCTTCTTGATTACATTCTCATCGCCCACAAGCGTAAAATCAACGTCGCGCGCGTAATCGCAAGCCGCCGCCTCGCACACTCCCAAAAGAGTTTCAAAGGGGGCGTTATCTCCACTCATTACGTCAACTATTATTCTCATAGCTTTTCCTCTGTTTCTGTAATTCTGGCAATGCTTACACCTATCTTATCCGCATATTCGGGGAGTACGTCAAGCGCCCTTTTGGCAATGACCTCATATTTTGCCACCTTGCCACCCTTTACTCTATAGGTAAGCGGCTCGACAATGCCGAAATTGGCATTCATAGGAACAAAAGCGCCGCTCATATTTCCCGTGCTGATATAATGTGCCATTGCGCCTATCATTGTCGTTCTTGGGAATATCACTCCGTCGTCGCCGCGCAATCTTGCGGCAGCGTTTACTCCCGCGACAAAGCCGGAGCCGCACGACTCGATATATCCCTCCACGCCTGTCATCTGTCCCGCAAAGAAAATGCTCTCGTTAGTCTTCATCGAATAATCCGCCGAAAGATATTTTGAAGAATCGATGTACGTGTTTCTGTGCATTATTCCGTATCGCAGAAATTCCGCGTTTTCAAGTCCCGGGATCATGGAAAAGACTCTCTTTTGCTCGGGAAAAGCAAGATGCGTCTGGAATCCGACGAGATTGTACATCGTTCCCTCCGCGTTTTCGCGGCGCAGCTGAACAACGGCGTGTGCCTCCTCACCTGTTCGCTTATCCACAAGTCCTACGGGCTTCAAGGGTCCGTAACGCAGGGTGTCGTAACCTCTCTTTGCCATGACCTCAACGGGCATGCATCCCTCAAACACTTTAAGCTCCTTTTGCATATCGCGGTCAAAATCATGAAGCTCTGCCTCTCTCGCAGCTATAAGCTCTGTATAAAAGGCATCGTACTGCTCTCGCGTCATAGGGCAATTGAGATAGTCCGCGTCGCCCTTATCGTATCTCGACGCCGCATACACTATACCCATATCAAGACTGTCCGCGCTAACGATGGGGGCAGCCGCGTCAAAGAAATGTAATCCTTCGCATCCAAGCGTCTTTTCAATATACTCAGCCATAGGCTGACTTGTAAGAGGTCCCGTGGCGATGACCGTCACAGTCCCATCCTCAACGCTATCCACCTCGCGCTCTATGACCTCGATATTTTCGTGTTCTCTTATCTTTTCGGTTACGTAAGCCGAGAACAGCTCTCTGTCAACCGCAAGCGCGGAACCCGCGGGAACTCTGGTGGCGTACGCCGCCTCCATAATGAGCGAATCCATGCGGTAAAGCTCCTCCTTCAGAAGACCCACCGCATTGGTCACTCTATCCGAGCGCAACGAGTTGGAGCAAACAAGCTCAGCAAATCCCTCACTGTGATGCGCCGGTGAAAACTTGTGCGGCTTCATCTCATAAAGTCTTACCTTGATGCCCCTTTTGGCTATCTGCCACGCCGCCTCGCATCCCGCAAGACCTGCTCCGTAAACGTTTATATAATCCTTATACGCCATATTCACTTATTTTTCTTGCTCAAAGTAGGGCTTGGAAAAACCGCATGCCTCGTCGTGACATACAAGTAGCTGCTTGCCCTTCTTTACGTAGAGGTTCTTGCCGCAATCAGGACACTTTTCGGCAACAGGCATATCCCACGACGAAAAATCACACTCGGGATATCTTTCGCAGCCGTAGAACACCGTCTTACTCTTGCTATATCTCACAACTATCTTGGAGCCGCACTTGGGACAAGGCACTCCAACCTCTTTTATTCTCTGCTTTGTATATTTGCAGGCAGGATAGTTTGCGCAGGCATAAAAGCTTCCGAACTTGCCGTTACGAAGCACCATGTCGCCTCCGCACTTTTCACACTTCATGTCCTCTGCGACGATAAGCTTTTTCTCTTCCTTCTTTTCCTCAACCTTTTCCTCCGCCTCGGCATTATCTGCCTTTGCGTCAAGAGGCTTTGTATTGCGGCATTTGGGGAAATTGGGACATGCGGCAAATTTTCCGAATTTTCCGTTCTTGACTATCATGCGGCTTCCGCACTTGTCGCAAATAATGTCGGTCTCCTCAACAGGCACCTCAATATTAACGCTGCCAAGCTTATCCGTTGCCACGTCAAGCTGCTTTGAAAAGTCCTTCCAGAATTCCTCAAGCACGCCGCCGAGCGTCTGCTCATTATTCTCTATCGCGTCAAGCTTATCCTCCATATCGGCGGTAAACTCATAATCCACTATCTGCTCAAAGTTCTCGCACATAAGCTTTGTGGTTATCTCGCCGAGAGGTGTGGGAACAAGCATTTTCTTATCGCGCTTTACGTAGTTGCGCGTAATTATCGTCGTAATTATAGGGGCATAGGTACTTGGGCGTCCTATTCCCTTTTCCTCCAGGAATTTTACCAAGGATGCCTCGTTATATCTTGGGGGCGGCTCCGTAAAGTGCTTTGTGGGATCGATACCGTCAAACGTAGGCTCATCTCCAACGCAGAGCTCGGGTATCTTTACGTTCTTTTGCTCCTCGGGGTCCGCGCGGTGCGCTCCCTTGGCGCTCTCGTCAACGCTCTCCTCGTAAACCGTCATATATCCCTGGAAGGTGACCGTGTATCCACCCGTGCGGAACACGTATCCCGCTGCCTCCACGTCAACCGTAAGAGTGGACAGCTCCGCAGACTCCATCTGGCTTGCCACAAATCTCGACCAAATAAGCTTATAAAGCTTGAACTGGTCGCCCGTGAGATACTGCTTTATTCTCTGGGGATCAAGTGCCACGTTAGACGGTCTTATTGCCTCGTGCGCGTCTTGAATTCCCGACTTGGACTTAAATACGCGAGGCTCCTCTGTATTGTATTTCTCTCCGTATTTTTCAGCAATATATACTCTTGCTGCCTCCTGCGCCTCGGCAGAGACACGGAGTGAATCGGTACGCATGTAGGTAATAAGACCCTGCATGCCGCCGTTCTCGCTTCCAACGTTAATTCCTTCGTAAAGCTCCTGTGCCACCTTCATTATCTTCTGGGACTGGAATCCGAGCTTGCGGTACGCCTCCTGCTGAAGCGTAGAGGTGGTAAACGGGGGAGCGGGAAGCTTGTGGCGCGTGGAGCGCTTGACGTCGGTAACACGGAACTGCGCTCCGCTAACCGCGTCAACTATCTTCATAGCCTCGCTCTCCGAGCAAATGTCTATCCTACCCTTCTTATCGCCAAAGAAATGCACAACGAAAGGCTTTCCGTCCGATGAAACGAGTGACACGTCAATGTTCCAAAACTCCTCGGGCACAAAGCTCTTTATCTCCTCCTCGCGCTCAACGAGTATCCTTGTAGCAACCGATTGAACTCGTCCCGCAGAAAGTCCGCTCTTTACAGACTTCCAAAGCAGCGGAGAGATCTTGTAGCCAACGATGCGGTCAAGTATTCTTCTCGCCTGCTGCGCGTCAACAAGATTCATATCTATGTTACGGGGATTCTTTATCGCGCTCTTGACTACGCTCTTTGTGATCTCATTAAAGGTCACTCTCATAGTTTTTTCAACGGGTATACCAAGCACGTTGGCAAGATGCCACGATATTGCTTCTCCCTCTCGGTCAGGGTCGGTTGCGAGGAATATCTTATTTGCGTTCTTCGCCTCTTTCTTTATGTCCTTGATTATGTCGCCCTTTCCTCTTATGTTGATGTAATGAGCCTCGAAATTGTTTTCAATATCGACTCCAAGCGTGGATTTCGGAAGGTCGCGAAGATGTCCCACCGTTGCTATAACCTTATAGTTTGAGCCAAGATAGCTCTTGACTGTATTCGCCTTGGAAGGCGACTCCATTATTACGAGATTTGCCATTGGGTATATATATCCTTTCAAGATTGTCGGCGATACGCCGATCTATTATTTTCCAACTTATTTTCTGATGTACAACGCCCCGGGAAGCGATGATACAAGTCCCTTGACTTCAAGAACGGTCAATGCCGATATGACATCACCCAATCTCAAGCCTGTTTTTGTCAAATAGTCCACAGTAACAGGCAAGTCAAGCGGCATCTCCTCAAAAACCTTGCGTTGCTTTTCGCTGAGCGACTTAAGCGCCTCCAGGCTATCGTCGCCCGAAAGCTTACGCTCATCCTTCACCTCGCTCAGTGCCTGCTCGTAGGTACTGCCGGGACTGACGCGTTTGTCATTTGCTTTGTCCTTTACCTTGTCCTCTGCCGCCTTGTGAGCTTCCGAGCTTGACGTTATCCCGCATGGGCGATCACTTTCACGCAACGGCGCTTCTGCCTTTGGCGCGGCGCTTTTGTGACGTGCCAAAATCTTATTATTCAAAAGACTTTGGCATTCACCCTTCGATGAAACTCCCATTTTCACAAGAACGTCGATGTCGAGATCGGAACGCTGTTCACTCTCGATCAATCTCTTTAAATTCAGCCTGGTTTGATATTCCAAGCTGTAATTCTTTATTACGTCGTTTCCGCAAAGCACAGCCTGCGCTCCATCGCGAATCAAGCTATTGGTGCCCGATGAATTCTGCGAATCGATATTGGATGGCACCGCGTAAATATCCTTGCCCTGTATTATCGCGCTTTTCGCGGTTATCATAGCCCCGCTGCCCATATGCGCGTCAACTATCACGGCTCCGCGCGAAATTCCGCTGATTATTCTGTTTCTGATTGGGAAATTATATTTCAGAGGCGAAGTATTAGGAGCGTGTTCTGTAATCACTACGCCGTTTTGCCTGATCATATCCATCAGCAACGTATGCTCCTTTGGATAAACCCTGTCAATACCGCTTCCAAGCACCGCAACTGTTCTGCCGCCGGCAGCGATAGCCGCCGCGGACGCCACTCCGTCTACGCCGAGAGCCATACCGCTGACTACGACAGCGCCTGCAGATGCCACCTCATAGGCTATTTTATACGCCGCCCTCATGCCGTATTCACTCATGCTCCTCGTTCCAACCACCGAAATAAACAGGTCACTGTTAAAATTCGGGAGCCTACCGCAATAATATAGGACTGCGGGAGCATTGCTTATACTTCGCAGGCTTTCGGGATATTTAGGATCGTCATACGTAAGTATACCTATTCTGTTAGCTTGACAGTAATTAAATATCTTATTTGCCTCGCCGAGTGATTTGTCACACAAATCCTCGCAAAGTCGCTCGCTTACGTCTGCATAAGAGTAGTCGTCAAATCCTGCTTCGTATATGGCATCGATAGTGCCCATTTTCTCGACAAGATTAGATATTTCGGAGCTTCCGGCACCGCATTTTTGCGCAAGCCAGATCCATTGTGCATATCTTTTCATTCTCTTTCCCCTTTTTAGTAAGCGTTATGCGCTACGTGTCTGTATTATGTGTCACTCGCCTATGTTGCGCGCGTCAACCGTGGATCACCTTGTGTTTTTCCCAAAAAACTCCCAGGCTATTACCGCCGCCGCAGTCGCCGCATTAAGCGACTCTACTCCGTCTGACATAGGAATATACACGCTAAGAGCGCAAGCAGATATAGTTTCGGCGCTGAGTCCGTGCCCTTCGTTTCCGATCACTACACAGTCTCCGTCTTGTATATTAAGCTCGCCAAGTCTTTGCGCACCCTCGTCAAGTGCCGCGGCAAATACGCGTCTGCCTTTTTTGCCAAGCGACAAAATGGCATCGCGCACCGACACAACGCGATCAACTCTCAAAGAAAACAGCGCACCCATAGATGCTCTTACCGTTTTTGGATTGTAAATATCCGCGCAGTCACGGCTCATTATTATCCTATCAACCGAGAAGGCAGCTGCAGCCCTCATGATAGCTCCCACGTTTTGTGGGTCGCGAACAGCTTCAAGTATCATTATGCGCTCATGCCCGCCAACGTCGATTTCGGCACCTTCAAGCTCCCTATGCCTTTGCCCGTCATACCTTATGACTGATATAACACCCTCGGGCGCGTTTTCCTCGGAAAGCCTGTCAAAAATACTTTTGGCAACCGTAACAGCATGAAACGCGTTACCGTAAATATCTATGCCATAAAGCGCCTTTGCCTTTGAGCGAACAAACAAATCTTGCCCCTCGCAAAAGACCACGAGGTCTATCTCCGCTCCGCGACCTATTGCCTCACACAATAGCTTTATGCCGTCAACGCGGTAAATGCGGTGCTTTTCTCGGTTCTTACGGTCCGACAGTCCTCTGACCATTGAAACGTATTGATTTTGTGATGAGGTTATCACCGTATCTTCCATGAGCCTTTTCCTCTCTGTTTTTCACAAATTGAGCCGCGTTTTTTTGTTTGAATTGACAATGATTTTTGACCCGTTTTTGCCCGAATTTAATTTTTTCCTTCATTAAATAATATCCAAAAAATTACTCTTTTGTAAGAAATTGAAAAATTCAAGCGTTTTTTTGCTGTTTTCAATGACCAAAACGTTGCCTAACTTCATTTTTAAAATGTGCCTATCTATGACAAAAACCCGCTTACCATAGCGGGTTTTTATTCAAAGAAATTAAAGCGCAGCCTTTGCCTGCTCTGCGAGTGCCGCAAAAGCAGCCTTGTCGGAAACTGCAAGCTCAGCGAGCATCTTTCTGTTGAGAGTGATGCCAGCCTTCTTGAGACCGTTCATAAACGTGGAGTAGTTCATGCCACATACCTTAGCCTGAGCGGAGATTCTGGTGATCCAGAGTCTTCTCATATCTCTCTTCTTGAGCTTACGGCCTGCAAATGCATAGTTGCCACTCTTCATTACCTGCTGCTTAGCCATCTTGAAGTGCTTGGATTTTGCACCCCAGTATCCCTTTGCAGCCTTCAACATTTTATTTCTTCTCTTGCGCGTCATCATAGCGCCCTTAACTCTTGCCATTTTCTCTTCTTCCTTTCTCGATTACTACTTGATTACTTCTGGATGAGTATTCTGATGTTGCCTGCCATAGCCTCGCTCATGATAGCACCGGAGCGAAGATGTCTCTTTCTCTTCTGAGTCTTAAGACCGAGGTTGTGACGGTGATGACAGTGGTTCATCTTTACCTTGCCTGTACCCGTAACCGAAAATCTCTTGGCAGAAGCCTTATGTGTCTTGACTTTTCCCATTTTTGTATTCTCCTTATACTAAAAAATTACTTAATTTATTTACTTGCCTTCTGTGACATCGGGTTGATAACCATGCTGAGCAGTCTGCCGTCAAGCGCAGGCTTTTTATCAACGGTACCAATATCCGAGCACGTCTCTGCAAATTTATCAATTATCTCGCGACCTATAGCCATGTGGCTCATTTCGCGTCCGCGGAATCTCATAACAACACGTACCTTATTGCCGGACTCCAAAAATCTTCTGGCGTGCTTTACCTTCGTTTCAAAGTCGTGCGTGTCGATTCTGGGAGAAAGCTGTATCTCCTTAAGCTCAACGGTCTGTTGCTTTTTCTTTGCCTCTTTTTCGCGCTTTTCGCGGTCAAAGCGGTATTTGCCGTAGTCCATGATCTTGCAAACGGGGGGATTTGACTGAGCGGACATCAAAACAAGGTCAAGTCCCTTGTCATACGCCATCTTAAGCGCCTTGTCCGAGCTGATTATTCCCAACTGCTCTCCGTCGTCGCCAATAACTCTTACTTCTTTGTAGTCGATAGCCTCGTTGATGAGAGTATCCTTTGTGTTATTTGCTGCTATGGTTCCATACCTCCATTTATAATATGTAGCGCCGGCAAAACAAAAGCGCCGGACAAAAAAGTCCCGCGCGTAGTCCACCCCACGCACGCGCATAAGGCAGAAATACTATTGACCCACGCTCAATTCTTTGCGGGGTGGAAGCGAAACTTCTCTTTATTACGGCATGTATTATACCATATCGAAATTGCTTTGTCAAGAGTTTTATGTAATTTTTTTATTTTTTATTTTTCCTTCTGTGATTTGGATATGCCAAATTGGGATTTATCGGAGAGATTACTATCTAAATCCGCATCCTCATCCACCACTGCGTGGTCCCCCTTCCCTGCCTTGGGGAAGGCTAACGCCAAGCGAAACTTGACGAAAATCTGTTGAAATAATGGGTTTTAGCCCGATATATATAATGAACTCCACCCATTAAGCATTACTTCCAATTTAAATTTACTAACCTTATGCCCTAAAGGGTTTTGAGGGTGAGGGGGTTCTGCACAGCAAGCAGTGCGGTGAGTTTTGCAAGCAAAACATCACGACTAAAGTCGGGGAGAGGGTACCCTTTTATGAAAAGGTACCCTCTCCCCCTATGATCCTCGTCCCCGCCTCCCCGACAAATCAAAATTTGGAATCTTATTTGTTTAGCTTTCTGTACTCAGTGGGGGTCATGAAGAATCTTTTTTTGAACGTATACATAAAATGCTCGACCGAGTTATAACCTGCCGAGAAGGCGATCTCCTTTGCGGTCATATCAGTAGACCAAAGCAAACTGCAGGCATATTTCAATCGCAGGTTATTGAGATACTCGTGAAAAGTCACTCCCACGCTTTCCTTAAAGAGCGAGCCGAGGTATTTAGGTGTAACAGATATTTGTTCCGCGGCGGAAATAAGAGAGATATCAAACCTGAAATTTTTGAGCATATAGGTCATTGCTCTCTGCACCGTAGACGGAAGCTCAGGCTTTTCGTGCTTTGTAAACTTCCTTATTATCATGTATATGATCTCGGAGATTATATTGGTGGATATTTCGGCACAAAAGACTCTGTCTGCCGCCTGTTCCGCCTTTAGTCTATCAAGACGCGACAAAACGTAAGACAGCTCATGTGAATTAAAGTGGCAGCTGATTCCGCTCATACTGAGCATGAGATCGTTGAGTCTATGTGAAAGCAACCCTTCACCAAAGCGAAGATTTATTAATTTGACATCACTTTCAAACGTGAGTGTGTGCAGATCCAACGACGACAAAAGATATGCATCGCCTTTTCCAAGAGTAATTACGCCATTATTCAGATAATGTGTGGCACTTCCCTCCACTATCAGCTCAAACTCAAAATAGTCATGCCAATGGGGCGCGGGACCGTTCCCTTTTTTTATATTTCTTTCAGTCAACACGAAATTGTGCTTTTTTAGCTTTTCAATATCCGCGGGATTTTGCTCTATCTTAAATAGCATGCCCATGATACAAACCTCCGCAATCGGTAGTTATCTTAATTATAGCACGAAAAATATATATTTTCAAGATATATTTTTATGATATAATATAGTTATAATACACGGCCTGTAGGCAAAGGAGAATTCAATGTTCACAGGAATAGATATCGGCGGAACAAAATGCGCCGTGATCGTTGGAGATGAAAACGGAATAACACAAAAAATCAAATTCACCACCACGACTGTTGACGAAACTATAAAAAACATTATCGACGCGGTTGAAAAGCTAGGCGCAAACGATGCGATAGGCATCAGCTGTGGCGGCCCGCTTGACTCCAAACGCGGGGTCATTATGTCGCCTCCCAATCTTCCGGGCTGGGACAACATCGAGATAGTCAGGATGCTGGAGGAAAGATTCAACGTACCCGTCGGCTTAGCCAACGACGCCAACGCCTGCGCGATGGCTGAATGGAAATTTGGCGCGGGACGAGGATGCGATAATATGATCTTTATGACCTTTGGCACGGGACTCGGCGCGGGACTCATACTTGACGGTAAGCTTTATTCGGGCACTAACGATATGGCAGGCGAGGTTGGACACATCCGTCTTGCAGATTTCGGTCCCGTAGGTTACGGCAAGGCAGGCTCTTTTGAGGGCTTTTGCTCGGGCGCGGGCATTGCCGAGCTTGGTCGCACCTATGCCAAGGAGCAGCTTGCTATGGGCAAGACCACAACGTATTGTAAGAGCTACGCGGAGCTTGATTCCGTGACCGCAAAGAGCGTTGCCGATGCCGCTGACGCGGGCGACGAGATCGCCATCAAGGTCTACGACACCTGCGCTTACAAGCTGGGCGTCGGTGTATCCATACTTATCGACATACTCAATCCCGAACGCATAGTTATCGGCAGCGTATTTACGCGAAGCGAGAATCTTTTGCGCGAAAAAATGGAAGAAGTTATCAAAAAAGAGGCTCTTTCCTACGCTGCGAGCGTTTGCCGCGTGGTTCCCGCCGAGCTTGGCGAGGCTATCGGCGACTATGCCGCCATCGCGGTCGCTGCGGAAACGTATAAATCAAGATAACCCATTGATAAAGTTTTCGCTCAAGCCTTTTCCAAAAGGCTTGGCTGAGCCGCCGAGCGCGGCGGTCACTCATCGCAACAAGCGAAACTCTCTCATCGGCGTTTTCTTTGTTAGCTTTCTTTTGCGCATACGGTTACAAAAGAAAGCGGCAGAAAATTATAAATACCGCTAATCAGCCCCTAAAATCAATAGATAAAAAGCGAGGTTAAACCATGGAACTTTTAATGCAAAGATATCCCGTCCTTGAGGAATGCCGCAAGGACATTGAAAATGCACTCGATATGATCATCGAAACCTACAAAATGGGCGGCAAGGTGCTTGTCTGCGGCAACGGCGGCAGCGCATCCGACAGCGAACACATCGTTGGCGAGCTTATGAAAGGCTTTCTTTCAATGCGCCCCGTCACCGACGAGCGCATCCCCGAGCATTTGCGCAGTGGCTTGCAGGGTGCGCTCCCCGCAATTTCCCTGCCTAGCCAGTCGGCTATACTCTCGGCGTTCATCAACGACGTTGATCCCGAAATGATGTACGCTCAGCTCGTTTACGGCTACGCCAAGGAGGGTGACCTCGTTATCGGTCTTTCCACCTCGGGCAACTCCAAAAACGTTGTAAACGCTATAGAGGTTGCAAAAGCAGTCGGCGCAAAGACGCTCTCCATGACAGGTCACCGCGAGAGCAAGCTTTCGGCTATCTCCGACATGACCGTCCGCGTTCCCGAAACGGAAACGTATAAGATACAGGAGCTTCACCTGCCCGTTTATCACTATCTGTGCGCAGGAGTTGAAAAGCACTTTTTCGGCTAAATTCAGGAGGGTAGATTATGACTCGGACCAAAATAAACTCAAAATGGAAGCTTTATTATTTTCCACAGTACGAGCGCGAGGTGTCGCTTGACGACATCAAGGGCAAGCCCTGTATAGACGCCACCGTTCCCGGTAACGTTGAGCTTGATCTCTCTTTGGCGGGCATACTTCCCGAGGATCTCTACCTCGGTATGAATCCCTCGCTCACCGAGCAATACGAGCATCACGAATGGTGGTACGAGACTAGGTTTACCATGCCCAAGACCGACGGCAACACCTACCTTTTCTTCGAGGGCGTTGACTGTCTTGCGGAATATTGGCTGGACGGCGTCAAGGTGGGCGAGAGCGACAATATGCTCATTCCCTACAAGCTCTATATTGATTCTCCCATCGAGGGCAAGGAATACACTCTGCACGTGCGCATCCGTTCTGCAGAGCTTGAGGCGGATAAATATTCCTACGACATGCTCACCATAGTCCACAACTGGCATCAGAATATCAATAACGCAAACTTTTTGCGTAAGGCTCGCCATTCTTACGGTTGGGATATTATGTGTCGCGCCGTCAGCGCGGGCATTTGGCGTGACGTTTACGTAATGAGCGAAACTCCTTACGACTTTGCTCAGCTCACCTATGCAACACGCTCGGCTAACCCCGTCAATTCCACCGTTCAGTTCTTCTTCGATATGAACTCCACGCTCCGCGGATGCGAGATCGAGGTCTCGGGCGTGTGCGGAGATTCGAGCTTCTACCGCAAGCTGCCTATAAAGTCCAAGGCGCAGGCATTCCCCGTAAATATCCCTAACGCAAAGCTCTGGTGGCCCAAGCCCTATGGTGAGCCCAATCTCTATAAGGCCACCGTCCGCATACTCAAGGACGGAGAGGTTATGGCTGAGAGAACGCTCAACGTTGGTATCAGAACTGCACAGCTCAAGAGAACGGACACCACGGATGGCAAGAACGGTCAATTCTGCTTCTATATAAACAACACGCCCATTATGGTCGTTGGCACCAACTGGGTACCGCTCGACGCTTTCCATTCTCGTGAAAAGGAAAGATACCCAAAGGCTCTCGAGCTGCTTGACGACATCGGCTGCAATATGGTAAGATGGTGGGGCGGAAACGTTTATCCAGAAAAGCAATTCTACGATTTCTGCGACAGCCACGGTATTCTTGTTTGGCAGGACTTTTCTATGGCGTGCGCAACCTATCCTCAGGACGATGAATTTGCCCGTCGCATAGAGGAGGAAGTCGAGACCGTAGTCCGTCAGTTCCGAGATCATCCCTCGCTCGTGCTTTGGGCGGGTGATAACGAGTGCGACGAAATGGTTTGGCGTCATATCAAGTTCAAGTCAAACGATCTTACCCGCAAAACTCTGCCCGAAATGATCGCAAGAAACGACGCCTACCGCGACTATCTCCCCTCCTCCCCCTACGTTCCCGACGGAGTTGACGAGGACGTAGTTCCCGAGCGCCATCTTTGGGGTCCCCGCGATTACTACAAATCCTCCTTCTACAAAGATTCCGTCGCACATTTCGTCAGCGAGACGGGCTATCACGGCTGTCCCTCGCGCGAGTCTATAAAGAAGTTCATTTCGGGCGACGTTCCGCCGAGTGAATTCACCACGAACAAGGAGTGCATCCTTCACTCCTCCGACCAGAATAACAACGGCTCGAGAATGACTCTGATACCAAGGCAGATACAGCAGCTCTTCGGCACCGTTCCTGAGGACTACGACGATTACGTACTGGCATCGCAGATATCTCAGGCAGAGGCGGACAAATATTTCGTCGAGAGATTCCGTCTTGCAAAGCCCGTAAAGTCGGGAATACTCTGGTGGAATCTGCTTGACGGCTGGCCTCAGTTCTCCGATGCCGTCGTTGACTACTACTTCGACAAAAAGCTGGCGTATTATTACCTCAAAAACTCCCAGGAGCCTGTTTGCGTTATGTTCTCCGAGATGGCTCATTGGAACTACGGCATAGTCGTTACCAACGATACACTAAGAGATGTCAAGGTGGAATACAAGGTTACCGACCTGTCGTGCGACAAGGTGGTGCTTACGGGCGCGGCAACCATCGCGGCGAACGGCATAAAGACCGTCGGCAACGTTGGCGCGTACTATTCCGATCAGAAAATGTACCGAATAGATTACACCGTCAACGGCGAGCAAAAGACCAACCACTATCTCGCTGGCTTCCCGCCCTTCTCACTCGAGCAATACAAGGCTTGGATGCAAAAGATGAAGTGATCACTACCCTAAAACGCGGCAGAAGTAAAGTCTCCTGCCGCGTTATATTAATTTTCCGCTTATCCTGCTTGACTTTTAGACTTTGCTAATATATAATTGATTTACCCGAACAAAAAATACTCCAAAAATATTATTGAGGATTGTTGATATGCTTTATATTGGAATCGATCTTGGAACATCGTCAGTCAAAACGCTGCTTATGGACGAAAAAGGAAGCATTCTTAAAATCGCAGCGCGTTCCTATCCCCTGATTTTCCCCCATCCGGGGTGGGCTGAGCAGGACCCTGCAGATTGGATATCAAATACGCTTGATGCGCTCAAGGAGCTTTGCGCAGATTGCGACAGATCTCAGATTGCGGGAATAAGCTTTGGAGGTCAGATGCATGCTTGGTGGTACTCGACGAAAACGACTGTGTAATCAGACCTTCTATTCTCTGGAACGACGGAAGAACCGTCGAAGAAACCGAATATCTCAACGAAATTATAGGAAAAGATAAGATTTCCGCGTATACGTCGAATATCGCCTTTGCCGGATTTACCGCGCCCAAGATACTGTGGATGAAAAAGCACGAACCCGAAAACTTTAACCGCATAAAAAAGATTTTGCTTCCAAAGGACTATCTTTCTTTCGCTCTCTCAGGCGAATTTGCAACCGATATGTCGGACGCTTCGGGTCTGCTTTTGCTAGACGTCAAAAACCGCACGTGGTCGCGTGAAATGCTCGATATTTGCGGTATAACCGAGCAGCAGCTCCCCGCGCTTCACGAAAGCTACGAGGTAGTAGGCACGCTCAAGCCCGAGATAGCTCAAATGCTCGGATTCCCCCAAAACGTGAAGATAATTGCGGGCGCGGGAGATAACGCCGCGGCGGCAGTCGGCACGGGTACGGTTTCCGAGGGCAGCTGCAATATATCCATCGGCACGTCGGGCACGGTATTTATGCCTATGGACCTGCCTTTGTGCGACGAGCATAACGCGCTCCACTCATTCGCACACGCGGCGGGCAACTATCACCTTATGGGCGTGGTCATGAGTGCGGCGTCCTGCAATAAATGGTGGTGCGAGGAGATACTCAACACCTCCGATTTCGCGTCCGAGCAAGCGTCCATCGAAAAGCTTGGCGAAAACAGAGTATTCTATCTTCCCTATCTTATGGGTGACCGTTCTCCGCACAACGACACAGACGTAAGAGCTATGTTCATAGGAATGTCTATGGACACCACAAGAGCCGATATGACACAGGCAATGCTTGAAGGAGTTGCGTTTTCTATGCGCGAGTCCGTCGAGATAGCAAGATCTTTAGGTATTGATATACGCCGTTCCACTATATGCGGTGGAGGAGCTAAAAGTATGCTGTGGAAACGCATAATTACCAACGTACTGAACGTCAGTCTGGAAAGAACACTTAACGACGAGGGTCCCTCTCTCGGCGCCGCAATTCTGGCTGCTGTCGGTTGCGGCGAATACGAAAACATAGAACAGGCAACGCAAAAGATCGTAAAAACCGTCGAGTTTATCGAGCCCGATCCCTCTCTGGTAGAAAAATATAACCAAAAATATCTTGAATATAAGAAACTTTATCCTGCAATCAAGCACCTTTATCATTAAAAACTATGAATATTATTGAAATTATTAACGGTTTTAGACACGACTGCCCCTGCGGCAGAAAACACACCACCACGATTCGCGACGTCCGCATTTCATCAGGAATCGTTCACGAAGTCGGGAGCATCCTGAAAGAAAACGGCTTTTCACGCAGCATTTTGCTTGTTGCCGATAAAAATACGTTGGCGGCATCTGAAGGAATATCCGATAGCCTTGCGGATTTTCTTGTTGAATACAAAATATACGACAACCTGCGCGTTGCGACGATGGAAAACGTATCCGAGATTGAAAAACTCATACGCAACAAGGATATTTCCGTACTTTCCGTCGGAAGCGGCTCGCTGAACGATATTTGCCGTCTTGCCGCGGCAAGACACCAAAAAAAGCTGTGCATATTTGCCACAGCTCCGTCTATGGACGGCTTCGCGTCCTTCTCAGCCCCCATCGTTTCGGGCGGCTTTAAATCTTCGTATCCCGCAAAAAGCCCCGAAGTAATTATCGGCGATACCAACGTACTCGCAAACGCTCCCGCGCGGTTAAAATCGGCGGGATTTGGTGATATGATAGCAAAATACATAGCCCTCGTTGACTGGAACATTTCGGTTGCCCTCACGGGTGAGTATTATTGCGACAAAATCGCCGATCTGACGCGTTCAGCGGTTGATGAGCTGATGGAAATGGCGGACAAGGTCACCATAAATGACGAATACACAGCAGGAAAGATATTTGAAGCCTTGCTCAAAACGGGGATCGGCATGAGCTTTTCGCAAAACTCGCGTCCTGCAAGCGGAAGCGAACACGTTATAGCTCACCTTATGGAATGTATTGAACTGCGTGACGGAAAAATACCCAATTTTCACGGCGAGGATGTCGGTGTTTGCACGCTTGAAATGCTCAAGCTATATAATGATCTTGCCCTTCACAGCGGCATTTCAACTCACAGAGAACACGTTGATTGGAATGACGTATATGCCTTTTACGGCAATATGGCCGACGATGTTCGTAAGCTTAACGAGCCTGATAATATAGTTGATTGCGTTGACGAAAAGATCTTAGAGCAACGCTTCGGTGATATCGTTGACATAATACACAGCGTGCCAAAATACGAGCAGTGCCGTGACGCAATGATAAAAGCAGGCTGTAAGATAACCGTCGAGGATATAGGCAAATCACATGAATTTTTCGTAAATTGTGTAAAATATTCCCCTTATATGAGAAGACGTATAACTCTTACGCGCCTTCTCGGTATGATAACTCCTGAATAAAACAAGTCTGTATTTACACCTTTTATGGCATAAATACAGACTTTTCAATTCATAAATTGCTTTTATCAATTGATATGCCGTCCCCTACGTTTTTTAGATTTCGTACGGTCGTCTCCTCGCCAAAGCCCAATTAATTTATGATCTTAAGGTCTCTGACCGAGGCCGCCCTCGAGCGTGAGCGTTTCACCCGACATGAATTTGAAGTCGGGAGATGCGAGCTGAACGCAGGCGCGTCCGATCTCGTTTTCACTGTGTCCGAAATGTCCCATCGGGGGCATTTTCACGTTAGCCGCAAACGCCTCGGGGTTATATTTCTTCCATTTTTCAAGCTGCGACGTCCAAGCGAGAGGACAAACGACGTTTACGTTTATGCCGTCGGGACCCCATTCGGTCGCCGCAACGCGCGAGAGTCCGCGTATTCCCTCTTTTGCCGCCGCGTAAGCGCACTGACCGAAGTTACCGAACAGTCCCGCGCCCGACGCAAAGTTTATTACCGTTCCCTTTGTCTCTTTAAGATAGGGATAGCAAGCCTTCATATAATAGAACGCCGCGTAGAGTCCCGAATACATAGCAAGGTTGAACTGCTCGGTCGTGTGATCGCAAAGCCTTACACCCGAAGCAGATGCCTGCGCGTTGTTGATAAGCACATCGATGCGTCCAAATTCAGCCACTGTCTGCTCGACTACGCTCTTTGCAACTGCCTCGCCGTCACAATGCTCGTTTATATCTGCCGCCACGGCAAGAACTTTTATGCCGTAAAGGCTTTCAAGTTCCTCCTTGGCATCGTTCAGCTTTTGAACGTTTCTGCCCGTCAGAACGAGATTTGCGCCCTCCTTGGCGTATGCAAGAGCGATTCCGTATCCGATAGAGCCCGCAGAGCCGTCCTCAAGAGGCTCGGCGCGTCCGCCACCCGTAATTATTGCTACTTTACCACATAAAAAACTCATAAATACCTCCAAATTTATATATTATTTTATTTTTGCCTTTGCGACACGCACGCATGTAGACATTCCATAAGGAAATCTTGTCACCTTGACGCAAAGCTTGTCGCCATTCTGCGAGAATTCAAGGCTCTCGCCGTTATCCATCCACTCAACACCCGACAACGTGTCCTTCACGCCCTCGAATTCGCATGTTCCATCGTCGCCTATGCCCACCGTAACGTGACTGTCGCCGCCGATACCGAGGTCATAGAAGAACAGATAAAGCGCGTCGTCGCCGCGAAGCGCAAAATGCTTGCCCTGCGTCATTACCCCACACGGCTTACCAAGATAGACAGCCTCGCCGTATATCGACATCCAACGGCCCATTATCTTCATAAGCTCGTCTTGATAGACGTCAACGCCGCCCTGTGCCGTAGGCCCGATGTTCAAAAGATAGTTTGCTCCAACACGGCGGCAGTCGCAAAGTGCCTCTATAAGCTCTTTGGGAGGCTTATAATCAAAGTCAAGCGAACCGATTCCCCAATGGTTATTTAAGGTATAGCACATCTCTGCCGCGATGTATTTATCCATTCCCTCGCGGTTCATAGGCGTGGGTCTGCCTTGCTCAAAGGTGACGGAATCTATTTCGTGCGCGCCCAGAGCACCTCTGAAATCAAGTCCCGTATTGTTGACGATGATAGCGTCGGGCTGATAGCGGCGGATAGTGCCGTAAAGCTCGTCTTCCTTCCAATCGGCATCGGGCTTGCTCCAATTTCCGTCAAACCAGAAGCCGCCGATCTTGCCGTAATTTGTGCAGAGTATCTCCACGCTGCGACGTAGATATTCAAGGTAGGAGTCAAAGTCCTCATTAAATGAGGGCTGATACCAATCAAGCGTGGTATGATAGAAAAACGGAACGATGTCGTACTTTCGACAAGCGTCAACATACTCGCGCACAAGATCTCTGCCGCAAGGACTGTGCGGCGCGTCAAAACTGCTAAGACCGCAGGTGTCGTAAAGTGAAAAGCCCTCGTGATGGCGCGTGGTCAGAACGATATACTTGCATCCCGCGTTCTTCGCCGTCAATACCAGCTTTTCCGCATCGAAATCCTCTGCGGTGAATGTGTCCTTGAGCTTTTTATACTCGTTTATGTCGCGGTTATGTGAATGGAGCGTCCATTCGCCAACGCCGAGCTGGGAATAAAGTCCCCAATGCACAAACATACCAAACCCCATTTTCTCGAATTCTACGATACGCCCCTCAGGCTTTGGGATTGCCATAAATAAAAACCTCCAAGTTTTCATTATTTACGTTTAATTTATCACATTTGTAGATCTTTGTCAAGAGTTAAAATAGCGAAAAATATAGCAAAAACAAACAATCATACCATGTGATATAAAAGTTGTTTCAGGCGAAGTTTTGCGCAGCAAACTCGGTTAGTAAATCGCTTGCGATTTACGTATGACTCAAGTACCCTCACGTGCGCGAATGTCGCACTAAATTTAATGCCAGTTTTAGCGCGCGTCGAATCCAATTGCAAGCGTCCCATGCGGGTTCTGCGTTGTAAAGTACGTAAGATAAAATAAAGACCGTGTCTCTGACACGGTCTTTTATTTTATGGCGCACCGCAAGGCGAAGTTTTACATAGCAAAACTCGGGTGCTTTGGAAAATTGATCGTACAAAATAAGAATTTCCTCGTCAATAATCGTTTGATTCCCAATCTTTACAGATATTTCTCATTGGTTATTCCCTGCGCGCCCTTTAGTAACATATTTATCTCACTACCACAGCTTACCATTGAGCATCCGCACAGCAACGCGTGCTTTATCAGCTCTTTATCCGCCGTAATAATACCGCAAGGCTTGTCATTTTTTGCGCACGCCTTGCTGATTACAGAAATAAGCCCTTTGATTTTTTCCGTGTCTCCCATACAATCGTAATCGCAAGAGAGATCGTTAGGTCCTATAAAAACTCCCTCTATGCCGTCCACATTCAATATTTTCTCCACGTTTTCTACGCCCAAGCGGGTCTCGATTTGCGCATAAATCTTCATTCTTTGGTTTGCACACTTCATATATTCCTTAATATCTGCAACACCGTATCCCGTATGTGCTCTTGTCGTAGAAATTCCTCTTTTCCCAACAGGAGAGTATTTTGCGTATTCAACCACCTTCTCGATATCCTCTTTTCGGTTGGTCATCGGCAATAGGAATGCGCTCACGCCACCGTCTGCCAGCTTTGTTATCATCGCTCTGTCGTTATTCGGAAGTCTGACGATTGCCTGAATATCAGCATGCCTTGCGTTCATTGCAAGCGACGTTATCGTTTTGTTTTCAAAGCTTCCGTGTTCATTATCTATGATAAAAAAGTCCAAATTTGCTTTTTTAAGTACGTACGGAAAATTAACAAATTCAACCTCTGACAACATCGTACCCCGCAAAGGATACACACCGTTCGCAATGATTTTAAGCCCACTGTTACCTACGTTATTGCAACACAGCGCAACCTTGTACCCCAGTCTTTCCAGCCCACTTGAAAGAAAATCATATTGATCGCTTGCTCCCCCGCCACTTATTAAAATGCGCTTTGTTTTTTCAAATGCTTTTGAGAAGCTTTTTATCCGTGAAATGATCCCCTCTGTATCTGTGCCACTGACTCCCGAAAGCGTTGCGATTCGCTTTCCTTTGACAAAATACGGTCTGTATTCAATCGAGTCAAAGCGTTCCACATCTTCATCCACCAAGAGCGACAACTGGGCTGCCGTTCCGAGATTCAACACCGCCTCCCCGTCAAGCGCGCTCGCACCTAAAAAACTGATCTGATGATCTCCCATAGGGGGATATATATCCATATTTTTATATCTTCCGCAAGGCTTCAGTTCTCTAACCACCATTGGATTCAAAAGTCCTTCAAACAAATTATCTGCAGTACACGTGTCAACGTTAAACAATCCGCTAGCACACGCATCGGTTATATGAGTTACGTTATTTCCGGTCAGCTTGTATGCGATATACGAGCCAAACGTAAAAAATTCCTTATCTTCAAGAGACGCATAATCACGTAACGATACGCGAGGCAGATTTGCCTTGAGCACGGTTCCGTTATCAAAAAGTGCCTTTTCCTCGGTGGAATCCAAATATGCGTGACCCCGTTTATCCTTCCAGGAAATGTAATTTGAAAATTCGCCCTTATATTTCAAAAAATATCCGTGCATTTGAACGCAAATAAATGCGGCAACACATTCATTTAATTCCGCATCCTTCATAATGCGCCACAAAACCTCGTCTATCATACGGCAATCAACCTCATAGCGCCCGTCGGCATCTATGACAGGCTTAGGAAACGCTAACGAAAGCATCTCTGTGTTTGTTCTTGCCTCATTATCGTAAAATGAGTATTTTACAAAACTACTCCCAAAATCCAATAGTAAAATTTTCATAAGCCAACTCCTTTTCACAATTATATATCGAACAAATACCAATTTAAATTGCGATTTGTGCATATATAATTGTAATTTGTGCATTTTTGTGTTATAATTAAAACATCGCAATGCACAAGGGAGAGATCTATGAAAAATACGTTTGAGCACATAATACAAACCCCAAGTATTAAATATAAGCACGCCAAGGGGATGCGTGATATCTTCGGAAAAGAATTTCACCAATTTCACGAGATATTTCTTTTTATAAGCGGAAATGCCTTTTTTACAACAGAACAAAAAACAATTAAACTGAAGCCATACACGCTCATTGTAATTCCGGAAAACACCTTTCACAGTTTTCACGTTAATGGCGACGAGGCAGATTACGAAAGATACGTGTTCAATTTTTATAACACTAAAGAATTTGATCAGCTAATCTCCAAAAACATGAAGAACATAAGCGTTATTGAGTCACTGACCAACGGCATAATAAGCGATTTCACCTCGCTTGATGATTATAAGTATTCGGATTTCGATAAAAAGCTCCTGATAATGCCAAAGCTGATTTCCGTGCTGGTAGAGCTTGGGCATCTGATTCCGAGTACTGAAAATATATCAACAGAATTCAGAAAAATCACTGCAAAGTGCTTGGATTATATAAATCAAAATCTTTGTTCTCCGTTGACGGTTGCGGATTTATCAAAAAATCTGAATTATTCAAGATCAAGCATCATGCACGCTTTTAAATCCGACCTCGATTTACCGTTATATAAATATATTATCGAAAAAAAGCTGATTTACGCCCATAAAGATATCATATCAGGTATGTCACCAACACAAGTCAGCCAAAAATACGGCTTTTCGGACTATTCGTGCTTTTACAGACATTACAAAAAACACTTCGGGGGGCCTCCCTCCGTAAAATCTTCAAAGTGGTAGCTTGGCACGTCACCTCCTTCCCCTCCAATCGTGTCCTACGGACACAAATGAAAAAATCCAAGACTTTCGACTTGGATTTTGCATACCGTAAGGCAAAGTTTTGCGCAGCAAAACTCGACCTAGTAAATCGCTTGCGATTTACGTATGACTCTGAACCCTCACGTGCGCGAATGTCGCACTAAATTTAATGCCAATTTTAGCGCACGTCGAATCCAATCGCGAGCGATTGGAGCGGGTTCTGAGTCGTAAAGTATGATGCCAAAAAGAAAAGCAGAGTAGCTTTGCTACTCTGCTTTTCTTTTTGCCTTTAGAGGTCAAAATTACAACTCTATTTAGCATCTTATACAATATTCGCGTAAAAATTAGCAAAGCAGAGCTATGGCAATTGCACCGAGAACAACACCTAACCACTGCCACCAATTCATCCTTTCCTTGAATATAACGATTGAGAATATACTAGTTACGGCAAGCGAGCCTATCATAAGAACGGGATATACAATATTAGCCGAAAGAAGAGCCGCAAGTTTTATAACAAAAAGATTCTGAACAAAATTGAAAGCTCCGCAGAGAATCGGTACGTACCAAGACCCCTCAAGTATTTTTTTCGCATCGGTTTTATCGCTTTTAAGATATACGAAAAGACATACCGCAAAGCTCACTGCTGTGGCAACCGTCATAAAGAAATCGCCATAGGCAGAGTCAAAATCAAGCTGTTGAGTTCTTTGTGTTATTGTACCTACAGAATTTCCCACAAAGAAAAGTAAAATGTATAAGATCCACTTTGCACTTATTCTCTTTTTTTCTCCCTCTCCAACCTTACCCGTATAGAGGCAAAGCACAAGTGCAACAATTACAAGCAACAGTCCAACAATAATTGGAGCCGTTATCTCACTGCCCCAAAAAAAGAAGCCCCAGACCGTAGCGCTAATCATAGAAAGCTGCATTATCAGAGAGGAAAGCGTCATCGATCCCTCTCTGTATGCACATATTGAGGAGAGCATAGCCGTGGTGTACCCTACGGTGAATACCAAGGAATAGATAATCACCGTAAAATCAAACACCGGATTCGTTAAGAACTTTATCAACCAGCAGATAAAAACGGTCCCAAGAATAAGAAGGTTATATAGCTTGGCTGTTTCCTTAAAGGATGAATTTTTTCGATTATAAAGGGTTGCTCCAATACCGTTACAGGACATAAAGATCGTTGCGGCGGCTAGTATTAAATACGGCATTTTTCTGTCTTCTTCTTTCTTATCCTTCGTTTACTATCCTTATGTTCTCATCAATACAAATCTCATCAAGGCAATATTTCCCCAAGGCGGCAGGCTCTCTGTTCTGCCATTTTCCGTTTGTAAAGTCGGGAAAATCGACAGGCATTCCTCCGCTTTTGATCGATTGCTCGGAGAGAGCACCAACAGCAAGCCAAGTAACCGTATCGTATGCATCAATAGGAGTATTGGTTCCGTTCTTTACCGCCTCTACAAAGGCGCGGCACACAAGCCAATCCATTCCGCCGTGACCACCTCTTGCGCCCACCTTTTCATATTCGGCGTGAAGGGGGTGATCATATTTTTCGTACATCTCTTCCTCGTTGTCCCGGACGGGCTCTTCCATTCCCTCAAGGAACACAGCCAGACGCTCCTCGCTCATCATTCCCTTGGTGCCTCTGACCGAAAAATTTCGGCTGTAATAAGCTCTCGGAACCGTGGTGTCAAGAGCGATTGAGATAGTTTCACCGCCGGCACAGGTCATAATGGTATTTATAATATCTCCTTGCTTATAATCGATTTTGGCGTACTCGCTATCCTTTCCGAACTTCTCCTCAGCAAAAGACTTGATACCAACCGCCTTAGATGCAAAGGAAGATAGCTTAATGATGCGGTTACCTCGGTTTATACCTAAAACCTTACAGATAGGTCCGAGCTCGTGGGTGGGATAATTCTCTCTGTTTTTTTCGATGTAATGCCTAAGACGATAGTGAGTTACACCTTCAGACTTCTCATTTTCCGAAAGCATTTCGGCAAATAGCTCCATTGAATTCAGGTAATGCGAATATGCTCCGGTACAGTGAACAAGCTCGCCGAGCAGACCCTGTTTAACAAGATTAAGAGCTAACATTTCGCGCCTGCCGTAGCAGCAATTTTCAAGCATCATAAGAGGAGTTCCCGTCTGCTCATAGACGGAAATAAGCTCGAAGCACTCGTCAAGAGTTTCTGCGCAACCGACCTCAATTGCCGTGTACTTGCCCGCGAGCATCGCTGCCTTTGCCATTTTGGGTCGCGAGTCCCAGCCGGTCATAATAACTACCGCGTCAATTTCCGGATCGGTAAGTATATCGTCGTAGCGCTTCGTGAACTTGGGCATAGGCCTTTGGTTTTCGGCAAAAACCTTCCTTGCCATCTCGATACGCTTATCCACACTCTCGCACAGAACGGTTATCTCAACGTCATTCATCTTTATAAAGCAATTTTCCAAGATGTGCAGTCCCCGTCTTCCAACACCGACATACCCGATTTTTATCTTCGTTTTCATAAATACACCCCTTTATATATTTTTTCTTGACAAAGTCATACTCTTGCTGTATACTAATTATATCAAATTCAATTTCTAATATCTATACCATTTTAGCTATTAAATATATGTTTTTAGATAGTCTGAGGATAGTATGTGTAATTATTATGAAGCTAAATCAACCTTTGAGATAGAGGGATTTTATACCGCTATAAAATACGATTGGACCGAGCCCTTCGTTTTCAACGGAGAAAGCCACGATTTTTGGGAAGCGGTATTCGTGGAA
>SVTF01000040.1 GCA_015063905.1 Oscillospiraceae bacterium | reverse complement strand
GCAATTATTGAACGTATACTCACCTATACTCGTGACACTTGAGGGTATCTCTATGCTCGTAAGGCTGCTGCAATTCTCGAACGCCCAATCACCTATGCTCGTGACACTTGAGGGTATCTCTATGCTCGTAAGGCTTGTGCAATAACAGAACGCAGAGCCACCTATGCTCGTGACACTTGAGGGTATCTCTATACTCTCAAGGCTACTGCACTTATAGAACGCATGCTCACCTATGCTCGTGACACTTGAGGGTATCTCTATGCTCTCAAGGCTTGTGCAATAACAGAACGCAGAGCCACCTATGCTCGTGACACTTGAGGGTATCTCTATGCTCGTAAGGCTGCTGCAAGAGTCGAACGCCCAATCACCTATGCTCGTGACACTTGAGGGTATCTCTATGCTCGTAAGGCTGCTGCAATAGTCGAACGCCCAATCACCTATGCTCGTGACACTTGAGGGTATCTCTATGCTCGTAAGGCTGTCGCAATTACAGAACGCAGAATCACCTATGCTTGTACCGCCGGTAATTACTACGGTCTTTAAACTTGTTGGAACGTAACTGCTATTAGAGCTATAATATGATGCTCCAAATATGTATCCAAAATGAGTATTGTTTGTTCCATTCTTGGTTTCTCCAACAAAAGGCAGAGTTATACTCGTAAGGCTTGTGCAACCTTCAAACGCACTTTCACCTATACTCGTGACACTTGAGGGTATTTCTATGCTCTCAAGGCTTGTGCAATTATTGAACGTATACTCACCTATACTCGTGACACTTGAGGGTATCTCTATACTCTCAAGGCTTGTGCAATTATTGAACGTATACTCACCTATACTCGTGACACTTGAGGGTATCTCTATGCTCGTAAGGCTGCTGCAATTCTCGAACGCCCAATCACCTATGCTCGTGACACTTGAGGGTATCTCTATGCTCTCAAGGCTGCTGCAACCATTGAACGCATCTTCGCCTATGCTCGTGACAGGTTTTCCCATATATGTAGACGGAATAATCACTTCGGATGCGTTTCCTGTATAATCAGATACCGTGAAATATCCATTGGATAACGTAAATACAACACCCTCGTCGGAATAATGCTGACATATTGTGCAAATATTTTCATAGTTATATTGATGCTTACTATCATCTATTGGCTTTTCTACGTAAGTTGTGTAATCACATTTGCTACATTCCTCATAAGCAAACCAACCGACATCTGAGCAAGTAGGTTCTTGCGCCGAATACTCAACAATATCATGGTTTTCTATCGGTTTTTCTACGTAAGTTGTGTAATCACATTTGCTACATTCCTCATAAGCAAACCAACCGACATCTGAGCAAGTAGGTTCTTTCGCCGAATACTCAACAATATCATGGTTTTCTATCGGTTTTTCTACGTAAGTTGTGTAATCACATCTTGTGCAGGTGACATACGCATCCCAACCGACTTCGGTACACGTTGGAGCTTTAGCTTCATGCGTTACCTCGTCATGATGTGCGGCAACCGATTTTTGCTCCACTATTATAGCTCCGCAACCATAGCACCGGCTTCCCTCCGTAAGTCCATTTTCCGTACACGTCGGCTCAACTGCTGCAAGAATTTCTACGTAGTGGTTCACGCCGTCACATTGGGGCTTGAACGTCACGCTGACCGAATAGTTCCAGTTAGTACCCTTTGTTACGTTAGCAAATTCCTCTGCTGTTCCTAAGTAAGTAATACTCTCCAATTCATCACAGCCCACAAACGCGTAATCTCCAATGCTGTTAATGCTTTTCGGAATTATTATACTATTCAATGCTTGACAGTATGAAAAAGCATAATTCTCTATATCTGTTATGCCGTCATTCATAGTAACTCTGTGTAGGCGTGAACAATTACTAAAAGCACTTACTCCAATAGTAGTAACATTACTCGGAATAATTATACTTTCAAGATTTTCACACTTGGAAAACGCTCTAGCACCGATACTTACAAGATCGTTAGGAAGCGTTATGCCAACAATACTAGAGCAACCATAAAATGCACGACCACTTATTTTATTTTGCGACGTTACTGTTACATATTTCAGTGAATCTGGAACATAATTAGCATTATCGATATTGGATGTACTGCCAAAAGAAAATCCTAAAAAGGAATTGACTGAATCATCATTTGCGTAAGAGCCTAAAAACGGTATCGTTAAAGTTCTAAGATTTTTGCATCCCAAAAGAATAGAACTTCCCATATAATTAACTGTTTTTGGAATGCTTATTTCCGTTAAATTAATACAATCTGAAAATGCATTGGCAGCAATATAGGTTATTCCCTCGGGAATGATTATCTTAGTTAGATTTCTGCAATCGGCAAACGCACGATACTCTATGGATGTTACAGGCAACCCCATATACATACTTGGCAACGTTAATTCAGAACGATCACCTTTATACAAAGTAATCGAATACCCTTCCTTCATATATCCATCGGAAGCATCGTGAAGTGTGAAAGTGAAGTCCAAATAATTATTACATTCCGCCAACAAATCGGCAGAATCTTTATATTCACCAAGTTTTTCGAATGTTTTCGCAGCCTCGGCATATTTGCCCTCATTCATAAGCGCAAGCGCATCTTGATAGGAAATATCCTTGATCGCAGTTTGACACGCTATTATTTTATCTGCACTATCACTGTGACCGTTCAATGCCTCAAACGCAACGATAGCCTCGGCATATTTGCCATCGTTCATAAGCGCAAGCGCATCTTCATAGGAAATATCCTTGATCGCAGTTTGACACTCTATTATTTTATCTGCGCTATCACTGTGACCGTTCAATGCTTCAAACGCAACGATAGCCTCGGCATATTTGCCCTCATTCATAAGCGCAAGCGCATCTTGATAGGAAATATCCTTGATCGCAGTTTGACACTCTATTATTTTATCTGCACTATCACTGTGACCGTTCAATGCCTCAAACGCAACGATAGCCTCGGCATATTTGCCTTCTTCCATCAGTGCAAGTGCCTTGTTGTAGGAGATATCCTTTATGGCTGTTTGACACGCGGTTATCTTATTAGCACTATCTTTGTACCCGCTAACCGAATTAAACTCTTTAATAGCCTTTTCGTATTCTCCTTTGTCCATCAATTTGATGGCTTCTTGATATTTAGCTTCACGTCTAGCTTGCTCTATAGCATTATTGCAATTAATAATATGCTGTGCAGAATCTTTATACCCGTCAAGAGCCTCAAATTCTGCTTTCGCCTGCGTATACTGTCCCGACTCCATAAGCGCAATGGCATTATTGTATTTGTTGACAGTTTGTATACGAGGAATAATGACATTGTTTAAAAGAACGGCTATCGCTATGACAACACAAATTGCAACGGTTACAACCGAAGAAATCTTTAGGAATTTATTAACCTTTTGACGGGTAATTTCCTCTTGTCTTTCCTTTTCCTTGCGCTCTTCCTCCAAAGTTGCCTTTAATTGTTGGAATTTGTTAAGACATTCTTTTGCCTTTTGGTTAGAGTCCTTCCAATTAGGTATTGAGTTATAGAGTACTATGGCTTCTTTTATGGTTGCCATCGATTCATAGGTGGACTGACATTTTCGCGCAGCCAGGGCTTCCGCTTTATCGTATATACCGTCTTTCCGAGCAATCTCTTCCGCGACTTTTATTTCTTCAATGCACTTTTTGCACTCCTGTATCTGCTCTTTTGAATCAAGCCAGCTTGGAATCATTCCAAACGTAGAAATAGCTTTTTGATAAGACGAAACGCTACGGTCTTTCATAAGATCGCACGCAGAAGCATAGATACTATTCTTTCGATCTATTTCATTTCGCTCATTGATACTTACTATATATCCTTTGAGCTGCTCTGCAAGCTCCTCATCCGCAAAGCGTATGGCTCTTTTATAGTTTCCGTTATCATCAAAAGGAGTGGCACAATTTACAAGATCGTCTTGACAATTAACTCCAAGATCTATCATAAGCTTTGCAACGTATGCGCGAGCATTCTCAGGATCTATATCAAGTACTTTTTCGCAGTACCGGTCTGCGCTTTCCATATCATTATCCTCAAGGAAAATGGAAATACGCTTGAGAAGTGCCTCAATGCTGTTGGCGGGCGCGACTGTCGTTACAACTTGCTTTTCTGTTACTACGGGCTTTGGGACGGGTCTTGCGGGGGCTGCCTTTTCTTCTTGCGATCTGACAAGCTGCTTGACAACACGCTCCGCAACCTCTTCGGGAGAATAAACTCGCTCGTACCCATCGAAAAACTCGTTGCTGATCGAGTCTGCGGCATTGAACCCAAGACTCTCCTCTATTCTGTATTCAACTCTCGGTTTCTTGAGTCTATGCGGCATTGTTCCGTAGCTGTTTTTATACTCCGCAGGCGCATTTTCAACGTCCTTTTGTTGAACGTAAGGAAGCTCTTTGATAAGCGCGTCACAGTTAAACGAACGCGAATTCGCACTCGATACAAAAACGAAAGAACGGCAATGGTCCATTGCCTCCTTAAGTAAACTGTCGTAGTTCTCTACCGAGCCCTTTCCGTGTCGCAGGTTTCTCGCGGCAACAAAGCAGTTTAATCCCTGCTCCTCAAGCACCTCGACAAGCTCGGATACCTTTTCCATATCCTTGCTGGAATATGCAACAAATACCTCACGAGGCATTTTTACCTCGTACACTCCGTTAACAACCTTTTCGGCTTCTTTTGATATCTGTGTGGAATACTTTTCAAACAATGAAAGATCGCGAGCTTTATACGCTCTCTCTACAAGGTTGTTTAATTCTAAAAGGTACTCGGTTTGAAGAGATTTGGTAAGGAATCGAATGATACTGTCTATCTCGCAATAATTCTTTTGAACATCTATATGCCGTATGTACTTTGTCAAGCGCTTTACGTTATTGGATACGGCTATCTCATAAAAGTTTGCCGCGAAATCATCGGGAAGGTATTTTTTGATTTCCAAGCAGCAGCTTTTAACGTCTATGGTGCTTATGTATTCCGCATTTACGGCATCATAAAGGTTACGGCGCAAATTGCAGACTATTTCCTGCTTTGCCTCGTCAAACATTGCTCGCATATTCTTTGTATTTTGCTCTGCGACATGCTCCTCGTATACGTTACCGCAGTAATTACATACCCAGAGATTACTCTCTGTTATATGTAATTCTCCTCCGCACTCTTGGCACCGATGCTGTAATACTTCCATTGTTTCTTCCCTTCGATCTTCTAGCCGATCCTAATAATGTAAATACGTATTAATTTTACCATATCTATCCTCTATTGTCAAGCAAAAACATGAAATAGGGTCAAAAGCTATTGAATTTATGTAAGCAGCCGAATAAATTCCCCTTGACTTGTCAGATGTTTTGTGATATACTTAATTATCTGTTGCTGGCAAAGCAAGCCAATTGTATCAAATTTCAGTGTCGCTACTCGACGGAAAGGAATTGACATGTTTTTCAAAAAAAAGAAATCGGGACCTGTTGATATTAAATTGAAAGAGGACCAGTTTTGCTGTACCCTTGAAGATTATTCCGCGGATGTTAAAAATACATACTGCGTTATGGCAAGTGCCGACAACTACTATCTCCTTTACCGAGATGGGCAGTTTATGGGAATGCCTCGCCCATTTGGAGGCCCTATCTACCCATTCTCTACTGATCCAACAAAACAAGGTTCGAACAAAGACAGGAAAAAGTTTCACACCGCAAAAATAGTTTGTCTTTCCAAAGACTTTAATCTAAAGGTAAATTGGGGGACAAAAACTGCCTTTGTTTTGTCAGATATCAACACAAACAAGGCTTTCAAAGTTGGCGCTCGCGGTACGTTTTATGTAAATATTGACCCCACTGACGCCGCAAGAAAGGCTGATCAATTCTATAGCAAGTGTATTTCTCAAAGAAACGCAGAGCTTTTCAACACAGAAGCTCTTCGCGATTTCCTTTGTGAGTCTTTCGTTACTCAGATAGGTGCAAAAATTCAGGAATACATGGAAGAAGAAAAGCGTTCACTCGAAAACTATGTGGGTCTTATGCCTGCTGAAATTCTTAAGATAAGTGAAGACCTCTGCCCCAAAATGAAAGACGTATTTGGTCATTACGGACTCACTATCGTGCCCGAGGCAAGTTCAAGCTCGATTCTTGTTGGACTTGAAGTAAACGAAATCATTAAAAATTGATTATTCGACGGAGTTATTGTTATGGGATTATTTAAAAAGAGATATGCAAAAAATGTTACTCGTGATAACGAGTTTATGAAAAATTACGCTATCAAGACTCATGGGCTTCTTCTCTACGCGGAGGAAAACGAAAAAGTCACAACCGCTCTCAAGACTATGATGGATGATCTTCAATACACTGTCGCCACTCCCTCACACGACGCCAAGAGTATCGAAAAAAAGATCCAAAAAGAATTCGACGCCCTCACCAAATCACTTCAGCAGCCCTCTTGGGAGGAGGAACAGATCTTGGTTTATATCAAGAATATTCGTCGCTATATTGTTGAAATCAGCGCTATACGCTAAGGTGACAACATGACAACCATAGACACTTCCTGTCCGCGGTGCGGAGCAGAAATGACTCAAAGCGGCGCGGAAAATAATAAAGTAAGATATCATTGCTCATTTTGCGGAAATAATTCGTATGTTAATATCTCAACCGAAGACAACTCCGAGTATTGGCAACGCAGAAGCGAGTTGCTTGGAAGAGTAAAGTTAGGTATTATAGAATGGAAAACAACTCAGTGGGATTACTTGTTTAGGGATATAGTATCATTCACAACTAGTTATGCAGATGCCGAGGAAGACATAGTTTTTAAAATCGCTATTATTGCTTGTCTCACGTCGGGATTTCAAAACATGACTGCTGAAAAATACCGTGAGTGCAATCTCATTTTTAAAATCACTGAAAAGACATACAAACGGTATCGTAAAGACAAGCAAATCACGCCCGGAAGTTTTCCCCGAGCAGAAGATGTCAACACATATAAAGATTACCGCTCGTTGTATAAAAAGTGCCGCAACGAATACAGAAACACCAAGCTTCTTTGGAAAGCGTGTTTCGCCATAGGCAAAAAGCTATTTTTCTTTAAACCATTTTAAATTTATCTAAAGCGACAGAGTTTGTTCTGTCGCTTTTAGATTCTTGACAGAAGCAAACAAAGATGATATACTTATAAGGAATAAGTTCAAGAAAGGAGAAGCTAATGAAACCTGTTGGCATTATTTGCGAATACAATCCGTTCCATATGGGGCACAAGCGGCAGATAGATATTCTGCGCGGCATGGGGTTTGATTGCATTGTATGCGTTATGAGCGGTAACTTTACGGAACGCGGCGAGCTTGCCATGTTTGACAAATATACTCGTGCCAAATGTGCAGTTCTCGGCGGCGCCGATCTGGTGTTGGAGCTTCCCTTTCCCTATTCCTCTCTCTCTGCGGAGGGCTTTGCTGCCGCGGGAGTTCATATTTTAGCTTCATTAGGTATTCAAAACATCTCTTTCGGCAGCGAGTGCGCAAACGAGGCGCTTCTGCAACGCGCTGCGCAAGCTATCGCTACAGATAGATTTATCGAGATATACAAGGAAAAGCAGAAAAAAAGCCCCATCGGCTCTGCAAAATCCTATTTTGATGCTATTGGCGAGGTGCTTGGGGAGGACGTTTCGCTGCTATCAAACGATATTCTTGCCATCTCCTACATTCGCGCAATAAACCGTTTTGGATGCGATATGAATATAGTCCCAATAAAGCGCCAAGGACTTGGATACAACGACACAGAGTTAAGGATAGACTCTCTGCCCAGTGCTTCTGCTATCCGGGCTGCAATAGCTCAAGAGAAAAATGGAGCAAGCGCTATCAAAGGTCACACGCCCGATGAAGTACTTATTGAGATCGAGGGCTCGATAAGCAAAGGGCTTGCTCCCGCCGCTTTAAGCAATATAGGACGCGAGGTCCATTCATTCTTCAAGCTTATGACTCCCTCTGAAATACAGTCGCGCGTGGTCGCTCGCTCGGGTGGATGCGTAATAGCGCAGGACGGGTGCGGAATAGTTGAACGCCTTTGCAATTCTGCTCGCACCTCCGGCAATTTTGACGAATTTATTTGCGGAGCTTACAACTCAAAATACACTAACGCCCGAATCAATCGCGTTATTCTCTTTTCGTTGCTCGGTGTCTCGGACGCGGCGGCAGACTCTCTGCCAGAATATTCGACGCTGCTTGCTGCAAGTACTTCGGGACGCGCTCTGCTCTCCTCATTGCGTAAAATCGACGGACTTGCTATCGTAACAAAGCCCGCCGATGCCCCCGATTGCACACAAACGGCTATTTGCCGAGCAGCAGACGAGCTTTATTCTTCTGCCCTGCCTGAAAGCACCTGTACAGATATGTTTGTCAAGTGCAAGCCCTATATGCAGGACTAAATGAGCAAATTTTTAAAAATCGGTTGACTTGGCGGTAAAATTGTGGTATACTGTATTGGATATATGAGTAAAGAAAGGGCTCTTGCGCGGGCAAGAGCGAGGTGATAGATATGGCAGAAACAAGAGAACAGGTCAAGGGTAAATACCTGTATTATAAAAACAAGCCCCTCGTAAGAGAAAAGGATACTATTTGCTACGGCGACTTTTCCGAAAAGTGCGTGCTTGTTTTCGAGATCATGTCCTACGTTGAAAACGAAGGCATAAAGGTTCCCGGCAAGATACTCATTCAGGTTATCAGCTCCGCCGACGGAAAGATACTCAAGCAATCCGACAAGGAAGGTATGTTCGAGGCTTTCAATTACGGAATGTTCTGGTACGAAAAGATACTTGCAGAAGCATAAAAAAAAACAAAAAAATCAGCGCGATATGCGCTGATTTTTTTATTTTGCATTAAGCTCTACCACCACTATCTCGGGGCGGTTGTTTATTCTGAAAGGAAACAGACTGTTGCCAAGTCCGCGGCTGACTATCATATCTGTTGATCCAAGCTCATAGAGTCCTGCGTCGTATTCGGGGAAAAAACCGTGCGACGGAGCATACAAGCCGCCTAAAAACGGTACGCGGAACTGTCCGCCGTGCATATGTCCCGAAAACACGAGATCAACGCCCGACTCGGCGTACACCTCAAGCATATCAGGGCGATGCGACAAAAGAACCGAATAGCTGTTTTTATATTTGTCCGACAGATCGGTAAGCTTCTTTTCCATTCGCTCAAAGCGCACGGTTTTCTCGTCGTCCTCTGTCCAACCCTCGTCGCGCCTCGGGTCTTCAACGCCAACTATCACGATACTGTCCGTGCCTCTCGTTACGGTTACGGCTTCGTTTTCAAGCACGATAACGCCTGCTGTGCGGAATCCGTCAGTCAGTTCCTTATATTCCTCACCGTCAAGTCTTCCCTCGTGGTTACCCGTGACGTAATACGTTGGCGCGATGGCAACAAGCTTTGGAGCAAGATCGATCGCCACGGAAATATCCGTCCTGCGAGAATCGATAATATCGCCCGTCAGAACGATAATATCGGGCTCTACGCGCTCAAGATGCGCCACAAGATCGGCGTTTTCCTTTCCAAACTCGGCATTATGAAGGTCGGATATCTGCGCGATTCGAAATCCGTCAAAGGCTTCGGGAATCTCGCTGTTCTGCACCGAAAAATCCGTCACCTCAATGGCAAGATTTCCCCAGATTATCCAGCCAACAAGTGCCGACAAAACGACGCTTGCGCAAATTAAAAAAATTATGTGTTTTCTTTTCATTACAGCGAAAAATGATCCTTGATCAGCTTTGCCACCTCGGCGGCAGACTTGTTCGTATTATCTATCTTGATATAGCTTTTGAACGGCAATTTTTCACCGTCGTAGGAATTGAGACGGTGCTCCTTGCTTGTTTTGCGCATTTCCCTCTCACTCCATTCAAGGTCGCGCTTGGATTCCTTGTTTGCGAGGCGGTTTTCTGTCTTGTTGCGCTCAAGTCGTACGTCAAAATCGGCGCAAAGTTCAACTACGTGGTAAACAGCTCCGTTTTCTTCAAAAAGCTTGATTACAGAGTCAAGATAATCAAACTCGCTCTGCATATCAAAATCGCACATATAGGTAAATATCAAGCCCTCAAAATCACCCTTGGCGAAAAGCTCGAAAACCTTTCTTCGTATTGCTCCGTTCAGCTCGTGCCACTCGGGTTCGGAATGATCGAACAGCTTTCTCGTCAGCTCTATCGACATGTGATTGTGAAACAGGCGCAATCCCGTTATCTTTGACAGCTCCTGCCCTACCGTCATTTTTCCAACGGCGTGAGGCCCTATGATTATTACTAATTTCTTCATTGTCACACCTTTCTAAATACATCCAAAACGTGATTCGTTGCCCCTATCATATCGGGGCGTTCACATACGTTGAAATGATACCGCATATAAATATCAAACACCTCATCCGTCATACTGTCAACACATTCACGCATCATATGTGTAAGCATATCGGTGCCGACGTAATGGAGTCGATTGACGCAGAAATCTGCCATCAATGCGTCTATGTCTTCTTTGCGGTAAAGTTGAAAAATATCTTCGGGTAATGAGTAAAGCTTAAAATTCTCGTCTATTTTATTTGACTTGTTGGCATCAAGTATCATATTTCTGCCGAAACAGTACTGATACATCGTCATATCACTCATACAATATGCAACGAATACCACACCGTTCTTTTTGGTGACGCGAATTGCCTCCGAAAGTGCCGATAGCTGATCCTCGACCGTATATAAATGATACATAGGCCCAAGAAGCAGCGTTACATCATATACTTCCGATGGAATACCATCAAGTTCTATCGCATCACCCTGACTGATCGTCACCTTTTCGTTCGGGTGGGTGTTTTTTTTGAACGCTTCAACGTTGCATTCCATCAGCTCGATCGCATCTACCTCGTATCCTTTACGGGCGAAATAATGCGAATATCTTCCCGTTCCCGCACCGATCTCAATTATCTTCATTCCCTTTTCGAGATATTTTTCAATATACTTCAAAGTCGTCAGATACTCAACCTGCCCGTGCTTACTCTCAAAGCGCATATCCTCGTCATTTTTAGTATAAAATTCGTTCAAAGTAGTAAATCTATCCATATACGTTTCCTTTCATAAACAAAAAACGGTGCAACTCGAAATTTTGCGACCTACACCGTTTTACATACATTTACTCAAAGCATCGCTTTCTGTTTTCGCTTTGGGAAATGGTCAAGAGCTTTAGAAATTGTTCCCTTTTGATCATCAGATTATATCGTTTCCGATAGGAGTGTAGAAAAGCTTTGCAAATTCGGCGGCGGTGCGGCTCTTGGGGAGCGCCCACATCACCTTTGCAACGACCGCCTCGGTGGTCATATCGTACGCCTCGGGGATCTCGTATTTTTGCTTTATGCGAAGTCCGACTTGATATACGCCCATATCACTTCCCTCGTGCGGCACCTGTGTCGTCATAACTATGCGAACACCTTTGTTAATAAGCTTTTCTATCTTTTCAACGAACTCATCGTTGTCATAGTAAGGCAAGCCGCCAACGCCGAAGCTTTCAATAATTACAGCGTGGTATCTGTCCGCGATAAAGTCGAAAATATCTGCGCTCATTCCGGGAATAAGCTTGACAACGATCACCGACGAATCTATCTCGTCACAGAACACAGGCTCGCCAACTACGCTCTCGCGGATGTAATATTTGACCGAACCGCGAATGAATCCAATCTCGGGGTAATCTATGCTTGAGAAGGCGTTAAAGCTCTTGGTGCGCGTTTTTCTGGCTCTCGTTGCGGCAATTATCGTGTCGCCAAAAATGATATGCACGCCGCACGCGCCCTCGTCACATACGTAAGCAAAGGCATCGTTGAGATTCTCGCGCGCGTCCGTGTCGCGCTTTTCTATCGGTATCTGCGCACCCGTCAGCACAATGGGCTTTTTGCTATTTTGTATAAGATAATGCAACATTGCTGCCGCATACGCCATAGTGTCCGTGCCGTGTGTTATTACGAAGCCGTCGTATTCATCGTAAACGCTACGGATGTATTTTGCCACCTCAAGCCAATACTCAGGCCGCATATTCGTGCTGTCGAGATTATACAGCTGAACGGTTGACACTCTGCACATTTTTCTTACCTCGGGAACGTGCGAGAGCAGCTGCTCGGACGCGAGCGTGGGCATAAGTCCGCACTCACCCTCGGAACTTGCTATCGTGCCGCCCGTGGTTATCAAAAGTATATTTTTCATAGTTCCTCTATTTTTCAAAATCAATTCTTGTTATCTTTCTAGGCGGGAAAAACTCGCCAAGCTCGATGCCAACGATACTTGCTTCGATTGGAAAATCGAGGCTTGGCGCTTGCACTTTCGCTTGCCTTACCCTATTCTCCGCGCCGCAAAAAAGCGTGGCGTGAGCGACCCATTCAAAGCCGTTCGCATAATCGCATTCAAAGCTTTTGCGCAGAGATAAAAGCTCGTTCGTAACGGTAGGCTCAAGGAACAGAACCGAGTCGCCAAAGCTGTTATATCCCAAAAGCTTTATGGGGAAAGCGCGCGTGACGGCGGCAACGGATCTTATTTTTTCCACGACCTCATCCTCGAGGGATACGGGATAGCTACCGAGCGTTACGTGGAAAGGGATTCCCATCGTTTGAGTTCCCTCGCCTGCGGTATCAATAATATTTTGTTGGAGGTATCCGAGCATTTTTTGTGTTTGGTCGTCAAATATAGCCATTACTGTTAAAAACTTATTGTCCGACATATCAGACACCAAATCCGCCGTCAACGCCGATAACCTGGGCGGTTATAAACGACGCCTTTTCACTTGCGAGAAAATATACCAATTCTGCCACCTCGGAGGGATCTCCAATGCGGAAAAGCGGAGTTTGCTCGCAAAGCTCTGCTATATCGTCCTCGTCGTAAGAGGCATTCATATCGGTGTCTATAACGCCCGGCTCAACGCAGTTGACGCGAACACCCGACGGTCCAAGCTCCTTTGCCATTGACAAGGTGAGTC
>SVTF01000039.1 GCA_015063905.1 Oscillospiraceae bacterium | reverse complement strand
TATGCGCTCCCACTCGCCGCCAAACAAGGTCGCGGGATCCGTTGCGTTGACCGACATGTATATCGAACCTATGGGATAAGCCTGAAGAAGCGACACGAAAGCGCCGCCCTCACCTTCTCCGTTTTCGTTGATAAACCCTTGCTGAATATCGGCAATGGCGCGAAGATTTGGCTCGATTTTCGAGTAGTATTCCTGCCTTTTTTCTTCCGCAGCCGCATACTTATTATTTCTTTCAGTTTCCGCGTTCTCATATGCTAAGTTTCTTGTGTTCTCCGCATCAACTCTAACAATTTCCGCATTGGCTCTTGCGTCCTCCGCTTCATTTCTCAGCTCCTCCGCATTACCCCTTTCAATTTCCGCCGCGGCTCTCGCGTTTTCTGCCTCAGCCCTTAGGATTTCCGCAGCCCTTCTATTCTGCTCCGCGGAGTTGGGCCCCTCGATCTTGTTTATCTCGCCGACAAGAGCGTTGAATTTGTCCTTGATCATCTGAGTCGGTGCGTCGTATTTCTCTTTCAGATCTTTAGCCGAGAGAGCCGTTCCTCCAAACGCCGAAACAGAATTGGGGCGGTTGGGCAGTTTCGAGATCTTGACCTTGTCGACGTCTTCGTCACTTATCTTCAGCTTTTCTATATCGGTGTCACTACCGAAATATTTTTCGTTCATATATACCTCCTATCTTCTTATCCTTCCCACTGTGTTATAGTGGTAGGACATTTCATAAAGACCGAACGGCTGACGAAATCCGTCCGAATAAAAATAGTATTGCTTTCTTACCCAGCCGCGCGAGCGTTCAGGAATAACCGCAACGTGATCGGCGTCTATGTCGTATGTGGCGTTGCCGTAATCGAGATCATCCCAATCGTTTCTGTTGTTGTCAACGTCGCATAGCTTATCAAAGGAACGACCGTCCGTCGAGCTTTTGACCGAGCATCTTGAACCGATCATCGTCTTAAATCGCGCAACGACCATGCCAAAGATGGTATTTTTACGCGTCGTCACCCGCCCGCAGTCGTCAAGCCTCGTAGCACAGCCCGAGACGTAACCGCATCCGTCAAAGGAGTAAGCCTCGGCGGTCAATCTGCCGTATTCGTCGCGCTCCATATCGGTGTTAACGATGCAAACGTTCTTGTCCGATATGAGAAGCAGTAAATCTCCAATGGCAAGAACGTCCCATATCTTGTTATCCGATGGCTCCCAACCTTGTGGCTCGACGAGATATTTATAGTCGCCTTCCTTCACGTAGCAGACCAAAACCCCGTTTATTTCTTCGGTAATGATGTTGGCGCTATCAACCACATCGTCAACGTCCTTTACTCTATATCCGTCAGGGATCTTATCCTCGAAAACATAGGTGCGATCCTTGCCCCTCGTCACAAGCCCCTCAAGATAAAACCACTCGTATTGATACGAGCCGTCCCGGTGCTGCGTCATCGAACGCGAATCCGCAAGATATATGTGTCCGTTGCAACAGATGACGAGATAACCCTTCCACTCGGTCATAGACGCCGCCGACAGATCCTCGCGCAAGAGAAGCTTGTCCACACACGTCGAGCGATGTCCGATCGTGCGCTCCAGATTGACTGCCTCCTTGGAAACACCGTCAAGACCGCGCTTCGTCAAAAGCACCATATCGTCAAGGAAATTGCAGGATAGTACGCCGCGAGACTCAAGCGTCCCGACCGAGCCTATACCCGCCGCGCCGCTTGTTGAAGGATAGATACGCGGAATAAGGTTCTTAGAATCTTCGTCCGTGTTATCGGTGCCCTGGTGATAGTATATCGAGCCGTCCTGCACCGTGTCGCGCTTAATGACCATAAGCATCGAGGGCGTGGACAGCATATCAACGTTGGGCGTGTTACCGTAACCGTCGTTGAAATAGTTGTAAACACCGAAATAGGTAGGATCGTTTGCGCCGGTGCTGTTTCTCGCCGAATAAAAGACCGTGTTGGGAAGCGCAGGATTACCCGTCAGGAACACCCTGCCGTCATAAACCGCAGCCTTGGTACATCCGAGTATCGCATCCACACTCGTCCCGCCGTATTCAAGAGAGGCAACGCTTCTATGTTTTCCCTCTTCTATAGTATTAAATTTGATTGGGTCTAACGTCGTATACACGATCTTTATTTGTTTCCACTTTTCATTCTCTTCGTCGTATACATCATTTTTTACCAAGCTCACACCATTTTCAAACTCCGTGCTTGTATCGGTGTCATATGTCAATTGATCGTCGATATATACATCATATTGTCCATATTCGCATTTTTCTAGCAATGGAATATGAACGTATCCACCTGATTCAACACCTCCGTTGATTTCAAGCTGGCAAGTTTGATTAATCAACATGTTTCTTTGCTCGTAAGGCTTGCCGTTGTAGTAAGTTGTCGGGATATATGGTTTAAAAGTATTCTCTTGCTTCTCTCCGCATTCTCTTACCGCGTTGTTTAATAGCCATTCATAAAACGTTGCGTCTACCTGCTGAACCGCAGAGCCAAAATCAATAGTCCTATACTCATCGCTTTCCCATGTTTTTTTTGTTGAATTATAAACAGATATTTCGTATCCGTCTTTAGGATAATAAAACAAAGTATAGATATTAACTCCATCAACAATGTCAGTGTTCAAAATCTGAATTGCTTCGAACGAGGAGCCGTTGTTTTCAAACTCTACATTCCAAAACTGATTGCTTTCGATTATAATCGTTTCATTTAGCCTCCACTTTCCGCTCACGCTTACCCGTGTTGTAATATCTACGTTTACTCGCATTAATAAAAAGCTGCTATCACCATATACAACGCAATAATACCGATTATCACAAATAATATAAAGCCTATTATTTTGGTAAAATCCAAGCGACCGAGAGTACTCCTCCGATACACCCAAATCTATCCTATCCTCAAGCTTGATCTCCTTTGCTTCCGTAGCCACATTTGCCACATCCACCGCAAATATTCCGCGTGTCGCGTGGATAATCAGATAATCCTTGCCCTCCGCCTTGAAGTGATACACCTTAAGTATCTCACCGCACTCATCCGCAAGCCCGACAGCCGTACGAAATCCGGGGAATGTCTCGATTGCGGCGCCGTTCTCGGAGTCGTAGTCGCGCCACATATTGACGCTGTGCGCCAAGCGATTTCTTGCAACGCATGCGGGATCGCTTGTAAAATCCACGCCAACGAAGCCCGAATACGATTGAACGTAACTTGAACCCGACATAACTTAAAACCCTCCCCAAACATTTTTGAGCTTTCGAGGCGTCTTGACCTTGCGCAAGCGCGACACAACGAGAGGCATCTGACGGTTGTACTCGGCAAGACACCTCTCCGCCGCCTCGGGATCGTCGAGGCAGTAAACGTAGTAAGCCGCCTTAAGAGGAATGAGAGCGTGCAGCTCCGCGTCGATATCAAGCTCATTTTCCCTGTTGTCGAGCGTAAGAGGCGTAGGACGCGCTCTGTATTTGACCTCCACCTCGCCGCATACGTTGCTCGGCAGATAAATAAGACTTCCTTCAACCTTGTATTCGCGCAGCTCGCGCGGCTCGTCCCCGTCGATCATCACAGGTGATGCGGCAAGCGAAGCAAATCTGCCGTTCGCATATTTGACTCCGTCAAGATCGTATTCCGTCCATGCTCCGAACGGCGCAACGTCCTCGGGCATATCCCCCGCGACGTCGTCGTAAAAAGAAAGATCCTTTATCATGTAGGAATACTCGCCCGAAAATACGAGCTTTACGTCAGCACGCTTTGCGCCTGTCCACCTGTAAATAAAGAAATCGTTCAGATCCGACCACCCATCATCATAAAAAAGCGGCTCGCCGTCTTCTCTGATCAGACCGTTTTTTTCGTCGATATTAGTCATCTCAACATTGTTTACACAAAGCCTAGCCTTTCCCGTCCCCGATACAGCGAATGCAAGCGACTTTATGCCGCTTGCATTGAATTCCATATCCTCGCCGCCCCTGTGGACCACGATTCCCTTGTGATAGACAACGGGGCGGAGGGGATAATGAAGAAGCCGTACCGTTTTAGTGAGTGGGAAAAGAACGTTGACCTCGCCTATCGCCTGATTAGCCGCGCTGATCGCCGCAGACGCCTGCTGACTGTCCTGCCAATCCGTCCTGCCGCCCAGCACGAGCATCCTCTCTAACAATTCTTTCCCGGTCATATCTCACCTCTTAAAGCACCTTGGCACCGTCGGGAGCAGATGCGCCCTTTCCGAGGATCTTAAGCTTTGCAACGTGCTTGTAATCCACGTGACCGAGACCGAATCTCGTTCTCGCGCGATAATTGAGGTTGCCCGTCATCTCGTCCGTCCAAGCGTTCACGCCGAGCGTGATACGGTTGTAGAACATAGACTTCATCATCTGCTTTGCATCCTGGCTCATCACCATGATCTCGGGAGTTTTGGGCTTCCAAAGGGTAAGAGGAACGAAATTCCACTGACCCGCCTGGGTGTTGATGTCGTTGTTAGCAGTGCCGGGGAAATAATCCGAGCCAATAGCACGGCGCACTTTGTCAACGAAGGGTGTAGTCTCAACTCCGCGAGGAACGAATATCGTATCCGCATCGAAATCCTGCGCCTCACCGTTGGCGTTCTTCATCTGATTTATCTCAGCCGCCATCTGCGACAACCATTCCGCAACGAGTCCGGGATTGACGTCGTTGGGATCGGTAGAGTCAGCTATCGCGTAGAAAATATTGGACTGTGTTCCGAAAGCGTGACCGCCCTCCACGCCGTAGGTATGCTTGGTTGAGAACAAGGGCTTACCGTCATAGGTGGTAAGGTCGATCTTCTCGCCGCGATAGTCGAAGCTTGCGTTCTCCGCCTCGATGTATGCAAGCTGCGCGATCTTTTCGCGAGTCTTGAAATAGCTGTCGGGCAGGCTCTTTGCCTTGACCTCAATGGAGGGATCAAGCTGATAGTAAGCGTCCTCCATCATCTGCTCGGTGAACATGACGTGCTTTGTGAAGTTGATGTGAGAGATCTTCTTTTCGCCAACGTGAGCGGTCTTGTCGGTCTTAGGTCTGTCACCGTCAAAGGTGGGATCCATCAGATCGTAGCCGTCCTCGATAGCGATGTACTCAGTGTGCTTGTCCGACTTCTTCTCGTTAAAGAGAAAAGGGATGGCACTCTTCTTTTTGTCGAGATTCTGGGTGCTTTCCTCGATAAGAGCAGACACGAGAGGCACGAGGCCCTTGAGTCTGACGTTCTTGTTGCCGTTTATGCTCTGGTTGTATGTAATTTGTACTTTAGGCATTTATTTGTCCTCCTTGCCTTAGATTATTCGAATCTGACTTCAACGCGGTCACCCACATTGGTCGCGCCGCATACGTCAACGATGGTAGCCGCGCCGGTCTCGCTTTTAGCACCGAGCTTGCCGTTGTCACTGCCCGTCGCGATAGCAAACTTTGCGCCCTTGACAAGCCCTGTAACGTCCGTCGTAGGCACCGAAAACACCATGTCGTGCTCCACCTTGAGAACGACAACTGCGCCCTCACCTGCGGGCGAATCCGCCGCAACTATACCGTAAACCTTTCCCGTGGTAACCACCGCCTTGCCTTCGGAAAGCTCCACAGCCTGACCGCATTCAAATGCAGTCGACGCTGCATTCTTTTCCAGCGTCTCATAACGTCCCGCATTCTCGCGGGCACCGTCTCTGTAAATAAGATTAAACATTTTTTAGAATTCCTTTCTGTTGATTTTTGTGTAGCAAAAAGCAGAGATCCGAGAAAAACGCCTCGCGTTTTTCATCCTTAACTCTTCACTCTTAACTCTTCACTCTTAACTGCCGACACAGTCGGCTTACCCGATCGCTCTGACCTGCTTTGCGAGAAGATCTCTCGCCTTTTCGTAAGAGCAACCGAGCGTCTGCTGCAGATTGCGCACCTGCTTGGAGGAAAAGCCTCCCGCACCGTCGCCGCCTGCCGTCTTGCCGGGTCTCGAGGAACTAACGTGCCCCTTACCCTCTGCATTGCGCGCGCGTCTCTCCTCGGACGCCGCGTTCTTTTCCGCGTTCTCGCGTCTTTTCTTGATGTCAGCCGTGAGTGATGCCAAATCGTCGCCAACGTACCCGAGAGCCTTAAGCTCGCTTATAAGCTCCTCGTTCCCGTTGTCCTGTGCCTTATCCTCAGCGGGAGGAGCATCCTTTGCCTCCTCCGCGTCGGATCTTGCATCCGTTCCTTCATCATCTTCGCCGCCATCGTTTCCTGTGTCCTCTGCCTCGTCCTCGGATTCTCCGTCCTCGTCCGCATCATCGTCGGAATCCGAGCCGCCGTCGGCATCTTCCTCCGCATCATCGTCGGACTGTTCCGTGTCAGGTTCATCCTCATCGTCGTGATCCCAGCCGTAGAACTCGGGAACGTCGTCGAAATCGTCCTCGAAGTCCGTGTCAATATCCTCGTCGTTCGCCGCAAAGAACTGCAACCCTATCCTCTTGATCAGCTTCTCCATAATCATCCCTTCGGCGTCTTGATCTTGATAGAGGTCGTGGTCTTGTTAATGCCACTCACCACCACAGGCTTGCCGCTGTTACCGGCGTAAGGGCTCTTGCCCCCATGTTTCTTGTTAGCCATAAATACACCTTCCTTTCTTGATTTTTTATTGGCACCCATAGCATACCAAAAAAAATATGCCTATTTGGTATCAATATTTGTACCAAATCGGGCATTTGGTACACACCCCGCGGAAAATTAAGCATAAAAAAAGCACCCCGAAGGGTGCTTTTCAATTTTCCTTCTAACTAAAACGCTCTCCGCGCTCCTCTCGCCCGAAAGACCGGACCCTTCAGGTGCGGGGTGAATGAGCCTGTGGTAAAGTCAACGACTTTTCCATAGGCTCAGAGGGGATAGCCCCCTCATTCTCCATCACGCCGTCTCGTCCTTCTCAACGACCTTGCCCTTTTCCACGGCAAAACCAAGTGCCGCCGCGATCCGTGCAAGCTCCTCATCGGGCAATTTAAGAGAATTCAAAAGCTTGATCAGCGCCGCCGTGTTCTCCTTGCCGCTATAGCCGAGAGCGTAAAGCAATATCAGGCGCTCCGCCTTGGAAAGCTCCATCTCGTCGAGCAGATCCTCGACCTGCTCCTTGACCGTTACCTTCTTGCCGCGTCGGTTCTTGTACTCCTTCATATAAACGCGCTTCGCCTGCGCGAGAACGTAAAGCTCCGACTTGTCACCGAGCAGCGCCGAGTATACCTCGACCTTGCTAAGCTCCGTACCGAGCGTCGCGCTCTTTGCGCGGTTATAGTAAAGCTTGTATGTGTTCTTGATCGCCTTGATGCGCTCCTCGTCGGTCATATCCTGATAGATGTCCGTGCCGATGAGACTGACGACCGCATTGCTCGCACCGCCGTAGACCGACTCGAATTGCTTTCTCTGCGCCGCCGAGAGCGTAACGCCCTCGATCTCGGTGCCGATCTTCTGAGGAAGGACGTCGGGATGCTTGCCCTCCTCGTCAACGATGGAATAAAGCCTTGCGATCTCCTCAAGCTCCTCGGACGCGTAAACACCCGTCGCCTCGTTCTTATAAAGCGACGTCAGAATATGCTCCGCCAACGCCTCGTCGCCACTCTCAACCGCCTTTTTGAGATCAGCCGTGTATGAGGTTGAATACATTGTCGAGTCATATCCATACACCGCCGAGGGCGCGAATCTTCTGAGCAATCCCGTAACTGTTCTGACAAAAGGATCCACAGGAACGCCGAACAAAGACAACAAGCTACCGCCAACGTTCGCCGCCGTCTTTACTATCTTTTGGTCAGAAACGTATTCACCTGCGAGCAAACTGCCCATCGTTTCGAAGCCGCCGCCTATGGCGTCAATAGTATCGTTTGCAACGTCAAGCACATTTATAGACATATCGTAGTCAAGGAACAGCTTGTCCACAACCTCGGAAACTATCGGGAAAACGTTCAGAGTCGACGAAACGATATCAATGACAAAATCCTTTTGCTTTTCCTCGGGTTCTTCCTCCTCTTTGGCGTAAAGATACTTGAAGCCCTGCGATATAAGACCGAGCATAACGCCGGTGATCGCCATCGTGCGCATACTTCGCCGAATTGCCTTGCCGTCCTTCTTGAGCTGAGCATCATACCCCGCCTCACCGTTCTTCATACGGTTTCGGTGAGCATCCCATTTCATAAAGTTGCCCCAAAGGTGCGAAAGATTTTTTACGGTGTCGCTCGTGAACATACTGAAAAGCTTAGCGATCTCGGATTTTTCTCTTTGAAGCGCGGACTTCTCTGCCGTGCTGTTCATTGACTGAGTGGTGTATATCGCCTCATCGGCAAGCTTGGCGGCGAGCTTGGCGTTTTCCTCCGTGCCGACCTTATGCCCGGTGCTTTCTTCAACGGAAAGCTCTGCAGCGTGGAACACGGCAAGACATACCCTGCGGTCCATCCACTCAATAAGCGCACCTGTTTTCTTTCCAAGCTCCGTCACCTTGTCAATGTTACCCTGCGCGCGAAGCGCTCCCATATCAAAAGAACGCGCAAAAATGATCTCGCTGTACTTGTCGGCTCTTTCACCGATCACGCTCACGTCAATGCCGGGAGTGATGATCCAAGAACACCGCGTTATGTACTTTGCATCAATTATCTGGGTTGCCGCGCCAAGAGACGTGGTCTGCGTTGCAACGACCTTGAGATTAGCACCCAGCACCGAATTTACCCAATTCGAACGCACCCAACCAACAACGCGGTCAATATTGCCAATCTCTCCGCTTGACTGTCCTTGAATATCTGCAAAGAGCTTTTTGAGATATTTCTCCGTTCCGTTCCACTTGGTCGTGTTGAGCACCTGTCTTATCGACTTAATACCGTCATCCGTCGCAACTCCGCGATTGTAAACGCGGTCAAAGGCCTTAAGCGGCAAATAAAGCTCAGCGTAATCGGCAAGACCGTCCGCGTGATCGCTTATAATGCGCATAATGTTCTGACCCTCAAGTGCTTTTTTGTTCTTGACGATGTTTTTGGTGAAGGATTTGTTATAAACGGTAGCAACAGATCCTGCTGACTGTCTTATATCGGTAACACCGTTAAGCCTCGAATATCTGTCACGAATGATCGGCACGTAGTAGCCGCCCTCATTGTTGGAATATCCGAATATCTCCATATCTGCATCATACTTAATCTTGGACGCGGTCTCGTTGAAAAAGCGCTCCGCCTTCTTGATGAACAGCTTATCCGTCTCATCGAACTGAGTTAGAAGCTCCTGCTGCGCGCCGTCGACGTCGGTGATCTTGACTCTTGCCTTTTCGTGTCCGCTATCGTCATAGGTAACGTATCCGTTCTCCGCAAGGCCCAAATGAGAATGATCTCGCTTCATAAGCATATGCAAATAGATCGCCTCGCCGAGCGTGATCTGCTTGCCGTTGATATTGATTATCTTGTCATTGAGCTTCTGACGGTAGGTCTTCTTGTGTCCCTTCTCATTCCTCCACGTAGGGTCGAATTTGGAATTATTTTCACTATCATTATTTTGCTTTGAAGTGTTGACAGACAGCCTTTTTTGTAGTATACTAGTAATGAAAAGGTGACCTTCGTCGCGGATTCCCTCGCCATTTTGGCGGTTGGCTCCGTTTGTTAACGACAAGGTTGCCTTTTCTGTTATTACATCGTGTAAATACATTCGGTTGCTTTGGTTATCTTTTTGAACCATAACTCCCATATAATACTTTTGTCCCTCAATATATATCGGAGCCGCAACAGTAACGCGAATATAAGGCTTGCCTTGCGGTTTATACACATCTATCACTTTTCCATTTTGAAGCACTTCGGGAATAGCACTAAAAGAGACAATTTTATTTCTCGTCAATCCGTGACCTTTGTCGTCACTAAAACTTGTTTTAGTTAAAGCAACTGTTCCAAGCTCTTCCGTTTCAACTTTGTTGTTATGTTCTTCAAAGAAACCAACTACTTTATCTTTTAGAGAAGATTTTCCATCAGCTTCAAACTCCTTGCCTGTAAGCTTCGCAACGCTGTCCATATTAACAACGTGTTCTGCATTGTCAGACATTTGTTTTTCTGTGATATTGATACCGTATTCTTTGGCAACCGATATTAAATCATCGTTTGCCGATGTTTTTTTATTGCGAGATAATTCCACCTCACCCTTAGCGTCAAGAAATTCAACGAACTCCGCCTTCATTCTTGCCGCTCGGGTTATAGCCCTCTGCTTTGCAGTGCGAACATCGTGATACATCGTCTTGAGCAATCCGGCGTTTTTGAAATCCTCAAGAGATTCAATAACGGTTTCGGGCGAAAGGACCTCGTAGAAATATACGTTGTTCAATATTTTGCCGAGCTTCGTATCAAGAAATTTGCTGACAAGCGTCTTTGATTTGTTGCTTCTCGTCAGATCTGCAACACTTTCCGACGCTGCTACGTCAACGTCCACCCAGCGACCGTTGATCCATTCCTTGTTATAGCGCTCCAACGTGGTTCTCATACCGCGCAGAACGTCGCCTACCAGCTTAAGCTCCTCGCTCGTGAGCATCTTGCCCTCGCGTCCTTGCCTCAACTGTATGAAATAATCAACCATCTCCTGAAGCTCGGGATTGAATGTCCATACAAGCGCATCATCCGCGATCTTGGAATCGTCCGACAAGCCCGATCTCTCGCTCTGTAATTTCAAAGCCTCGCCCGCAAAGAAAGCGGATGCCGATTTCATGGCAGCATCAACGTTTTTGTAGTGGAAGTGACCGCTCTCGTCAACCAAGCCTGCCATCACCTTGGTAATGTCCTGAACGCTGTCCGAACCAATTCCCTTCTTTTGCTTGGCAAGCGCGCGCATTTTTAAAGCCGCTTGATACGTCTTGGGATATTCCTGACTCCAAGACTTGCCTTCTTTAGTCTCGGAAAGCTTCTGCTCGTATTGAAGCTTAAGATTTCTATAAGCCTGAATCATCTTGGCGTGAGGATTGAGCGTTCCAACGTTTTTGAAAATATCAAGCAGATCACTCTGTACAAAGTCAATGAACTGCGCCTGCGTTTCGGCATCCACAAGCGCTCCGAGAGTGGTGTTTCCGCCGTTCACCTCATCCTTGAGCTTCATATTGCTAACCATATCGCGTGATGCCGCCAATATAAGCTCCCTCGCCTTCTTGCCCTCCGCATCACCGGCATAATTGAGTTGTATAGCAATGTATCTTGCTATCGCGTTTATCTTGCTCTGCTCAATACTCGGCTTGTATTGACCGCCAAAGAATTTGGACATAAGACCGCTTTGGAGCATATTATCAAGCTCTCTCTTTATCTCCGCCTCGCTGAAAACCTTACCGATCTCCTGCTTTTGCTTAGCATATTCCTTAGCCTGCCGAGCTGACTCCTGCTTTTCAATCTCCTTGATGATGCGCTCCTCCGCATCGAGTCGTTGGCGCTCCCGTTTCTCTCGCTGAAGATCGGAGATCGTCTTTTTTTGATTTTCGATCTGCTCCGCCTGATTGCCAATAAGCCTCTGCGCCGCCTCAAAATCATAACCCTGCAAACGCATATCGGTTCGGAGCGTGCTGAGATCGGAAATGATCTCGTTAAACTCCTTCTTGTAGTATCGGAGGATCTTTTTGTTTTCCTTGATGCTTTCAGCATCCGTGTCCTTCTCGATCTTCTTTTGAAGCCGCTTGATCTTCTCCTCGGCAACTATAGCCTTTTTGAGAAGCGTCTTGTGCCGCCTCTCCTGCTCGGCGAGTCTCTCCTTTATAGCAACCTCTCTGCTCGGCTTTTGCTCCGACTGTTGAACGTTTCCGTTTTCAATCGCTCTCGCCACCGCCGCCTCAAAGAACTCATCTTTAACGTTACCATTCTCATCGCGCTCAACGTCAGCCTCCACCTTTTTCTTCCTCGGCTTAAGATCGCGCTGCTCCTTCGGCGCGTCGTTTTGTGTCGATGAATTTTTTTGATCTTTTGTGTTGACATTCTCACGAAAACGTGCTATAATATATTTAGAACTTACCGCCGACGATGTACTGTTAGCACTTTGCTGACTTTCTCGCTCTACAACGGTAAGTTCTTCTATTGTAAGAACCTTGTTGTCGTAGATCTTCGCTTCATCGTTCACGTATTCCTTCACGTTAAGCTTTACAACAGCAATATACTTTTCGTTAAGCGTTGCATAACCCACCAAATCAACGACACCTTTTATATGAGGATCAGCATCGCTATCAGGCTTCGTATCTAAAACGATGGCATTTTCAAATATCTGCGGAATATGAGGAAGAATATCAAACAGCGCAACACCACCGTAGAAATTAGTCTTACCAACTGTCAAATTGCAAAATTCGGCGTTTATTTCTCCGTATTGGTCACTATATGCAGTATCCTTGTTGGTATAAACACCAAAATTTTCTTTAGCTTTTGCGCTCTGCTCCTTTCGATACGCCTTATACTCTGCCTCGGACATAGTAATGCCGGGAGAATACTTCGCATCGTTCACCGCCACCTCACTTACCGTGGGGTGATTTTTTATTATTTCTTCGTCAGTAGGGTTATAGTATTTTCCGTCCTTTTGAATTATCGATCTTTGCTCCCCACTCGTCTTCCCAACGCTCTCCTGCCCCAGCGCCTTATCGAACATCGCCATCATATTTGTAGCGACCTTTGAAAGCTCGGCGTCCTCCGCCTTCTTCTCGGTTTTCTTTTCGGTCTTATTGCCAGCCTTTTCCTCGCCTGCCGTATTTTTCTTCTTCGGAGCCAAATCTTTTTTATCAGAACTCTTGACATCTGCAATTTTTTGGAGTATACTAATTATAGAAGGAGCATCGCCGCCGGGGTCACCGTTAGTATTAACGGTCCCGGTCTTGAACGGCGCGGCTCCTTCTTCTATTGAAAGAACCTCGTGTACATAGAATCGCTGATTGTCATTGTTATTATCTTTGAGAAGAACTATTCCCATCAAATGAGGTTTTCCGTCAATATCTATCGGCGCGGCAATTACCGCCGTATCATATCCTCTGTTTTTCCAATTTTTTTGATAATCAACAACCTTGCCGTTTTGGATAACGTCAGGAACTGCCGCAAAGGATGCGGCTTTTTTTCTATACATTTTATGGGATATATCATCTTTGACTCCTCGTCTATTGAGTGTTACGTCTCCAAGCTCCGGGTTGGTTGCAACATTTCCGTGTTCATCGAAGAAAGCAGTAACCCGCGTTATTATATCAACTTCTCCCTTTTCAAACTCTTTACCACTTAATTGTGCAACAGAAGACATTTGACAAACTTGTTTTATATTATTTTCCATGGCTTCTTGCTGTGATTCTTTAGAGGAATTGATATCAAACTTCGTCCCACTCGTCTTCCCAACACTCTCCTGTCCCAACGCCTTATCGAACATCGCCATCATCTTTGTAGCGACCTTGGAAAGTTCGGCGTCCTCGCGCTGCGCCGAAACGATACCCTTAAGGAATCTACCGAGCTTCTTGATGAGCTTGTCATCCTTTTGCGCGTAACGCGCAAGGAACTTTTCGCTGTTCAGCGCCTTACCCACAAGCTTCGCCACGACCTCTTTGTCAAGATCTGCCTGCGTGTAGGTCTGATTTCTCGCCTCGTAGTCGGCGAT
>SVTF01000038.1 GCA_015063905.1 Oscillospiraceae bacterium | reverse complement strand
ACGCTCATGCGGGGGAGTCCCTCGTAGCCTTTAAGCTCTCCGCGCTTTTCTATCCATCTCTCGTTTTCCTCGGCATAGCCCACGATCTCAAACAACTCGGGAAATTTTCTCACGGCTTTCATTTTTGCCTCACCGTGATTATGTCCTATTCCAATTTGTCCAATTTTTATTTTTTTCATTACGTATCTCTCCAATCAAACACCGTTCCCATGGGGAATGCGGGGTCGTCACAAAGTTGATTATAAATCTCTGTGCAATCCTCGGGAGATACAACACGCGAAACGATAGGCTCGACTTGAATACGTCCCGCGGCAATCAGATCAAGGATTGCCTTGCAGTCATCCTGATGTGTCCAATGATGGGGATAGGACTCTACCTTCGGCCGCACAAAATTGTGCGCGCCGATGAGCTTGACACCTGGGCGATGCACCTGCTGATAGTAATCCACCGCACAATCCGAAACACGGGTACAGCCAAGCAATGATATTCTTCCCATCCAAGAAGCGCATTCAAGTGCCTGCTTCATTGCGGCAGATACACCTGTAACCTCAACAGTGGCACGAACTCCCGTGCCCTTTGTCACCGCCTTTACTTGCTCAACAAAATCAGGCTCAGACGGATCAAAGGCATAATCTGCTCCAAGCTTCAGGGCAAGCTCGCGGCGAGAAGGATTGAGGTCTGCGGCAATTATGGGATATGCGCCGCTCAGACGTAAGAACTGAACTGCAAACATACCGAGAAGTCCAAGTCCCATAACCATAGCACTCTCCCCAAGCTCCAGCTCAAGCTTGCGCACGCCGCCAAGACCCATAGATGCTATGATAACAAATGCCGCATCAAGAGAAGAAATGGAATCATCCTCTACCTTTGTGACCTTGACATCGGGAGTGACGTTATATTGCATATGATTTCCGTGATAAACAAGCACGCGGTCACCCACCGCAACGTTTGTTACGGAAGAACCGACCTGCATCACGCGTCCTACACCGCAATACCCCAATGATTTTGGAAACTTGTTGCCGCCGGAGTTTGGCATTGCCATAATGTTTGCTCGCTCCGTGCCTCCGCTGACCACGGTATATTCCATTTCGCTCAGCACTTCGTTTTCTTTCAATTCGGGAACGTCAACTTCCAAAAGCTCTGCTTTATGAGGAGCGGTAAAAACGATTTTCTTTGATTTCATCGTATTACCTCCCTTTAACGGTGGCTCGGTCCTAAGGTCCTTCCGCCGTCCACAATAATATTCTCACCCGTAATATAGTCCTGATAAGCGAGGAAAAGCACCGTATCCGCAATATCCTTGGTAGTGCCGCCCATGCCGTTCTCTCCCATATAGGTCATATGCACGCCCCGTTTGCCGTCTCGCTCGATAGCGCCGGGGGATATAGCATTGACACAGATGTTATATTCTCCGACCTCCATGGCAAGCGCCTTGACCATACCGATCATACCTGCCTTTGCCGCCGCATAATCTACGCGGTCATAAAGACCGCAAACGGCAGCGATCGAGGAAATATTGATGATCTTTCCGTACCTTTGTTTGATCATTGAAGGCAGAACGGCTTGTGCGCAGTGCATTGCGCCCTTCAAATTCGTATCGATTACAAAATCAAGAGTGGATTGCTCGGCATCTACAAAACGAGTCAGCTTTTTGAGCAATCCCGCACTTCCTCCTGCATTGTTGACAAGATAATCCACCTTTCCGAAGCGTTCCACTGCCTCTGCCACATAGGCAAATATCTTTTCTCTGTCACGCACGTCGCAAACGGCGAGCATTGCCTCTACACCCAAAGCACGGATTTCCTCGGCAGTTTCCTTTGCGGCCTCCTCGTTATAATCGCAAACGATCACATTCGCGCCGTTTTTGGAAAAGGAGAGCGCGATTTCCTTACCCATATTTTTTCCCGCTCCCGTGACCATGGCGGTGCGTCCTTCAAATAGCTTCATATTAGTCCTCCGTAATTTTTTTCACATTTTGAACGACTGCCGCCGTCCGCAGATCGATCTGCTCCATAACACTTGCCTCGGTATAGCGATCCACACAAAAAGCGATCTGTCCGCCAAGCAGAGGATTGATGATTCTTGTAAGCATACCCGCTTTCCCGTTTGCGTGATAGGCAATCGGCGTTTTGATCTCCCTTTTGAGCAGTATCATCGCCTTGATGCTTTCGATCAGATCGCTATCGTTGTCTGCTCTTGTAACAATTTTTATAATATCTGGATTCCGCTTTTCCAAAAACAGCGCAAGGTCAACGACCTGCTCAGCCGTCATAGGAATGCCCGGGTGACAGGAAAGAAGCACCTCTGCCCCCATAGTGTGAACCTTTTCAATGAACTCACATTGCTTTGCAATGATCTCTTCATCAGTTATAATCTCTTTGGGATTTTCCTTGGTGAAGGAATATTTGTCCTCTCCGCAAAATTCATTCTTAGATGGTAAATGAAAGGTGTAGCCCTGCATATCAATTCCGGCTGCACCCGCTTCCACGGCACGAAGAAAGAGATCTGCACGGTCATCCTCGGAATAGCCGGCGTTCTCTCCTTCATAAGTGGTGTTGTAGTTTAGTGCAAGAACGGGCAATTTTGAAAAAGTGATAATCTTTCTGAGTTCATCGATCTCTGTATTTTCAAGACATGACAGATGAAGATCGATCATATCCGCTCCGTCATAGACACAATTGTTTATTTCTGCGATCGCCGCTTTGGCGCTCTTTTCTTTCACAACACCCGCAAGAGCAGGAGCAGTTAATTGCGATAATTTTTGTTTCATAAAATCACCTCCGAAAAAAAGTATAGCACACAACACCATTACAGTAAATATCAAATGTGCTATGATTTATCATATTTGATACAAAAGCTATTGATTCTTTTTCACTTTTGTGATATAATTATCTCAAGAAAAGAAAGGGACGGAAAGAAAATGACTATTGATATTTTATCTGATTTGGTCATAACAAAGGTATATTCAGTATCGACTTTGTACACTCCTGAAAATACAAAATTAAAAAGAAATAGCCGTGAGCGTTGGGCAGCCGTAATAAAATATGAAGGAGAAACGGTCTATAGCTCTAACGGAAAACGTTTTTTATCAGACATTGAACATATTGTAATACTGCCTAAAGGCTGTTCATACGAATGGCAATGTACGAGATCAGGGCTTTTTTCAATCATTGAATTTGAAAGTGAATCGACATTCTACGAACCTATATCCTTTTCGGTGAAAAACGGTGAAAAAATTCTAAAAAAATTCAAGGATTTGGAATATAAACGAAACCTGAAAAGACCTACGGTTGAACTCGAAAGCATCAGGGATACCTACTCGATCCTTCTTGTTCTCATGCAAGCAGTGGAGGCGCAGTATCTTCCAACAGAAAAGCAACAAAAGATCGCTCCTGCCGTAGAATATATTTCTCAGCATTATAACGAGAATATCACAAACGACGAGCTTGCCGCTATTGCGGGAATGTCAACGGTTTATTTCAGAAAATTGTTTACGAATATAATGGGGGTATCTCCAATTACTTATGTACATCAATTTCGTACAGAAAAGGCGAAAGAAATGCTAAAAAGTGATTACGGCACCCTTTCCGACGTCGCCCTGTCCCTCGGTTATTCCAGTCTTTACGACTTTTCAAGAGATTTCAAAAAGCATACCGGGGTTGCACCTTCAAAGTATTAAGTATATCAACTTTCAACGCTACCAAAGCGCCGAGAGTAACCAAACGGTTACTCTCGGCTACCTTTGACGATAAGCCAATCAACATTCCCACATCCGATGAAATTGAAAATATGGCTAATAGTTCGGACATCCAATCGTCCGTTTCACCAACACAAAAAAGGAGCAACGCAGTTGCTCCCTTTTTGTGTTGACGCTCATTTGGTCGTGAGAAGTCGTACAACTCAAATTTGTTCGCAAATTTGAGTTAAAGGTTCTGATTCCCGGATGGGTCACCAATAAAAAACGGAGTATCAACGCTACTCCGTTTTTTATTGCCGCTCTCTTACTGAAGCCAAACCCGCTCACATCGCACACGCGATGCGATTCGATTTACGCCCAAGCATTTCTACAACCTCAAGTAAATTTTGCGCAAATGATGGTTCTGATTCCAACGTTGCGCAAGCGCAACTACTCGACCTCCGCTGCGCAGGAGTTAGACACCTAAATCCAACTATATAAAAAATGAGCAATACCGTGGCGCTCACGCTCTACCGCAGACACCGTGTAGCAGATGCTTTTTAATCTCTATCAAGCTCAAACTTCAAAAATCCGAAATCTTCGAAGGAATATTTAATATCCTCGACCTCAATAAATTTTTCAAGACAACCGAGTAGATCACATATGCCCTGTCGGCTCATTTCCATAAATGCGTTTTGCTCTTCTGTAGAACCAAGATACTTTGAGCAGTTCAAAGGGTAATTATCGGTGAAATCTTTTGCAGTGATCGTTCCTCTTGCTTCATAAAGCGCCTCTCCAGTATCTCTGTAATAATATGATGATATGTATTCATATTTACCGCTATGATTTTCAGGAACGTATAAATAAAAATTAATGCTAAAGGTCTCGTCTATAACGCTATGCAAGCAAAATTCAATTACATTGGTGTCTCCCCAATAATATAGCGAAAAGCTCTCGGAGGCATATCCGCCGTAATTATCGGCGGACTTGGCATAATAACAATAATCGCCGTTGATCGTACCTTTTTCTATTACGAATTCTTTAAGATATCCAAATATGTCCTTTTCGTTCTCAACGGTCTCTTCTTCCAACGTACTATCCGCAGTAGTTGTGGTTGCTTCAGTATCGTCTTCAGTATCGTCTTCGGTAACTATTGCGGTTGTCTGATCATCATTTTCAGCATCATCCCGAGAATCATTTTTACGGTCATTATTTCTTGAATTGTCACCTGTGCCAAGCCAAACAAAAACCACCGTCACCAACACAGCAACAGCAATAACAGCACCTAAAATCAACAATAAAGTCCTTATTTTGTTTTTGGGCTCATCCGGCTTTGGATCAGTTACTGTATTTGAGGTCGGAGGCTCGGCCTTATCTGGCACTAACAGTTCATCTGTAGATACCTTAAACAATTTGGCCAAAGCAACTATATTTTCAAGCGACGGCTGTGTTTGTCCGGTTTCCCACAAGCTAATGCTTTGCCTGGTCACATTCAATTTTTCTGCCAGCTCGTCCTGAGACATATTATTTAACTTTCTATATTTTCTTATGTTATCTCCCAACATATGCCACACTCCTTTTATTAGATACGCCAATTATAGCATAAGTTATATCAAAAAGCAATAAAATCTATTTGGAATATTGTCAAGTAACACTTGCTTTTTCAAAAAAACGCCTTGATTTTTGAAACATACGCTAATTTAAAGCCCTCTCCCCCTCCTATTGATTCTCGCCTAAATCCTGCACACACGGAGTCGTTAAAACGGCAGCTGTATGCGTTACACACCCAAAAGACGTAACACTCTATACCTTGCAATGCGTGCAAAAAGGAGTACGGAAAAAACGTCCGTACTCCTTTTTTTCTTCGACAGGGAGATCTTGCTTTATGGTATGTCTCTCGTTACTCCCTTTTTATTGCGTTACACTTTTGCATCAATACGCAATCGTGGTCATAAGGGCGTACTCGGGCTGAGAAACGTCTAACCTCGACGCCTGAACAACGATAGGTCGGTCACTCTCCACAAGCAACGCATAAGTAGTATCCTTAGGTATCTTACGACCGTCCGCTGATATGACCTTGTCAAGACGAATGTGATTGGTACGCTCGTGCTTGCATACGGCACTTATGCCTCGAAGCGGCTCGTCATCCTCAAAATACACCGTGATATTAATGTGTGCGTCCTCGCCCGAAAGATTGAGAACACATATCGCCTCATGACTGGCAAGATCGCCCTTTTGGGTGTTGCTCATATACCCGTCCGGTATCATCCAAACATTTTTGCCATACATATAAGTTACCTCTCAAGTCAAATTTTGCATCAACCGGACAAATTCGTCCTTACGTAAAAGCACGTTGACCGCCGCCAAAAGCGCGTTCGCCGTAATTTTTTCAGGCAAACCAAGCTTTTTGGCAACAACGTCGCGTCGCACCGCACTGTCCTTGGCACCCGAAAGTCCAAACTCAAAGAAATCAAGCTTTGTTATTTCCTGCCTTTGCTCATAGCCGTCCGACGAGCCCGATGAGAACGGCTCAAGCAAGCTCCTCAAAAGCTGAGCATCCGTTCCCTCCACTCCCAAATATCCTTGTGCCGAGGGCGCGGTCTTGCGCTTTTCCTTACCCTCGATTTGCGGAGTATATAGCTGAATAAGTCTGTCGCGGGGAATGGCAGACGTGATATGCGACCTGATAACCTTTCCTGCGCCGTCCGAGTCGGTAAGCACAATGATCTTGCTTTTTTCAGCTAATTTGCGGATCAGCGCAAGCCTCTCGCTATTCTTGAAAACTCCAAAGCCGTCCGTCTGTATAACGCAGGCATCGGCAATAGACGCAATTTTGATCTTATCATATTTTCCTTCCACAATAATGGGAAAATCGATCTTCAGCTTTTCCATACACCATTATCCCGCAAAGCAAAAATACAAAATGACAAGCGCGCCGAGTATGATGCGGTAAACGCCAAAGGGCGCAAAGCTATGCTTCTTGACAAATTCCATAAGGAACTTGATGCACACCATAGACACACCGAACGCAACGACGCTGGCAGCAGCCAGCACTATCCAGGCAAGCGCGGGAACGCTGACTCCGCTTTCCGCAACGTAATCAAAAAATCCGTATCCCTTGATAAGACTTGCGCCAACCATCGCGGGAATACCCATAAAGAACGAGAACTCTGCCGCCGCGGAGCGCGATATTCCTATCGTGCGCGCGCCGAGAATCGTTGAGCCCGAACGCGAGGTTCCGGGTATTATCGACAAGGTCTGGAAGCATCCGACTAAAAATGCCTGAGAATAGGATATATCATCCACGCGATCCACTCTTATTGGCTTATTTGCCTGCCATTTCTCGACCACGATAAAGAGAACACCGTAAACAATAAGCGTTATAGCAACCGTTACCCAATTATATATCCAACCGTCTATATCCTTGCCCGTGATCTTTTCAAGTATTTTATCGCCCACAATTCCGATAAGCGCCGCGGGGACGCTGGCAATAACGACCTTGAACCAAAGTGTCCACGTTGCCTTTTTCTCCTCAGCGCTTTTGAACAGCGCAAAAGGATTGAGCTTTCTAAAAAACATTACGACAACAGCAAGTATCGCGCCGAGCTGAATGACTACTTCAAACATGCTCATATATTCCTCGGCAAACACGGGTCCAAGCTCTCCCGCCACGTTGAGCTTCAAAAACTCGTCAAGTAGTATCAGATGTCCCGTGGAGCTTACGGGCAACCACTCGGTTATTCCCTCAACCACGCCAAAAATTATGGCTTTGATTATTTCAATAAACTCCGTCATTATTCTGCTCCTCTCATAATATCGCCCTCTTTAACCTCAAACGGCACTCTGCACCAGAATACCATCGAAGGATGCGGTGCGGACTCTGCCGCCGTGCCGTCCGAAAGATATATCTCTCCAACTTCAAAGGCTACGCCGATCTTGGATGGCGATATCATTTCGGCACAATCTCCTACCTTTACCTTGTTTCGCTGAATAAAGCGATATAGCTTGCCGTCCGCGTTTTCAAGCTCAACACCTACCGCTGCAAGCGCACACGCCTCGTCCTCATTATAGTCTATCGCCGTTGCAAAATATGCCTTGTCGCGAATATATCCGGTTTGAGTGCCAAGCTGAGCTTGCTCCATGGGGTCATCGAGATAATAGCCTGTGCAGTACTCTCTGTGCGATACGCTCTCAAGCTCACGTAACCACATGGGATCGTATATATACCCCTCGGGGTCGGCAAAATATGCGTCTATCGCCATTCTGTACGCATTTGTTACAACCGCGGTATAATAAGCGCTCTTCATTCTTCCCTCTATTTTAAAGGAATCGATTCCGCTTTTGATAAGCTTCGGAACATGCTCAATAGTACACATATCCTTGGACGACATTATGAAGGTTCCAAGCTCGGTCTGTTCTATCGGAATAGGAAGATCGGGACGCTTTTCTTCGTAGATTATATAGTTCCAGCGGCAAGGCTGAGTGCATTTGCCGCGGTTGGCATCTCTACCCGTCATCATATTGGAAAGCATACATCTGCCGCTATACGAAACGCACATGGAGCCGTGAATAAAAGCCTCAAGCTCAATATCCTGCGGCAATCTGCGCCTTATCGCCTCAATCTCCGAAAAACCAAGCTCACGCGCCAAAACAAGCCTTTTTGCCCCAAGAGCCGCGTATGCCAATGCCGCCTCGGGAGATACTATGCTTGCCTGCGTTGATATATGTATCTCGGCATCGGGTATTATCTCGCGCAGCACCGTCATAACTCCAAGATCCGCCACAATGTATGCGTCTATGCCCGCATCCTTGATAGCCATCAAAAACTCACGCAACGGGGCGTATTCGTCGCCATGCGGCATGGTATTGAGCGTAAGATACAGCTTTTTGCCGCGTTCATGCGTGTATTTGACCGCCTCATAAAGCTCTTCGACGGTAAAATTATCCGCCGCAGAGCGCATGCCAAAGCTTTGTCCCGCCAAATATACCGCATCAGCTCCGTACAGCAGAGCCGCGCGAAGCTTATCAAAGTTTCCCGCGGGGGAGAGCAGCTCGGGCTTTTTTATATACTGATTATTCATCACGTTCTCCGATTCATAAATAGATAGTTTATTTTAACACAAAAACGCGGCGGTGTCAACACATAACGGCGTCCGCAAACGCAAAAAGCGGAGCGCATAAGCGCTCCGCCCCACAAAATTATACGCAAATTATGAATAGCCACGCAAGCAACGCGGTAATTATCGAAGATATGTTGATGCTTCCCGACAGAGACGTAACAACTCCGACAACTGAGAAAACGCAGATTATTATACCGAATATCCTGCATTTGTTCTTTTTCATACCCAAAAGCCCGAATATACCCGCAAGCAACGTAAGTATTCCGACTCCTGCCGAGATCATTGCGCTGACGTTGAGTGCCAGCACGGCGTTAAACGCCTGAATGGGCGAGTAAATTCCCCAGATTATATAGATTATACTGATAATCACCTTAAGGACATTCTTTGTTTTTTTAGCCATTTTCTTTGCCATATCGACACCTCCCTCGATTCTGTATATATATTATACCTTATCCCGAAAGAAAAGTCAAGAAAAAGGAGCAAAACTCTTTGCTCCTTTAAGTCTTAATTCTTGCCTCCAAACCACGAGCTGAACGCCTCAAGTATCTTGAATCTCGCCTTATATTTTGGATTCTCGCTCTCGGTGATTATTTTGTATTGATCGCTGGAAAGCCCCACGGAAATAAACTTATCCTCGTTGCTCTCCTTGCTTTGCGCGCCCGATGCGGACAGACACAGCGACGGGAATAGACAACACCACCAGTTTTGACCTTCAGCCTCTCCGATCAGCACGCGTAAAGAAACGTATTTCCCCTCGGGAAAGGCACAGCTCTCGTAGGTCTTTGTCGGATAATATTCCTCTCCAATGTCAACCTTGACATCGTAGCCGTATCCCCTTTCACGCACGACCCTCCGCGCCTCACGCTCAATATCATCCAATATGCCTCCTATCGCCGCTATCGCTTCACTTTGAGAAGTACACCCCTCCACCGCGGGCGCAACCACACCGATTATGGCATCTCTCACCTCAAGCTTTAGCGCTTGATCCTCATCACTGTCTGAGTTTGCCACAACGTGCAGCCTTACCACAGTGTCGTAGATCTCGCTCTCACCGTGCACGGGCAAAAGTCCCGCCAAGATCGAGAGCGCCAGGATAATAATGGTACAAATAAGTAATTTTTTAGCAAAAGCCATTGTATGAACTTCCTTTCTTTTTTTGATACAGAAGGATTATGCTCACACAATGGCTTTCTTATTCACACATGTTCAATTTTTTTAATGATGCTTTGCGTGGCGCTCGCGCACAGGAAGGTTTAGTCTTCTCTTGCTGGAGTCCGCGGGCTTTTCGGTAATATCTCCCGCCTTTGTAAGCGCCCATTTGGTCGCAACAGGACCGAAGAGCTCGTACACAAGAACTGCAAACAGTATTACAAACCGAACTGTCGATGCCACCTCGGACGAAATAGTGCCATCCGAACTTACCGTGCTTACCATACCAAGCGCTACTCCCGCCTGCGGGAACAAGGTTATTCCCAGATATTTGACTATGTCGGGAGAACATTTTGTCATCCGTGCAGACGACATAGCACCAAAATACTTACCAAGACAGCGCGCAACGATATATACCGCTCCGACAAGCACAAATATAGGTTGTGCAAATACGCTAAGGTCAAGCTCGGCTCCGCTTATTACAAAGAATACGATAAGCAGAGGCTTTGTCCAGCTATCCGCTCTTGACATCATCTCGTCGGAGCATTCGCACACGTTGCAGAACACCGTTCCGCACATCATACACGTGAGGAGCGAGGAGAATCCAATATGCACTCCGCTTATGTGTATGTTTTTAAGCTGGGTCAGCGCAACCGTGGCGAAAACGAAAGCGATCACAAGACTCAAACGGTTACTGTTGGAATGGAAGAGCTTTTCAAGCTTGGAGAGCACAAAGCCCAGAATCGCTCCGAGTATGAGCGATGCAACGATCTCTATCATAGGCTCAACTACTATGGATATAGGGTTGAGATTTCCACCCTGAAAAGCCTTTGCCATACCGAAAAGAATGGCGAACACAACAAGTCCGACGGCGTCGTCGAGCGCAACGATAGGCAAAAGCAGATTTGTCAAAGGTCCCTTTGCCTTGTACTGACGCACGACCATAAGCGTTGCCGCGGGTGCCGTTGCGGCTGCGATCGCTGACAGTATCAGCACGGCGGGTATGGGTAAGTAATCCACTCCCGTTGCAGAAAGCAATACAAGGTGCAGTCCGTAAAGGATGAGTACGCAAACGGCGCTTGTGGCAAGCGCCTGGAATATACCTATCACAGTCGCCTGCTTACCTGTCTTTTTAAGCTCGGATAAGCGGAACTCGCTTCCAATAGAAAAAGCAATAAAGCCCAGCGCGATCTCACTTACTATGCCAAGCACTCCGATATCGGAAAAATCAGCCGCGCCAAATCCGAGATAATATCCCCCAATGTTTATTCTGCCAAGGCAAAAGCTGCCCACGAGTATTCCCGCCACGAGATAGCCCGTTACCGCGGGCAATTTAAGCAGCTTGCACACACGGGACATTAACAATCCCGAAAGTGCGCAAATAGATATGCTAAGCAAGATCTGTACGTTATCCATAAAAAAGTCTCCTATATTGGTAAAAGGGGTTGCCCCAAAAATTCGCACCTTGTTATTATAGTCCCACAAATCAGTTTTGTCAATAGCAAAAAGCAAATAATTCAAATTAAATCCAATGTTTTTTAGCTTTATTATTGACAAAAGCGGCACCCCGTCGTCTGTTTGACAGGGTGCGCGCTGCTTTTTTGTGATCATGCGAAGAATCTAGACTTGATCTCGTCCTTTATCTGTATCATTCCAAGCTTGGTTGGATGCCCGTGTTCCTTATCTATGCTTTCATATTTTATGTAGTTAATACCAAAATGCTCACACGCGCAAACATATCCTTGGGTTATTTTTTCGTTCATTCCCGTATTGATAAGGCAAATGACATTTGCCCCGGGAATCACCCGGCATACTTTATCGACAAAATAGCAAAATCCCGGAAGCACCTTTAGAAGATCCTTATCCGTCCAATCGGAATACTGAAGCTCTCCTATAGGTGAGCCTGCCCAGCTATCATTGGTGCCTCCAAAAATGAAAACGGTGTCCACGCTTTTATCGTCAAAATACCCTGTTTCGTCAAGCTTGTTCAAGCGGCAAATAAAGGAATTGGTCTTTGAGCAGTCCTCGCCATAATATGCGGTATTACATACCGTAGATCCCGACCAGCTGTCGTTGCGCACGATATTGGCTCCCTGCTCGGTTATGAGCATGTGCCACCACGTGTCCTCAACGCGTCTTACCTCGGGAATGTCGGGGCGGGTGGGGGTATAGTAAGGCCGATATTCCTTGGGAATATGTCCTTCAAAGGTCGAATAGCTGTCGCCGAAGATAACAACGTTTTTCATTTTCATACGAGTATCCTCCAATGTGCAAGCGGTATGTAACAGTTGCTTACATAAGTATATCACGCCAATGCCGATGTGTCAAGATTCGTGCGTCAAAAAACTCCGAAATAACTTAAAATAACAATCAAATAAAGTCTTGACATCGTCCATTTTGTGTGATATAATATTAGGCGTTGTAAACGATCAATATTGGGATGTCGCCAAGCGGTAAGGCACTAGACTTTGACTCTAGCATTCGTCAGTTCAAATCTGGCCATCCCAGCCACAGAAAAGGGCACCCACTCGGGTGCCCTTTTCTGTGGCTGGGATGACCAGTTGCTTGAAATGACACTTCAAAATGCAAAGCATTTTGAAAAGAGTTCAAATCTGGCTCGTTGATTTTAAAATACGTTTTGTTGATCTGACACTCCAAGCCGCTTGCGGCTTGGAAAGAGTTCTAAATCTGGCCGCTTCACCGCTCAAGCACACTTTGGTCTCCGCCTTTTTCGCCTCTGAAGTTTTTTAAAATTTTGTAGATGCATTTCGGGCATTTCGGGTCTGTAGACAGATTCGAACCAGCGAAATAGTTGAAATGTTTACAAAGTTGTGGTATAATAGATAAAAGGATAGGCGTCCCCATTAACACGGAAAAGGAGATCACAAAATGAAAAAGAAACCACTATTGATAATTGCGATAATAGTTGCCTCAATAATTGTTATATCCGTTGCGCTATCTTGTGCGGCAAGATTTGTCTTCCTTTCTCCCTCCTGCTATTCGGATAATGATAATTTAACGGAACAAGAAAACTATTTCATTAAAAAAATCGTTCTTGAAGCGGTAGAAGACCGATTATCCGTTTTTGGGGACAACGGAACACATCTTTTCATTTGGATAGACACCGATTTTATGGAATCCGTCACTAAAGAAAACAATGAATATATTATACGCGTGCAAACACATTATATGGAATCTGATTCTGATGATTGTGCGTATGAAATTCATATGTCAGAAGATTTTTCCATAACATTCTTTGGTTTAGATCCGTAATACATAGGCTTCGTTGCAAGCATGGCGTTAAAAAGTCCGATAGAACGCGGAACCTTTTAACTCCCATCATCGCCAAGGGGTTAGTCTACCCTCTACAAAAACGGTGTGCATCTAAATCATCCACACACGATTTTGCATCTAAATCGGACATACATCACAGAAAAAAGCACTTGCCTCGGCAAGTGCTTTTTTCAACGAAATTTGCCTTTCAGGCAAGTGAAATAGCTTCGCTGTGAAATATTCGCTGACGCGAATGTGGGCAAATTTCATTTCACATTGCGACCGACGGGAGCAATATTTCACAATTTCCGCAAGGAAATTATTTCACATTCGGCGTAAGCCGAATATTTCACTAAAAGCTTTCGCCTCTGAAGTTTTTTGAAATTTTGTAGATGCATTTCGGGTCTGTAGACAGATTCGAACCGCCACACTACCCGTTTTTCGCTCAATAGGTGAATTGATACGAAATATGCGTTATTGATTTGCTTTACTTTTCATGCTATAATGAAGACATCAAGTACTTGATAAATGAATTTTATCTAACCGAAAGAGAATCGTATATGGATATTGGAAATAAAATCAAACTATTGCGCCAAAAAATCGGAGCAACACAGGAGCAGCTCGGAGAAAAAATTGGTGTGAGCGCTCAATCTATATCAAAATGGGAAAC
>SVTF01000007.1 GCA_015063905.1 Oscillospiraceae bacterium | reverse complement strand
CGTCCGCCACTGATCCCCCCGAAGGGTTCACCGTTCGACTTGAATGTGTTATGCACGCCGCCAGCGTTCATCCTGAGCCAGGATCAAACTCTCGAACTAATTGTATCAATTCACTCTCTCGAGTGTATTAATCTTATTCGAGCTATTTTTTCTTAGCTTCTTTTACTTTTTAGAGTTGTGTTCTCTCTTGGTTTTTTTTGACAGATTCTTTTTCGCACTTGCTTTTTTTGCTTTGTACTTTCTTCTTCTGTTGTTCAATTGTCAAGTTTCAATTTCTTCGCTCCCGCTTTTCGCGACAGCTTTCCCATTATATCACTAAGCAAACGCTTTGTCAATAGTTTTTTGAAAAAAACTTTTAAAATTTTTTTGCCTGTCTTTGCGCATTGTCTATAATAATATAAATGTAGAAATTCGCAAATTTGTATTTTGCCGACGCCTCGTGTTGTTTTTATCGTTTTTTTCATCAAAATAACGATTTTTGTCTTTGTTTTTGCGTATATTAACCAAAATTGTCCTCGATATAGCAACTTTTGTCTTGAATGAACAGAGTGTATATTGTATAATCAAAATGAGAGTTTGCGACTCTTAAAAATCAGGAGGATTTTATTATGGCTTCTAAACCTATTGCTGTTCAGGTGTATTCCGTGAGAGACGACGCTGCGGCTGACATGTACGGTACACTTAAAAAAATTAAAGAAATGGGATACGACGGCGTAGAATTCGCCGGCCTCTGCGGAAATGCTCCCGCTCAGATCAAGGCTTGGTGTGATGAACTCGGACTCGTTCCGATCTCTGCTCACGTTCCCTTTGTAGACATGCTTAAGGATCCCATGGGTGTTCTTTCTGCTTATGCAGAGGTTGGCTGCAAATACGTTGTAGTTCCTTACCTTATGCCCGAGCACAGACCCGATCACCCCAACTTCCCTTACGTTGTTGAGTTCATCGCTTGTCTTTGTAAGGCCGCTAAGAGCCTTGGCATGCAGATGCTCTATCACAACCACGATTTCGAATTCCTTACCGTTGACGGCAAGTACGCACTCGATATACTCTATGACACAGTTCCCGCGGATCTGCTCCAGACCGAGCTTGACACCTGCTGGGTAAACGTTGGAGGAGAAAATCCTGCCAATTACGTCAGAAAGTACACCGGTCGCGCGCCCGTTGTTCACCTCAAGGACTTCTTCGGCGAAAAAAGCGACGATATGTACGAGCTCATCGGAATTGAAAAGAAGGCGCCCACACGTCCTTCCGGATTTGAATTCCGCCCCGTTGGCTCCGGTCTTCAGGACTTCCCCGCAATTCTCGACGCCGCTAAGGATGCAGGCGCTGAGTGGGTAGTTGTTGAGCAGGACAGCCCCTCTATGGGTCTTACTCCCATGGAGTCTATCAAGAAAAGTATAGACTATCTCAAGTCATTTGAGTGGTAAATAAAAATTCATTTATATAATGGAGGATTTTTAAAATGGCAGAAAAAATGGATGCCGCTCTGGATTATAACGCAAAATCCGAGAGCGTAGTTGTTGATGCTAGCAAAAAGCTCAGAATTGGTATCATCGGTTGCGGCTGGATCGCAGATGCGCACGTTATTTCCTACAAGGAAATGCCCGATGTTGAGATCGTTGCGGGAGCTGACCTTATCCCCGGCAAGGCTGCTGCTTTCTTCAAGAAGCACGGCGTTGAGGGTGTTAAGACCGATTATGCTTCCCATAAGGAAATGCTTGACGACGAAAGTCTTAAGCTCGATGCAGTTTCTATCTGTACCTACAACCGTCAGCACGCTGAGCCCGCTATATACGCGCTCAAAAAGGGCGTACACGTAATGCTCGAAAAGCCTTTCACCGTTACTCTTGACGAGGCTATTGAGGTTATGAAGGCAGAGAAGGAATCCGGCAAGATCCTCTCCATCGGTTTCCAGCCCAGACTTGACGCTAACATGCAGCAGATCAAGAAGATCGTCGAGTCTGGCGAGCTTGGTAAGATCTACTACATTCAGACCGGTGGCGGACGCCGCAGAGGTATTCCTACCCCCTTCGGTACAACATTTATCGAGGATAAGACCGCAGGTCTCGGCGCACTCGCTGATATCGGATGTTACTCCCTCGACCTCGTTCTTAACGCTATCGGCTATCCCAAGCCCTTGACCGTTACCGGTTACAAGAGCGACTTCTTCGGTAAGGATCCCAACTACTCGGGTTATCCTGAAGGCAAGAAGGCTGAATATGCGGCTAAGTTCGGCGTTGACGACTTCGCAGCAGGCTTTATCCGTCTCGAGGGCGGCATAATTCTCGACTTCCGTATAGCTTGGGCTATGAACCTTGACACCCCCGGAGATACCATCATTATGGGTACAAAGGGAAGCCTCCGCGTTCCTTCTACAGACTGCTGGAACGGCTCCTTCTATGCTCCTATGAAGATATATCACGAGGTTGCTGGACTCCAGACCTACACTGAGATCCCGCTTCATCCCGCTGACAGCAAGCTCTTCTACAAAAAGATTCGCTCTTTCCTTGATGCTATCAAGAACAACACTCCCGCTCCCGTTCCCTCCTCGCAGATCATTTACAACCAGGCGATCCTCGACGGTATCGCTCGCTCCTCCGAGCTTGGTCGCGAGATCGAGATCGAGATCCCCGAGATCTGATAATCGAATATCGGTTATTAAAGCCGACGGAATCCGAATGGATTTCGTCGGCACTTTTTTTGTAAAATCTATTGACAAGGGATTGGGGGCGTGGTAAAATTACTTTAACGATAAAGTTTATCAAACTAAATACGTTGAGGCTTAAGCTGAGCATGCGAAAAGGAGAATGAAAATGTATAAGCATTTGTTTTTTGACGATAAATATCTTCTGGTAAAGGAAAACGCAAAGAGAAGCTACGGAGTCCCCACGCTTTGCGAGGATGCCATATATTGCGATGACAACGTCAACACGTCGTACGCTGCCCCTTGGGTATTCAAGCTTGACGACGGCAGATACCGCATGCTTTACCACGGCCCCCTTCTCCACGTTAATTCGGCATCGGGCGTTTTTGTCGCCATCAGCGACGACGGAATACATTTTGAGCCCGAGGACGTGACTTTGGTTCGCACTGCAACCAACGTTCATACCAAGAATCAGGTTTTTGTTACGTCGAGCTACGTTGGTGAGCCTGCTTGCATTTTTGAGGATCACGTTACCGACAACAAAGCGGAGCGTTACAAAATGCTCATTGCGCACTATTATAACGATCCCCCTTACGTTGACGGATGGCTCTACACCTCGCCCGACCTCATCAATTGGACGAGAGTGGAGGGCGTGCTTTGGAGCACGGACGGCGAACCTACCACAGGAGTTTTCTACAACGACAAGAAAAAATGCTGGACGATAATTAAAAGATTGGTCGCGGGAGTCCGTATGGCAGGATACGTAGAGACGACCGATTGGCGCAATTTTTCACAAATACAAAAATGCGTTCAGGTGGATTCGCTGGACGGCGACCTCGAGGAGCTTTACGGCATGCCTTCTTTTGCATACGACGGCTGGTTCATCGGTTTTCCGTTTATCTACGGCAGCCTTACGTCCAAGCTTGAATCGAAATATGCGGGCGGCACGATGAAGGCGCAGCTTGCATATTCGCAGGACGGCAGATATTGGGTGCGCTCGCTAAGAGAGCCTTTTATCAGCGGTCAGGCGGGTGACAGGACGGCAAGCGCCGCATTCAACGCGCCTATGGTATGGCCTTCTTCGATGAGAGTAGGAGACGACGGAAATATTTATATTCACGCAGCAGCTACCGAGCTTGAGCACGGATTTGCATTCCACGGAGTTACCTACACCGCGGGCAGAATGTTCACCTACAAGCTGCGTCGTGACGGATTTATCAAGCTGGAGAGCCGCGACAAAGAATCGGAGAGCGTTATCGCAACCAGAGAAAACGTCTGGCACGGCGGTGAACTGCATCTCAATCTCAAGGCGCGTCGCGCGACCGTTGCCGTTTACGAGGGCTTGGAGCGTAACTCAAAGGGCGGCGTAAATTCATCCAGCCTTTGCAGTCTTATTGACGGTTTCTCCCACGAAGATTGCATTGCCTTTGAGGGCGACTCTTGCGATTGGATACCCGAATTCAAATCGGGCAAAAAAATGAGCGACCTTGAAGGCAAAACGCTCATATTCGAGCTGAAATTCGAGGACGGTGAGCTTTATTCCATTTATGGAGAAATGACGCCCGTATTCAACGTTCCCGCGGCGAGATATAGAATAAACAACGAAATGCCACCTATGATTTTATAAAAAATTAAAGGTCACGGCTCTATCAGCCGTGACTTTTTTATTTAATCGTTGTAATATGCCGCAAGCACTCTTGACGCCGCATAAGTGGATAAAGCTCCGCTTCCCGACGACTCGATGACACTTGACACCACTATTTCGGGATCATCATAGGGCGCGGCGCAAACAAACAGACCGTTATCCAGCTTGTCTCCTCCGCGCTGTGCCGTTCCCGTTTTTCCTCCAACCGTTACAGGGACGTCACTCATATACGTTGACACGGTGGCAGAATTTCGCACCATTCGTCTCATACCCGTCTTTGCAGCCTCAAGAGCATCCGCACTAAGCGACACCTCGCCGAGCTTTACCTTTTCGCTCTTAATGACCAATCTGCCCGAGCCGTATTCTCGCACTTCTTTCAAAAGATGAGCTGAATATCTTGTGCCGCCGTTGAGAACAGTTGCAATATACGATGCCAGCTGAATGGGTGTTACACTGTTATCCGACTGACCTATCGCCGCGGATATAGTGTTTCCCGCGGTCCAATGCTCAAGGCCGTTTTCATCTCGATAAGCGGGACCTGCAAGTATTCCCACCTCTTCACGAAGCTCCACCCCGGTATGCTGCCCAAATCCGTATGCCTCGCAGTATTCATTCATTAAATCTATTCCCATGCGGCGCCCAAGCTCATAATAATAACAGTTGCAGGAGACCTGCAATGAATACGCCGCATTAACGTCTCCGTGAACTCCAAGGCACGTGGGCTGGTAATCTTTATAATACGTATATTTTCCCGAACAGTCGAGTATGGTTGATGAGGATATTTTTCCGCTCGATATACCCGCAGCCGCCATTCCGACCTTGAATGTCGATCCGGGAGCATATATCTCGTTAAGCGCTCTGTTAAGATAGGGCTTTGACGGGTCCTTGGACAGCTTGTCGTAGTCCTCGTTGTAGGTAGAGAGGTCAAACGTTGGGTATGACGCTAATGCCAATATCTCGCCACTGTTGGGGTCAAGCGCGCATATCGCTCCCCCCTCAGCTGTAGGTATATTATTTACGTTGCGTTCAAGTCCGTCCTCTGCGGCTATCTGAAGCTCTATATCAATGGTGAGATATACGTCCTTGCCCGCAACCGCGGTCTTTATTATTTTACTGTCAATAACGTTTCCGTTCTCGTCCTCGGTTACCTGTCGTATGCCGTCTTGTCCGCGGAGGTAGGATTCAAACGCCTGCTCGCAGCCGTTAATGCCAACAACGTCATTCATATCATAGCCGAGCGACTGATAATACGACCAATTCTCTTGTTGTATCTTTCCGACCTGACCCAGAATATGTGACGCATATCCCGGATACGAATACTGCCTCGTTGCATTGGCAGTAAACGTTACTCCCGCAACCGACAGCTCCTCCATATACGTTATGAACTTCATATCAACACCTTTTATTACCGTGTATTTGTTGTACACGGAAAAATCGTTGACCTCCATATCATATCGCATGCGTATAAGCTTGTCCATTTCCGCGTCGGCAAATTCAGCCACTCCGTCCTCGGATACAAGCTTGTATTTTGTCAGATACCAATTCAATATCTCGGTTTCCGAGGGAAAGGCTTGCGGCGATTGCTTATAAAAGGAATCAAGATATGACACTGTCAGCTCCGTTTTGGGCGTTTCACACTCATCCTCAAGCTCGTTCTGGGCTATACGCTTGAGCAGGCGATAGTACATGTTGGAATCGCCGTCCACCGCCTGAGCTTTGTACGTATAATTGGGATACGTACCGTCAAAAGGAAAGCTATCGTTATTAAGTTTTCCGGAGCTACCCATGGCATCGATCGCTCCAAGCACGGTAAGAATATCATAATTTCTCTCTTGCTGTGTCGCCGCCATGGCGTCATAATCAAGAGCGAGATCATAGGTATATGAATTATATACCAGCTTGTTTCCGTTGCGATCATATATCTCTCCTCTTTGAGCCTCTATGATCTCCTCTCGCTGATAGGTTCCCGTTTGTATTTTATTGGGTTGCGAGGTTGCGGCGATGTTTATCAGACGAACCAAAAACAAAACGCAGATCGCTACAAAGACTGCCCCAACAAAAAAAAGGCGAAGGAGGGTCTTGTTTCTGAATTTCATAAGCTCCTCCTTCTTTTTTTCTTAAATCATTTATCCCGGTATAAGCGAAAGTCCAAATTCCAAGGCATACACCGCGATCATCACAAGAATACCCGCGTTCGCGACAATTATCGAGACTCTTCTTTTGCGGGGTAGCGCCACCTCGGGAGGCGACAGCCTGATTCTTTTGCGCAGCACTATCGGCAATATGACCGCAAGCGCCATGGCAACGTACACAAACAGAGAAAACACAAAAGATCCAATAATTGCCCCGATGTTATCCATCATAAATTGCATCATGGCATCTACGTCCCCGCCATCGAGCGCCTCTAAGCCCTCAAGCGCGGGCGACAGCCACGTGGGAACAACACTTCCCACAAAGTTTATCGCAGAATGGAGCAGAATACAGGGCAGCACCCTTCCGGTGCTATGATACATATATCCTAAAATAATCCCTAGTCCCACACAATAGAAAAATTGATAAAAATTCCCGTGCATCAAGCCAAACACAATGGCAGACAGCAAAATGCATACTGCTCCGCCATATTTTTGAGTTCTGTCAATGATAAGCTTGCGAAAAACCAATTCCTCCCCAACAGGAGCAACTATAACGGTAAATATCGCCGTTATCCAGATGTTTTCCTCGTCAATTATCGAGTCAAGAGAATTGCTGTAATCAAAGCCGACCATCTGTGAAAGATAATCCATCACAAAATTGCCGACAAAAGCTCCGATATACATAACTCCAAATCCGATGAGCAGAAACACAAGCCACTGTCCCACTCCCATCTTTCTTTTTGGAGGCTTTTTGACTTCAACCGAGGATATAATGATCAGCAGTATAGGCAACGCAAACACATAAAGCGCAACAGGCGTCACAATATTTAAAAACAACGTACTGTAGTAAAAATCCTTGTTTATTGCCAACACAACGATCTGTATCAAAAGTGCTGCCACCGTTGACACCAGCGTAAACATTGCGTATCCAAAACCGATTCGGGAGAAATGATTTTTCTCTTTCTTTTCGTCGATTAGCGTGGGTGGTTCATAAGACTCGTACTGACCGTTTCCCTTGTTGTTTCCGCCGCCGGACCAAGCATAGCTATTAGACGATCCATTCATTTCCCATTCGTTGAACCGTATCTCTTCCTTTTGCTCGCCGTCTTCTCTATTGTCATTGTTATAATAATTATCGTTCAATGCAATACCTCCACACGAATTTTTCGTGTATATTATATGCCCTATACGAGCATTTCGTTACCTGTTTTTATATAAAATACCGTCGGGCAATACGGACGGGCGCTCAATAAGTCTTCCAAGTCCAACGCACTCGCTATCCATCGGACTCTTGGCGATAGTTACCCTAAGTCCCGTTCTTTGAGTGATCAAGCGAGCTATTCCGCATATATTGGCACCGCCGCCAACAAGTAAAAGTCCAAACTCTGATATATCACTTGCTATTTCAGGCGGAGCACTCTTGAGCACACTTGTTATTGTTCTGCATATCGCCTCAAGCCCCGCATTTATAGCGTTATATACATCGTTGGTGCTTACCTGCACGGTTTGCGCGCACTTAAGCCTCTCGTTGCGTCCGCTCACCTCGACCGCGCCGCGATCAATATCCTCTGTCGCCGCACCTATCTTTACCTTTATCATTTCCGCGCTCATAGGACCGATAAACAGGTCCTTATGCGTGCGAAGTCCATTTATTATCGCATTGTCAAGCTTGTCGCCTCCAAGCTTAAGCGCCCTCGAGCGCACTATGCTTCCCGAGCTTATTATGCTCACCTGTGTCATTCCGGCACCGATGTCCACTATCATGCATCCTCGCGCGCTATTGATTCGGAGTCCCGCGCCCACCGCCGCCGCAATAGAGGACGTTACGGTTCCAACCGCCTTTGCTCCCGCGGCAAATATGGCGTTTTCAACGGCAAGCCTTTCCACCTCTGTGCAACACTCGGGCACACTTACAAGCACCACGGGGCGATTGAAAAGCGAGAGCGCCTCCGTTTTGACAAGTATCTCGTGTATCATCATAGATGCCACCTCAAAATCGGCGACAACTCCGTCTCGTATAGGCCTGTATGCCTCCATATGCGCGGGGGTCTTGCCTATCATCAGCTTTGCGTCACGTCCAAGCGCAACTACTTTATCTTCATATTTATCAACAGTAACAACAGTAGGCGAACGGAACACTATCCCCTTGCCCTTGACGTATATCCTTGTATTCGACGTGCCCAGATCAAGTCCTATATGCTTTGGCATGACACTCCCCCCTTTCTTTCATATTTTGGCTTGGATTTGTTAACCTAAATTAGTTATATCAATGCAAAACTCCCGCTTTATCATCGAACAAAGCAAATTAACAGGAAGACCGACCACGTTAAAATAATCGCCCTCTATTCCGCGAATATGCGCGCTGGCTTTGCCCTGTATCGCATATGCTCCCGCCTTGTCATAAGGCTCGCCGCTATCAAGATAAGCCTCTATTTCTCCATCAGTCATGCTATCAAAAATCACCTTGGTAAACGCAGCCTCTGCAGCCTGACGCCCTTGATAGCTTACGTATATTCCGCTTACCACAAAATGCTCATTGCCCGACAGCGCGGAAAGCATTCTGCGCGCATCCGCACGGTCACGCGGCTTGCCTAAAAACTCGCCGTTTGCGTAAACCAAAGTATCAGACGCTATTATCAAGCAATCATTCGCCTGCTCTCCAAGCTTTTCGGCAACCGCTTTACCCTTTCGCTCAGCCAGCTCGGTTACGAGAAGCGCGGGATCCTTTATGTCGCTGCTCTCATCAGCATCCGCCGTTATTATCTCAAATTCAACACCAAGGTTTTGGAGTATTTCTTTTCTCCTCGGTGATTTCGATGCCAGAATTATTCTAATACCCATCAATTCTTCCTTTTAGCATAGCAACTTGCGCAATTTGAAAATGAGCGCAGTATACCATTATTATTATCCATTCTACATTATATCATAATAAGCCGCGGTTTTCAAGTATAATGAGAGAATAATTTATTATTAATTGACGTTTTTCGACAATATCATATTTTGATTTGTCGGGAGATTGCGAGTTTGCAATTTTCATCAAAAAGCGACCGCACTTCCCCACATAGCACCAATCTAACTCCCCGATAAACAAAAAACCGAGTCCGGAATACGGACTCGGTTTTAGAAACAGTTATTTATTGGCAATGCCGCAAAGATGATTTACGAACTGTTGGGCAGTTCTACCCGATATTCCTCCACCGAGCATTTCCCACTTATGCGCCTCGGCAATTATCTGCTCCTCCGGCATAGTAATTTCCGGATAACGCGCGGCAAGCTCAACGACCATCTGATCAAATTCTCTTCTTGACGGCTTAAAATATCCAATTGACAGACCAAATCTATTAACCAATGACAGCTTTTCCTCAATGGTTTCGGAGCGATGCATATCTCCGTCCTGCTTAACGTCGTTTCTGTCATTCCAGGTTTCTTTTATGAGATGGCGGCGATTGGACGTTGCGTATATAAGCACGTTGTCGGGCTTGGTTTCAACGCCTCCCTCAATTATCGCCTTGAGATACTTGTATTCTATTTCGCTCTCCTCAAACGACAGATCGTCCATATATATGATAAATCTGTAGTTTCTGTTTTTTATCTCGGATATGACTCTTGACAGGCAGCCAAACTGATGCTTGTATATTTCTATCATACGGAGTCCGCGATCATAATACTGATTAACGATAGCCTTTATACTTGTGGATTTTCCCGTTCCGCTATCTCCATACAGCAAAAGATTGTTTGCGCCCTTGCCCAAAACAAACGCCTCGGTGTTCTCGATAAGCGCTTTTTTCTGGGACTCATATCCTATGAGCATAGACAAATGAACAGGCTCCATATTTGTTATCGCATTGAATTTAAAGGACAGACAGTTTTCGTCAGTCTCAATGCGGAACGCCTTGTTAAGACCAAACATTCCCACTCCGTAATCCTTGTAAAACTGCGCCACGATGTAGAATATTTGCTCGCCATTATCCGCGCTCTCAATTTTTCTGCTAAGCTCCCGAACCTTTTCGCTTACGTTTTTGTTGAATATCTGCTCTCGCTTTGCGATAGCTCGGTAATCCGACAAAACGGAGAAGCAATTGATCCCCAACGCGGTCTCTATAGGAGCAAAATCGAAATCAAACAGATTTTTGAAGGTGCTAAAATCGTTGATGGCAAAATTATTTACCGTGCCCTCCTGCACCCCCGCCTTTTCATACGTCAGGCTAAAAGGATTTTCGTCCGTCATGATCAAAAATGTCAGATAATTATGCCAAAGATTATTATCAAATCCATATTTCGTGGCAATATCAAGCAGCCTTCTTACCTGCGCGTATATGCGCGTGCGAAGGTCGTCATCACTTGCGCTCTTCATATCAAAATCCTTGAACACCTTGCCCAAATTCGCAAGTATTTCATGCTCGGCAGAGTCACGGTAGATTATAAGATTGGATATTTCGCGATACATGCTTTTGTCCTTTCGACGTTAAGTTTTAGAATAAAACACACTATTTATCCACATTATAGCACTTTAATCCGCCTTTTTCAATAGCGACAACAAAAAAGTTATACAAAAATATCCGCCCGGAAAACCGGGCGGATATTAAATTATCCTATGCTAAAAATCAGCATTTTGATCATCAACGTTCAGAATATCAGTATCCGTAATAATCCTCGTCGTAATAATCCTCGTCGTAATAACCACCGTATTCTTCATACTCGTCAAGTGCCTCTTGGCGCGCGTCGTAAACAGCCTTGGGGATTTCGGGCATGTTCTTTGCGCCCTTGGAAAGCTCTACCTCAACGGAGATATTCTCATTATCACCGTACGATGCTCCGCTCAAACCGACCTCAAGCTCTGCAACGATCTTGTCGCCCTTGTTTTCGCTGGATACATTCGCGGAGATATCTATGTCGATATAGTTTGCATACTTATCGGTATATTCCTGGCTATACTCGCTCTCAAACGTATCTTCATTCCATACGTATGCCTTTACGTCTTCAACGGCCATAGCCATGTCAAATGTCAAAACTTCGCCGCCTGCATTTATCTTGGAAGCATCCAAGGTAAGATCCATCTCCAGCTTAGCCTTACCAACGATCTCAACTTCTTCGCCATAATAATCGTATTCGTAGTCGTTGTACTCGTCATTCTCTTCGTACTCATACTGATTGAACGGCAACGTTGCGTCTACAGACATAGTTATCTTCTGAGGATTGCCGTCCTTATCGTTCTTGACCTCGCAAACCATATCTATGGCAATAACAGCATCTTCGCCTCTGCAATCAGCCTTTACTTCCAGCTTTCCGTCATTGATATCTATAGTAGCGTTCAACGAATCCATACCGACTTCATCGAGGAATTCCTTATTAGCGTCTACACTTATACCAAATCCGGTAACCTTTTCGTTTTCTGCATGGAACCAGAGCTTGAGTCCGAGCTTTTCAACAAACTCCATAACGGTAGCCTTGAACTCTTCTACCTCTTCGTTATCTATATCGGCAAAGAACTCATCGAACTCATCGAGAACGTCATCTGTTAGCTCGTTAACAGTCTTCTCAATATAATCTTCGCTGATATAATATCTGCCATCCTCGTGAGAAATGTCATCCTTGGACATCTCGGGAAGGCTGAGTGAGAACACGCGTGTGATAATATCCGTCGCGCTTCCAACCTGCTCGTTGACCTCATCACTGTCAGCAGAGAGCAGGGTCTCTACTAAATCATAAAGAGCGGTCTCAACGTTTCCGTAATACTCTCCATCCGACTCGCTAACTCCAACAAGCTTAAAATCGTCTTCAATAAACAGATACAGGTTGGTTTCGGGAGCTTCAACGAACACAACAGAGTCCTTTATGCCCGCGTATCCGTTAACAGTCACCTTATCGGCCGTTGCGGAAAAGTTAATTTCTGCTTCTGTCTGAGTGAGTTGCTTGCGAAGCTCATCAACTATCGCACCAAAATCTATCTCACTCTCGCCCGTTGTAATGTCCTCCAGGTTCAAGCCCTTGTTAACAAGCTCAACAATGCAGTTGATATTCTTTTTGGGATCATCCTTAGTATCCTTGTCACCGTCTTTGTCCTTATCCTTGCCCTTGCTGGACGTATCGCAAGCAACGAAACAAAGAACAAGGCTCAACATCAAAATAAAAGCCAATAAAATCTTACTTAATCTACTCATTTTTTTCATCTCCTTTAAGTAATACAGACTTTCGTCTGATTTCATTATATACCTTTCTTATAAAAATGTCAAGAGGCATTGCCGTTTTATCGTTTTTTCGGTCTTGCTATACGGTGCTTTTCAGCGGTTTTTCGCGCAAAAACGACCGCGATCAAGGCTCTATCACATCCAAATACGCCACGTTTATACAAGGTGCCGAACGAGGCGCGTAATCTTTAGCGTCATACACGGTCACGTTGCCCGCGCCCTCACCATACACGCGTATCACATCTCCGACAACAAGATTTTCATTCTTATCCTGCACACAGTTACGCACCATTATTTGAAAACGGCTTCCCGATGCGTCCGTACACATGTAATAGGTCGTGTATTTGCGATTTATTCCGTATGCGTCGCCGTCCACAAACACTTCGGTTACCTTAAGTGTCATAGAAACGAATTTATCCTTATACGAATCTACAGATCGGTAATAATCTTCAAGCGAAGCATCCTCACATTTTTCTATATACTCTTCTCTGTTTAGCGTCGTGTCCACGACAGGATCGATCAGCTGCGCTATCCCGCCGATTATCGTTCCTATTCCAACAGTTGATATTACAAGATATATCGCACCAATGACGACAAAGGTTATCTTGGATGATCTTTTGTGTGGGCTGGTTACCAGCAAGGCAATTCCCGCTATAGGAAAAACTATTAAAGCGACAATTATAAACCACCAGCTATGATACCACTCTATAAACGTGACCCTTGAACTTGATGAACGACGGTGCTTTTGCTTTTTCGGCGGCTTTCTGTTGCCCGCCCTCATATCCTCGGGACAGGGCTTTCCGCACAAGGGGCAGTTATCGCCCGAAAAATAACATTCGCAATCGGGGCATTTATTAAGATCGGGTCTGTCAAGCTCCTGCGGATCATCAAATGCGCCAAGCATTCTTCCCATGGTTACGATTCCTTTCTATATTTTTGCACCTTTTTGCAAAAAGGTGCCCAAAAACTTTCAAGACGGGGCTAAATGGATTTTACTTTACCCATCAAATCCACGTAATCTCATCGCAAAACTATACAAAAATCCATAACCCTTGTTTAAGAGTTTTTTGGAAAGAGAGGGAGTGCAGGGGGAGGGAAAACCTATTTTGCAAAAATGGTTTTCCCTCCCCCTGCATTTTCCTATTACTCAATAACAGCAATGCTGAGGTCTGCGAGAGCCTTAGCGTCCGCAGGTGCGGGACATCCCGACATAAGCTCGCTTGCGTTCTGCACCTTGGGGAATGCGAGCACGTCGCGCAGAGAATCCGCGCCACTCATTACCATCGCAAGACGGTCAAGTCCCATTCCCGAGCCACCGTGAGGCGGCGCGCCGTACTTATATGCTTCAACAAGGAATCCAAACTTCGCCTCGATCTCCTCGGGGGTAAGTCCCAACGCCTTGAACATCTTTTCCTGAAGCTGCCAGTCTGTTATACGGATGGAACCGGAAAGCAGCTCGGTGCCGTTGAGTACCATATCGTAGCACTTTGCGCGCACGCTACCGGGATCGCTCTCGAGCATAGGCAGGCACTCCTCAAGCGGCATGGTAAATGGGTGATGCATGGCATCCCAATGCTGTGTTTCCTCGTTCCACTCGAAGAAGGGGAATTCCGTGATCCAAAGGAAGTTGAACTTGCCCTCGGGGATCATGTCAAGCTTTCTTGCAACGATCTGACGGAGCGCTCCAAGAGTGGGAAGAACCACCTTGTCCTTGTCCGCGCAAATGAGCATAACGTCACCCTTCTCAAAGCCCGCGGCGGCATAAATAGCCTCAAGCTCCTCGGCGGTCATAAACTTTGCAAAGGAACAGTTGGGAGCCTCGTCCGCCCAGCGAACGTATGCAAGACCTCGGGCTCCGATTCCCTTTGCGTGCTCGGTGAGCTTATCTATCTCTTTTCTCGTAAGCGTGGACGCGCCGCCCTTTGCAACTATGCAGCGAACGCTGCCGCCGCCCTCAATCGCCGACTTGAATACCACGAACTCGCTCGACTTTACGCACTCGGAAATATCCTGTATTTCCATGCCGTATCTGGTGTCGGGCTTATCCGAGCCATAGCGCGACATAGCCTCATGGAATGTGAGTCTCTGCATGGGAGTCTCAATATCCATGTTCATTACTTCTTTGAACACTCTCTTGATAAAGCCCTCGTTCATAGCCATAATGTCTTCCATCGTGGCAAACGACATCTCAAGGTCTATCTGAGTAAACTCGGGCTGACGGTCTGCGCGGAGATCCTCGTCACGGAAGCAACGCGCAAGCTGAATGTAGCGGTCAAAGCCCGAAAGCATAAGCAGCTGCTTATATATCTGGGGAGACTGAGGAAGCGCATAAAAGCTTCCCTTGTGAATTCTCGAAGGCACAAGATAGTCGCGCGCTCCCTCGGGAGTAGCCTTGATCATCATAGGGGTTTCTATCTCGTAGAATCCGTTCTCATAGTAATATTCACGCGCAACACGGGCAATATCGTGACGCATCTTGATGTTCTTCTGAAGCTCGGGGCGGCGAAGATCAACGTAACGGTATTTCAGCGCAGTCTCATCCTTTACCTTTTTGGAGTCACTTACCTCAAAAGGAGGTGTCTGCGCCGCGGAAAGAACCTTCATTTCCTCAACGTAAATCTCAAGCTTACCTGTGGGGATGTTATTGTTTACCGCACCCTCGCCTCTGGGTCTTACCGTTCCGTGAACGCAAAGCACGTACTCCGCACGGCAGCCGAAAGCCTTATCAAATATCTCTCTGTCGGTCTTGTCGTCAAACGCGAGCTGAACTATACCCGTTCTGTCACGCAGGTCTATAAATATGAGCGCACCTAGGTCTCTCTGCCTCTGCACCCAGCCCATAACGCAAATCTTTTGTCCTACCTGGCCCTCGTTGACCTCGGCACAATAGCACGTTCTTTTGTCATTGTTAGTTAAAAACTCTGCCATATTTATTTCCTCTCTGTGTTGTGTTTTATACTCTGTTATTGGATCGGGCAACCGTCTTTATCAAACAGTGGAAGCTTTTCAAGATAGATAAGATCGTCTCTGTCAGCCGCATCGCCCTCGGCAAGAATTGCCATTCTTCCGCAGATCTCTCCGCCCGCGAGCTTAACCAATTGCTCAACCGCGCGGAGCGATTCTCCTGTTGAAATAACGTCGTCAACGATAAGTATCTTTTTGCCCTTCATTATTTGCGCGTCAGCTACGTCGAGATACAGTTTTTGAACCTTTTCGGTGGTTATTGACTTAACTACCGATTCAAAAACTCCCGTCATATAAAGCTTTGGTGCCTTGCGCGCGAGAAAATATTTCTGATTGCCCGCAAGTCGCGCCATTTCGTGAACAAGCGGTATTCCCTTTGCCTCGGCGGAGATCATGTAATCGTACTCGGGTGCCTTTTGAAGCAACGCCGCGGAGCAAGCCGTGGTCAGCTCGGGATCTCCGAATATGACAAATCCCGCTATCTGCAAGTTTTCATTCAAGGGACACATTGGCAGGTCGCGCTCAAGTCCCGCGATGTTCATTCTGTAATACTTCTGTTCCATTATGCCACCTCTCGTATTATTGATAAGCCTCCGCCTTGATCACGTAAGCTCCGTCGATCGCCTCTTTGGCTAACGCCTCAAAGTCCAGCTTTCTTTCTTCAACCAGTACCTTGTCAAGCTGCGGCTTGGTTTTAGGGTGCTTGGGCGTAAACACGGTACAGCAATCCTCGTAAGGCTCTATAGAAATATCAAACGTGCCTATCTTGCGCGAGATCTCAACGATCTCCTCCTTGTCCATGCCTATACAGGGGCGAAGCACGGGAATGCTTGCCGCGTTATCCGTAACGGCGATCGCCTCCATAGTCTGCGACGCAACCTGACCCAATGACTCGCCCGTTATCAAGCACTTGCTTTCGTGATCCGCGGCTATCTTTGACGCGATATACATCATATATCTGCGCAGCAGCAGAGTAAAATAATCCTCCTCGCAATGCTTAACAAGCTCTTCCTGTATCTTGGTAAGCGAGACCACGTGAATGTATACGTCTCCCGTATATGCAGCAATAGTTCTCGCCAATCTGACTACCTTATCCTTTGCCAGCTCACTGGTATAAGGAATGGACTCGAAATGCACGGCTTCAACGCGCAATCCGCGCTTTGCCATCATATATCCCGCGACGGGAGAATCAATTCCGCCCGATAAAAGCAGCATTCCGTGCCCTCCCGTGCCTACGGGTATTCCGCCTGCTCCCTTGAACTGTCCCGCGTGAACGTACGCGGCTCTTTCTCTTATTTCCACCTTAACGGTAATTTCGGGATTACGGACGTCAACGCGTATCTTGCCGCCCGTGGCTTCCAGTATCTCGGCACCTATTTCGCCCGCCAGCTCCATTGAATTAAGCGGAAAGGTCTTATCGCTTCTCTTTCCCTCAACCTTAAAGCTCTTTTTGCCAAAAAGGAACTGAGGAATGTACTCTCTCGCCACCCTCTTTATATCGTCGAGATCCTTTTCGCAAACTGCCGCTCTTCCTATAGCCGCAAGTCCAAACGTCTTGCTTGCAGCCTCAAACATAGCGTCAATATCCGCAAAATCATCCTTTGGCTCGATATATATCGTGCTTTGCGCCCTTGATATATCAAAATTTCCGCACTTTTTGGCTCGGCGGCGCAGTTCTTTACACAGCGTATCCTCAAAGTATCGCTTATTTGCTCCCTTTAAGACTATCTCGCCGTATTTACAAAGCAATATCTCTCTCATACAACGACCTCGCTTAAGCCTTTGAGTAGTAGTTCGGGAACAATTTTTCCCAAACCTTCATACAACCGATAGTATCCGCGATAGACGTATGCGCAATTCCGTCCCAATCCACCTCAAACGCCGCCATAGCATCGGTAAGCGACGCGTGGCTGAGATCTGGAAGATGCTCGTGCGCATATCTGACAAACTCGTTTGCGCAGCAACGTGTCTTTGCCTTTAGCTCCTCGCGCTCCGCCTCGGTATCGTATATGTATTTTATGTGGCTATAATCGGTTGAAACTCCATATGCTATTATGTTATCCGCACCCGCAAAAATTCGTTTGATCTCGGGAATAAGCTCGTCAAGAAGAGGCGCGTCCGCAACCATATCGGGTGTGATTCCGTGTATTTTCTCGGTCTGCTTCCACTTTTTCTTATGAGCGGGCTTGACAAGGGTGTCCATTATTATCTTTCCCGTAGCGTCGGTAATAGATATGGAAATTATCTCATCGTGATCGTAAACGCCCGTCAGCTCAAGGTCGAAAAACAGAACGCGTTCGCGCTCCATTCCGTAGTAAGCGCCGCGATAAATATCGCCCTCCTCGCGCCTTTGAGCCAGATCCTCCTCATAACACTTGCGGCAAAGCTTGCGACGGTATCTTATGTCCTTTCCGCACTTAACACACTCAAGTGGCAATCTTACAGCCGTCTTTTTATCGTAAAAATACAAAGTAGTACCGTCGCCCTTAACAGTAAATGCCACAGGCTCCTCGATAACTTCATAGTGCATCTGCAAAAGGCGCTCTTTTGTATAATATCCGCAGGATGCCGCGCGTTTTATGCTCATTCTCTCAATGGTAGAGCCGCTTTCCAGCCGTTTTTCTTCTTTTCTGGCGCGGGGAAAATACCACTGCTCCGGCGGCGCCTCCACCACCTTATCGGCATCAAAATAGTAGATCAGGCTACCGTCCTCCGCCCTGTCAAATGCAACGGGATCGCCCCCAGGCATAAGGTGCATCTGTGTCAATATCCCACGAGTGAGATAATTCTTTTTGTCAGCCTCCGTCCGCGAGACCTGCTTTATAGTCGCGCCGGACTTAAGCTTAAGCGTGTTTTCCAACTTAAGTTCCTCCAAATCTTCCGTCCGCAACGGCAAAACCGCGCCTAAAGGACGCAGCATCAGGGCCGTATTGCGTACAGGATATATATTAAAATATTATTAAACATAATCATACATCTTACATTTTAACACAAACGCGCTCTGTTTACAAGGGGTTTTGCAAAATTATTTGTCCGTGCGCGACAAAAAAACGGGCTCCGCTTTAAGCAGAGCCCTATTATATATTACGTACCTATTATTTTTTGAGTGCTATCGCCGCCTTAGCCTTTGCGACAATGTTCTCGGCGGTAAGTCCGTATTCCTCAAGCAACGGAGCAACCTTGCCCGATTTTCCAAACTTATCCTCAACTCCCACTCTTATTACGGGAACGGGGCAAGCCTCACACACCACCTCGGAAACCGCGCCGCCGAGTCCGCCTATCACGTTATGCTCCTCAGCTGTAACTATAGCTCCCGTTTCGCTGGCAGCCTTGATGATTATATCCTTGTCAATAGGCTTGATCGTGTGTATATTGATAACTCTCGCATCAATGCCTTCTGCCGCAAGCGTTTCAGCCGCTTGTCTTGCGAGGGGAACCATATAGCCCGTGGCAACAAGGGTCACATCCTTTCCCTCACGAAGAGTTACGCCGCGTCCAAGCTCAAATTTATAGTCGGGGTTGTCGTTGAAAACCTCGATCGCCGCTCTGCCGAATCTCATATAGCAAGGACCGTTAAACTGCATAGCAGCCTCAACCGCGGCTCTCGCCTCAACGGCATCGGAGGGATTGATTATAGTCATTCCGGGTATCGTTCTCATAAGCGCGATGTCCTCAAGGCACTGATGCGTGGCTCCGTCCTCACCGACGGTTATTCCCGCGTGAGTAGCGCCGATCTTAACGTTGAGATGAGGATATCCGATGCTGTTTCTCACCTGCTCGAAGGCTCTTCCCGCCGCAAACATAGCAAAGGAGGAGGCAAACGCCATCTTTCCCGCGGCAGCAAAGCCCGCCGCAACAGATATCATATTTCCCTCCGCGATTCCGCAATCAAAGAATCTCTCGGGGTGAGCCTTTTTGAATTTAACGGTTTTTGTTGCCTCTGCGAGATCGGCGTCAAGCACCACGAAATCGTATTTATCGGCAAGCTCTACGAGCGCCGAGCCGTAAGCTTCTCTTGTTGCTATCTTATCTGCCATTACTGTAGTCCCCCTTCATCAAAGATTTGCGCTGATCTCTTGGATTGCTATAGCGTAATCGGCATCCTTGGGCGCCGCGCCGTGCCAATTGACCTTATTTTCCATAAATGAAACACCCTTGCCCTTTACGGTGTTCGCCACGATAGCGGTGGGTCTTCCATTACACTCGCGCGCCGCCTTGAAGGCAGCCTCGATCTCATCAAAGTTATGACCGTCTATCGTAATCACGTTATATCCAAAAGCCTCCAGCTTGGGCTCAAAGGGTGCGGGGCCTATAACGTCGGCTACCGCGCCGTCTATCTGAAGCTTATTGTAGTCCAGAATAACGCAGAGGTTGTCCAGCTTGTAGTGGTTAGCAAACATGGAAGCCTCCCATACCTGACCCTCCTCGCTTTCTCCGTCTCCGACAATAGCGTAAACTCTGTAGTCCTTATTATCAACCTTTGCCGCGAGAGCCATTCCGCACGCAGCCGAGATTCCAAGACCAAGCGAGCCTGTTGTCATATCAACTCCGGGGATCCCCTTCATATCGGGATGTCCCTGCAATCTGCTGTCTGCCTGACGCAGTGTTTTCAATTCTTCAAACGGGAAAAAGCCCTTTACCGCCAGCGCGGAATAGAGTGCGGGAGCAGTATGTCCCTTGGAAAGCACAAGCCTGTCTCTTGCTTCATTCTTGGGGTCGTCAGGATACACGTTCATCTCCTCAAAATAGAGATATGCGAGTATATCGGATATCGAAAGTGAGCCGCCCGGGTGTCCCGACTGCGCGGCATATGTCGATTCGATAACGCCAAGACGTATTTTGGCAGCTATTTTTTCAAGCTCCCTCATCTTTGAAATTTCCATTTGGAGTCCTTCCTTTTCGGTTATTTTCGCCGCATGGCATCGACAGAACAGGAATATCTTCCACCCACTGCAAGCCAACGCCAACGACACTTCAACGTTACATTTTGATTATACCATACGACGTTCAAATTGTCAACAATCAAAAGCCTTACAACTAAACAAATTTGTTCACTTCAAAACTTCAAAGTCAGTTATCGTGAACAAAAAGGAATCACCCTCTGCCTTGCCTGATATTTTTACAGGAATACCGTTCCCTTCATCAAACAGATACTCAATATTGCAATTTTTGTCGCATACCTTGACTTCCAGCATTCCACCGCCGACAGCTCGTACCGTTTGCGGCGTTCGGCGCTGGCAAAGAGCCTCGATAAGCACCGGTAACGCAACTGCATTCCACTCATCCGCCACGATCGAATCAAGTCTTGCCTTCATTTTTTCTCCATCGACCGTAACAGTCATTCCCGAAAGCGATTGCGGAGCTGAAAACACAACCGTGATCTTTCTGCCACCGCCATCTCCGCCATAGGCGCTGGTCACTTTTGCGCAAAAGCAAAACTCTTCCACGCATCCCTCGATTTTCGCCGCGAAAGAGCCCTCCGTGTATTCAAAGGGATCTGATATGAGCGCATTCTCGGAACAAGAACAAATCACCGTCATACAGCATAACAAAATTGCCAAAGCAACAATAGATATGACACACCGTTTCATTTTTTTGCGACCCTCAAACCGTTTTTTATAAATATATGTCTGCAACGTATCGCAAATTCTTTTTGAGGAATATTCTTGTAAAAAAGAAAAAAGTCTTTTCTTTTCTATTGCAATATTTGTCCTATCGTGATATAATAATCATATATGACATTTTTCACGGGTGTCTGACACAAAACAGGCCCCGCCCATTATACGAGGAGTATCTATGTATCCTTTTTATCTGTACACAGACATGCCAAAGCTTTCCGAGCATAAGGTCATCGCCGAGATCGATGCCGATGCTCTGCTTTATAATTATAAGGAATTAAGCGACCTGACTCCAAACACAAGACACATTTGTGTTGTGAAAGCCGACGCTTACGGTCACACCTGTGAGATATGCGTGCCCGCTTTGCTCGACGCGGGATGTGATTTTTTCGCCGTGTCCTGCGTTGAGGAGGCACTCGTTGTCCGAAAGATATGCGATAGCTGCGATAGATGTGCCGATATTCTTATTCTTGGATACACAACGCCCCGCCAGGCATCTGTGCTTTGCTCAAATTCGATAATCCAGACCCTGCTCAGCGCAGAATACGCAAAGCAATTGAGCGATGCCGCTATCGAGCAAGGCTGCACAGTCAGAGCCCACGCCGCTCTCGATACGGGGATGAACCGAATAGGAATATGCGCCAGAGATGACCAAGAATGTGTGGATGCCGCAAGACAGATCCAACAAATATCCTCTTTTGATGGAATACAGCTTGAGGGCATGTACACCCATTTTGCCAAGGCGGACGAAGAATATGACGCTACGGTGATCTCCGAAGAAAGTCTTACAATTATTCAAAGCGAGAGATTTTTAAGGGTACGCAATGCCCTGCTGGATCGCGGCATACGCTTGTTTTGTCACATTTGCAACTCCGCCGCCGCGGTCAGATTTCCGTCTCTCGCGCTCGACGGTGTCAGGATGGGTATACTTCTCTACGGCATTCAGCCCTCTGAATTCATTAACGTTCCCGTAAAGCCCGTTATGTCACTGAAAACGTTAATATCTCACATACATACCCTCAAGGCAGGACAAACCGTTAGCTACGGTGGAACGTACATCGCGCGAAAGGACACAACCGTTGCCACCGTGCCGATAGGCTACGCGGACGGAATATTGCGGTCATATTCGGGATTTGAGCTTACAGTTCACACGCCAAGCGGAAACCACAAGGCTGCTATAATCGGACGCGTCTGCATGGATCAATGTATGATAGATATCACAGATTTGCCCGCGAGCGTTGGCGACGAGGTGACGGTCTTTGGATCCGAGCCATGTCAGCTGCGAACACTGTCAAAAATGGCGGGAACGATAGAATACGAGAGTCTGTGTCTTGTATCCGCCCGAGTTCCCCGCGTTCAAAAAATTACCGACGGAGAGGTCAAATAATTATGAAATCCACTAAATTATTATCAGTAATTCTTTTGCTTTGTCTTGCGTTAGCTTGTGTTATCGGATTGTCCGCTTGCTCCGACAAGGACGCGATTACAGAGGTGATCTCCGTAAACATAAAAAAAGACAAACAAAACGTTGAACTAAAGGTAACGCTTGACGAGGTATATAAGGAAAAGCATTCGGGGCAGATGCTCTATGTGCTGGCATTACCCACGACATCCGCCGCCTCGATTCCCTCGTCTGTAGACGTGGTTGGAGAGGTCAAGGTGAATTCTTCCGTTTCACTCAGCTTCCCGCTTTGCGACGGCAACGGTCTTTCAAGACTGCAAAAGGCTTTTGTTTTAGCTGAAAAGAACGGCGAATCCTATTCCGCTATAACAAACGCCATGTATATACAAAACCCCGAGATCCTCGCCTCAAAGCAATCCAGAGTGCCTTCTCCCTCTGACATAAAAGGTCTTGCGGCACCGGATATTTACGACGCTCATCTCGTTGGCGCGGATCACACACTGATAGAGATATCAATATCTGACATCGTGTCTGACGGAAAAACAGAGGGCGACATCAAATACAATCGCGACGGAATATCATATTTCTTTAACGGCGACACAGTAGCCTCGCTTGACAGCAAAATCAAAGCGGCAAACGATCTTGGAATACGCGTATATATCAGAACGGTCAGCACGTTCATTCCCGACGAAGAGCTGCCCGACGCAACGCAAATATTTATTCCTGACATGAAGGATGAAAACACCGCGCGAGGCATTGATGCTCTTTATGCCTTTTTGGCAGATAGATACTCGGGCGATCACGGTCACGTGACGGATTACATAATAGGTCAAAGAGTCAACCAAAAAGCAGGTCTTATATCCGACTCTTCCAAGCTTCTCGAGGACGAGGTATATGAAAACCTATATTTCTCTTGGGCAAGGACCGCGCACATAGCGCTTACTTCCGTTAACTCCGCGGCGCGTGTTTACGTCCCCGTGTCAAACGCATGGAGAAGTAATTCGTCTGAAACGATTGGCGCCAAAGCCTTTCTTTCTCATTTCGCCGAAAGCTCCAAAGCCTCGGGAGACTACAATTGGGCTATTTCCCTTGATCTCGGTCAGGGCGAAGATCTTTCCGCCCTGCTCGCAACCGATTCGTACGATTATTCCAGCATAGGCGTGGACAACATGAACGAGGTAACCGATCTTATCGATCTCGCGTCGATGCGATTTGGCAGCGAAAAGCGCGATTTTATCATTGATTCGCTCGCTCTGCCCACAACTATAAGCGAAAACAATCGCGCGGCATATTATATCTGCGCATACTATAAAGCTGCCGAGATCGGCGCGCGCGCATTTATATATTCTGCAAACGATCCGCTGACCTCCCTTCAAGCCAAGGACTCAAAGCCGGGCGCTCTGTACTACATGTTTGTTCTTTGCGGAACAAATAAAACAGACCAGCTTACCACCTATACAGCCAAGGCGGACGGCTATACCAACGATCGGTTCAAGCAGACCGTTTTCAAAAAGCTCACCTATCTTCAGGGCGTAGAGCATGAAATATCCGAAAGCACACAAAAGAACGTTCACGAGTTCCCCGTAAAGCTTGAGAATTTCAAGGAAAATGAGATCTCTCTTGCGGATATGACGTTGACAAAACGTTCCAACGGCACGTTCGCAAGAGTTCTGGACTTTTCCGCGGCCACCGATCAAGGTGTCGGCGCGATATCAGCCTTTAACGTTGACGCTAAAGACATCAAGGCGGCAAAATATATAGGAATAACCGTGTCATCTGACAACTGTCCTACCCTCTTCCTTACGATCTCCAACGGCTCTAATGACAATTCCGTGCTATACGTTGCGCAAACGGATCTGGTGAATGCCGCATCAACCTACTATTTTGATATTTCAGAGTTTGCCGAGCGCGTTGATGAATCGGACAAGCTGAATATATCGATTTGCATTGCATCTGACGACGAGGTTTCAAGTGTTTCAATAAGTAGTATATCGCTATACGGATCGTCGGGATTCGGAAGCACAACGATCATCATAATAATCGTTGTGGCACTTATAGTTCTTCTGCTTATAGCGCTCATTGTCTTCCTTGCGATAAGAAGAAAAAATAAGAATCGGAAGGCACAAGAGGATACATAATGAAGATACAGTATGAAACCCGATTAATAGATTTTTCCGTTCGGGACGCGTCGAAGGTTGGTGGCGCGCTTGGATTTGGCCCTCACCTTCACAAGCATCTTGAGATAGTATATATGATCTCAGGCGCTACGCGCGCAAACGTAGATACCGAAGTGTATACCGTGGAATCCGGCGATCTTTTGGTCGTCTTTCCCAACAAGATCCATAGTTACTCCGATCTTCAGCCAAGCAACAAGTATATATTGTTTTTTATCGACCCCTACGCTATTCCCGATTTTTCTCAAAAGTTTCTCACCATGGACGCAAAAAGCTCGCTCATCAAGCACGCGGACAAAAATGAAAGAATGGTTCCGGTCATCAAAGCCTTGGCATCCTACTCTGAATATCCACCCGACTATAAGCACCTCTTGTTAAAGGGTTATCTTTTGTCGTTTTGCGCCGAGTTTATGGGCATGATGGATCTGAATTATACAAAATCCGACGAGCATCAGGCCATGAAAACAATAGTGGCATATTGCTCCCAGAATTTTACCAAGGAGCTTTCACTATCCGTGCTTGAAAAGGAGCTCCATTTGAGTAAGTATTACATTTCTCATCTTTTTGGCGATATTCTCAACGTAAAATTTACAGACTATATCAACTCACTCAGAATATCCGAGGCATGCAGACTTTTGCGCGCTACCGATCATAGCATAACCGATATTGCTTCAATGTCGGGATTTGGCACCCTGCGTACCTTCAACCGCGCGTTCATCAAGCGCATTGGCGTCTCGCCCACAGCCTACAGAAGAAGCAAGAACTCCTCAAACGAGGATATGTATGATATTTATATGATGTAAAACAAATCAATAATAGAAAAAACGTGCATTCTTTTGTTGACAATAATTAAAAATTGTGATAGAATGTATTGGTTATCGTGTTTATATATGTAAGGAAGGAAAATAAAAATGCATTGGTCAGAAGAAATAGCACAGCGCCTGATACAAAAGAATCCCGATAAAGAGGAATATATATGCGCGGCGGGCGTATCTCCCTCGGGAAGCGTTCATATCGGTAATTTCCGCGATATAGCCACCCCCCTTTTTGTTGTTAAGGCTCTTGAAAAAATGGGCAAAAACGCAAAGCTCATAATATCATGGGACGAGTTTGACCGTTGTCGCAAGATACCCGCAAACGTTCAAGCGGTGGTTGGTGATACGTTTGATAAATATATCGGCTGTCCTTACGTCGACATTCCCGATCCCTTCGGTTGTCACGAAAACTACGCGCGTCATTTTGAGGAAGAATTTCTAAACGCAATAAAGCCCTTTGGAATAAAATTCGAATGTCGTTATCAGGCGGATATGTACAGAAGCGGAAAATACACCGAGGATCTTATCCACGCGCTCAAAAACCGCGGAGAAATATTTGAAATACTTGACTCCTTCAAGACCAAGGATAAAACGCTTTCTGAGGAGGAAAGAGCGGCGGCTCACGACAAAGAAAAAGCAGAATATTACCCTGTGAGCATATTCTGCCCCGAATGTAAAACCGACTTTACAAAGATCCTCTCCGTGAACGAGGACTGTACGGATGCGGAATTCACTTGCCGTTGCGGCCATCACGGACATTTTGACTTCACCAAGAATTTCAACTGCAAGCTCGGCTGGAAGGTCGACTGGGCTATGCGATGGAAATATGAGCAGGTAGACTTTGAGCCGGGCGGAAAAGACCATTCGGCACCCACAGGATCATACAACAACTCAAAGGTCATTGCAAAGAAAATATACGATCACGAGGCTCCCATCTATCAAGGATATGAGTTCATCGGCATTAAGGGCGTTGCGGGAAAGATGTCTTCTTCCTCCGGCCTCAACATGACCCCCGAGCTTCTCCTCAAGCTCTATCAGCCCGAGATAATTCTCTGGCTCTACTCCAAAACAGAACCCGTAAAGGCATTTGACTTCTGTTTTGATGACGGAATCTTGCGCCAATATTTTGAATTTGATAAAATGTATACGGAATACAAGTCTGGCAACGCTTCCGAATATAACGCTTCAGTAATGTACAACTGCGAGATAGAAGGAAGATCGCTCGAGACCGTGCCGATGTCACTTCTCGTTCAGCTTGGATCTATCGTTGATTTCAACGTTCCCATGCTTGAAACCGTATTTGAAAAGATCGGAACTCCCTATAAATACGAGCAATTTGCCGATCGACTCGACAGAGCAAAATTCTGGCTTGAGCAGTGCGCTCCCGAGCAGGTAAATAAGCTGCGCAAAACCCGTAACTTCGAGGTTTGGAGCCAGCTTGACGAAAAAGAAAAGGCTGCGATCGCTTCACTTTATGATTATCTCGCAAACGCAACATACACGCTCGACGAGCTAAATCAGGAGCTTTACGCAATACCCAAAAAGATATATCCGGAAGTCACCGACCAAAAGGAGCTTAAGTCCATTCAAGGAAAGTTCTTTAAAACAGTTTACAAGCTTCTCATCGACAAGGAGCAAGGTCCTCGTCTTTACCTCTTCCTTTACGCTATAGAAAAAGAAAGATTTGTCGGGCTTCTCGATTTTTCATTCGAAGAAACCGATGAAGAGAAAGCTATAAACAATGCCGACAATGAGCAACCCATAGTTGAGGAAAAGGTATACGGCGAACCCGATCCCGTTGAGCCGATCAAGCAAGAGCTTGTTTCCATCGATGACTTTGCAAAGCTCGACCTGCGCGTTTGCAAAATTGTTAAATGCCAGGAGATCAGAAAATCTCACTCGTGCTATAAGCTCACTCTCAACGACGGAATCGGTGAGCGTATCATAGTATCCAGCATCAAGCACGACTATAAGCCTGATGAGCTTGTAGGAAAGAAGATCATCGTTATCGCAAACCTTCAGCCCACAAGAATTACCGGTGTCAACAGTAACGGTATGTTGTTAGCGGCAACAAATAACGCCTGCGGCTGCAAGGTCATATTCGTTGATGATATGGTCCCGGAAGGAACGCAGATACACTAAAATATAAAACTTTAGGGTAGAATGGCATCAAACTGCCTTCTACCCTTTGCAGCTCCAAAAAGTTGTTATTTTACAAATGATCTAACCCTTCGATAAAAATTTAAGATCAAGGAGCGTACCCATGGATCCTATATATATAGCATTATTCCTCCCGCTCTTTGTGATTATCCTTACGCAAAGAACGCAAAGTAAGAAAAACGTAACACTAATGAAATTAAAAAGGAAAAAACGCAGCAAGGAGAAACCGCAAATGCTTGAGATCGCTAAAAGATTTATTGACAAAGACAGTATGGTCTATTTGTTTGACGGAAACACCGTTTCGGGCACAGTAAAGGACGTGCAGGACGGCGCTATATTGATTGAAAGAGTCAATGCATCCATAGAAATTATCAACCTTGATTATGTTGTCAGAATAAGAGAGTATCCTAAAACAAAGAGCGGCAAGAAAAAATCAGTTGTTATCGACTGAATTAACAGCCAAAGCAAAAGAAGCAGAACGTTGATTTATCAACGTTCTGCTTCTTTTGCTTTTTTTATAAAGCTGGCGAATATGCTCTCTGAGAATTCGCTTTGAGGATCCTTTTCAGGATGCCATTGCACCGCTAAACAATAGTCATATCCCTTGTGGTAAAAGGCTTCTATTGTTGTTCCCGAAACCGCGTCAACAGCTAATCCATCGCCTAATCTCTTTACGCTCTGATGGTGAAAAGAATTTACAATAGTTGTTGACTTATCAACAATATCAAATAGCTTTCCGCCTTTCTTGATGTCTATTTCATGAAACACCGTTTCACATTCATCCTTGCCCGCGTGGTCACTAATATGCTGATTCAGCGTGCCTTTAAAATAAACGTTTAAAAGCTGCATGCCGCGGCATATGCCAAGTATCGGTTTGCCAGTCTGGAGCGCGGCTGTAAGCATGGCAAATTCAAATTTATCTCTCGCTATACAAACATCGCAACAAGCTGTGTTTTCTTCTCCGTAATATTCGGGATCGATATCTCCTCCTCCGCAAAATATAAATCCGTCAAACTCTCGACAGAACTCGCTTACTTTCGATTCATCGTAAGGCAGCGGTACGCCTATGCCTCCCGACCTCCATACAGCGCGCAAATAATCCTGCTTTGCGCATATTCTGTCTTCTCCGTCAATTGACACCATAAGGGCTATAATTGGTCTTTCTTTCAAAATATCCTCCAAAAAGCGAGGACAAAGAGATTTTCATCCCTTTGTCCTTTGTCTTATTTACTTATTTCCAACAACGGAAATAAAATTATCGATCATTTTGATAATATCAGGTAGCACATAGCAAATAAACGCGCAGAGCACTAATGAAATTACGCTGACAAGCAAAAACGAAAGCCAATTTGCTCCTTTTTTTTCGAATTTGACTTGGGCTGCGTATTTTTTGTCCTCAGGAATATAAAAATGCATCGTGTTTAAGTCACGCTTGAACGCGGGAGCCTTGAATTTTGGCGGCTTTTCGTCGTCCTTGTGCTGCTCCTCAAACTCAATCCGTCTATTTTCGACGTCGGAGAAAAAATCATCTTCTTCAACACAACGAATCCAACGCGAGAGTGTTCCATAGCTTTTTATCGCATTACGAACGCCCGGACTTTTTAGATATCCAAGCTCATAAAGCGTTTTCGACGACTTTGCGTCAAAGCATTCTTCTTGTATGACCTTTCTGACAAAATCGCCTAAATACCTTTTACTGTATATACTGCACGCGGATGCCACTATGATACCAACCGTTAATCCCAAAATTATAGTTTGGAGAGATATGAGAGTTCCCGTTCCAAAGGAAATATTTTCCAAATATGGCATTTTAGGGGAAAAGTACGTTTGACTAAAATACTCCCACAGCTCCTCAAGCAATGATTTTTGGTTAGTTAGGACGATACCGAACATTGTGATCCTCCATAAATTATATGAGATTTTTCACAAAGAAATTACTTTTTGATAACGTCTACGCCAAGATACTTGCGAAGCACCTCCGGAACAGTCACGCTTCCGTCAGCATTCTGATTCTGCTCAACAAGCGCAGGAAGAATTCTGGACGTTGCAAGCCCCGAACCGTTAAGAGTATGGAGATACTCGATCTTTCCGTTGTTTCTCTTGACTCTCATCATTCCGCGCCTAGCCTGATAGTCGCGAGCGTTAGACACAGAGCTTACCTCTTTATATCCGTTCATAGAGGGTATATTGATCTCAATATCATAAGTTCTTGCCATAGATGCCGAGCAGTCCTCAGCCGCAAGCTTTACCGTTCTGAAATGAAATCCAAGTCCCCTAACAAGATTCTCCGCTTTAGTTACAAGCTCCTCAAAAGCCTCATCGCTCTTCTCAGGAAGCGTAAATTGGAACATTTCTACCTTATTGAACTGATGTCCGCGAACCATTCCGCGCTCGTCGGAACGGTATGAACCGGCTTCTCGACGGAAGCAAGGCGTATAGCTTACAAGCTTTTTGGGAAGATCCGCCTCGGTGAGTATTTCGTTTCTGTAAAGAGAAGCGAGTGCGGCCTCAGCAGTAGGAAGCATATATCTTACGCGATCATCGGTAGGATTCTCGATCTTATATACCTCGTCGGCAAACTTGGGGAACTGACCTGCGGTAACTCCACATTCATATTCGAGCATGTGAGGCGGAAGAATAAGTTCATATCCGTCCGCAAGATGCGTATCGATGAAATAATTCAAAAGAGCCCATTCGAGTCTTGCGCCCATTCCGCGATATATCCAGAATCCCGATCCGGAAAGCTTTGTTCCTCTTTCATAATCTATAAGGCCAAGATCTGTACAAAGATCAACGTGATTTTTGGGCTCAAAATCAAATTTGTGGGGTTCTCCAAAATAACGCAAAGGTTCATTATTTTCTTTTCCGCCCGCCTTAAGATCGCGGTCAGGAAGGTTGGGAAGGCCAAGCATATATCCGGTAAGCTCTGTCTCAACTCCCTTGAGGAGCTCGTCATTTGCCTTAGCCTTAGCTCCAAGCTCTTTTGACTGAGCAAATATCGGAGCGAGATCTTTCCCTTCCTTTTTATATTGAGGAATAGACTTTGTCAATCTATTCTGCTCAGCCTTAAGTGCTTCAGTCTCAGCAATTAGAGCACGTCTTTTGGCGTCGAGTTCAAGGATCTTTCCAATCTCTTCTTTTGCGTCTTTTCCTTTTGTCGCAAGCCTTTCAATCACTTCATCGGGGTTGGATTTTATATAATTTATGTCAAGCATAGCAGTATTCCTTTCAAATTTTCTTAACTATTAATGTACAATGTCTTACGCGCGAAAAAAGCCTTCGCCGCAAAGCAAGCAAAGAAGCTCTTCAAGATCGGAATCGTTATCAAACGCAAGTTCCACTGTTCTTTTTTTGCTTGTTTGATTGATCTTTACGCGTCTTCCCAGCGTATCCATGGCGCGTCTCTCAAGATCACGCATATAAACGCGCCTTTGAGCCGTCTCATCGCCGTCCTCTTTGGCAAGAATAGCGTCTTTTTGTGCAAGAATTCTCTTAACAGCCGCCTCGACCTCGCGAACAGACATTTGTCTTTCAACAACTTTCTGTGCAAGCAGCACCATCTGCGATTCATCAGCAAGACCGAGAAGTGTTCTCGCGTGTCCCTCACTGAGCTTGCCGTCGCGCAACATTTCAAGGACCTCATCGGGAAGGTTAACAAGTCTTAACGTGTTGGCAATATAAGATCTGGACTTTCCAACCTCCTTTGAAAGTCTCTCCTGTGTAAGCCCGAACTTATCTATCAAAGCTTGATACGCAAAGGCTTCTTCAACAGGATTAAGGTCTTCTCTTTGAACATTTTCAACAATGGCGATCTGTGCCACCTTGAGATCATCGCCATCCACGATTATAACCGGTATCTCAGCAAGTCCTGCGATTTTCGCGGCTCTCCAACGCCTTTCACCGGCAATTATCTCATAAGTTGAGGGATAAAGCGGGTTTTCGCGAACAATTATCGGCTGCAAAACACCGTGTTCGGCTATCGAGTCAGCCAAAACCTGCAGATTTTCCTCATCAAAGAACTTTCTGGGCTGATCCTTTCGGGGCTCAATGTCAGCAAGACTGATTTTCGTCACGGAATCTTTCTTTTCTTCTATAATATTGTCGTCAAATATGGAATAAAAATCTCTTCCAAGTCCACCTCTAGCCATAATTTCCTCCTTGCCTTATATTCTTGTGGTAAGTTCTTTTGCGATTGCCAAATATTCGTTAGCGCCTTTACATCTCTTATCGTGATAATAAACAGGGCAGCCGAATCCAGGAGCCTCCGAGACCTTTACCCCACGCGAGATCTGAGTAGAAAAGAGCTTATCCGAGTAGTGCTTTCTAAGTTCATTCATAACCTGAAGCGAGAGCAATAGCCTTGAATTATACATAGTAATGAGAATTCCCGTAATATTCAAAGAGCTATTGAAGTTCGATTTAATGCGGTTAACCGTGTATGTCAGCTGCGAAAGGCCCTCGAGGGCATAGAATTCGCACTGCATCGGTATAATCACACCGTCACTTGCAACCATCGCATTGACAGTCAGCATGCTAAGAGAAGGCGGGCAGTCTATTATAATGTAGTCATATTGATCTTTAATCGGAGCCAAAGCATTTTTCAAAACGCATTCAGCGCCATTACCTTGATAAAGATCATATTCAGCGCCCGCAAGAGCGATGTTTGTAGCAATGAGGTCAAGGTTTTCATACTGAGTATGAATTATTGCATCAGAAGCAGACGACTTATTTACCAAGACATCATATATAGAGCTCTTGAGGCTTTTTTTCGCAACGCCCACTCCGCTGGTCGCGTTGCCTTGGGGGTCAAGATCGATCAGCAGCGCCTTATAGCCAAGAATACCCAGCGAAGCAGCAACGTTGACCGCAGAGGTGGTTTTACCAACTCCACCCTTTTGGTTAGAAAAAGATATAATTTTTCCCAATTATTTTTCTCCTATCTCAAATTTATCAAACATATTATACTACACATTCGCAAACATTTCAAGTGTATTTTTATAAAATCTTCAATAATACAACAAATTTATTGCAATTTTTGTCGAACATTGCACCGTTTCACGTGAAACATGTCGTTCACAGACGCATTTAATGCTGATCGCACGAGTGTTTTGAAAGCGTTTGTGGCCATGTTTCACGTGGAGCACAAACACAATTTGCGCAAGCCAAGCAAAAACCGTTTCACGTGAAACACAGATCGATTCTGTATTAAACGAAGAAGATTGTTTCACGTGAAACACGACTCAATTACACACGCCAAGTGAAATTGTTTCACGTGAAACACAAGTGCGGCAAAAACCATGAATATGTCCATAATCTAAAAGCGGCAGGAGCTATCCTGCCGCTTTGTGTTACAAAGGCTTCTTCACAATTTGTGAATATTTTCTTGGGTATTCAGCGGGGGTTTTGCGAGTTTTAGCAAGCACAAAAAGCTTTCTTTCCGAATTCACGCCCTCATACGAAAACGCGTCGATCTCCGTATGTCGCAGGTTGCAACCCAGAGCGACTATTCCCGATTCCGCTTCGGCATATTCCTCGTCGCCCTTTACAGACTTCATTGCCAAAAACAAGCCTCCGACTTTAACCAATGGTATGCAAAGCTCTGCCAAAACGTTTAATCGAGCCACCGCACGGCTAACGCACACATCGTATTTCTCGCGATTTGTGTTTGAATGTTCCTCAGCTCTGGCACAAACAGTCGAAATGTTAAGCAAATTCAGCTCCCGAGCTACCGATTCAACAAAATTGACCCTCTTTTGCGTGCTGTCAAGCGCAGCGATTTTCAAATCTTCTCGCACGATCGACAGCGGAATGGAGGGAAAGCCCGCACCACAACCAACGTCGACAACAGAGCTTGATCTCGGAATATATTTGGCAATCGAGACGCAGTCAACAAAGTGCTTTAATATTATTTCTTTTTCATCAGTTATAGCCGTCAAATTGAATTTTTTATTGCTTTCGACCAATATTTGTGAGAATTCGTATAGCTTTAAAGATTTATCCGAGTCTAACAATCCTACAAGTCCATTCAATTCAAAAGCCCTTGACAATTGCTGTTCGTATTCTTTATAATCCATATTTCACCTTATTTAATGCCGAAATATACCAACAGAACCGAAATATCCGCGGGATTGACTCCGCTGATTCGCGACGCTTGTCCAAACGTGAGAGGCTTTATCCTGTCAAGCTTTTGCGCCGCCTCTATTCTCAGTCCCCTAACCGCAAAATAGTTGATATCAGCAGGAATCGCCTTAGATTCAAGCTTCTCATACTTTTTCACCTCGGCTAATTGTTTTTTTACATAGCCCGCATACTTAATTTCCGTTTCAACGCTCAAAACAATAGATCTCGGAAGCGCTTTTCTACCGGCATCTATACTCGCAATAACCGCATAGTTGAAATCCGGCCTTCTTAAGAAATCAGCAAGCGACACGCCCGATTTTGCTTCCTCTTTTCCCATTGAAACCAAAAGCTCGCTCGCGCATTCTTTCGATACGTAAGTTGTTTCTAATCTTTCCACCTCGGAATCGATCATTTCCCGCCTGGCGACATAATGAGAATATTGCTCATCGCTGACCAGACCTACGCACCGACCGATCGGTGTCAATCTGAAGTCGGCATTATCTTGTCTTAAAAGCAATCTGTATTCAGACCGCGAGGTCATCATGCGGTAAGGCTCATTAGTTCCTTTAGTAGTAAGATCATCGATCAGTGTGCCGATATAGCTGCTGGAACGTTGCAAGATCAAAGGTTCCTCGCCGCGAAGCTTCAGGGAAGCGTTGATTCCCGCCACAAGTCCCTGTGCGGCAGCTTCCTCATATCCGGACGTTCCGTTGAACTGTCCGGCACCGTACAATCCGCATATGGTCTTAAACTCAAGGGTGGGAAAAAGTTGCGTGGGATCTGCGCAATCATACTCTATGGCATAAGCGTACCGCATTATTTCCGCATTCTCAAATCCCTGAAGTGACCGAAGCATTTTATATTGCACGTCGGTAGGAAGAGAAGTAGAAAAACCTTGTATGTACATCTCTTCTGTGTTTTCCCCGAGAGGTTCAACAAACAATTGGTGTCTTTGCTTGTCAGCGAATCTGACAAGCTTGTCCTCGATCGACGGGCAATATCTTGGTCCCGTTCCGGTAATTTGTCCGGAATACATTGCGGAGCGGTGTAAATTTTCCCTGATTATACGATGCGTTTCTTCATTAGTATATACGATATGACACGGTATTTGCTCGACATCCTCAAGCAAAGATTCATCGGTGCGCCACGAAAACGGCAACGAATTAGGCTCACCTTCCTGCAGCTCAAGCTTACTAAGGTCAATAGTGCTGCGCTTTACGCGAGCGGGAGTTCCCGTTTTAAATCTCATAATGGAAATTCCGTTATCGATAAGAGATTTTGTTAGCCCTTCCGCGCCAAGAAGGCCGTCAGGACCCGCGGAGTAACTGACGTCGCCGACAAAGATCTTAGCCGACGGATAGGTTCCCGCACATACTATCGCGCATTCGCAGTCCCAAATCTCTCCAAGCTTGGTTTTTACACCCACAACCTTTTTAATATAAGCGCCGTTTGCGCAATCTTCAGTAATAATATCCGTTATTTCGGACTGAACGAGGCGCAAGTTGGATTGGCTCTCCAGAGTGGACTTCATTATTTGCTGATACTTTTTTCTGTCAGCCTGAACCCGCTTGGAATGAACAGCCGCGCCCTTTCCAAGATTAAGCGTTCTTGATTGAAGCGTAACAAGATCAGCCGCGCGCCCCATCTCACCGCCCAAAGCATCTATCTCGTAAACGAGATGACCCTTTGCGGTTCCGCCTATAGAGGGATTGCAGGGAAGGTTTGCGATGCTGTCAAGAGACATGGTGAAAAGGACGGTGTCAATTCCCGTCCTGGCGCACGCAAGCGCCGCCTCTATTCCTGCGTGTCCCGCGCCAATAACCGCAACTTTTGTCTTAAGAGCCATTAATCTATCCTTGAAAGGTATTCTTTCTGTTCTTGGGTAAGAACGTCTATCGACATGCCCATCGTTCGAAGCTTCAACTGAGCCACCGCCATGTCTATCTCCTCGGGAACAGCGTATAGCTTTTTCTGAAGCTTTCCTCTGTTTTTCGCAAGATATTCAAGCGATTTCGCCTGAATGGCAAAGCTCATATCCATGATCTCCGCAGGGTGTCCGTTGCCTGCTGCAAGATTTACAAGTCTGCCCTCCGCAAGCAGATTCAGTATTCTGCCATCGGGCATTCTGTAGCCCTTTATATTGGGCTTGCGATCAAAGATCTCATAAGCAAGATCAGCAAGATGTGTCTTGTTTATCTCAACGTCAAAGTGTCCGCTGTTAGCCAGCAGAACGCCATCCTTCATGACTTTGAAATGCTTTTCGGTAATAACGTCGGAGCAGCCCGTGAGGGTGACGAATATATCTCCGATCTTTGCCGCTTCATCCATAGGCATAACCGTAAATCCGTCCATTACCGCCTCAATAGCCTTAACAGGATCGATTTCGGTAACTATCACCACCGCGCCCATGCCCTTGGCTCTCATGGCAAGTCCCTTGCCACACCAGCCATAGCCCGCAACTACAAAGGTCTTACCCGCTATCATCAGATTAGTTGAATTCATTATTCCGTCAAGGGTGGACTGACCCGTGCCATATCTGTTGTCGAACAAATGTTTGCAATTCGCGTCGTTTACGTCGATCATTGTGTACTCGAGCTTGCCGGCAGCTTCTTTTGCCATGAGGCGATGCACTCCCGTGGTGGTTTCCTCGCAGCCGCCAATAAGATTTTTGCCATATTCGCGATATTCCCCGTGCAAAAGCTGCATCAAGTCGCCGCCGTCGTCAATGAGAACGTCGGGGCAAAAAGAAATAGTGTTGATAAGATCTCTTGTATATCCTTGCTCGTCTGTGCCATGAACGGCATTTACCTCGAATCCCTCGTGAACGAGTGCCGCCGCTACGTCATCTTGCGTTGAGAGCGGATTGCAGCCCGTAACCCTTACATCCGCGCCCCCTGCGCGAAGCACCTTGGCAAGATTTGCAGTTTTAGCCTCAAGGTGAATAGACATAGATATCTTCATGCCCGCAAAGGGTTGATTCTTTTTGAAATCCTCCTCGATAAGAGAGAGCAGGGGCATATAGGAACGAACCCAATCTATCTTGTCTTTTCCCGAGCGCCACAGCTCTGCGTTTTTTATATTGCTCATATTCTTTACCTTTCAACATCAAAGCATATTTTCACATATATCATTTTAGCAGACAAATGAGGTTTCGTCAAGGATTTTTTTGCTACGCATAAAAACACATGAAAAATTCACACAAGTAACATCCAGAATTTGTATTTGGCGCAAATCCCGTTCATATCATGTTTACAAATTAATGTTAAAATATAGATTAATTATTGGGTTTTTGTGATCGACTTGGTGTTCGGCGATGAAAAAATGCGTTTTTTGCAACTTTTGCTGCTATAACGCACCGATTTCGAGCATGAACCGCACACGCAAAGCGTCTTAAACCAAACGAACCCCTGCGTGCGTTTCATCGATGCTATTTGTGCCGCCACGCGCGGCGGAAGTGGAGTATAATATGATTAAAATTCAGCATTTGACTAAAAACTACGGCACAAACTGTGCAGTTGACGATATTTCCTGCGAAATAGGCAGGGGAGAGACCGTCGGCTTTCTCGGCCCGAACGGTGCGGGAAAAAGCACGACGATGAATATTCTAACAGGTTACCTGTCCGCCTCGGCAGGCAGAGTCCTTATCGACGGAATAGACATTCTTTCCGATCCGATCGGCGCAAAAAAGCTCATAGGCTATCTGCCCGAGCAGCCGCCCGTGTATTTCGATATGACCGTAGACGAATATCTCAATTTCAACTACGATCTCAAGGGCTGCACCTTTGATCGCAAGGCTCATCTCAACGAGATATGCGAGGTCACAAGGATCGGGGACGTGAGGCGCCGACTCATAAAGAATCTGTCCAAAGGCTACAGACAAAGAGTGGGAGTCGCACAGGCGCTTATCGGAAACCCGCCCGTGATCATATTCGACGAGCCAACCGTAGGCCTTGACCCAAAGCAAATAATCGAGATGAGAAGCCTTATAAGAACTCTTGGCAAAAAGCACACCGTGCTTATTTCCACGCACATTCTGCAGGAGGTTCAGGCGGTTTGTGACAGAATAGTCATCATAAACAAGGGAAAGATTGTCGCAGACGAAAAGACCGAAAATATTACTCGCGCAGTCGAAAGCAACAAGAGATACAGCCTTAAGGTCTGTGGAAACCAAAGAGAAGTCTTGGACGCGCTCAAAAGCGTTCCGGGAATTTGTCTTGCCGAGGCACAGACCTCAAAGGACGGAGACGCGCAGACTTACATAATCGAGTGCGAAAGCGGCGCAGACGTGCGCAAAAAGCTTTTCTTTACGTTGGCACAGAGAAATCTCGCCATGATCGGTCTTGAAGCGGTAGGCATGAATCTTGAGGATGTGTTTATCAGCGTTGTTGAACAGACCGAGCAAGCCAAAGCCGCAGAAAAGACAAGATATGCCAGAAATACAACAAAAAAGCGCGAGCTTAAAACAAGAGAGACTCTTACAAAAGAGCTTGCGGAAGATCTTATAAAAAACGCGGAGGAGCAGAGAGCTCGATCCGATGATGAAGACAATTAATACAGCAAGGAAAGGAAACGTAAAATGCTTGCCATATATAAAAAAGAGATGCGCTCTTACTTTTCAAACCCCATAGGATACGTCTTTGTGGGCATATTCCTGCTGTTTGCAGCGTTGCTTTGCTCATACACGACCATCCTTTCAAACAGCTATGACACGTCGCTGTATTTCACTCTTATGGTGATAGCCATGGTCATATTGATTCCCATACTCACAATGAGGCTGTTTTCCGAGGAGAGAAAAATGCGCACAGAGCAGCTTTTGCTTACTGCGCCCGTTTCCATCACGGGAATGGTAATGGGAAAATTCTGCGCGGCGTTCACGCTGTTTCTTTCTTGCCTTGCGGGCTCGTGTATAAACTTTATCCCCCTTTACGTGATAGCGGCTCAGGAAAAGGCAAATCTTGGATACGATACGACTAATATAGGCCCTGTAACCGCGCAGATATTCGGTTGCCTTATAGGCATTATACTTATAGGCGCCGCCTTCATAGCAATAGGCACCTTTATCTCGTCTCTTACAGAAAATCAGCTTGCGGCGGCAATAATAACCATCGCCGTGCTTATCGGATTTATCGGTATCGGTCTGTTTGCCGATTTTATTGACGTTTATTGGATAAGGCTGGCGTTGGGATGGATATCCGTGCTTGGCAGATTCTCAAGCTTTTCCGCCGGTGTGTTTGATATAGGGGCAACAGTATATTTTGCATCGCTCGCCTTCATATTCCTGTTTTTGACCATACGCGTATATGAAAAGCGCCGTTGGAGCTGAGGTAAGCAAATGAAGAAATCCCGAATTAAAAAGCTACATTTCGGCAGCGCCGCTATTGCGGTAACACTGCTTGTTCTATGCGCAACGGTCATATTGAACGTCATCGCGGCAATGTTGGCGTCAAGATACGAATGGATGTACGTCAACATGAACACGAAAACAGTGTATTCCATAAGCGATAACTGCCGTCAATACGTCAGCGATTACATAATACCCGAGATTGACAAGGCAAATGAGGGACAGCAGGCAAAGCAAAAGATACGAATCATATTTTGTGATACCCAAGATAGCCTGAAGTCAGACGATCGCCTCGTCAACATCTACAACTCGATACTTGAATTGAAATCCATGTTCCCGGAACATATCGAGACCAGTCACCTAAACATCTGGGAAAATCCCGGTGATGCCCGCGAATACGGCATTGAATCCACCGGAGATATCGTGTGCGTGTTTGGTTCAAGATTTGAAACTGTCAATTTTGCCGATTTCTACCTGACCGACCCCACGGATAATACAAAGGCTATCGCATATAACGGAGAAAAGATACTTGCCTCCTGTCTTATGAGGGTCACCCAAAAGACCCCGCCTAACTGCTATTTCACCGTAAACCACGGTGAAAACACCGAAAGTCTGTCCCTTATGAGAACAATAATCGAGTCGGGCTATACCGTTAATTTCCTTGATCTTTCAAGCCAGGATATACCCGCGGACTGCGAGCTTTTGGTAACGTACGCACCCGAACGCGATCTGTCCTTTTCAAGCGGAGAGATGGGAGAACCCGAAAAGCTGGACAAATATATGAAAAACGGCGGAAGATACATGGTGTTCATATCCGCTGATACCTATGCGGCGGGCGGGCACACAAACTTTGAAACGCTGCTCGGCAATTGGGGCGTTACGTTTATGCACAAAACCGCCAACGACGGAACGGAACAAAGCTATCTTATCAAGGACCCGTCCAATTCCTTAACCGTAGACGGATATACAGTGATAGCCAAAAAGGCACAAAGCGGTATTGGGGCAAGCGCGCTTTCAAAAATTGATTATCCAAACGCGTTTGCAAACTCCACCTGCATAGAGTTTGCCCCCGAATTCAAGTCGGACGGCAAGGGCAATTTTATTAAAGAGCAAGACGGTATAACCAAAACCGTATCTCCGCTTCTCGTCACGCACGGCACTGCGCAAGCGTGGATGGGCGGTATAACCGTGGCAAGAGCCGACGAAAAACCGTTTACCCTTATGTCGATTTCATCCGGCAAGAACGCAAATGGCAAAACAGGCCATCTTATTGCCTGCGCCTCAACGGAATTCGCGTCCCAGAACAGTCTTGGCTCCGCGGTGCTCGGAAATAGCAGAGTTATTACGGAAGTAATACGTTACATGGGCAGGGACAACGCTCCGTCAAACCTTGTTTTCAAAAGCTTTTCCGGCACGAAAATCGAAAGCCTTACGACCAGCGCGGCAAACACCTATACCGTCGTTCTCGCTTTAGTTCCCACGCTCACGGTGGCAATATGCGGAACCGTTATCCTTGTCAGGAGAAAATATTTATGATCTTTAATAAATCCTTCCGAAAGGAGGAAGCGATATGAAAAAAGATGAAAACGTATCAAGCTCTGAGGCATTTGGCGTATCGAACGATTCCGTATACGTCAAAAAAAGTCCGAGGATGCTGTCTGTAATAACTGCGGTCGTCGTGTTGGCGGTAATTCTGCTCAATATCGCGGTAGCCCTTCTTTCCGATTCTTTTATGTGGTATGTTGATACCACGTCACCGAGATACAAGAGCGCGCAAACCACCGTGTACTCCCTGTCACAAGAGTGCAAAAGCCTGATAGAGCGCGACGCGATCCCCGGAATAGAAAAGGTAAATGCCGAGAGGGCGCAAAGGGGAGAAGCTGCCATTAAGCTGAAGATCATCTTTTGCGCGGACAAGGACAAGGTAGAGGCAAACGAGCTTATGCGATACGTCAGCTTTACCGCCAGGTCCTTGGCTAAAGAGTTTTCGCATGCTATCGAAACCGAGTATATCAACATAGCTCAAAATCCTTCCGCGGTGCAAAAATACAAGACCAATTCGGCTGTTACTATATATGACACCAACGTTATTGTGGAATTCGGCACGGAGTATCTCGTACAAAACATCAGCTCGTTTTATTATCAGGATTCCGGTGCCACAAATCCTTGGGCATATAACGGAGAGCAAAGGCTTTCCGCAATGATAATTTCCTTGACGCAGGCGGAATCTCCCATATGTGCCATTACAAACAATCACGGCGAGGAGCTTTTCGATAACGAGGGAAAGGTAAAGGAAAAGTACACGTCCTTTTTAAGGCTTATAGAGGGCGCGGGATATGACGTTGTATTTATGGATCTTGAAAAAGACGAGATCCCCGAAAACTGCAGAATGATGATAACCTTTGCTCCCACTTCGGATTTCAAAGCATACGGAGATCTTGGAGAAAACAACGTCTCCGAGATAGAAAAGCTGGACAAGTATCTCGACGAGTCAAACGCGTTCTTCTATATCTGCGATAGAAATACACCTTATCTTGCAAGCCTTGAAGAATATCTCGAGGAATGGGGAGTTACTGTAAGCAGAGTGGAGGACGCGGCAAAAACGCTTGAAAACTATGCCGTAAAGGATCTTACCAACTGCACCGACGCAGGTGCAGGAAACATAATGCTGGGTAATTACGCAACGGCGGGAACAGGCGCATCCATAACCAAGGATATGAGGAGCTCAATGTTTCTCCCCAAGGTGCTTTTCTCTAATGCCACGGCACTTACTCCGTCGGATAGCTATTGGCGCACGGTCAAGCAAGCAAACGAGACCACCGGAGAAGAGGAGTGCATATACTACAGCTACTATAGAAACGGCATAAGCCGCGGTATGTTCGACGTTTTCAGCACGCACAGCACCGCAGTGGCGCAAATAGGCGGAGAAAACTATGAGGTCGCAACAGAGCAGAGAACATTCAAGCTAATGACCGTAACCATGGAGGAGCGACTCATTCAGGAAAGCAACTATAACTCGATAAACAAGGCGTCCTACGTAATAGCGCTCTCATCCACGGATTTTGTCAGCAACGACATTCTCGATTCGGCAGCATACGGAAACACAGACGTGCTTCTCGCAACGCTGAGAAACGCGGGTGGCGAGGCTATGCCGGCACGAGTCGAGTTAAAGCCGTTTTATATCTACAATATAAGTGATAAGACCGTTTTAGCTACGGCGGGTGTAAAGGAGTGGACTCTTTGTCTGTCTCTCATTCCGCTTGCAATCGTTTCTATCGTCGGAGTCGTCATAACTGTCCGTCGTAAATACAGATAAAAATAAGGAACTGAAATGTCAAAAAATAACAACGTTGCCGTTGAAGAATCCGCGGCAATAAAAAGGATCAAACAAAAGAACATGCTCAAAAAGCAACGCCTGGCGATCGTATTTATGGTCATTGCCATCGTTGCTCTTGTAGCCGCGCTCATCGTGGTGGATTATCTTGTGGATATATATACCTTCGAGGACGTTGACGGCACCGCTTACTATGTCAAAAAGAACGGCGAAGTCTATGCTTTGTATGACAAAGACGGCGTAGCGTGTGAAAAGAACCAGGACGGTTATTTCGAAACCGCGCTTGGAACGATGGTAAGCGTGAACGCCGAAACGGGTGAATGTAAAATATATGCATTTGTTCACACCAGCGATACAGAGGTCAGGGATTTTGGCGAATACGTGCTTATGTACAAGCAAATGACCTATGACCACGGCTCGACAAAAGACAATTCAAAAATAATAAAATCCATAGAGGTGCATAACGAGCACGGTACATATACCTTTGAGCGCGATAGCAAGATGAACTTTGTTATCAAGGATATGCCGGGCGCCCCGTACAACAGAGAAAGCTTTGCTCAGCTTGCGGTTGCTTGCGGATATACCTTGTCTACAAGAAGACTTGAAAATCCAAAAAAGCTGGAAAACGGGTCGGTCGATTACGCAGAGTACGGTTTGGTAAGTGAAGTAAGGACGAAGACCGAGATCGACAAAGAGGGAAATGAAACAGAGGTGGAATACCAATACGAGCCGGCATGGTTTGTCATTACCTCTATGACAGGAGAGAGCCACAAGGTAATAATCGGAGATAAGACCGTTACGGGTACCGGATATTACGCAAGATATGACGGACGAGATACCGTATACGTGTTGGGAACAAACGGATTTGACGGTTATTTACTCAACACGCTTGAAAGCTATATAACTCCCACCATCGTGTATCCCATGAGAAGCGTGGACTATTTCAACGTCCGCAACTTTATGATATACGGAAGCATCGACTACAACAAGATCTATTCCACCTTGTATGAAAAATACGGAGAGGTAGATATAGAAAATCTTGACGAGGAAACGCAAAAGAAATTTAATGCGGATTATGCTAAGCTGTTTGAGCAAAACAGCCGTAAAATGTGCGACTTTTCTTATCTCGACACGTCGGATAGGCAGGGGACGCTGTATGCACATTCCCCATACGTAAACCACCTCGATTACGCGGATGGATATAACCTTAATTCCAGCAGCCTTGACATCGTTCTTTCAAGCTTTTATGAAACTGACTTTACAAGCGTTATAAAGCTTTCTCCCTCTGCAGATGACCTTAGCCAATACGGACTTGTCAACTCCGAATTCGTGGTTATGTTCTATTATGAAACCACGGATAGCGAGGGAGAGACCGTGTATGCCGAGAACTTTGTGCAGATAAGCGACAAAACAGAAGAGGGAATCTATTACGCATATTCCGAGACCTACGACATGATCGTGGGAGTCAAGGCAGATTGCTTTGAGTTTCTCGAATGGGAAGAGATCAAGTGGTACGAGACCAGCTATATCCAATACGATATTTCATTCGTTGAAAAAATACAGATAGAGTCGCCCGCGTTTAAGGTGGATTTTGAGATAGAGGATTCGGCATCCAAGTATATGACGTATCTTCAGCGCTCCGGCAATACAATCGGAGAATACAGTATAACCAAGGACGCGCTGACGGGAAAATATGTTTTGACAAAGAACGGCAAGAGCATCCCTGAGATCTACCGCGGAGATTATCTGATAATGCCCACCGTCTATTCAATGGGTCAGGCGGAGGAGGAAAACTATCTTTTCGCGGAATCCAGAGAGTTTGACTCCAACGGCGACGGACAGAATGACGGCGTAATGTATTATTTTTACAACATTGCGTACAATAAAGATATACAGGGATACGGGCTGATGGCGCAGGTGGTCTGCTCGGACTACGAAGGCAACAGACTAGCGGAAGATTCTCTCGTGTGGGGTCACGTCGCCATGAAATCGGAATTCTTCGCAACAAATAACGGATATATGTTCTTTGTTTCAAAGGAATCGCAATCGGGCGCGCAGATAGACAAGATCTACGGCGAGAAAAATCGCGGCGCATGGGGGAACGGAAATCTTTTCATTACCTCGGACAACAAATATATCCTTATAAATGCCAAGACAGGCGCTTGGATGACGGTCAAGGACTATGCTCAAGGAATATATTTCGCCGATAGAGAAACAAGCCGACTCGCCGAAAGAGCTATAACCATTCCCGCGCTTTACGAGGACGGAAAGCTCAAAAGATATGAAGAAACCTTCTATCCAACCACGGATAAAAAGCTTCTTTATAACGATGAAACAAACAAAATAATGGCGTATAATAAGTTGTCCGGCGCTTTTGAGGATATAACATACGCGGACTGCTCCATAGGAGTTTGGAACGCGGGAGCATATTATGTGCTTGATGACGGAAAGCTTGTTGTCGTAAACGAGGTCACGGGTGAGTGGGGATATTTATCCGTGCTTAACAGCCCGACCTATATAGCTAATATAAAGGCGGACGGACAAATACTCGACTATTCTATACCGATAGTTACCGTGTCGCAGAAAAACTCGGAAAAAACCGCAATGGAGAATTTCCAGCAGTTTTATAAAGCGTTGCTGATGGCATCCTTTGAGGGAATGGCGGAAATAAGCGACGAGCAAAAGCAAGGCTTTGAGGCATTGGATGATTTCTCGTCAGACGACGCAAACAACCCGTGTCAGCTTAAGATAACGATACTGATGACGGATCTTGTGGGAAACAGCCGTCACGTAGTATATAGATTCTATCGCTATAGTGAAAGAAAGTCGTATATCACCGTAGAGCTTCTCACAGAAGGGGAAGATAGCTCTTCAACACAAGCATACGGAAGTTTTTACGTGCTCCATAGCTTTGCGGAAAAGATAATAGAGGACGCAAAAAGAGTAGTTGACGGAATCGAAGTAGACGCCACTTCAAAATATTAAGTTCAAAGCCCTCAAGGAACCGAGAAAACGGTTCTTTGAGGGCATATACAAGCAAAACAAAAAAACTTTGCTGTTTTTCAAAAAAAGTGTTGACAAGCAAATAATTTTGTGATATAATGTTCAAGCGTTCGACGAAAACGGTCTTTTCGGCGAGCAAATTTGGCGGGATAGCTCAGTTGGCTAGAGCAACCGGTTCATACCCGGTAGGTCATGGGTTCAAGTCCAATTCCCGCTACCAAAACACAAAATGCGGATCTCGATCCGCATTTTGTGAATAAGGCCCGTTGGTCAAGCGGTTAAGACACGGCCCTTTCACGGCTGTAACATGGGTTCGATTCCCGTACGGGTCACCAACAAAAAACTAAATCGAACACTTTTGAGTGTTCGATTTTTGTTTTTTGAATGAAGCACGCCTTGGCGTATTAAGTCGCTTCGCTAATGAAGACGGCTTCGCCTAATGAAGTCGCTTCGCTAATTAGTTTGCGTGCTTCGCTTCATACGAACGTAGTGAGTGCTTCATTGTTGCGGAGCGACTGCTTCATATTGACGAAGTCAATACTTGCGCAAGTATTCGCGTAATGCTTATTTCTTCTATAAATACATCAAAGCAGGACAAACAAAGTCCTGCTTTTTTATCATCGCATTTCGGAGTTATAATCTTAATTGTCTAACGCCAACAATTGTTACAGATTTCTCATTTGCCTTAAAAACAGTAATACCGCAGCGATAAATATTAAAATTGCGTATCCAAGCACCCACATCAAATGCGGCAGAATATCACCAAAATTGCCCGCTATGACCGCGCGCTCAAGCTCTACCGCATGAACGAACGGGAGCATATACGCTATTCTTTTAAATATTCCACCGACCAATTCAAGATCAAACCAAATTCCCGAGAGCCATGCCGATAGATTTGTAAGCAATGCTCCGCATATTGCGCCCACCTGCTTATCGTTCAATATACTGCCAAATAGCAATCCCATGGCTATAAAAAGTATAGATATCGGAATTATAAAAAATATTGCTAACAAAATATTTACAGTTATCTCAAGTCCCCAAGCAAGGGATACGGCATAGCATATAATACTTTGCGCCACGGCAAAAGGAACTATAGGCAAGGTATACCCGAGTATAAAATCAACGGCTCTCATAGGCGTAGTATAAAGCCTTTGAAGCAACGATCTACTTCTATCTCGTGATATAAGCATTGCCGAAAATAACGACATAAACGACAAGCCAAAGACGGTTATTCCGGGCGCAAGATGCTCTATTTTAAAAAGCGGCACGGGAATGTTTGCCTGAATAGCGCTCAAAAGCAATATTAAAATGAGCGGAAATCCCAGACCGAATATTACCGTTAGCGGATCACGAAGTATCTCCTTAGCATTTCTTTTTGCAAAGGTAAGCATTTTCATAAAGTCTCCTCCTTTACTATACGAACGAAGGCATCCTCAAATTTATTGGTACCAGCCCTTTCCTTTATTTTCTCTGCGGTATCGCATATAAGCAGCTTACCGCTTTTCATAATACCGATACGATCGGATAGTGCTTCTGCCTCCTCCATATAATGCGTGGTTAAAATTATAGTAATCTTTCCCTTTAAGGTACGTATAATATCCCACAACTCACTCCGAGCGATAACGTCAAGCCCGAGCGTAGGCTCATCCAAAAAAAGGATTTTAGGCTCGCTGATCAGCGCCATTGCGATGCTTAATCTTCTCTGCCATCCTCCCGAAAGCTTTCCCACTTTCTTCGATAACACACTGTCAAGGCCCAAAAGACTTGTGATCTCCTTTATCCTTACATTTTTCTTTTCATTGGAAAAACCGTAAACTCCACATATCAGCTCAAGATTTTCATGAACGTTGAGTCCAGATGCTACCGCAGTTTCCTGAGGGGACACCGCAATCAATGATTTGACAGCATTTGTTTCGGTAGAAATACTTTTCCCAAGCAAATAGGCATCACCACTCGTTAGTTTTGTAAGACAAGAAAGCATTTTTATTGTAGTCGTTTTTCCCGCTCCGTTTACCCCAAGTAAGGAAAATATCTCGCCCTGCTCTATCTCAAGATCAAGTCCGTCGACTGCGGTCAAATTTTTATATTTTTTTACAAGCTTATCGGCTTTAATTGCATACATTTATTTTTCCTCCGGATTTTATTTGTCATAATTATTATAACAAATAAAATCTAATAAATCTCGTTTCTTGCTTATTCGGTTATTTTTAATCTTTAATCGGTCAAGCAATACCGTAAAAAAGCACCGCTTTTCACGGCAGTAACTTAACAGGACAAATAACATCCTGCTTTTTATACCAATACAAGCACACACCTCTGTACCAAATGGTTGACTTTAGATGAAAAATATGGTATAATAAACTCACCGATAAATAAGAATTTGACGGAGGCTATCTTATGATAGGCAGTATTGTTGCTTTTATCGTAGGGATTGTATGTGTTATTCTTGGAATTTCAAATATGTGAGGAAACATATCATCTCTTCATTCATATCACAGGCATCGTGTTTCAGAAGAAGATAGAATCCCCTTTGGAAAACAAGTAGGCTTGGGTACTATTATTATCGGTATTGGTATAATGGTATTTGGTGCTTTGTCGTGTGTAACCCTATATACTGGAAACGACATCTTTATTTCAGTTGGGGCTGCCGTCTTGATTGTTGGCATTATTATAGGACTTGTCATAAGTTTCCGTGCCATGATTAAATATAACAAAGGTATATTTTAAATTGTCAAATTCCAATTTATCTAACAGTCAAAGGTTCGATTTAGCTTTAGATTGGCTCACCAATAACAAAAAGGAGTAGCAACACTACTCCTTTTTGTTATTGCTAATCTCTTCACGAATCTGAACCCACTCGCACCGCTTGCGATGCTATTTGTTTGCGCTTAAAACACTTTGATACAAGTTGAGCGTTAGCGCAAATGAGGGTTCAGATTCCCAAAATCTCCTTAGCCTCGATGGCTAAGGAGATTTTCTTATATTAACACATCGCGCTACTCCTCTTTTGTGTTGCGCACTTCGTGCGAAGAATCGAATCCTTCAACTCAGCTCTGCTGAGTTAAAGGCTCAGATTCCATACGTTGCGCAATCGCAACTATGCGGCTCCTGCTGCGCAGGATCTCGCCGTACAAGTTGCTTTTAATATTCCAAAGTATGCAAGGGCTCGATACCCTTGCCGGTTTTCTGTCAACAAATCTTCAGGGCTTCGGCACTCATGTTTTTATATCAGTTCACACTTTTTGCCAAAATATGTTATAATATAAAAAACTAACAAAAATTACAAAATTCATTACACACTTTCAAATTTTTTGGTACTACTATTTATGAAGGGCCTTTCAGAAACGCGAGGAAGGAGGCAAGTTATGGAACTTCGAAGCAAACAAACAGTGAGAATACCGATGGACGATGAAAAGATCGTTGCGCTTTATTGGGAACGCGATGAAAAAGCGATTGAGGAAACGGACTTCAAATACAAAAGGTATCTGTTTTCGATTGCCAACAATATCATTCACGATAGACTTGACTGCGAGGAGTGCTTGAACGATACATATCTTGGCGCTTGGAATGCGATCCCCCCGACCAAACCGAATGCGTTGAAAGCATTTCTGACGACGATTACGCGAAGACTTGCCATCAAACGCTATCACAGCAATCTGAAGCAGAGCATAATACCTTCTGAAATGACGGCTTCTCTCTCCGAGCTTGAAGATTTCGTAGCCGGCGACGAGGACGTTGGCGCAGATTTTGACGCAGAGCGACTGGGACGCGTCATCAGCAGCTTTGTACGCTCGCTTTCTGAGCGTAGGCAGTTCATATTTATGAGTCGGTACTATTTGGCAGATCCTATTGATACGATCGCCGGGGACTTGAGCTTGAGCCGTTCGATGGTAAATAAGGAGCTTGCCGCCATCAGAAGCGCTTTGAAAGAAAAACTTGAAAGTGAGGGTTATTCTATATGAAAAAGAAAGAATGGAATGAAGGAATGAATCACCTTGACCCCGACCTTGTTGAAAAACATATTGAACAAAAGGAAAGGCTCAGACGGAAAAAACAAAGAGCGAGGGGAATATGGATTCGCTTTGGCGCCATCGCGGCTTGCTTTGTGCTGATAGTAAGTGTGATTATTGTTTCGCCGATGTTGCGAGGAGATGATCCCGGAATCGGAACTCCTCCCGATGGAACGGGCGATGATGTTGGTGTAAAGCCGGAGCCGGGGACTACGGATGATAATAACAGGCCGGATATACCGTCTTGGAATACGGCACAATATTCGGCAGAAGACATAGCAAAAATCTTCGATTCAATGAAATTTGACGGTGTGGCGACAAATGCTTATACGAAGATATATGCTCCAAGTAGCAAGTATTTATGTATTGGTAAAATGACGGATGATGAATACCTTAGAATATATCAGCACACACAGATAGATAATAAATTGGATGAAGTGGAATTGAAGACCTTCATTGATGCTTTTCTTCCTAAGCTGGCAGAATCACTCGATGCGCCTGTACCTCAATACAGCATCAAAGAAAAAAATTATAGTACCGGTAATACGCTATCTACCGGTGTCTACGTCGGTTCTTATTATCTTTCAGCATCTCAAAATTCTCAAAGAAACTCTTTAGGACTACACAAGTCGAAGGGTGACAGGCAAATTGTTATAGACGGAGAAACGATTCAAATTGATCAACGTCTCTCTGATGAAGAAATATTAGATTCTATTCTTTCAATAAAAAATAAACTGTTCGGAATCTTCGGTATATCTTTTTCTAATGCAAAAGTAGTCAGACGCTTTGGTTCCTATACCAAGCATGGAGCAGAGCACGTCGATATTTACTTTTATGATGAGAGCGCACATGAGCTCAACTCTTCACAAACCAAACCAATAACTGATTATATGTGTATAAGCTTCGATAATTTTATCAACTATTCGGGTGATATTGTAAGTGACAGTATACTAACGGTGTCCAGCGTATATTGTTATAAAAATCGAAGCGGCATCAGTGACAACCAATACGATGTTGTCGCAAATGCAAAAAGAATATCCATAAGCGAAGCTGAGGCTTTGCTGTATAATGGGTATGTTTTTGGAGGTCACTCTTGTCCTTTGTGTATGTCGGCTCAAGATAAAATAGATTTTGAAGGCTATGATTTTGTCGATATTGAATATGTTTTCGAATATAGTAACGAAAACGGAACGCCTTCTATCGGAATCCCGTTCTATGCATTTTATAAGAATATCGGAATATCCGAGAATGGAAATACCATCTACGCAAAAACCTATGTGCCGGCGATAGAAGTCAGTGGATACAAGGAGTATTTTGAAAGTCAAAAAGATTATCACCAAAACGATTGGGATGTTGATGAAGTGGGTTAATTGACAACAATTATGGATAAGGCGAGCGCCTCAGCGCTCGCCTTATTTAACTTCACTGCCGCCGTGGCGCAATATCTTTGCCTCGTTTTGCGGATTGCCCTTTGCCTTCAAGCGCTTTTTAAAATGTTCAAATAAAACCAAAAGCCCGACACATCCGAGTGTGTCGGGCTTTTATGGCGGCTGTTACCAGCCGGAATTGTTGTTGTAATTGTCGTTATTGTAATTGTTATTGTTATAGCCGTTGTTCTGATTGCTTCCCTTATAGCTACCGTCATCCTCCTGCTTTTTGGGGCGATTCTTCATCGCTTTGACTATAAGAACAATGGCAATAACGATGAATACCACCGCTATGATAACGCTGAAATAGTCAAAGTTTCGGGAAAGCACCTCGTCGGCGTCCTCCACCACGATCGCCACAGGAATACCCGTCGCGGCAGTGAACTCTGTCAGCGCGGTATTGACCGTAGATTCCGTTATCTCCATGTCCGTCTTGTTTATCAGATGGGATTGATATGCAGAGGGGGCGCTGTCACAGATATAATTTGATTCAAGTCCTAACGATTGAATGCTTGTCTTCATGGTACGAATAACCGCGGCAATTCCGGAATCAAGCGAATATTTATACGACTCCGAGTTGATCGAGGAATTCTTAACGGCTTCTCCAAGCTTGGTTCCCGCTTGACCAAACATGTAATTTATCTCGTCGTCAATATGATCTCCAACCCAAGCGATATATGCGAAATCGTGATATTCTTCGTCCTCTACCGCAAAAACGATAAGAATAGCATCCTCGTAGTCCGCCTCGCCGCCAAACTCGGCCGCGTATTGACTGTTGGCATAATCTTGAAACTCGTTTTCATTGTAATAGAGCTCGCCGCCCGTTGTTATCGAGTTTATGGCAGAGCCAAAGGTCGACAAAAGCAAAGCACCGGCAAACAGTATCAAAATAATGGGCGCAAGCATCATACCCAAAAGTCCGCCAAGACAGCCTCCGCCTCCGTAATAATAACGACGCGGGCCAAAAAACCAACCGCCGTGAAAATGCGGTCCGTGATGATGGTGATGCGATCCGCCGAATCCGCGGCCACCGCCGCCAAATCCGCTACCGCCTCCGAATCCTCCGCCAAATCCGCGGCCACCGCCGCCTCCTCTTGATCCTCCTCCGGGTCCCGGCATAATTACATCCTCGCTTTCATTAACGCTATGATTTATCACAACTATATTATACACTTTTTTCCCAAAAATTCAATGCATTTTTTGTAAATCGCCGGTTTTTTCAAAATTTGATATAATAGCTCGGCATTCTGCCCGCAAATTCAACATGATTCATCAATCCTCGACACAAAAATTCAAATTTTGTAAATATATTTTTAGCAATGTGTACATAAGTTGTAAAAAAGCACTTGACGAGTATATATTTAGTGTGTTATAATAATTATATATAGTATAATGTATAAGTTTGCCAAAAACGCATATTAGGCAGCTGTGAAAAAACGCAAATCGACATTATAAAACAGATATAAAAATCAATCTTTAGGTAGTAATCTTATCGCGCTTATATAAATCATAAAAAAACAGGTAAAATCAGCAAGAAAGTTGAGGATAGCAAGTGAGTTCAGAGATAACCGTTTCGGTGATAGTACCGATCTACAATGAGGAAAAACATATAGATGGATTGATTTCCTCTCTCGCGGGACAAAGCTTTCCAAAAGAAAAGTCCGAGTGGATATTCCTGGACGGCATGTCCACAGACAACACCGTTGAAATTATAAACAACTATATTGAAGGCGGTGAATATCCCATCGTTTTACTTCCTAACGAGAAGAGAAAGGCGCCATACGCGCTAAATTTGGGAATCGAGGCTGCTAAGGGAAGCTATATAATCCGACTTGACGCACACGCCGATTACTATCCCGATTACATAGAAAAGTGTGTGTATTATCTGGAAAACACTGATGCTGATAACGTTGGCGGAATGGCGGAAACGTCGGCAGAAGGACTTATAGGTCTTTCAATATCAAAAATGCTTTCCACAAAATTCGGAGTAGGCGGCTCGGATTTCCGCACAGGAAACGGCAACAGGTATGCGGACACCGTTCCTTTTGGAGCGTTCAGACGCGAGGTTTTCGACCGTGTCGGCCTCTTCAATACGGAGCTTATTCGCAGCGAGGACAACGACATGAATGCGCGAATAAGAGAAAGCGGCGGAAAGATCTGGCTTGCTGAGGATATCAGATTCAAATACTTTTGCCGAGATACGATAGGCGGCATACTTAAAATGGGATTTATGAACGGAAATGCCCTGTTCCACACCATAAGAAAGAACCCCAAAGCCATGAGCGTAAGGCATTTTATTCCGTTTGTGTTCGTGCTTTCGCTCATCGTCATGCCTATTATATCTGCCTTTTTGCCATTCTTTTGGTGGGCATTCGCGGCAGAAATGGCATTGTATATGCTATTGAACGTTTATTTCTCGTTCATAAAAATAAAGCCCACCAAGTGCGGATTGATAACGATCTGGCTATATCCCGCCTTCCACGTCGTTTACGGTATAGGCTCGTTGCTTGGACTGCTGGGAATAAAAACATATTGATGAATTAAGGAGACAATACATGAGTCGAAACAGGATCGGACTGATCGGTCACTTTGGCGGAAACGAACCGTTTTGCGATGGGCAAACAGTTAAAACCAAAAATCTTTTCCGCGCACTGAGCGAAGCTTTTTCGTCAGAGGAAATAAAGAGACTGGATACATATTATTTCAGAAAGAATCCTTTTTCGTTCTTGTTCCGCACTCTAAAAGTATTCTTTTCATGCAAAAACATAGTAATACTACCCGATGCAAACGGATTTAAAGTTTTTCTCACTCTGTTTTCTTTCTTGAATATTTTTTGCAGACGGAAAATACATTATGCCGTCGTAGGCGGATGGATGCCCGTGTTTGTTGGCAAGCACAAGTTTTATCGGAATATGACAAAGCGCATTGAGGGAGTTTACGTTGAAACAACAAGCATGAAGAACGACCTTGAAAAGCTTGGCTTTAAAAACGTCTATATCCTGAGAAATTTCAAATATATAGAGCCGCTTTGCCCCGAGGATCTCACCTTTGACAACGACGCGCCTCATAAGCTGTGCATATTTTCAAGGATCATGGAAGAAAAGGGCGTCGAGGACGCCATCAACGCCATAACCGAGATCAACAACGCCGCCGGAAGCGTTGTGTTTACACTCGATCTTTTCGGTCCGATAGACGACGGGTATAAGACGAGATTCGAGCAGTTGCAATCTACTTTTCCTTACTATATACGGTATATGGGAATGGTGGACTCCTCAAAAAGTGTGGAAATTCTTAAAGACTATTTCGCGCTACTTTTCCCAACGAAATTCTATACAGAGGGGATCCCCGGAACCCTGATAGACGCGTGCGCCGCGGGAGTTCCCGTAATTACTGCCTTGTGGGGCAATTACGGAGACGTCTTTTATGAAGGGGTGACAGGCTGGGGATATGAGTTTGGTAACGTAGATGAATTCAAAAGTCTGCTGATAAAAGCCGCGGACAAGCCCGAGGACTTTTCGAAGATGAAGGCAACGGCATTGGCGGCAGCCGATAAATATCTGCCTTCCTCGTGCGTAGAAATCATAGCTAAAAGGATATTGTAAAATGTGGAACATTGGAACTAAGATATTATACGTGATGTATAAGGCGCTGGCATGCTGGTTGCCAAAAAGCGATCATTTTCCGCCGGGTAAATGGCTGCGCCGCACATTTGCCAAAGGGATAGCCAAAAAATGCGGAAAAAAAGTCAACATTGAGCATGGAGCATACTTTACTCCGGGTCTTTCTATCGGTGACCGTTCGGGCGTGGGAATCGACTGTGAGATAAACGGTCCCGTAACCATAGGCAAGGACGTTATGATGGGTCCGGAGGTCGTAGTGTATACAAGCGGGCATGAATTCGGTAGTACAGATGTACCAATGATGGACCAAGGATTTACCGAAACCAAGCCCGTAGTCATCGGAGATGACGTTTGGATAGGACGACGAGTAATAATAATGCCGGGCGTGACTATTGGTAACGGATGTATTATAGGCGCGGGCGCCGTAGTAACAAAGGACGTGCCTGACTACAGTGTAGTTGGCGGCGTGCCGGCAAAGATCCTTAAATCAAGAAAGCCCGACACAGAGAAATAAAATCAGGGAGAAACGATGGAGATTAGACTCTCAATTGCGGTTATAACCATGAACCGCGCGAACCAACTTAAAGAAGCTCTGCAAAGCTGTCTTGCGTGTGAGTTGCCCAAAGAGACTGAATTTGTTATTATAGACAATGCGTCAACGGACAATACGGACTGCGTTGTACACGAAACGCTTGAGAATTGTGGATATAATTATTTTTACGAAAAGCTCCCCGAAAACTTAGGCGTTGGCGGCGGACGCAATTACGCGTATAAAAAGGCTTGCGGCGAGTATACATATATTCTTGATGACGACGCAGTAATAGACTGCACGAACGATCCGCGCTTTTTCATGCGGGCAATAGAAATATTGGATAATAATCCCGACATAGTGACTCTTACAACGCAGATATACGATACCGCTTGGGAAAAGAACAGGCTTGATGTGGGCGGTCCCATCATATCGGAGGGGTTATACAAGTGCCTGATGTTCTGCGGCGGATCTCATTTCCTCCGAAGATCGTTTTATAAAAGCGCTCCATACCTTCCAAACAAATACGGATATGAGGAGATACCTCCATCTCTTGAGGCGATGGACGCAGGGAAGATCAACGCGTTTTGCTCTGACTTGCTGATAATACACAAGCCCGCGGTAAACAAATGGAATTGGAATGACGAAAAAAATATATCGCTGCTCATAAACGGCTTGGCATTGCCGCATGCCATAAAAAGAATGATGTATCCTACCGTTGCGGCTCCGTTGCTGTGGCTTGCGAACACGGTAAGGCTTAAAAAGCTCGGCGTCAAAATAGACAACGGAAAACAAAGGATCAAAGAGATCAGAAAAACGTTTATTAAAGAATATCCGATAAACCGCAAAGTCAAGCTCTCAACGTTAGTTAAACTGTTTGGGGATTTTGGATTGAGCATTTTTTGATTTTGACACGCAATTGATACAACTGAAAAGAAAAAAAGGGGATAAGAAATGAAAGCACTTATACTTAATTCGGGCATGGGCTCGCGTATGGGAAAATACACGAAAGAACACCCAAAGTGCATGACAGATTTGACCGATGGCGATACAATACTGAGCCGTCAGCTGAAAATGCTTGAGCAAGAGGGAATCACCGACGTTATTATCACTACGGGATATTTTAGAGACGTTTTGATAGATTATTGCAATTCGTTGAACACCTCACTCAATTTCAAGTTTGTTCACAATGACATATATGACAAGACGAACTATATATACTCGATCTACTGTGCAAAGGAAGAGCTTGTTGACCAGGACATAATCATGATGCACGGAGATCTCGTGTTTGAGAGGTCGGTATTACATGACATTCTCGCGTTTGAAAAAAGCTGCATGAAGGTAAGCTCATCTCTTGCGCTTCCCGAAAAGGATTTCAAGGCGGTTGTTTTTGACGGCACCGTCAAGAAAGTGGGTGTTGAGTTCTTTGATAATGCCATGGAGGCACAGGCGCTGTACAAGCTTAACAAGGCTGAATGGGCAAAATGGCTTAATAAGATCTGCGAGTTTTGCGAATCGGACAAGCGCACATGCTATGCCGAAAAGGCATTGAACGAAATAACCGATGACTGTATCATTTATGCCTATGACGTTAAAGACAGACTGTGCGCCGAAATCGACACCCCCGAAGATTGGGAAGCCGTTCTCGGTAAGCTCAAGAGCATAACATAATAAAACAAAAAATATCATTCTGCTATCTGGGGAGATCACATTTATGACGCTCACACCCGAACAAACTCAGGAGCTTCAGGCCGTCGAGCTTGAAATCTTTAAGCACTTTACAAATGCTTGCGTAAAATTGAATATCAAGTATTTCTTGGTTGCGGGTACTCTTCTGGGCGCCGTTAGACATCAGGGCTTTATCCCGTGGGACGACGACATTGACGTTGCTATGTTCAGAGAGGATTATGAAAAATTTTTGAAAGAGGCTCAGAGTCTGTTGCCCGAACATATTTTTCTGCAAACGTATTCTACAGATCTCGGATACCATAAGGTGTTTGCAAAATTAAGAAACGAAAACACCACCTTTATAGAGTGCTCTGTCAAAAGCAATAAAATGAGCCACGGTATGTTTATCGACATTTTTCCGTTGGATTATTGCGATACAGATACTAAAAGCTCCACACTGTTCAAGCTTAAAGAAAGAATATACTCTTTGCGGTCAAGCAGTCTGGCAAAAGATCTTAAGCTTGATTTTAAGAAAAGACTGATCCGCCAGGGATGTAAGCTTGTTTGCCCGGACCCGCGCAAGGCGTTGATCAAGCTTGAAAGGCTACATACTTCTATGAAAAGTGACAAGTATGTCACCAATTTTTCAAGCATATATGGGGATAAAGAAATAATGCCTATCGATTGGTATGGCGATGGCGCGTTGATAACGTTCGAGGGCTTAACCGTTTCGGTCCCCAAGGAATACGATAAGTGGCTATCAACTATATACGGAAACTATATGGAGCTTCCCGCCCCCGAAAACAGAGTATCGCATCATTTGACCGTGGCAATAGATACTCGATCGTCGTACAAAAACAAACTGTAAAAAGTGCTAATAAAAACTCTGCAAAAGGATTGCCAACGTATGAAAAATGTGCTGTTTATTACACCTAGTCTCGGCTTTGCGGGCGCCGCAAAGATGCTATCGTTTGTTGCTGAACAGTTAAGCGGACGTGGCCACGAGGTTTGTATTGTAAATTTAAAAGCCACGGTTGATACGGTTACCTATGACAGAAGAATTTCTGACAGGATCTCGGTAATAGACGTTTCGCAATTGGGCCGTAAGGAACAGATATTAAAAATTCGCCGCGTTGCGAAAGAGATGTCAGCAGATATTATCATCGGCTTTACGGAAATACCCAATGCTATCGCAAGAATAGTCGGTTTTACCTTGGGAATTCCCTCAATAATGTCAGAGCGGGGCGACCCCAAACGCTTTGATATGGGCAAAGGCTTCAAAAACGGTCTCGTTCTCAAGATCATAAACTCCTCTAAGGGCGGCGTTTTTCAAACGGAGGGCGCAAGGGACTTTTATTGCAAGGGCTTGCAGAAACGCGGAGTCGTAATACCTAATCCGATATTTATCAGCGGAGACGTGCCGCATGTAGATCACGATAAACGCGAAAAGAGCGTGGTGTCGGTAGGTAGACTTGATAATTTTCAAAAGAGATATGACGTTATGCTGGATGCGTTCAAGCTGTTTTCAGACAAGCATCCAGAGTACGTTCTAAAATTATACGGCAGGGGAAGCGACGAAAAACTCATTTCCGAATGGGTGTCGGAGCGCGGGCTTGCCGAAAGGGTCAAATTTATGGGACTGACGACCCAGCCGATGCAAGACACCTGCGGCGACGGAATGTTCATCATCACCTCAGATTTTGAAGGCATATCCAACTCTTTGCTCGAGGCGATGGCTGTAGGTTTACCTTGTGTTTCAACAGATCACACCCCCGGCGGTGCAAGACTGCTAATTACTGATCATGAAAACGGCATTTTAGCTCCAATTGAGGACGCAAGGGCGCTCGCAGCGGCAATGTGTGAATTTGCCGAGGATCCCGAGCTTGCGAAAAAATGCGGCGAAAATGCTAAAGACGTTGTTAATCGCTTCGCTCCCGAAAAGATAATCGACATGTGGGAGTCATACATATTAAAGCTGACAAAATAACGAAAACCGGAGATATACTATGCAAAAGATCAAGCGCTTTATAAAAAAGCTGTTTTATGCTCACAGGTGTGACCAGGAAACATATATAGAGTATCTTCGCCGCGGCGGCGCGGAAATCGGAGAGCGCGTCAGAATATTCGACCCTCAATCAACGGTTATAGACGCAACGCGCCCCTTTATGCTGAAAATAGGCAATGACGTCCAGATAACAAGCGGAGTTACTATTTTGACGCACGGATACGATTGGAGCGTCATCAAGGGCGCTTACGGAGAGGTGCTTGGCTCTGCAGGTGAGGTAGTGATCGGAAACAATTGCTTTATCGGTATGCATACAACCATTCTCAAGGGTGTACATATTGGCGACAACTGTATTATCGGAGCAAACAGCTTAGTAAACAAAGACATCCCCAATGGATACGTTGCCGCGGGAAATCCCGCAAAGCCCATTATGACTGTGGAAGAATACCGCAAAAAAAGAATTGACGCGCAACTCAAGGAGGCAGAAGAGCTTTACCGTTGCTACGTAAAACGAATGGGGAAAGAACCCCCGATAGAAGCTTTTGACGAGTTTTTCTGGCTGTTTCAAAAGCGCGACGAGACTTCGCTTACCGAAGGCGAAAAAACAAAGATGCGACTCGTTGGCACCTATGAAAGATCCATGGAGCTTTATTCACAAACAAAGCCTATGTTCGACGGATATGATGAGTTTTTGAAACATTTGAGATCGTCACAAGTGTAATCCAAGGTGCAAACGAATCCCCAATTTTAGCGAGAACAAAAAATAATTTTTCAGAAGGAGGAAGCTATGACAAAAACCATTAATATAAAAACATCAATAGTAGGCGCATGGTTTGGTCTGTTTATGTTTTATATAATGACAAGCTATGTTGCGTTAGATGGATTGCTTCCAACTTATATAAACTCAATTGCTCTGTATTCTTTTTTGCTGTATTCGGCATTTGCTATTATATACTCAGGAAAGATCAAGCTGACTCCTATCTTATGGTGGGAGCTGATCTGCCTTTTGTTTGCCCTTGTGGCAATGTATTATTCACCTTCTTTCTCGATATTCGGCGGAACGTATTATTCGCTGATAGTAAATTTCATAATCGTTTTCATTTTGACTCAAATGCCATGGAACAGAGCCCGCTTTAACATGATCATGAAGGCTTTTGTCGTATCGTCGGTTGGATTGATGATAATTCTATTTGTTACCGGCAAACTTAATTTTACGGAGACTCCCGACAGATTTGGAAGCTCTTTGACCGGAAATGCAAACATTTTTGCAGTCATGCTGATGATGGGAGCAATATATTCTATCTGGCTCTTGATATCGAGCAAAACTGCCACAGAAAAGGTTTTGTATTTGTTGTCGGTGGTGATTCTTTACGTAGGAATGTTTATGTCGGGCGGAAGAAAATATGTTGTTATTCCGATTATATTTGTTTACGTTCTCCTTGTAAATAAGGTTGATAAGAAAGGTAAATCTCACGTATTGGAAAGCACTTGTCTCGTTATTTTGGTGTGCTTTGTGATATATCAGCTGATTATGAACGTGCCTATGCTGTATGAAAGCATTGGAATCAGGTTTGATGAATTTTTCGCCTTGTTTAACAACCGAGCAGAGGCGGATAGCTCCTCGTTGTTCCGCGAAAAAATGATTACCGCAGCCTTTGACAAGTGGAAAACCAGCCCGTTGTGGGGACACGGCTTTGATAGCTTTAAATATTACAACGCGTCAAGCGTAACGGGACACATGTATTATTCGCACAACAACTTTGTTGAGTTGTTATACAATCAAGGAATCATTGGATTTATTGCCTATTATTCTTTCTATGTTTACTTGATTGTCAAGGCGGTCAAGATCCGCAAAAAAACACTTTTCAAAGGATTTGTTTTGGCGGCGATAATATCCACACTTGTTTTTGAGATTTTTGAAGTAACATACAGCATAACGCCCACTCAGCTGATGCTGTGTTTCTCATACATTTGCTTGCATATATGCTCGCAAGACGAAAAGGCGGTTTCAAATGAGCAAGATTAAATCACTGACTTATCTGATAAAAAATAAAAGAGAGTTGATTCCATCTACCGTGTTTGGATATTTTGCTAGGTCAAAAATATCTCATTGCGTATCGGATAAAGCGTACCTGAAAATGCAATATCGTGCTAACGTTGGAAAAAAACTAAACTTAAAAAAGCCAAGGACATTTAATGAAAAGCTGCAGTGGTTAAAGCTTTACAACAGAAATCCCATTTTCACAAGCATGGTCGATAAATACGAGGTAAGGGAATTCGTTTCTCAAAGAATAGGCGAGGAATATCTTATACCGCTTATCGGTGTCTGGGATAATGCCAATGATATAGATTTTAATACGCTTCCACAACAATTCGTACTAAAATGCAATCACGATTCCGGCAGCGTTATCATTTGCAAAAACAAGGAAACAATTGACAAAAACGCGATTGTCGAAAAGCTAAACGCCAAGCTTAAGCGCGATATGTTCTATTGGAGCAGAGAGTGGCCGTATAAGGACATAAAGCGAAAAATTGTTTGTGAAGAATATATGCAGGATCGGCAGTTTGAGGTTCTTAACGTATATAAAATTCTGAATTTCAATAACGGAGAACAGATTATACAGGTAATACAGAACGACAAAACCCCCGATGAAAGCATAGATTATTTTGACCCTCAGTGGAATCGATTGGAAATGAGACAGAATTTCCCCAACAGTAAAACCCCGTTAACCAAGCCCGAGACCTTAGATTTAATGCTTGAATTGGGTAAAAAGCTAAGCCAAGGGTTCCCGTTTTTAAGAACCGATTTTTACGAGATAAACGGACGAGTATATTTTTCCGAATTTACTTTCTTTTCCGATGCGGGAATGGGAAAGTTTTATCCGGACAATTGGGATGATGAGCTTGGCAACCGCATTGTTCTGCCCGAACCCAGCCGATAATATCTTTGCGCTCTGCTAAAAGGAGAATTTGTTTGATATGTGTGAATCAAAAATAATGGTCAGCATCATATGTAATGCCTACAATCACGAATTATACATAAGAGATGCGCTTGAAAGCTTTATTATGCAAAAGACAAGCTTTGCTTTTGAGGTGCTTGTTCACGATGATGCATCAACCGATAAAACCGCGGATATTATAAGAGAGTATGAGGCAAAATATCCCGAAATAATAAAGCCCATATATCAAACCGAGAATCAATATTCAAAAGGCGGCGGCGCGGTATTTAATATCCAAAGAGAAAGAGTTAGTGGAAAATACATAGCGTTTTGCGAGGGAGATGACTATTGGACGGATCCCAATAAACTGCAAAAGCAGTATGAAGCGCTTGAAGCTCATCCGGAGATAGATATTTGTGCGCATGCGGCATTAAGAGTCAACGCTGCCACAGGGATCGCAATCGACAAAGTGAGCCCCGCAGATTCCGACACTGTTCTGACAGTGAATGACGTTATTTTAGGCGACGGAGGATACGTTGCTTCCGCATCCTTGTTTTTGCGCTCCACTCTGTTTCGGGATATGCCCGAATTCAGAAGATTTTTAAAGCTGGACTATACGATGCAAATTCAAGGAGCGCTCCGCGGAGGTATGCTATATCTCGCGGACTGCATGTCGGTCTATCGCTTTTTAACTCCGGGATCCTGGACATCAAAAATGTCCAAATCCGTAGAGAAAACGAAAAAACACACCGAAAAGCTTCGAAAAATGCTTTGCTTGCTGAACGAAGAAACCAATTTCGCATACGACGAAGCAATACAAAAAAGATTATTGGCTCTTGATTTCAACTATTTTCTTTCTGTCGGAGAAGAAAAACGGGTACTTAACAAAAAATACCGCAATCTATTTAACGAGCTATCATTAACGGCACGTATCAAGATAATATTAAAGGCTGCTTTTCCTTTTTTGAAATCTATTAAGAAGAAGTAACACTTGGGGCTTTTATGAATAATAAAAAGGTAATTACAAATTTCATATGGAAGTTTTTAGAGCGAGGAGGAGCACAACTCGTTTCCTTTGTTGTCTCTATTATACTTGCAAGGCTATTGGCTCCTGAAGTGTATGGAACTATTGCGCTGGTAACGGTGTTTACAACGATAATGCAGGTGTTCATAAATTCGGGACTCGGTACTGCCTTGGTGCAGAAAAAGGATTCCGATGACGTTGATTTTTCAACCGTTTTCTATTTCAACATGATCATGTGCCTTGCGCTGTACGCCATTATGTTCTTCACAGCGCCTCTTATTTCTTCTTTTTACGAGATGCCGGAGCTAACGCCTGTAATACGCGTCCTCAGTCTGACACTTATTATTTCAGGGCTTAAAAACATCCAGCAATCATACGTTTCAAAGCATCTTCTCTTTAAAAAGTTCTTTTTCTCAACGCTCGGGGGCACGATGGTCTCAGCCGCTGTGGGAATTTACTTGGCATATATGGGATACGGCGTATGGGCATTGGTCTGGCAAAACGTCACCAATGAGCTTATCGGAACGATAGTTTTGTGGTTCACGGTAAGGTGGCGCCCCAAAAACGTATTCTCCTTTCAAAGAATGGAATCGCTCTTCTCATTCGGCTGGAAGCTTTTGCTGTCGGCTCTGATCGACACGTTATATAATGACATTCGCACGCTGATAATCGGAAAAAAATATTCATCCGAGGATCTTGCGTTTTATAATAAAGGCAGACAGTTTCCAAACCTCATAGTAACAAATATAAATTACTCTATAGACAGTGTTCTTTTGCCCGTATTGGCGCAAGAGCAAGATGATAAAGCGCGTGTAAAGGCTATGACTCGCAGAGCCATCAAAACAAGCACTTACATCATGATGCCCATGATGATGGGGCTTGCCATGTGCGCGGAGCCGTTGATCTCCCTGCTATTAACGGAAAAATGGTTGCCCTGTGTGCTTTATATGCGGGTTTTCTGCTTCACTTATGCATTTTACCCCATCCACACCGCAAACCTCAACGCTATAAAGGCTATGGGAAGAAGCGATCTGTTCTTAGTGCTGGAGATAATCAAAAAGGCTATCGGTCTTACAGCGGTTTTAATTTCCATGTGGTTTGGCGTGGAATGGATGGCATATAGCCTGCTTATTACGACCTTAATATCACAGATCATTAACTCGTATCCAAATAAAAAGCTTTTAAACTATAGCTATCTGCAACAAGTGCGAGACATGCTGCCGCAGATCTTACTTTCCTGCGTTATGGGCGCGGCGGTATTCTGCGTGCAATTCCTCGGCTTGAACGATATTTTGACACTTCTTATCCAGGTTCCGCTTGGCATTGCAATATATGTTGGCGGCTCCGTAATATTCAAGCTCGAAAGCTTTGAGTACATTTTGAATATAGTAATAGGGTTTTTCAAAAAGAAAATGCCCTCAAAGTCCGAATCGTAAAATACGGTACACGTAAGGGAGAAACAATGAAAGCGCTGATATTGAATTCGGGTATGGGATCGAGAATGGGACAGTATACGTCCGAGCACCCTAAATGCATGACCGATCTTCTTTCCGGCGAAACTATTCTTAGCCGTCAGCTTCGAATGCTGGAAGCCGAGGGAGTCAATGACGTGGTAATCACCACGGGCTATTTTAAAGACGTTCTTATAGACTACTGTCATTCGCTCAACACAACTATAAATTTCAAATTCGTTCACAACGATATCTACGACAAGACGAATTATATTTATTCCATATATTGCGCAAGGAAAGAGCTCGAAGGCGAGGACATTATTATGCTTCACGGCGACCTTGTGTTCGAGGAATCCGTGCTTGGTGACGTTTTGGCATTTGAGCATAGCTGTATGAAGGTAAGCTCCACGCTTGATCTGCCTGAAAAGGACTTTAAAGCGGTTATAGATAACGGGCTTGTAAAAAAGGTGGGCGTTGAGTTCTTTGACAACGCAATGGAAGCACAAGCAATGTACAAGCTTAACAAGACCGAATGGGCAAAATGGCTTAATAAGATCTGCGAGTTTTGCGAAACTGATAAGCGCACATGCTACGCCGAAAAGGCGCTCAATGAGATAACCGATGATTGCCTTATATACGCTTACGACGTAAAGGACAGGCTTTGCGCTGAAATAGATACGCCTGAGGATTGGGCCACGGTGCTTGACAAATTGCGAGCACTCAAATAATCTTCCAAAGTCAAGCTATCACCATAGCACAAAAAACAAGGAGAGATCGATATGACCTGTGACGCAAGATTTAACCAAATGTATAAAAAAGAGCCTCTTCATGTGGCTTTTACGCCGTATCGCATATGTCCGATTGGAGCGCATAGCGATCATCAGCTTGGAAAGATAACCGGTTTTGCCATCGATAAGGGAATATACATAGCCTACGGACCAAAGCAAAACGGAGTCATTGAGATAACATCTATGCAGTTTCCCAAAAGAGCGCAATGGCACGTGGCATCGGCTCCTTCCGTCAAGGAGGGCGACTGGGCAGACCATCTGCGCGGAGCAACCATCGCGCTTAACAAGCGATATCCTTTGCGCACAGGCCTTTGCGCCGTAATCGACGGAGAGCTGCCTATTGGCGGACTGTCCTCCTCGGCGGCGGTAATAATCACGTTTTTGACCGCGCTTGCGGACATGAACGGTATCAGACTGACAGAGCGCGAGCTTATCACGATAGCCAAGGAGGCGGAGAATAAATACGTTGGAGTAGCTTGTGGAAAGCTGGATCAGAGCTGCGAGATATATTGCAGAAAAGACCATCTTCTTTATATGGATATGCGCGATGACAGCTTTGAGCTTATTCCCACGAGCCCTGCCGCAAAGCCCTATAAATTCGCAATACTGTTTTCCGGACTCGAGCGCTCACTTGCCGGCTCTGCCTTCAACATGAGAGTTGACGAGTGCCGTTCCGCCGCTTACGCCCTCAAGGCATATGCGGGAATGGAATATGGAAAATTTGACGAAACAAATCTTCGTGACGTTCCACGCGAGGTGTATGAACAATACAAGGATAGGCTTCCTGAGAATTGGATGAAGCGCGCTGAGCATTGGTACACAGAATTCGACAGAGTTGAAGCGGGTGCTATGGCTTGGAGATCGGGCAATATTGAGGAATTTGGAAGGCTGTCGTTTGAAAGTGGCCGTTCCTCGATCTATAATTGGGAAACGGGCTCTCCCGAGCTTAAAAAGCTATATGAGATAATGACCGAAACCGACGGAATATACGGCGGTCGTTTCTCGGGAGCGGGCTTTAAGGGCTGCTGCATGGCAATTATTGATCCCGATTATGAGCAAAGTATTCTTGAAAGAGTACAGCGTGAATATATAAAGGCATTCCCCCATCTTGAAGGCAAGTATTCGGCATATATCTGTAACAGTGCCGATGGCGTTATATTAGACAAATAACTATTGGAGAAAACACAATGAAATGCTTGATCTTGGCGGCAGGATACGCGACAAGACTTTATCCCCTGACAGAAAACTTTCCAAAGCCGCTTTTACCCGTAAAAAACAAGCTCATACTTGATTGGCTTATTGATGATATAGACACACTTGGAGCGATCGACGAATACGTCGTTATATCCAACCATAAGTTTGCTCATCATTTTGACAAATGGGCAGAGGCAAAGGCGCAAAAAATAACCGTTGTTGACGACGGCACAGACTCCAATGAAACCAGACTCGGCGCGGTCTGCGACGTTCAATTTGCTATAGATAAGCTGGGTCTTGATGATGACATGCTGGTTATTGCGGGCGACAATCTGCTGGATTTCAGCTTAACTAAATTTATTGAATATGCTAAAGAGAAAAAAACCTCGTGCATCATGCGATATTACGAGGGAGATGAAAAAAGACTTACCAAATGCGGTGTAGTCGAGATCGACGCAAGCGACAAGATACTCGGCATGGAGGAAAAGCCCGCCCAGCCCAAATCGCATTGGTGCTGCCCGCCCTTTTATTATTACACAAAAGAGGACGCAAAGCTTGTAAAGCGAGGAATAGAGCAGGGCTGCGGAACGGACGCACCCGGAAGCTATATCGCGTGGTTGTGTACTCAAACGCCCGTACACGCCATGGAGATGCCGGGCAGACGCTATGATATCGGCAATCTCGAGAGCTATAAAAAGGTTGAGGAGGAGTATGCGGGAGTATGCTGACACCAAACATAGACCTCAACAACAAGACCGTGCTGGTAACCGGCGCGGCAGGATTTATTGGCTCAAATCTTGCGTTGGAGTTATTAAAGACAACTCACGGAATGACTCTTGTTGGTCTTGATAGCCTCAACGATTATTATGACGTATCCATCAAAGAATACAGACTTGCCGAAATAGAAAAGTGCGCGCGCGATAAAGACGCTAAATGGGTGTTTGTCAAGGGAAACATTGCCAATAAAGATACCGTTGACGCGCTTTTTGAGCAATATAGGTTTTCCGTTGTTGTCAACCTTGCTGCGCAGGCGGGGGTACGTTATTCAATAACCAATCCCGATGCCTATATAGAATCCAACATAATAGGATTTTATAACATTTTAGAGGCTTGCAGACATTATTCGGTGGAGCATTTAGTATATGCCTCCTCGTCATCCGTTTACGGTTCAAACAAAAAGATACCCTATAGCACAGACGATAAGGTGGACAACCCCGTATCTCTCTATGCCGCTACCAAAAAAAGCAACGAGCTTATGGCGCATGCGTACTCCAAGCTTTACAACATTCCGTCAACGGGCTTGCGCTTCTTTACGGTGTACGGACCCGCGGGCCGTCCCGATATGGCATATTTCGGATTTACCAACAAGCTGCGCGAGGGCAAGATAATTGAGATATTCAATTTTGGAAACTGTAAGCGTGATTTTACATACGTAGACGACATCGTAACAGGTGTTAAGCACGTTATGCAAAACGCGCCCGAAAAGCAGGTGGGCGAGGACGGGTTACCGCTTGCGCCCTACAGAATATATAATATAGGCAACAATTCGCCCGAAAATCTGCTCGATTTCGTTGAGATACTGAGTCAGGAGCTGGTTCGCGCGGGCGTATTGCCGCTTGACTATGACTTTGAATCTCACAAAAAGCTCGTTCCCATGCAGCCCGGAGACGTTCCCATAACATATGCGGACACATCCGCGCTTGAACGAGATTTCGGCTTTAAGCCTTCAACCTCACTTCGCCAGGGACTCAGGAACTTTGCGGAGTGGTATAAGGAATTTTACAAGATATAAATTTGCTAATATCGGTTGCCATGGAGAAGCACTCGTAGGGACTGCATATTGCATTGAATATTAACCGTGTATATAGAGAAATAGCGTGAAGTCTGAGCTCATATCAGCGCAAAGCAACGCTTTTTCTCGCATGACCCGCACGCGCGGAAGTTCTTTAGCGTGCGTGTTTCATCAAAATATTTGTGCCGCTGTGCGCGGCGGAATGGAGATTAATATGAAAATAGCAGTTGCAGGAACAGGCTATGTGGGTCTGTCCATGGCGATATTGCTCGCCCAAAACAATGAGGTAACGGCGGTTGACATCATTCCCGAAAAGGTTAAGATGATAAATGAAAAAAGATCGCCTATAGTGGACCGGGAAATTGAAGAATACCTAAAAGAAAAAGAGCTTTCGTTGCTCGCTACGACAGACGGCGAGAGCGCGTATAAAAACGCAGAGCTTGTTATAGTTGCCACACCGACAAACTACGACCCCGGAAAGAACTATTTTGATACAAGCTCGGTCGAGTCTGTGATAAATCAGGTCATAGACGTAAATCCCGATGCGGTCATTATTGTTAAGTCTACAGTTCCCGTTGGATTTACCGAAAAGGTTCGCGCGGACATGAATTGCGATAATATCCTCTTCAGTCCCGAATTTTTGAGAGAGGGCCGCGCGCTTTATGACAATCTTTACCCGAGTCGCATAATCGTTGGCGTGCCCGTGGGCAACAAGAGGCTGGAAAAGGCGGCTCATACGTTTGCGGATCTTCTTAAAGAGGGCGCGCTCAAGCAAGATATTGAGGTAAGATTTATGAATCCTACCGAAGCGGAGGCGGTAAAGCTTTTCGCAAACACGTATCTCGCGCTCCGCGTTTCCTTCTTCAACGAGCTGGACACTTATGCGGCGGTAAGAGGGCTGGATTCAAAATCAATAATCGAAGGCATAGGTCTCGACCCCAGAATAGGCTCTCATTACAATAACCCCTCATTTGGCTACGGCGGCTACTGTCTTCCCAAGGACACAAAGCAGCTGCTTGCCAACTATAATGACGTTCCCCAAAATATTATTTCCGCAATAGTTGCCGCAAACAGTACCCGAAAAGACTTTATCGCGGACCAGATAATAGCTAAAAAGCCACACACCGTTGGAGTTTACCGCCTTACCATGAAGGCGAGCAGCGACAATTTCCGTCAATCCTCCATTCAGGGCGTTATGAAGCGTATCAAGGCAAAGGGCATCGAAGTGGTTATTTACGAGCCTACCATGAAGGAAGATCGTTTCTTTAACAGCCGAGTGATTCGCGATCTGGAGCAATTCAAACAGATGTCGGATGTAATCATCGCCAACCGTTATAACGAGGAGATCTCCGACGTTTTAGACAAAGTATATACAAGAGATCTTTATTTCAGAGATTAAAAAAGCGCGACCTTTTCTCTCTGCATTCTTAGCAAAGAAATAGGCGATCACAAAAGTTCGGCAGAGAACAACTTGTCTTCTCTGCCGATTTGTGTTATAATGGAGCTAACGAATAAGCCTCTCCCTTTGGGATAGGTGGCGGCGAAGCCGACAAAGAGGGCGAAATCGGTGCGAGAAAAGAAAACAATAAACAAGAATTTGATGGCGTGATAATATGAAACACAAAGGAACAATTACAATAGAAACAGACCGGCTGTGCTTGAGAGCTTTTAAATTTAGTGATACAGAAGCAGCATTTAAAAATTGGACTTCCGATGAAAAAGTGACAGAGTTTCTTCGCTGGCCAACACATACGGATATCTCAACAACCGAAAGAGTAATTCGTTCTTGGATCGAAGAAAGTCAAAGAGCAGACTTTTATCAATGGGCAATAGTACTCAAGGAAATAAATGAACCTATTGGTACAATAAGCGTTGTAGGGATAAATGAAGATTTAAATATTCTGCACATTGGGTATTGTATAGGTAGTAAATGGTGGCATCAAGGCATAACAAGTGAGGCTTTTTCTTCAATTATCCCATATTTATTTGATGAAGTGGGAGCAAACAGAATTGAATCGCAACACGATCCAAACAACCCACATTCGGGAGATGTAATGAAAAAGTGTGGTTTGATATACGAAGGAACTTTAAGGCAAGCTGATTATAGCAACAAAGGAATCGTAGATGCTTGTATGTATAGTTTACTAAAAGACGAATGGAAAAAACATCAAGAGAGATAATTTTGATTTGTATAATTCATAACACCCCGACAGAGAAATCTGTCGGGGTGTTATCATCCTTATGAGAAGTAGCCCTTTGGTCGCGCTTTTTCTTCCTATTTAATTTATATATGCTTGGTCGAGCTTCTGACAACAAGCTTTGGCGAAATAATGACCTTGGTTGGATTATCGTCTGCTTGCGTCTGCTCGCTTTGCAAAATGTCCAGCATAAGACGCGCGGCGTGTTTTCCTATATCGTAGGGGAGCAGGTCAACTGTTGTAAGAGCCGGGGATATCATGCCCGAGTATTCGTTGTTGTCGTAGCCTACCACGGAGATGTCGTCGGGAACGCTTAGCCCATACTCTGCAAGCGCGGTATAAACTCCGCACGTGACGTAATCGCTAAAGCAAAAGATGGCTGTAGCATCAAGATGCTTGTGGTCAGGCTGCTGCTCCAGCCACTCGCGAGTTACCTCGTATCCGGAGTCTCTTGAAGCGTCACACTCAATTATCTGGATGGCGCTTTCCGATAGGTCCTGTTCCTTTAAATACGCGACAAATCCGTTTCGTCTGTCTTGAGCCGAGGAAACGTATACAGATGCTAAAACCAACAAAAACCTGCGGTGTCCAAGCTCATAGAGATGCTTTGCGGCAAGATATCCGCCTTCGTAATCATCGCTTTGGACAAAATTTGCCGGCTTACTGTTGGATTTGCGCTGGAGAATAACGTAGGGCACGTGTGCCGCGTCAAGCTGCTCATAATACTTTGAGCTTTGAACGCCGGGCACAATAAAAACTCCGTCAACTCCGTGCGCTATCATGCTATCAATTCGGGAAAGCTCCTTCTCGGCGCTTTCGCTGGAGTTAGATAGCATCAGGGTGTATCCCATCTTGCTGCAAACCTTTTCTATTCCCTTATACATATAAGAAAAAACGGGGTTGCAAACATCGGGAACTATGATGCCAAGCGTCATGGAACGCGCAGTTTTAAGATAACTTGCGGCAAGGTTTTTGCGATATCCGAGTTTTTGTGCGGTCTCGTGCACAAGCTTGGTGGTCTCGAGACCTATGTCAGGCATATTACGAAGTGCGCGAGATACTGCGTTTGTGGATATATTAAGTTCCTCTGCAATGTCCTTTAAGGTTACGGGCACAGGTATGTTCCTCCATAAGATAAACTGTTGATATAATTATATATCATTACAAAGCGTTTGTCAAGTTTTCGCGAATATGAGGATAAATAAATTATTACCTGCTATTGACAAAACACGCAAATCATGATATACTTACTTTAACGATAAAGTTATTTCAAGGAGGAATTGACTTTGAAATTAGCAGTACTTATAGCAAACAGAGGTTTCTTTCCCAGCTCGGTTATCGACTCGGCAAGAACGGAAATAACACAGGCGATAGAAAAAGCGGGTGCCAAGGCTCTGCTTATGGACGCGTCCAAGACTCGTTACGGCGCGGTTGAAACACGCGCGGAGGGCGAGGCTTTTGCTGCGTTTCTGGCAGAGAACGAGGGCGAATATGACGGACTTGTCATTTGTATGCCCAACTTCGGTGATGAAAACGGCATCAAGGAAGCAATAAAGGACGTAAAGGTGCCCATCCTTATCCAGACCTATCCCGACGAGCTTGACAAGCTGGATTTCGCAAACCGCCGCGACGCCTTTTGCGGCAGGCTCGGTCTTTGCGCGGTCTTAAAGCAAATGAAGGTCAAATTCGTGTCGGGAAGATCATTTGTCGCTCATCCTCTCTCCGAGGAGTTCCATAACGATCTTGTGGAATTCATTTCCACTTGTCGCATAGTAAAAAAGATGCGCCACGCAAGAGTAGGTGTTATCGGCGCAAGAACGACCGCCTTCAAGAGCGTTCGCTTTGACGAGGGCGCGCTTGAGGAGAGGGGAGTTGACGTTGAAACGCTCGACCTCACGCAAGTGTTTGATAAAATGAAGGGCATAGCGGACGATGACGCTCGTCTTGCGGCGTGGGAAAATGATATAAACGAAATATCCAACACCTGCGATGCTCCGAGATATTCCATAGTAAATCAGTGCAAGCTTGGAGTGGCTCTTGAGGAGCTTATTGCCGAAATGAAGCTGGACGTTCTCGCCATCCGTTGCTGGAGCGAGCTTCAGTACGAATACAAGATCACGCCTTGTACGGTCATGGGCATATTCAATAAGCGTCAGGTACCCGTTGTGTGTGAAACAGACGTTACCAACGCGCCCGCCATGCTGGCAATGGCAATGGCATCGTATACGGGTGTTGGATGTCTTGACATCAATAACAACTATGGCAATGAACCCAACAAGTGCATTATGTTCCACTGCGGTCCTCTCCCCATCGATCTTCTTTGCGAGAAGGGACATATGGAGGAGCACAAGATGTTTACAAAGACGCAGGGGCTCAACTGCTCTTGGGGCGTCAACGTTGGCAGGATCAAGCCCGGCGTTATAACCGTTTGCGGAATGAGGACCGAGGGCGGCGAGACTCGCTACTTTGTTGAGAGAGCAGAGGTGCTTGACGTTGAAGTTGACAGAGGCTTCTTCGGCACATACGGCGTCGTTGAGATCCCCGATCTTCAAAGAAAGCTTATACATATGGGCGATGAGGGCTTCCGTCATCACGCTATTATCACCGCGGGTGATCACACAAAGGCAATAAGAGAAGGACTCTCCAAATATCTCGGATATACCGAAGTCGAGCTTTGATCATAAATTAAAAATCATAATTAAAGGAGATCGTTATGAACAAATTAGGTATTTTCATGAACTTCTGGGAGAAGAATTGGGACGCGGACCACAAGAAATATATAAGAAAAGCCGCAGAGATCGGCTTTGACGTGCTGGAATTTCAGGCACAGCCTCTGCTTGAGATGAGCGACGATCATATTCGGTCGCTTCGCCGCGAGGCAGACGCTTGCGGCATTGAGCTGACGTACAGCTTGGGACTTGACCGCAACTATGACGTGTCTTCGCTCGACGAAACAGTAAGAACGGGCGGCGTCAAGTATCTTCAGAACATCATTCGCAAGATGGAGGTCGGCGGTGGCACTCTGCTTTCTGGCGTAAGCTACGCGGGCTGGGGTGTTCCCGAGGGAACGTTTGACTCAAAGAAGCCCTATTGGGATCAGAGCGTGAAGAGCATGAAGGAGATCATCAAGGTTGCCGAGGAATGCGGCGTCACTTATTGCGTTGAGGCGGTAAACCGCTTTGAGACCGCGCTTATCAATACCGCAAAGGAGGCTTTGGCTTATATCGAGGAGATCGACAGCAAGAATATCGGTGTTCTGCTTGATACTTATCATATGAACATCGAGGAAGATAACATCGGCGACGCCATCCGACTTGTTGGCGCAGACCGCCTGAAGAGCTTCCACACAGGTGAGAACAACCGCCGCGCTCCCGGTCGCGGACATCTTGATTGGGATGAGATATTCGGCGCGCTTGCGGACATCGGATATAAGGGCCGCATAGTTTCCGAGCCGTTCATTATGCAGGGCGGAGAGGTCGGACGCGACATTCACGTTTATCGTGACCTTATTGAAAACCCCTGTGAAGAAACTATCGACGCAGAGGCAAGATATCTTCTCAATTTTGAGCGTGAAATGCTCAAAAAGCACGGAATGGCATAACATACAAGGAGTTCTTTCTATATGAAAATCGCAAATTACGATCTTTTGCTCGATAAAGGTTGGAAATTTCACCTTGGCGACGTTGAAAGATTCAAGGAACACGTGCTATACGTTTATGACGCGTCCAAAGCGGGCGGCTATCTTGGAAACGTAGAGGTGTTCAAAAATAAAAACTCGTGGCAGGACGTTCGCGTTCCGCACGATTGGATGATGTCGCTCCCCGTTGATCCCTCGGCAATAATGGCAAACGGATTTAAGCAGAGGGGCATGGGCTGGTATTATGTCAACTTCAAGCTTGGAGAAGAGGATATAGACAACGCGCGTCTTGTTTTTGAGGGCGTTCTCGGACAGACCACCGTTTACGTTAACGGCACCGTTGCGGCAAGAAATTTCAGCGGCTACAACCGATTCACCTGCGAAATTGCCAGCTATCTTGAACCCGGAAAAGAGAATATGATCGCGCTCTGTGTTGATACTACAACGTGGGAGGCTTGGTCATACGAGGGGGCAGGACTGTATCGCCCCGCATATATCGAGTTCAGAGAAAGCACAAAGCTTGACACATACGGTTGCTTTGTTCGCGGCAACGAGAAAGATGGGGTTTGGGAGGTTGTTGCCGATATAAAGACAGATGGCTGTGTTGAAGGCACAAGCATCATATCCACGCTTACAGATCCCAATGGAAACGAGATCGCGAGAGCCGAGCTTCAAGACACCGCGCAGGTAACCGTAAGATTTCCCGTTCAAAACGCAAGACTCTGGAGTCCCGAGCATCCTACGCTTTATAAGTTCAATTGCAGGCTCGTTCGCTCGGGCGAGATCCTCGACACGCTTTGTGTAAACGTGGGTCTAAGAACCATCACGTGGCATAAGGATACGGGTATGCATTTGAACGGCACAAAATACATGGTCAAGGGCATTTGCTGCCACCAAGACCACGGCGGAGTTGGCGCCGCGGTTACTCCCGAGCTTATGGAGTTCCGCGTCAAGAAGCTCAAAAAAATGGGCGCTAACTCCTACCGTTGCGCGCATCACGCCGTTCCCGATTCCTTGCTTGACATATGTGACAGGCTGGGCATGATGGTAATGGTGGAAAATCGACATTTCTCTGTTTCCGAGGATACGAAATATCAGCTCGAATCGCTCGTAAAGCTTGCGAGAAATCACCCTTGCGTGTTTATTTACAGTCTGTTTAACGAGGAGCCATGGCAGGCTGAAAGACGCGGATATCTCATGGCTAAAAAGATGCGCGAGTGGGTATTGGCACTTGACGACACAAGGGCTTGCACGGGAGCTATGAACGGCGGTGTAAGCGCTTCGCTCAACGCGGCGTATGCAATGGACGTCGTTGGTCTGAATTACTATAACGCTCAATATCCCGAGTTCCACGCTCTCAATCCCGACAAAGCGGTAATAGGCACGGAAAACTGCCCTACCTACGCGACGCGCGGAGTTTACGTGACCGATGAAAAAAAGCAGGAGTTCAACTGCTATGGTGACCATTGGGCAGATTTCGCGATCTCGGTTGAAGAGACCGTAAAATCCGTCCATGCCAACGAGTTCTGTGCGGGTTGCTTCCCTTGGAGCGGCTTTGATTCTTACGGTGAGCCCGTTCCTTGCGTATATCCCAGCGTAATGTCGCACTGGGGCTTTATGGACATATGCGGCTTTGAAAAAGATACCGCATACCTCTTGGCGGCTTGGTATAAGGACGAGCTTTGCGCGCATCTGCTCCCTCATTGGAATTGGGCAGAGGGCGAATCCGTCAGAGTGTGCGTGTTCACCAATGCCGATAGGGCAGCGCTGTTTGTTAACGGTGTCTCTGTTGGCGAGAAGGACGTCAATGATCGCCGCGCAGAGTGGAACGTACCGTTCAACGCGGGCAAGATTTGCGTGGTGGCAAGCCGTGGCAAAGAGCAGGTAACCGATGAGATCTCTACTGCCGGCAAGCTTTCGGGCATCAGGCTTTGTGACGTAACGCCAAAAGGTGACGGCAATAAGATAAGAATAATAAACGTAAGCGCGGTGGACAAAAACGGAACCGTCCTTCCCAATTGCGATGCCCACGTTTACGTTGATGCTCTGGCGACAGAGGTGCTTGGCATTGCCAATGGCGATCCCAACGGAACGCAAGCCAACATTGCTTACGATATTAAGCTTTTCCACGGTCGCGCGCAGATAATCGTGACCGCGGAATCAAAGGCTGTAACGGTTCGTTGCGAAGGACTTGAGCCCGTAACTGTATAAATAAAAAACGGATACGAATCTCGTATCCGTTTTTTATGTAAATATTCAAGCTTTGCCGCTTTTTTTCAAAGCGCAGATCAAGGCAACGTTTGCTATTGTAACCATAACCTCAAAAAATAAAAGGAAGAAGGGAAAGGCATAGGTTGAAACCGCTCCCGCAAACAGACCGAACAACACGGGAGAAGCCAACGTTCCAACGTACGCGGCAGCCATCTCAAATCCTGTAACGGATTGTGACACGTCCTCGCCAAAATTCTCCGGAGTCAGAAATACAAGTCCCGGGAAGATCGGAGCTACTCCGCAACCGATCAAAAACAGTCCCGTCATAACTAAAGCAGGCGTTTGAGCGAAAAACAGCGTAACCACTCCGCAAAAGCCAAGGACTATGCCAAGCTTGAGGTTTGTCCAGGTGGAAAGCTTGTTTACAAGCAAGCCCGCAAGTATGCGTCCCGATGTCAGTCCAAGATAATAAAGGACGAGATAGCCCGCAGAGGCGGACGCGGAAAATCCCTTGGTATGCACCATATACGTGCTGCTCCAAACGGTACAGAGCGCTTCTATAGAGGTAGATGCCATAAAAAACACACTCGCCCAGACTATACCGGGGCTGCGTATCATTTGAAAGATGCCAAGCGTTTTTGTGTCCGCGGTGTTTTGTCCCGTTTTGGCTCGGCTCACCTTTTTCCACAGAGGAACTGCCAAGATCGCGATCAAGGCTATTATCGCCTGTGTAGCGGCAACAAGTATGTATCCAAAACGCCACGTGCTAAGCTTCAATGCCCACGACATTATATATGGACTTATCATAACTCCAACACCGTAAAAGCAATGCATAAAATTCATATACATCGCCGAATAGTGTAAAGACATATAGTTGTTTATCGCGGTGTCAATCGCGCCCGCGCCCAAGCCTAATGGCAACGCCAAAAGACAAATAAACCATATGTTAGGGGAAGCCGAGTAACCAAAAAGAGCTATAGCGGTCATTGCCGTGCTTACCGCTGTCACCGCCGCCGTGCCAAATCGGTTTATTATCCTGGCACTAAAAAGGCTGGAGATCACCGTTCCGCAAGAAACCAACGCGCTAACAAAATTCGCCATTGAAATATCCAGTCCAAGATCGGGATAGATGGCTGGCCACGCCGAGCCGAACGCGGAATCGGGGACGCCGAGCCCTATTGCCAATATATATATTATTATTAATAAAAGAGTTGCCATAGTGCCTCCGTGGGCAAAGAAATAAAAAAATCGCTAAGTTAGATTCTAGCACACAAAAGGTTTTTTGTCAATATACGCTCTTGACAGAGCTTGAAAACGGCATTATAATTTAATTATAGATACGTATCATACGCACAGAAAAAACACACAAAAAGGAGTATCATTATGAGTAGCTTTGAAAACCTTCGAATCGTGGACAACTTTTATCAGACGTCTCTGTTTTTTCCTATGCCAACCGTAATTATCAGTACGTTGTGCGAGGATGGGACAACCAATCTCGGTCCATATTCTCTCGTTCAGCCCTATTACGTAGCAGGCAAGGATTATTACGCAATGCTTCTGTGTTGCCGCAATTCGTCCAACACCGCGCAAAACATTCTTCGCAACGGTAAATGCACTCTTAATTTCATTGACGACAAGCCCGCCACCTTCAAGGAAGCGGTAAAGCTTTCCTGGCCAGGCGACAAACCCGAAGAAAAGATGCCCAAGTGCAATTTTAAGCTTGAAAAGAGTATTATCGAAGAAGAGACCGGCGAAAAACGCCCCATGGTTCTCACCGATGCTATACAAGCCATAGAGTGTACGTGGATGAGAGAGCTGGACGGAGCAGATAAGGACGAGGCGGGAGAGCTTAACGGATATGAAGGTCCTTACCACGATTTCAACGGAATCACAAGCAAATTCGGCGCGCATTTCATTCTGCGCGTAGACAAAATACTTATGAAGAAAAAATATAGCGACGCCATCATAAACGGCGTTCGCGCAAAGGATTTTCCCGCGCTCCCCGTAGATTACGGCTATCGCGACTCAAAGAACTTCTGGTTTCACAGAAAGACAAAGATGAGAGCCGAGCTGCTCCAAATGCGTCAGGCTTCTCTCGAATCGGTACGTTACGCCGCAGACCGCGCCGACGACACAGTTAAATTTACCGACGACGCGCTTGTCACTATTCTTGGCGTGCCGAGAGTATTCCTTTCCGTCGTGCTCAAGGGATGTGTTCAATGGGCAAAAGAGAACAACGTAACGCTCATAACGGCGGAGCATATGCAGATCATCAACGATAAGCGCTCCAAAGAAAAGAATAAAAAATAAGCCTCTGTTGATATAGTAGCGCAAGCTCTAACAATCAATTTAATTTAATAGAATAAATCCCTCCTGTTTAGCGCGATTTGTCTGTTAAGGACATCACGCTAAACGGGGGGACATTTATTAACTTATTTGCGAAATAATTAGGCTATCTGCGTGATCACAAGATGTGCGGACGCGGGACGAGTTCCGCCCGCGAGAGGTGTAATTGTCAGTGCCGCGGCATTACCCGCAGGATTACGGACAGTCAGAACCGAGTTAACTGCCGTGGTCGTTACTACAGCCATTCCCACGATCTGCGCCGTTCCCGTAGCGCGACCCGCGACGGTATATTCAAGATCCTGTCGTGGGTAAATATATCGCCGTCGGCGACCATGCACACGGCTTGATAGCTATCGGCAAAACGCTGGCAGGCAAAAGCCGTGAATCGCAAACCATACGGATATAAACAAAAAAATGCACAAGAAAAGAGGGCTGACTAAAGCAATCGTCAGACCTCAAAAATTGAGTCTTAGGAAGCAAAGAAAAGCCAAATCGGTTGAAAAGTTCATAGAAATATGATATAATTAACTCGCCGATAAATAAGAATTTGACAATGAGATAAATGGGGGCTCTTGTGAAGAAAATAAAAGGCTATCTCTCACTCTTTTTGACAATGCTGAAAATAGGATTGTTCACCTTTGGCGGTGGATACGCTATGATAGCTCTGCTTGAAAATGAGTTCGTAGAAAAAAAGAAATGGATTGAAAAAGATGAATTTTTGGATGTCGCGGTGATCGCTGAATCCACGCCTGGTCCTATTGCTATCAATGCAGCAACTTACATAGGATACAAAAAAGGCGGATTTCTCGGCTCTATCATCGCTACACTTGGTATTTGTATTCCGTCGTTTGCAATTATCTATGTTATATCGCTGTTCTTTGATGCGTTTCTTTCGTTGACATTGGTTGCATATGCTTTTAAGGGTATTCAGATGTGCGTGGTGTATCTGATACTTACAGCAGGACTGAAGATGCTGAAGCAGATGAAGAAAACCACATTTAACATGATAATTATTTCGATAACACTTATCTGCATGGTTGTGTTTTCATTGTTCGCGGTGAAGTTCTCAACAATATTTTACATACTGATCAGCGGAGTCTGCGGTGTAGCGGTATATCTCCTCGGCAAAATCAGGAAGGCGGAAAAGCAATGATATATCTCAAATTGTTCTTAACCTTCTTTCAAATCGGTGCATTCTCCTTTGGAGGCGGATACGGAATGATCTCTCTGATACGAGAAAAGGTCTTGATGTACGGTTGGCTTACCGAGGAAGAAATGCTCAATATGATTGCCGTAGCAGAATCGACCCCCGGACCAATAGCGGTTAATATGGCAACCTTCGTTGGCTCGGCACAAGGCGGCTTTCTCGGTGCGCTCCTTGCTACACTTGGCGTGGTATTGCCGTCATTTATTATCATTCTCATAATTGCAGTCTTGATACGCAATTTTATGAAATATGCGGGAGTAAAAGCGTTTCTCGGCGGCATCCGTCCGTGTGTTGTTGCTTTGATACTCGCAACGGCAATCACGATGTTTATGAGTACTGCAATCGGATTCAGTGGTATAGGAGATACACTTGCCATAGATTTTAATGGCATTATCATATTTGCCATATTGATATTAATCAGTGTCGTAGCAAAACTTGCGCTAAAGAAAAAGCCGTCTCCAATACTGATGATAGTCATATCGGCAGGTCTTGGTATGCTGATGTATTCGTTATAAAGGCGTTGATAAACAAATCCCAATTTGTCGGGATGATGATAAGAGCGAGGGCTGACGAAAATCAATCGTCAGCCCTCAAAATTTGCGTCGGAGAAAGCAAAGAAAAGTTTTTTCTGTGCCGCTATCTTTAGTCTATCTTTAGCGAGCTGTGATATAATCCTCTCGTAAAATGGGAAAGGAGGTTATCGTATGGCGTTTCAAACGGTGTTCAAGCGGTATGAACTAAAATATATGCTCACGCTCGAACAGAAAGAGAAAATACTTGAAGCGATGTCGCCGTATATGCAGCTTGACAAGTATGGCAGAACGACAATACGAAATATCTACTTTGATACCGACAATTACAGACTCATCAGGCGTTCGATTGAAAAGCCTGCCTATAAGGAAAAAATACGAATACGGAGCTACTCTCAGGCAACCGCCGACAGCACGGTGTTCGTGGAGCTGAAAAAGAAATATCAAAAGGTGGTTTACAAGCGCAGACTTCCTCTATGTGAAGAAGATGCCATGGCGTGGGTCTGTCGTGAAAATCCGTGTCCCGTGAACACGCAGATCTCACGAGAGATCGATTATTTTATCGACTTTTACGGAAAACTAAAGCCGACGGTGTTCCTCTCCTACGAGCGAGAAGCCTATTACGATAAAGGTGGCGGTGATTTCCGTGTGACCTTTGACGATAACATTTTGTGCCGACAAACAGATGTAAACCTTTGCTCAACTACCTATGGTACACCGATCTTGCCCGAAGGCAAGGTGCTGATGGAGCTGAAATGCTCGGTGGGGATTCCACTTTGGACGGTGGAGGTGTTATCCCGTGAGCGTATCTATAAAACCTCATTCTCAAAGTACGGAACGGCGTACTCTACGCTGATCTTTCCCGAAATCTATTTACCAAATTCGATAAAACATAAGGAGATCATAACAAATGGATGCAATATTTAAGGGTGTTTTCGATAACGAGCTGATACAAACCATCAGCGTGCAGGACTTTCTGCTTTGCCTTGGTGTGTCGCTTGTGCTTGGATTGATTATGGCGGCAGCTTATATGTTTAAGAATGAACACACAAAGAGCTTTCTTGTGACTCTCGCGCTCCTGCCCGCTGTGGTGTGCGTTGTCATTATGATGGTAAACGGCAATATCGGCGCGGGTGTTGCGGTGGCAGGTGCGTTCAGCCTTGTTCGCTTCCGTAGTGCACCCGGCTCGGCAAAGGAGATCGTTACCATCTTTCTTGCGATGGGCGCAGGACTGATCGCCGGTATGGGATACCTTGGCTTTGCGGCGCTCTTTACCGTGATCATGTGCGTGATGTTCCTGATCTACAATGCCGTGGCAGGCAACGCAAGGAGCGAGGCTGTCAACAAAACCATTAAAATCACCATTCCCGAGGATCTTGACTATACGGGCGCGTTCGACGATATTTTTGCCGAGTACACAAAGAAAAACGAGCTTGTCAAGGTCAAGACCACCAATATGGGCAGTATGTTCCGCCTTACATACAACGTAACGCTCCGTGATGCGACCAAGGAAAAAGAAATGATCGACCACATCCGTGAGCGTAACGGAAACCTTGAAATTATGGTGTCAAAGCAAGAAAACCGTGTGGCAGAGCTTTGATGAAAAGGAGAACGCTATGAAAACAAGAATATTTGCACTTTTACTGTGCCTTGCTCTACTTCTGACAGGATGCGGAAAGAAGGATAAAAACGAGGGCTACCAAAATCCCGAGGAACAAGGAACGACAGCAGATCTCGGTGACGATAACAAGAGCTTTGGCGAATCTCTTGACGATCTCGGCGCGTATGACGGTTATTTTGAGGGAGAGTCCACCGATATCGTGGTTGAGTGTATTTCAGGAACGCAGGGCGCTTATAAGCTTGAAGGAACAACGCTGACCTTTACGGCAATCGGTGAAGAAAGCGTATATTCCATTTCGGGCAAGCTCAGAGGTAATATTGTAGTTGACATTGGAGA
>SVTF01000006.1 GCA_015063905.1 Oscillospiraceae bacterium | reverse complement strand
TTGAAAGATTCCCCTCCTCCCCCTGCACCCCCACCACCCCAAAGAACTTTCGGAGAGGGAAAGGGGGCACACTTGCAATCATATTCTTCGCAAAGTGCTATAGGGAGAATAGCTTTCTTGAAAGATCGCCTCTCCCCCCTGCACCCCCGCCACCCCAAAGAACTTTCGGATAGGGGGGAGAGAAAAAGGGGTAAAATGGATTTTTTCCTTTCTGCCCGCCCAATCTTCAAAAACTAACAAATAATTTCTGGGTTTCGGGGAAGAATAACTGTAACCGATAAGTATATTTTGGAGGTTCAGTTATGAAGAAAGAAGATAAGAAAATGATGCGAAAATTGGAGCGTACGTTTGATTACGGCACTCATCCGGGCGCATACACAAATGAATACGACCCGAACAACGAGCTGCTCGACACGATAAATGCGGCTGACGATATTTTCAAATACAATATCCGCCAGCCAAGACGTAACGCCAATCCCGCAAGCCCGTCCGCACCCGACCCCGCCGTGCCCAACAGAGCGCATACGGAGATGTGAGTTTTAAAGGGGGGCAGGAAACAATTTTTTGATAAAATAGGTTTCCTGCCCCCTGCACCCCCACCTTCCAAAAAACTTTTAGAAGGTTTTGGACTATATATTTACGAAATAATAAATCCCCCATTTTAGAAAAGTTTTTGGGTGGAGGGGAGGTAAAGGAGGGGAGGAGTACCTTTTTTCAAAAAGGTACTCCTCCCCTTCTTTATATCGCAATCACTCAGAATACAACCTTCATATAAGATTTTTTACCCTTGCGGATGAGCTTGCCTTCTTTGAGGTCTTCTTTTGTAAAATAGGTCTTGATATCCGCTACCTTTTCGCCGTCCACGGAAACTCCGCCCTGTCCGACTGCCTGACGAGCCTCGGATTTGGACTTACAAAGTCCGCTGCGCACGAGCATAGTCAGAATATCGGTCTTTCCTTCAAAGTAGAAGTCTTCCTCGAGCATACTTGCGGTAGGCGCATCTGCCTCGCCGCCTGCTCCAAAGAGAGCCTTTGCCTGAGCCTGCGCTTTATTTGCCTCGTCCTCGCCGTGAACAAGCTTTGTAAGCTCGTATGCGAGTATTTCCTTGGCGGTATTGAGCTGCGAGCCCTCCCAAGAATCCATTGCGTTGATCTCCTCGATGGGAAGGAAGGTGAGCATACGGATGCACTTTAATACGTCGGCATCGTCAACGTTTCTCCAATACTGGTAGAAATCGTAGGGCGAGGTCTTGTTAGGATCCAGCCAAACCGCGCCAGACGCGGTCTTACCCATCTTTTTGCCCTCGGAATTGAGGAGCAGGGTAATGGTCATAGCATGAGCATCCTTGCCGAGCTTGCGTCTTATAAGCTCTGTGCCGCCCAGCATATTAGACCACTGGTCATCGCCGCCGAACTGCATATTGCAGCCGTACTCCTTGAAAAGATGGTAGAAGTCGTAGGACTGCATTATCATGTAGTTGAATTCGAGGAAGGAAAGACCCTTTTCCATTCTCTGCTTGTAGCATTCTGCCGTCAACATACGGTTGACGGAGAAGCAAGCGCCAACGTCGCGAAGTACGTCGACGTAATTGAGATCGAGCAGCCAATCGGCGTTGTTTACCATGATAGCCTTGCCCTCGCCAAAGTCGATGAATCTTTCCATCTGGTGCTTAAAGCAATCGCAGTTGTGCTGGATTGTTTCTCGCGTCATCATGGAACGCATATCGGTTCTGCCCGAGGGGTCGCCCACCATAGCCGTACCGCCGCCGATGAGAACCACGGGCTTGTTGCCTGCCATCTGCAGTCTTTTCATAAGGCAGAGTGCCATAAAGTGACCAACGTGCAGAGAATCTGCCGTGGGGTCAAAGCCGATGTAGAAGGTCGCCTTGCCTTCATTGACCATGTTTCTGATCTCTTCTTCATTTGTTACCTGCGCGATAAGTCCGCGGGCAACGAGTTCTTCATAAATCTTCATTTTCTATTCTCCTGTGTTGAGTAAAATATTTATTAAAATAAAAAAGCCCTTGGGAATCCACCCAAGGACGCATGCGCGTGTTACCACCTTGATTTGCCCAGCAATCGCTTGCAAAGCCTCACAGACTTCAATTTAAAGCCCTTCGATATAACGGTCGCCCCGTCATAGCCTACTTGGTTACTATCATGCCGTTCGGTATGCCACTCGCAAATGTATTCGGAAACGCCGTGCAGCACCTCTCATCACCCGGTAGCTTTCTGTATGCCGATTCGTTTCCTACTTCTTTTGGTCAAAGTGTTTTAATAATTTACAGATGAATTATAGCACACATTTTTCACTTTGTCAACAGCATTTTTAAAAATAAGAAATTACAAAAGGGAGCGACGTTGTCGCTCCCAAAATAATATGATCTATGCGAAAGCGAGAGGGTGGATACGCAGGCGGCGCCGACGCAAAACCATCGCTCCGCGCAAAAAAGAGACAAAAGCCTTCATTTTTAATAGCCGTCCGTTCGCTTGATTTTTAGATAGCACGTGCTGTCGCTAATATTTTGCGTCAAACAAAAGGAGTTATTCGCAATAGTTTATGACAATGTTTGTATTCTTTTCTATATTATGGGAAAAAGGCGGTGAGAAATGCGAGAATTGGAAAATACTTTATTTGATGCCATATATTGTGGGTTGATGGCGCAAGCTTGATATGGTAAAATAGGGTATCAAAGGAAAGGAGAAAAAACATGAAAAAACCAAACCTTAAAAGGCTATTCGTGACATTCGGATTGGCGCTTGCACTGTTGTGTCTCCCCACCTTATCGGTCAGAGCCGAGGGCATTTACAGCACAAGCACACAAAAAACGTCGCAAGCAACCGCAGAAGCAAGGATAGCGCTACCGAACGGTGCTACGGCAACTAAGCTTAGCGTAAATGGACGCCAAGTGCTATCGGGCAGGGTGTTTACGCTCTCGGGAGTTACATACGTGCCAATGCAGAGATTTGCGGATTGGCTGGGTGTGTTCAGATACACAAGCTCTATCAAAAACGGCCGCAGATCGACCGGACTGTCCGGCACAAATCTCAAGATAGAGGCAACGGAAGGCAACCTTTACATATCGGCTAACGACAGATATTTCTACACGGTTGGCAAGGTGCTGAATGTTGGAGGCGAGCTTTACGTGCCGATATATCCGCTGGTAAAGGCGCTAAACTGCTACGTTAGCTATAATGCGTCCCTTGGAACGTTTGTGGTAAGCTCCGGAGATACGTCCAAGCTCAAGAGCGCTAGCAGGATATACCGTGAAGACGAGGTGTATTGGCTTGCGAGAATAATCTCCGCGGAGGCGCGGGGCGAGGAGTTCAAGGGGAAGATGGCGGTTGGAAACGTGATTTTGAACCGAGTGAGATCAAAGCAATTTCCCAACACCATCTATAGCGTTATTTTTGACAGAAAGTATGGCGTTCAGTTTTCGCCCGTGCTTAACGGAAGCATATATGCAACGCCCACGGCGGAGAGCATAATCGCGGCAAGGGTTTGTCTTGAGGGGTATTCGTTGTCAAACGAAATACTATATTTCGTCAATCCGCGCGTAGCTCCTAACTCGTGGATATCCAAGAACCGCACGTATGCGTTTACAATTGGGAATCACGCTTTTTACAAATGAAAACAAACCGCATCGCGCCGATTGACGCGATGCGGTTTTGCTCATTCTTGTTTTTCTTTGCCGCAATGGCAGGAGCCGTTGCAGCCATGACAGCTGCCGGAGCATGCGGAGCCTGCGTTTCCTTTGCCGCAGGTCTTGGAATCCGGGCAGCCGATACATTTTTGCCCGCTCCGTTTTGCCTTTATTATATAAGCGACAGCCGCGCCTATAACAAGCACTATGACGCCTATGATAACGTAATCAACAAATTCCATATGGACTCCTTTCTGCCAACATTGCTAATAGATAATAAACGTTTGTTGTGTATTTGACTTAAGCTTTGCCCTTCAGCTCATATTGCTTTTTGAAATTTTTGTTGTTGTGGATAATAAGTCCTGTGATAAACGCCGCGATAGCAACAACGATAGCCCAACCTACGATAGGCATCCAGATAGCGCCAAAGCTGCCGTTTGAGAATAGCGTTCCAAAGAAGAAGGTGAGGAAGGCAACGGTATAACCAACACCAAATTGAAGACCGATGCCCGCAAAGAGCCATTTTTTGCTCTTTATTTCGGAGTTCATAGCGCCGATTGCCGCAAAGCAGGGAGGCGTGAAGAGATTGAACATGAGGAAGGAAAGCGCAGCCACGGGGACGATACCTATAGCGCCCGCGATTCCCGTAGCGCCTTCAATGACCTCAAGGTCCTCGTTGATAAGATGCTCAAACGCAAAGCAGGTAGCCATAGTTCCCACAACGCACTCCTTTGCGATAAAGCCTGTAACTGCCGCAGCCGCAAGCTGCCACATCACAACGCCTACCACGGGAGCGATAACGTATGCCACGGGGGTCGCAATGGTAGCGAGAATGGACTCGGAGGGGTTATCGACCATCTGGAGCTGCCAGTTAAAGCTTTGCATCATATAGACGGCAAAGTTGCATACCAGAATGATGGTGCCCGCCTTGACTATGTAAGACCAACCTCTCTGGCACATGGATTTTACCGCGCGCCATACAGAAGGTCCCTTGTATTCGGGAAGCTCAATTATAAAGAAGGACTTTCTTGCTTTATAGCCGGTGATCTTGTTTATTAAAAGTGCGCACAGGAGAATTATTACGATGCCCGCAAAATACATAGCCGTTCCTACCCAACCCTGCTCGGGGAAGAATGCGCCGACGAATAGGGAGATGACGGGGAGCTTTGCTCCGCAGGGCATAAAGGGAGTAAGCATAGCGGTCGCGCGACGCTCGCGCTCATTTCTGATGGTACGGCAAGCCATAACTCCGGGGATAGCGCATCCCGTTCCGATAACGAAGGGGATAACAGACTTACCCGAAAGACCAACCTTTTTGAAGATGGGATCAAGCACTACTGTTGCGCGCGCCATGTATCCGCAGTCCTCGAGCAGCGCGATCAAGAAGTACATTACCATAACCAAAGGCAAGAAACCGACAACGGCGGCAACACCCTCGATTATACCCTCAAGTACAAATGCCTGGAGAATGGGATTAGCGCTTTCCATCCAACCGGTTACTATCTCTTTAAACCAACTGATGCAGTCAACAAGACCCCAGATGTGGAATCCGCTGGGCAGGTCGTATCCTTCTGCAAACCATACTCCAAGCCAAGCCTGCGAGATCTGGAATACCAGGAACATGACCAAAGCAAAGATGGGGAGTCCCACCCACCAATGAGTGATAACCGCGTCTATCTTGTCCTGAAAGTTTTTGTTTTTGGTGAGCACATTGCGAGTCTCAACATCCTTAACTATTGCGTTAACAAACTCAAAGCGAGCTTTGTCCGCCTCTTGCACAACATTTTTATCGGTCAGATCGATATCTCCCTGAACGTAAGGAGCCTTCTGCTCGCTGCCTATAGCCTTTGCGGCAGCCTCCACAAGAGTCTTTAATCCCTTTCCGTTTGTTGAGATTGTTTCAACAACGGGACATCCGAGCTTATCGGAGAGAGCTTTGGCGTTGATCTTGTTTTGCTTTTTGTCGTTGACGTCGGTTTTATTGAGCGCGACGACTACGGGGATTCCAAGCTCAAGAAGCTGTGTCGTAAAAAACAGGCTTCGGCTCAAGTTGGTGGAATCCACGATGTTGATGATGGCATCGGGATTTTCATTTTTCACGTATGAGCTTGTTACGCTTTCCTCGCTGGTGAATGGCGACATCGAGTAGGCTCCGGGAAGGTCTACCGCGATGAGCGCGTCCCCATCGGGACAGTAGCTCTTTTTGATGGGATGCTCTTTCTTGTCAACTGTAACTCCCGCCCAGTTTCCAACCTTTTCGTTTCTGCCAGTAAGAGCATTGTACATTGTTGTCTTACCGCTGTTGGGATTACCCGCTAATGCTATCCTCATTTTGATTCCTCCGGGAAAATATATGCATTTATTTCAACACCAAAGCCGCATCGGTTAGCCGTGGCTAACCGCCTTGCCAAAAAAATAATCCTCTCGGATTATTTTAGTTATATCAATATAGCTTCCGCAAGCTGATTATCGATGTTATATCTGCCGTCCTTTATGGACACCGTGCATCCGCCGCGTCTGTGCGCGATAACAGTAATAGGCTCGCCCGCATAGCAGCCGAGCGAAAACAAAAAGGCATTGAGCTCCTCGTCATCGGTCTCGATGGATTTGATCAGATATTCCTTTCCTTCTTGTGCAGAACGCAAATTCATACCGTGTCTCCTTGCCTTGTCGTAAATGCCTGTGCCTGAATGGCATCAAAGCCGAGTTAGCCTTTGCTAACTCGATAAGATTATACCCCAAAAAGCTTTTATTGTCAACACTTTTTCAAAAAAATATTAATTTTGTTTCTTTTGCCCTCTATAAAAGTCGATATTTTTCAGATTTTTGTAAAAATTGACAATATGGCGCATCAAAAAATAGAAGGCAGAGAGAATATCTCTGCCAAGCTATCTTATGCTTCCATTGTCTGACAGGAAAGGGTACGCAGCATCGTACCTACAGTGTACATAGCTTTACCCGCCTTTTTGAGTATCCTGCGTGTTCTCATTTGCTTTGTGTTGGCAAGTATGCCCGCCGCTCCAATGCCAACGGCAGCAACTGCCCCTGTTATTATCAGTAACTTTTTGCCCATGCTCTCCTCCATGAATTATTATTGTTTTACGGAAATTATGGGCGAAAACAGGCGGGATTATTCATTAATTGTGTCAGATGTTGGGTTTTATCAAAGTATCGTAGTCTTGTATAGCGCGTTCGATTATTTCTATAGCTTCCTTGCGGTCTATAAGCGTCTTTACTGCCGTTTGCTTGTTTTCAAGCTGCTTGTAGACGGTGAAAAAGTGCATTATTTCGTCGAAAATATGAGGAGGAAGCTCGTCTATAGAGGTGACGTTGCGATACGTGGGGTCAGAAAACGGAACGGCGATTATTTTGTCGTCCAGCTTGCCGCCGTCTATCATTCGCATGGCTCCTATGGGATATACTTGCACCAAAGTTAAAGGGAATATCTGCTCGGAGCACAGCACCAGAACGTCGAGCGGGTCTCCGTCATCGGCGTACGTGCGAGGAATAAATCCGTAGTTTGCCGGATAGTGAGTTGCCGTATAAAGCACACGATCAAGGCGGAGCATTCCCGTATCCTTGTCAAGCTCATACTTACAGCTGCTGCCCTTGGGTATTTCTATGACTGCGGAAAAATTCTCAGACTTTACCTGGTCTGTCGGTATGTCATGCCAAATATTCATAACGCTATCCTTCCATTATTAATTATTGAGTATTATTTTACGTAATCAAATTCAAAGCCATACATTGATACGGTGTTGCCGTCGGTACAGCCCCTCTCCTCCAATGCTGCAAATACGCCGCTCTTTTGGAGAACTCTCTGGAAATAATCCAAAGACTCGTAATTATCAAAGTTGATCTGACCCATAAGGTTGTATATCCACTCGCCCTCGACAAAGAACTTGTCATTTTCGCGGCGAATTACGGTTTCCTTTGCGTTCTTTGCGAAATCATCAGCTTCATCATATTCACGCTCGTAAACCAATATGGGCGGAAGGGTCGCAAGGCGGCGGTCAACCACCCTGATAAGCTCGTCAATATTTTCTCCGGTATATGCCGAGATGTAGATGAGCTCCCAGCCGTTTTGCTTGACAAACGCCTCAAAGGCGTCAACGTCAACAACCTCGCGATCAAGGGAGTCTAGCTTGTTAGCTACTATTATCTGAGGCCTTGTGGCAAGCTCGGCACTATATCTTTCAAGCTCACGGTTGATCGTTATAATGTCTTCAATAGGATCGCGCCCCTCAAAAGCTGAGATATCTACCACGTGTAAGAGCAAGCGACACCTGTCAATGTGACGTAAAAACGCGTGACCCAGACCTGCTCCGTCCGCGGCGCCCTCGATAAGGCCCGGAATATCTGCTGCAACGAAGCCGCGTTCGTGACCCGTGGAAACTACACCAAGGTTGGGGGACAGAGTGGTGAAATGGTAGTCGGCGATTTTTGGCTTTGCCGAGGAAATCACCGAGAGAATGGAAGATTTTCCAACGCTGGGCATTCCGATAAGTCCAACGTCCGCGAGCATTTTGAGCTCAAGCACAACTTCGCGCTCCTCTCCGCGAGTTCCGTTTTTGGCAAAGGTGGGAGCTTGACGCGTCGGGGTGGCAAAATGCTTGTTTCCCCAACCGCCTCGTCCGCCCTTGCAGCAAACGTAGTCCGCGCCGCCGTTCTGCGACATGTCGTGTATGATCTTCCCTGACTCAGGATCCTTGATAAGCGTTCCCGGAGGAACCATTACGTAAACGTCGTCCGCGGTTGCTCCGTGAAATTTGGATCCGCCGCCGTCACCGCCGTTGCCCGCGATAAATTTTCTTTTGTAGCGAAATGCCAGCAGCGTATTGGAACCTTGATCCACGCGGAAAATTATATTTCCGCCGTTTCCGCCGTCGCCACCAGAGGGACCGCCCGCCGCAACGTATTTTTCACGGTGAAAGGCGATAGCTCCGTTTCCGCCGTTTCCCGCCTTGAGATATATTTTAATTTTGTCGATAAACATGATTACACTTCCTTTCGGGAGTAATGGGTTGTATTTCAGTTGAATTTATCAATGTTGTTCTTCGTATATACAAGCATTTGGTCTTTGATATGCTCATCCATTGATTGCATATACTCCTTGAATTCGGCGATACGCTTGTCTCCCGATTCAAAATCAATTATATAGGAGTATATTTTTGTAGCCATTTCGTAATCTTCGTTCTGACGGAGATATTTTGCAAAGACCTCTCCGCATTCGGAGCCGAATGACAGGAATATGCCTGCGTCGATGCCGTCGTTTGTCGCCAGCTCGTAGAGAAGCTCATAGCAGAATAATGGCTTAAAATGCTCGGGAACAGTGGAGTTGCTCGAAAAAAGATCTCCGATATAGAGCTTACCCTTGTGCTTGAAAATGGACATGAATTCGCAAAGACGCGTTCTTACAGTATCGAACGTCAGATCATTTACAGAAACGTCAGTCTTCTTCTTTCTGTCGTATAAGAAAAAATTACGTTTATGCTTGTGCGCTCGCCTTGCGGATACGGCTGCCGCGATCAGCACCGATGCCACAAGACAAAGCACGGTGCAAATGCAGTATATGACCATTTGCAAGATCATATCAGAGACCTTGGTATACGAATAGCAGGCGGCAACTATTGCGATTGCGATAAGCACCGAGGCGATCTTTGTTATGGTGATCGTAGCCTCTCTTATACGATCGTTTGCTTGATCTTTGTTTTGATCGTTAGTATTATTGGGGTTCAAACTTATTACCTCACAGGTGGATTATTTATTATCCTCGCCTCGTTCGCGTATTATTAGCTTTATAGGTGTTCCCACAAAGCCAAACGTTTCACGCAGACAGTTTTCGATATATCTTTGGTAAGAAAAATGGAAAAGCTCGGCGTTGTTGCAGAATATGACAAAGGTGGGGGGCGCGACGCTTATCTGAGTCATGTAGTAGATCTTGAGGCGTTTGCCCTTATCGGTGGGAGGCTGAGTGCGCATGGTAGCCTCGCTCAACACATCGTTCAGCATACCCGTGGATATACGGGTGTTAGCTTGATTGTGAACGTAGTTTATACGTTCAAATACGTTGTCTATGCGCTGACCCGTCTTTGCGGAAACAAAGAGCAGGGGAGCGTAGGGCATGTATGCCAGATGCTCGCGTATGCGCCTTGTGAACTCGTTTACAGTGGAATTGTCCTTTTCAATGGCATCCCATTTGTTGACTACGATTATTGTTGCTTTTCCCGATTCGTGCGCTATACCCGCAACCTTCTCGTCCTGCTCGGTGATGCCTACCGACGCGTCGATCATCAAAAGGCAGACGTCCGCTCGCTCCACCGCCATATGCGCCCTGAGAACACTGTAGCGCTCAATATTGTCGTTTATTTTGGATTGGCGGCGTATGCCCGCGGTGTCGATAAGGGTGAATTTGCCGTAATCGTTTTCCAAATGCGAGTCTACCGCGTCTCGTGTTGTTCCCGCTATGTTGGAAACGATAAGACGCTCCTGACCGAGCATGCGATTGATGATAGAGGATTTTCCCGCGTTGGGCTTTCCGATTACCGCCACCTTTATGGAGTCATCGTCGTCATCGGTATAATCCCAATCGCCTATCGCCTGCACACACGCATCGAGCAGGTCTCCCGTGCCCGAGCCGTGAACGGAGGATACTGCCACGGGGTCAAGCTCGAATCCAAGCTCATAAAACTCGTAAAACTCAAAGGGAAGAGCGCCTACTCTGTCACATTTGTTGATGCAGGGCACAATGGGCTTTCCACTCTTTTTGAGCATTATCGCTATATCCTTGTCGTCGGCAGTCAGTCCCGTGCGCACATCGCACATAAATACTATGACGTCGGCATCCTCAATGGCCACCTGCGCTTGAAATTTCATTTGAGAAAGAATTATGTCGTCGGTTTTGGGCTCTATTCCACCCGTATCGATGACAATAAAGCGTTTGCCCGTCCACTCGGTCTCTCCATAGATACGGTCGCGTGTTACGCCGGGCACGTCCTCAACAATGGAGCGACGCTCGCCTATAAGCTTGTTGAAAAGTGTGCTTTTTCCAACGTTGGGGCGTCCTACTATTGCAATAATGGGTTTAGACATATATATCAGTCCTTTCTTCTTGTCATTTACACCACCGCGGGAGAAGAATAACGCGGTTATGAGATATAATATCAGTATTGATCATTCGGCTCAAAGCCAAGCATATCGCAAACAAAATCGCTACCGCTTTCGCCGGACGGATAGCAGGGAACTTTTAATATTTCAGAAAGCTCTTCGGGGGACATATCGTCAAGGAACAGATCTCCGTCCGAGCGCAACGCGTTTCCGGGGAAGAAGAGCGCATCTCCGAGGTCTCGCCCCTGTAGTTGCTCGCAAATGTCCTTACCCGTCAAGAGACCCGAAACAGTTATGGATTCTCCGAAGAAATTATTAATGATCTTGTGTACGTCAATTTTAAGCCCCGGTATTAATAGCTCAAGCTTTTTTGCCATAGAGCTTATTGCGTCGTAAGCCGCAACGCCCGTTGCCACGGACACGTGACGGGGAGCTATAAAATGCTTCAGATAATCGTCTATATATTCAAGCTCGTCACAAAACTCCGAAAAAAGAGACGTTATCATTCCAACACCGTTGTCGATCTGAGGATAGCCATCGTAATAGCTCTCGTCGGGCAAGGGTCTTGCTGCCTTGAGATAAAGCTCGTCGGCACAGTAAAACATTCTTACTCCGTGCTCTTTCTTCATCTGCCCGGCAAATCTGTCCACCTGATCTATAACCGCGCAAGCCTCGCTTTGTGTGAATTGCTCCAACGGAAAAAGATCTTCGCGGAATTTTGTAAGCCCCGCGGGAACGATAGACACGCTTTGCATGGCGGGGAAAAATGCGGCAAGATCCTTCATGGAACGCTCAAGCTCGTCTTTGTCGTTTATTCCTTTGCACAAAACGATCTGTCCGCAAAGGCCTATTCCCGCGTCCGCAAGTCGCTTTATATAAGACAATACCTCGCCCGCCCTTTTGTTGTGCATCATTTTTACTCTTAGGTCGGGATTTGTTGTGTGAACGGATATATTAATTGGCGATATGTGCATCTCGATGATGCGATCAATATCGCGGTTTTGAAGATTGGTGAGCGTTATATAATTACCGTGTAAGAACGAGAGGCGGGAGTCGTCATCCTTGAAATAGAGCGTTTTGCGCATGCCATCCGGCAGCTGATCGATAAAGCAGAAGATGCATTTGTTTCTGCACGATTGCTTTTCATCCATCAGCGGTGTTTCAAAATCAAGGCCTATGTCGTCGTACTGCGATTTTCTGATGGTGACCTCATAATCCTCGCCGTCGCGGCAAAGCTTTAGCGTGACGCTGCTTTCAGCAAGGAAAAAGCGGTAATCCAATACGTCGTTTATCTCTCTGCCGTTTATGGATATTAAATTATCGTTTGCAAGTATTCTTGCCCGATGCGCGCGACTATGCGGCTTGACATAGGTTATTCGTACCACAAAATTCTCCCTTCCGAAAACACAACGTTTTCGCGTTTGCATTTTAATCCACTCTACATTATAACATAATATTGCTTTATTTGCAAGGGCTTTGCGATAAAAGATGCAAAACTTTGCGTTGTGACAAAAAGTATTATATGTAAAAATTAATAATTCTCAAACATTTATCAAACAAAGAGCAAACAAGCGTATGATAAAATATGCGCGTAAGGTAAAACGGAAGAGAGGTATTTGGTATATGAACAGAAACGATCAGAATTCTATTGTTGAAAAGATCCGCACACAGTATGTGGAAAAGAAGCCTGGAGAGCTTGACGAGCTGCGCGCGCTTGATTCCAAGGTAAAGCGTCCCGCCAACGTTTTTGCATACGTATTTGGAAGCATTTCGGCTATAATCATGGGAGCGGGCATGAGTCTTGTCATGACAGATATTGGCACGACCCTGGCTATTCCCAACTTTATGACAGTCGGCACTGTGATAGGCGTTATAGGCATGGCGCTCGCAATCGTAAATTATCCCATCTACAAGGGGATACTTGGCGCGAGAAAAAAGAAGTATGCGGCAAAGATAATTGAGATAAGCGAAAGACTTATGAATAAATAACAACGAAAGCTCCCTTGCAAAAGGGAGCTTTTTGATATTGTTTTAGAGTTATACGATACCGAACTGTAAAAACAGTATCGCGGCAAGACCGTAATAGCTGATAACTGCTATGAGGTCATTGATGGTGGTAATAAGCGGACCCGAGGCAACGGCGGGGTCAATTTTGGCCGCGTGAAGGAGCATGGGTATAGCTGCTCCCATAAATCCCGATATCATCATAGCAAACAGCAATGCCAATCCCACGCAAGCTGCCGTGGTAGCTACGATGGTTGCAGAATATGCGCCCATGATGCCAAGATATATGCTGACGACCAGGAAAGAGCAGATTCCTATGAGAAAGCCGTTCAGAGCTGCGACACGCGTTTCCTTGAAGATAAATCCCAGCTTTTTTCTGCCTGTTACGTCATCCGCGCTGAGCGCTCTTACCGTGACCGCGAGCGACTGTGTTCCAACGTTACCCGCCATTCCGAGAATAAGGGACTGAAAGCACACGATAAAGGGGAGCTCGCGAACCACGCCCTCAAACGTTCCCACCACAGCGGAAACCGCAAGACCCATAAAGAGAAGGGCAATAAGCCACGGTATGCGTTTTTTGATGCTTTTCCATATGGGCTCGCGCACCTGCTCCTGCTCGCTAAGAGCCGCAAGCTTTGCGTAGTCGTCCTCAAACTCAGCATCTACGATGTCGATTATGTCCTTTGACGTGATAACTCCAATAAGAGTCTGATCCTTAGATGACAAAACGGGGATCAGATCCTCGGAATAGGATCTCAATTTTTCAATACTGTCTGATATTTGTTCTTTATCGTAGACGTAAGGGAATGTGGTGTATATAAGATCTTCAAGCGAGTCGGTGCTGCGCGCGACTATCAGATCTTTAAGATCGATCGCGCCGTAAAACCTTCCGTCATCATCGGTTACAAACAAAGTGTATATGTTGTCGTTTTCCGCGGCATCCGAGACCAACGTTCTCATCGCGCTCTTTATCGTGGCTCCTTTTTTGACTGAGATAAAATTGGTGCTCATGCGGCTACCGAATTCCTCTTCGTCGTATGAGTCAATGAGCTCGATGTCCTCCTTAACGTCTTCCTCGATAAGCTCAAGTATCTCGCTTCTCGTTTCCTCGTCGAGATCCTCCAATGCTTCAAGCGCGTCATCGGCATCCATCTGCTCGATAATGTCCGCGGCATCATCGGTGTCAAGCTCGGAGAGGTATTCGCCCGCGTCCTCCAGGTGAACGACGATCTCTGACATTGCCTCGCTGTCAAGCGCGCGCAAAAGACGGTCATTCTCCTCGTCCGTCAGCTCTTCAAGAACGGATGCGATATCATTGTCATGATATTCTTCAAGTAAGCTTCTCAGCTCGTCGTCGGAGTGATCCCCGCGGATTATTGCCAATATTTCCTCTCGATATCCTCTGTCCTCGATATCAAGGGAATCAAATTCCTTGTTTTCTTCCATAAAAAAACCCCCCTTCACATTGGATGGGAGGTTTTATTTGCACCACGAGCAGAGCTGACGGGTATCAGCTCAAAAAGGTACAGGCAATCGCCCTTCCAATATGTATTAAATTGAAAATAGCGTTACGTATTCGCCCGCAACTGTCCGTACTCATATCGGTGCTCCTTTGAATATTTGCTGTGGATTTGGCTTTCTTTCGCCTATACTGTGATTATAACCTTAAATGGTCAGTTTGTCAACGCTTTTTTGGATTTTTCTCTATTCAACCGTCGGAAGCTTGGAAAGCGACTTTTGGATCTCCTCATCTGCGGGAACGTAGTCGGTCATTATGCCGTTATGGAATTTTTCATAGGACATCATATCGAAGTATCCCGTTCCGGTAAGCCCGAATACGATAGTCTTTTCCTCTCCCGTTTTAGCGCATTCCTTTGCAATGTCAAGAGCCACTTTGATGGCATGACTTGATTCGGGGGCGGGAAGTATGCCCTCGACTCTCGCAAACTCCTCTGCCGCGGCAAACACCTCGGTCTGCTTTACGGTAGTCGCTTCCATAAGTCCGTCCGAATAAAGCTGTGAGAGGGTAGAGTTCATGCCGTGATAGCGCAGACCTCCCGCATGCGTCGGTGCCGGCATGAAGCTTGAGCCGAGCGTATACATTTTGGAAAGAGGACAGACCATTCCCGTGTCGCAAAAATCATAGGCGTATTTCCCACGGGTAAAGCTGGGGCAGGACTCGGGCTCTACTGCGATTATGCGATAGTCTGCCTCGCCGCGTATTTTTTCACCCATAAAAGGAGCGATCAGACCGCCGAGGTTTGATCCGCCGCCCGCGCAGCCAATAATAACGTCGGGCTTGATTCCGTATTTGTCAAGGGCGATCTTTGTTTCAAGACCTATGATAGACTGATGAAGCATGACCTGGTTTAGTACGCTGCCAAGCACGTATCTGTATCCCTCTGTAGCTTTTGCTTTTTCAACTGCCTCTGATATAGCGCAGCCAAGGCTTCCAACCGTTCCGGGATGCTCTGAGAGTATCTTTCTTCCTATTTCTGTTTCCATGGAGGGAGAGGGAGTGACCGACGCGCCGTACGTGCGCATCACCTCGCGCCTGTGGGGCTTTTGCTCGTACGAGCATTTGACCATATATACTTTGCAATCAAGTCCAAAATAGGAGCAAGCCATAGATAACGCGGTACCCCATTGTCCTGCGCCGGTTTCGGTTGTAACACCCACGAGCCCTTGCTTTTTTGCGTAGTAAGCCTGAGCTATGGCGGAATTCAGCTTGTGGCTGCCGCTGGTGTTGTTGCCCTCGAATTTGTAATATATCTTTGCAGGTGTTCCAAGCTTTTTTTCAAGGCAGTAAGCGCGCACCAGCGGGGCGGGACGGTACATCTTGTAAAAATCGCGTATTTCATCGGGAATGTCGTAATATGCGTTTTTATCGTCAAGCTCCTGCGCTATAAGCTCGTCGCAAAACACGCCCGAAAGATGCTCTGCGGTCATTGGCTGCTTGGTGTCGGGATCGAGCAGAGGCGCGGGCTTGTTTTTCATATCTGCGCGCAGATTGTACCACGCGCGGGGCATCTCGCTCTCATCGATGTAAATTTTGTAAGGTATTTGTGTGTTTGACATAACGCTGACCTCTCTTTCGTCAAACCTTTCGATCATTGACCGATTTTTAGGGCTTAGCGGGACGAAAAACAAAAAACCCGTCCCACAGATAATACTGCCGGGACAGGAACATCTCCTGCGGTGCCACCCTGCTTGATGTAAAAACATCCACTCGAAATATACGGAGCATTCTTTGTCAATACTCAATATACCGACCTTTGTTCACGGAGCGTCCTCTCCGTCTTTCATACTCCGAGCAAAAACTCAAGCCTTTAACAAAGCCTGGGAATAAGCCCGTTTCAGATCGCCCTCAAAAGTCCATTCAAGCCTGCATTTTTGCCGCGATCGCACCGCCCGCGGCTCTCTGAATAAAAAGAGGCAGTCTTTACTTACCCTTTATCAACGGTTTATATGGGGATTATATCACTTTAAAGCAATAAAGTCAATAGCTTTACAAAACTTTTTGAAATTTTTTTATCACTACATAATATTCACCAAGTATACGTTTGTCGACAAAAGCCATTCTTGACAATGCACAGTCAAAGTAGTATAATTATAGTGTGAAAATATTTTTTGCGGAGGCGGTTATGAGCTGGAAAATATTTGAATATGATCCTTATTTGTTGCCTTTTGAAGCTGATATAGAGCAAAGGATGGAAAACTATGCCAAAAAGAAGGCGGAGCTTTGCGGTAACGGCAGGCTTTTGGACATCGCCGATGCGCATCAGTATTTTGGTTTTCATAGAACGGATAACGGTTGGGTCTATCGTGAATGGGCACCCGCGGCGGACAACGTATATCTTACGGGAGATTTTTGCTCATGGGATATGACCGCGCATAAGCTTTCAAGGCTTGATGGGGGCGTTTTTGAAATATATCTTGATGGCAAGGATAGACTGTGGGACGGCTGTCACGTGCAGGCGATCGTTGAATTTGGCGGGCAGCTGCATCGCCGAGTTCCGCTATATATCCGTCGTGTGCTTCAGGACAAGCAGACTTATCTTTGGTGCGGCGTTATTTCGGACGAACCCGAATATAAGTGGAGAAAAAAGCACCTGAAGCCTTCGGATAAGCTGTTTATTTACGAGTGCCATATCGGTATGGCGCAGGAGAAGGAGGAGATAGGAACTTACGATGAGTTCCGCGAAAATATCCTTCCTCGCGTCAAGGCGGCGGGATATAACACGCTGCAGATAATGGCGATAATGGAGCATCCTTATTACGGCTCCTTCGGTTATCAGGTGTCGTCCTTCTTTGCGGCGTCGTCCAAATACGGTACGCCGAATCAGCTAAAGCACCTTATCGACGAGGCGCACAGTATGGGAATAAGTGTGCTTTTGGACGTAGTGCATTCGCACGCGGTGGGCAACGTAGGCGACGGACTCAATATGTTCGACGGAACGGTGTACCAATTCTTCCACGAGGGACCTCGAGGAGACCACCCCGCTTGGGGAACCAAGCTCTTTAATTACGATAAAAACGAGGTCATCAGATTTTTGCTGTCAAATCTGCGATTCTGGATAGAGGAATACGGCTTTGACGGATTCCGCTTTGACGGAGTTACCTCCATGATATATCACGATCACGGTCTGGGTACGGCGTTTATGGATTACGGAAAGTATTTTTCGCTTAATACAGACGTTGAAGCAATCACTTATTTGCAGCTCGCTAACGAGTTGATACGCGAGGTGTATCACGACGCGCTGACTATTGCGGAGGATATGTCGGCGATGCCCGGAATGTGCCTTGCCATTGAGGACGGGGGAATAGGCTTTGATTATAGGCTGGCTATGGGCGCGCCCGATCTTTGGATCAAGCTTATAAGAGATCACAGAGACGAGGATTGGAACGTTTGGCGCATTTTTGGTGAGCTGACAAGCAGAAGACCTATGGAAAAATATATTGGGTATTCCGAGTCGCACGATCAAGCGCTTGTGGGCGATAAGGCGATAATGTTCCGCCTTTGTGACAAGGAAATGTACACCTCGATGAAAAAGGGCGACGATAACTATATTATCGAGCGCGGAATGGCGCTTCATAAGATGATAAGATTGGTAACCTTGACCTTGGGCGGAGAGGGATATCTCAATTTTATGGGCAACGAGTTCGGGCATCCCGAGTGGATAGACTTCCCGCGTGACGGAAACGGCTGGAGCCACAAATATTGCCGCCGTCAATGGCATCTTGTGGACGATAAATCTCTGAAATACGATTATCTTGCGGAGTTTGACCGCGAGCTGATAAAGCTTGCTGCTCAAAGGAATATCTTTAATTCCAAGCCCGTGCCGCTTAACGTTGACGAGCAGGGTCAGGTGCTTGTGTACGAGCGCGGGGGACTGTTGTTTATTGCTAATTTCAGCCCCAATGGGTACTACACGGATTTCAGAGTGGAAACGGGAAAATACGGAAAATATAAGGCGATCTTGTCAACCGACGAGTCGAGATTTGGCGGGTATGACCGTATATCCACGGATTACGTTTATAAAACGGACAAAAAGGAAGGAAAGCACGGATTTTGCATATATGTGCCTGCGCGAACTGCAGTTTGTCTTAAACGGACAAAATAATGGGTATAGGGTAAAATTTACACATTGGAAACATTTTATCTTATAAATTTGGTTGATGAAATTGGATTTTGATGATATAATTACGATGTGTTTGTATGTTTACTAACAACTGAGGCTTCAAAGAGGAGAAACAAATGAAAGCTTGGTTTAAAATTCTAATTTTGGCAATGGCGTTGATTATGCTGCTCACCGCGTTTGTCGGATGTAACTCAAACGAGGAATCCAACGTGATCGATGACATTGATGATGAAGAGGAGTATGATTATTTTCCGGAAGTAGACAAAAACAACTACGATATGGATTTCAGCATGTATATGCAGCCTATCAATAACTTTTCGGAATATTATATACTCGAGGAGAGTAGCGGAAGCCCCATGGATGAGGCAGTATATACCAGACAGGAGAGGGTAAAAAGATACCTTGGTGTTGATATGATACACAAGGAAGATACCACGCTTGGCTGGATAAACTATACGACCATTCTCGAAACCGCAGTAATGAACAAGGATGGAACGCTCGAGGCGTTGCTTTCGCATTACAATGGCGGTGTCCCCCAGCTCATCGGCGGAGAATGGCTCATGGACTTTAATGATATTGATGGAATCGATCTCGAAGCGGAGTATTGGAACCTTGAGTTTATGGATACCATAGAGCTTAAGGGCCACAGATACCTTGGCTTTGGCGACTGCAATATGCTGTTTACTTACCTTATTTCCTTTAATAAGGATATGTATGAGCAGTATGCCGATGCGGACGTTATAGGCGGCAAGTCGTTCTATGACATGGTAAGAGAAGGCGAGTGGACTCTTGACAAGATGATATCCGTAGCAAACCTTGTATATCAGGATAAAACGGGCGACGGTAAGAGCGAGGACGACGTGTTTGGCTTTGCGGCGTCCGCGTGGGAGCCTTACAGATCCTTTATTCACGCGTGTGGAATGAATTCCATGGAGCAGGATGCGAGCGGTTCTTATAAGGTAGTGCTTAACAGCGATAAATATTATTCCAGAGTTGACACCCTGATCAATAAAATGTCAGAACTCTCCGAATCAAACTCTGCGTGGGTAGATTACAGGTGTGTAGTCGTTCACGACCCCTCGGTTTTGTCATTGACAACGGGAAGAGTGCTTATGACTATATACGATACTATGCACTTGCCGGGATACCTTGATTATGAGATAGAGTTTGGAGTTCTTCCTCTGCCTATGTTCGATTCCGCGCAGAAAGAGACAACGGGATACCGTTCCTTGCAGTTTGGCGGATACATTTGCGTTCCTACCTACGTGAAGAATGAGCAGATGGTGGGCGAAACGCTTGAAATGTACAACTTCTACAGCAGTAACGTAAAGGTTACCTTCTACGAGAAGGTGCTTGGAAAGCAGGTTGCAGACGTTCCGGACGATGCTGCTATGCTTGATATCATATGGAATAGCATCTGTACAGAGGTTGGATTTACATACGCAACAACTCAGCTGATCACGGACGGCGGCAACGATAGCCTTCTTGGATGTGTTATCAGACTTACCAACCCCGAAAGCACTGACGGAGGACTTGCTTCTTGGTTTGCAAGACACGTTCAGTCTATGCAGGGCGGATTTGATAATTTCTACAAGGGTATAGATTGATAAATATGATACAAAGGCTGTCGACGATAGCGATAGCCTTTTGTCATCTGATTAAAGGCTTTTGGCGGAAATATAAGCTTTTTGGGATAATTAAAAAGTAAATATATTGGAAATGCAAGTTTATATCTGGTATTGACCTTCGACGAAATATATGCTATCATAAAGTATATGATGTGTTCGCAATTGATGCACTGCCTGAAAGGAGACATAAATGAAGCGAATGATAAAATTATTGACGTTGGTAATGGTTCTAATTATGCTGTTGTCTGCGTTTATCGGGTGTAATAATAATGCCAAGGATGACGGTGCGTTGGACGATATGGGGGATGAAGACGAATATGATTATTTCCCTGAAGTAGAGAGAAATGATTATGGCACCGAATTCACTATGTATATGTGCTCCATCAACAACTTCCCCGAGTTTTACGTGCTTGAGGAAAGTAACGGAAGCCCGATGGATGAGGCGGTATACGCAAGACAGGAAAAGATCAAGAGATATCTCGGAGTTGAAATGATAAATAAGGTTGATAGCAATACCAACCGAAGCGATTATATAGCCATACTCAGAGATGCCGTTAACAATAAGGACGGAACGCTTGAGATGCTGCTGTCACACTATAATATTGGAATTCCTCAGCTTATCAGCGAATCCTATCTTATGGATTTCAATGATCTAGATGCCGTCAATCTCGACGCGGAATATTGGAATCTTCCTTTTATGGATTCAATAGAGCTTAAGGGTCACAGATATCTTGGATTTGGAGATTGTAACATTCTGTTCGCGTATCTTATTTCATTCAATAAGGGTATGATGGAGCAGTATTCAAATGCCGAGGTGTTTGAAGGAAAAACACCTTATGAGCTTGTCGACGATTATGAGTGGACGCTGGATAAGATGATGGCTATAGCTAATCTGGTATACATCGATAACACCGGAGATGGCAAAACGGATGATGATAAATTCGGTTATTCCGCGGTGGCGTGGGAGCCCTATATGTCTTACATACACGCTTCGGGTATGAATATCATGGAGCAGGACGCAAGCGGTTCATATAAGGTAATGCTTAACAGTGACAAGTATTATTCGAAAATAGATACAGTCATCAATAAGCTCGCCGACCTCTCCGAGTCGGAGTGCGCGTGGGTGGATTACGGCGTCAAGGTGGTTCACGATTCAACCGCGCTGTCCTTGACCTCCAACAGAGTTCTTATGTCGGTGTATGACACAATACATCTTCCTGAGTATCTCAATTATGACATTGAATTCGGTGTATTGCCTCTCCCCATGTACGATAGCAATCAAAAGCAGTACAGAGCCTTGCAATACGGCGGAAACATCTGTATCCCCACGTACGTTAAGGATAAGAAAATGGTGGGCGAAACGCTTGAGATGTATAACTTCTACAGTAGCAATGTTAAGGTCACCTTCTACGAGAAGGTGCTGGGAAAACAGGTTGCTGACGTTCCGGATGACGCCAGAATGCTGGATATTATCTGGGCCGGAGTCTGCACTGACGTTGGATTTACCTATCAGAACACAACCACTGTTGCCAACACAATGAACTGGGAAACACTTGGAGGATGCATGGTGCGTCTCACCAATCCCGCAGGCTCCGAAGGAGGACTGTCATCGTGGTTTGCAAGACACGTAAATGCCCAACAGGATGGTTTTGATAATTTCTATAAAGGATTGAAATAAATTCGATCAAGCAAAAGGGAAGGCTTGTAACAAGCCTTCCCTTTATGACAAAAAAGCTGCCAATGGCAGCTTTTTTGTTATGCTTGTGTCTTGGATAAGGATACGGAAGACTTTTTGTCAAATCCGTGTATCCAATCGGAGAACTTATAATAAATAAGGTAGATGACTGAGCTTATAGCCCATGTTATTGGGTATGCCCAATATATGTACTGTATCTCTCCGATAAAGTTCATGATTATCGCGATATATGCTATACGAATGACGCACCAGACGGACAGCATAACAAACATTGGGACAAACGCTTTTCCCGCTCCGCGACACACCGCGGCGATGGCATGTGACAGAGCAAGCAAGAAATAAAAGAGAGTTACAGTTCTTGCCTGCTGCACGCCAAGAGCAATAACTTGCGGAGAGCTATCGAACAGAGCGATAAGATATGGGGCAAATATATAGGTAAGTATTCCTATCACTTCGGCACATAGGACGGCTGTAATAATACCGAATCTCGCGCCCTTGCGCGCGCGGTCATACTGCTTTGCGCCAAGATTCTGGCTGATAAACGTGGTGGTCGCCATATTGAAGCTGGTTATGGGCAAAAAGCCAAAGCCTTCAATTTTCGCGTGAGTTCCATATGCGGCGGTGGCAAATTTGCCGAAAGAATTTATCTGCGCCTGAACGATAACGTTTGCCAAGGCGATTACCGAATTTTGCACGCCGCTTGGCAGTCCAAATCGGATGATCTCCTTTAGCATATCTATGTGGAACCGTATTTTTTTAAGCTCCACCGTAAAAATATTACCTTTTTTGCAAAGATGGATCAGGCACAGCACGCAACTTGCGACCTGCGAGATGATCGTGGCTACCGCGGCGCTCCACACGCCCCAACCGAATACGCCTACGAACAAGAGATCAAGGACAACATTCAAAATGGATGAGAAAATAAGGTAATAAAGGGGCCTTTTGCTGTCGCCCAGCGCATTGAGAATTCCGCGGAATATGTTATACATAACCAAAGCAAGAATGCCTGAGAAGAAAAACCTGAAATATTCAATGGCTTCGGGAAGCACCTCGGGGTCAGTGTTCATCCAGACAAGCAGAGTCGGCGTGAAAATCACACCCACCACTGTCAGAATTATTCCGCTGACAAGACCGAATGCTATATTTGTGTGTATTGCTCTTGATACTTTATCGGGATCGCCCGCGCCGAAATACCTTGAAATAACAACTCCCGCGCCCATTGCCGTGCCTGTAAAAAAGCTGATAAACAAGAAAATGAGCGTTCCCGATGAGCTGACCGCGGCAAGCGCGTTTGTACTGAGGAAATTGCCGACAATAAGCGCGTCGGCGGTATTGTATAATTGCTGAAACAGTTGACTTAGCAGCACGGGAAGCGCAAAGGAGATCATTTGGGAATAGGGGTTTCCCACGGTCATATCCTTGGTGTGTCGGTGCTGCGCCTTTGATATGGCTTGTGTAGACATTATTAACTCCGTTATCTTAGTATCTCTTTATTTACTGTACCGCTGAAGTTGAAGATAACAAATCTGCCCTTCATAGGAGAAAACACTCTTGCAAATTTACCAAGCGGGGAGGAGATCCTTTTGAGAAAGCGCTCATAATCCTCGCTCATATCGTCATTTTTGCCCGTGAGCGCAAAAACTCTGGAAAAAAACGGTGTACCAAATCCGGTGTCATCTCCTCCGCGATAGCCGATAACGAAAAGGATCTTGTCGTCGAGTATGTCACGTATTGCGGAGCAGGCTTGCTCCACGGTCATAGATGATGATCCTGTCACGTTATCAAACTGACCGACCGAGATAGAGCAACCCCTATCGGTAACGCAAACGGTCAGGGGAGTGTTTGGGTTGCTTTTGTTGGGCATGATCGTTTCGCAAAAATCATTACCGCGGTTGTCGGTATCGTGTATTACCATTCTGTCAAACAAAGGGAACTTTGTGTGTAGATAAGAGATCTGTTCCTGTATGGTCACGCTTGGTTCACCTCGCTTTTGGACTGAATATATCTTTCGTAATAAAATAAGTATTGCTGAGCGATCCCGGCGTATTTTCCAAGGTCGCGAGGGTCAAAATCCTCGTCGAAATACTTTTCCACAACTTTTTTTATCCACACGTCAACGGGAAATGCGTCAAGTCGGGCAAAGCCAAACAGCAAAGCACAGGACGCAACCTTTGGTCCTATACCCTTGACAGAGCATAAAAGCTTTACGCATTCTTCAGTGGATTCGTGCGAGGAGAGAAGCCGCGTATCGATATCTCCGTGTGACATTTTTGCCGCGGCATCGAGTATGTATTTTGCGCGGAACCCGACTTTAAGCGCCGAAAGACCGTCGAGGCCCAATGCTGCTACACTGTCGGGAGAAGGGAATGAGTATACGCACATCTCGTCATTCATATGCGCGTCGGCAATGTGTCCCTGCATAAGAGAAACGTCGATCTTGCTGCCGCAGGCTTGGCAAAGAGCTGCCACCAGCTTTTTTATTCTTGGAATATTGTTGTTCTGGGATATGATAAACGAGCAAATGCTCTCCCACTCATCCTGCTTAAGAATTCGAATTCCCGAGGCAGATGAAACGGCATCGGCAAGCGCGGGATTTTGCGAGAGGGAAAGGATATTGGTATTTATCTCGGCATAATCGCGGTCAAGAGAAAGAAATCTCATCCAGAGCCGCTCAAAATCTTCAACGGTTGAGTTGTAGATGTAAACGGTGTTCTTGTCCTGCGCTATGGATATGTATTTTCCGTATGCGCAACCTGCATACTCTACATTATGACTTGAGTTTGAAACGGGGTCGAAACGGAAGCACTGACCGCAGTCAAATACGCGGCAAACGTCAAAAAGCTCGACACCGTCGAGCCGGACAACGTTAAGAGCGTTTATTTTGAGTTGTGTCGCGAGTAGGGTTGAGCAAGACATAAAAAACTATCTCCGTATTTGTAAAATGCACTTGAAAAGAGCAAAAAAATGTGTTAAAATAGATTGTTAACACTATTATTATATCACTGCTTGTCCTTTTTTGCAAGGCGTATAATAAAACTTTGGGTCGAATATTTGCGGAGGAATTTCATGGAACAGATATATACAATACCCGTAAATGAAGCGTTTGAGAGGAGCGCCGCGGATAAGAGCTGTGGCTGCGCGTTTTGTTCGCTGTATAACAAGCTTGAATGTGACGAGCTTGACTTAATATTGGGAGCGTCCATGATGGAGCCGGATATTAGAATAAAGACCAATAAGCTTGGATTTTGCCGAACACATTATGATATGATGTTCGTGCGCAAGAACCGTCTTGGAATGGCACTAACCTTGGAGAGTCATCTTGATGAGCTGAAAAAAGAGCTGAAGGATGGCGGACTTGGCGGCGGAACGGGATCTAAGCCAATTAAACGCATAGGCGAGCTCGAAGGCTCGTGTTACGTGTGCGGGCGCATCGAATTTAACTTTGCTCATATGATAGAAACCGCGGTTTTGCTCTGGCAGAGCGACGAGGATTTTATTGCAAAGCTGAAAGCGCAGCCCTATTTTTGCCTTCCTCACTACAAAAAGATGCTTCAGTATGCGCAAACCAGACTGCCTAAAAAGCAGCTTAAGGAGTTTGTCGCGCAGTGTGAGGAGATACAGAACGAGTATATTGAAAAATTGAACGGCGACGTGTCGTGGTTCTGCAAAAAGTTTGATTACCGATACGACGAGGAGCCTTGGTATGATTCAAAGGACGCAGTGGAGCGCTCCATGAAATTTTTGAGATCGGATATACACAAGAATATAAAATAATATGATAGACTTGCTTGATTTACACAAACAATTTATACTGACACATATAAAAGAGGGCGACGTTGTAGTGGATTTCACTATGGGCAACGGACACGATACCGAGTTTTTGTCCAAGACCGTGGGCGAGAGCGGACATGTTTACGCATTTGATATTCAGAGGTCGGCGGTCGATTCCACCGCGAAAAATCTCAAGGCGGCAGGCTGTCCCGAGAACTATACGCTTATTTGCGATTCGCATCATAACGTGAAAAATTACGTCAAAGAGCCCATAAAGGCGGGAATGTTCAATCTCGGCTGGTTGCCCGGCGGAAATAAGACCATAACCACTATGAGAGAGACCACTATGCCCGCTGTGGAGGCGGCAATAGAGCTTCTCGATCAGGATGCGATACTTAACATCGCGGTGTATCCGGGTCATCCCGAGGGAGACCTTGAGGGCAAGATGCTTGAGGAATATTTTGAAACCTTGAGTCGCTTCAAGGTGTGCGTTACTAAGGTTAAGATAGTAAACAGTGCCACCTCGCCATACTTTTTCATGATAGAAACAAAGAAAAAAGCTTGAATTTTAGGAGAAATAATGAAGAATAGATTTATTTGCTTTGTGCTTGCGCTTGCTATGCTTGGAGGCGTGTTGATGCTTGTTTCCTGCGACGCGTCGAATAATAACATTTCAAAGGAGGGACCTTACTTGATTTTGGTAAATAAGTCCAATCCCGCGGGTGCGGATTACGTGCCCGACGACCTTACAGAGGTGAATACAAGCTATACGACGGGTGGAAAATCCATACAGCTTAACGCCACGGTAGCACAAGCGGTAATAGAGCTTATAGATGCCATGAAAAAAGCGGGAATAGATAACGTATCGGTAACCAGCGCTTATAGGACCTACGAATATCAAAAGAAGCTTTTTGATAAGTATTGCGCGGAGGAAAAGGAAAATCATCCCGATTGGTCGGATGAAGAGATAAAGAATAAGGTGCTGACCTATTCCGCTTACCCCGGAACGAGCGAGCATCAAACGGGACTTTGCGTGGATTTGTTCACCGACGAAATGGAAGGCCTTTGGAATTACGGAAGCGAAACTCCAAAGAATCCTTATGATAAAGGCTTTGCCGAGACGAATGCGTTTGAGTGGTTGCAAAAGCATGCCCACGAATACGGCTTTATTCTCCGTTTTCCCGAAAACAAGACCGATATAACGGGATATGCATACGAGTCGTGGCACTATCGCTACGTGGGCGTTGAGCACGCGACGAAGATTCATGAGCAGGGAATAACGCTTGAGGAATATCTTGAAAAATAAAACAGAATATAAAAAAACAAAAGGTGCAGGGATTATACCCCTGCACCTTTTGTTTTTTGTTTATTGATTATTTTCGGCCTGATCCTTATTTTCAGGTTCCTCGACCTTAAGATCTTGGAGATTGTCACTATTGTTTTGCGCGGCTGTGCGGATTTTTTCCTGAGCCTCGCGGCGAGCCTTTTCCTCGGCGTCTGCGCGGGCCTTGTTGGCTTCAAGGCTCTTTTGCTTTTTTGCCTCGGCGATGGCCTCGATCTCCTCTATTACGGGACATTCGCTCTCCATAACGGCACGGAACTGATCTCCGTCCATTATCTCGTTACGGAGCAGGAACTCGGCGATAAAGTGAAGCTTCTGGATGTCGCCAATGAGGATATCCTTTGCCTTCTGATATGCGCCCTGAATGATATCGTGCATTTCCTGGTCGATCTTTGCTGCGATCTCCTCGGAGTAGTCCTGCGAGGACGAGAAATCACGTCCCAAGAACACCTCGTTCTGGTCTGTACCAAAGCAACGGGGGCCAAGCACGTCGGACATACCAAGCCTTGTTATCATTCGCTTTGCTATCTTGGTAGCGCGCTCGATATCGTTGGAGGCGCCGCCCGTGACGTCCTTGTATATTATCTCCTCCGCGGCACGTCCACCGAGAAGCATGGATATTTCCTTTACAAGCTCGCTCTTGTACTCGCTGTACTTATCTTCCTTAGGAGGATTGAGCGTATAGCCCAGCGCGCGTCCCGAAGGAATTATGGAGATCTGCTGAACAGGGTCAAGGTCAAGGTGATAAGCTATCATTGCATGACCCGCCTCATGGTAAGCGGTCTTCTTCTTTTCGGATTCCTTCATTGCTCTCGCCTTTTTCTTGGGTCCTGCTATGATGCGGATAAAGGCATCCGAGATATCCTCCATTCCGATAAGGCTCTTGTTGCGCCTTGTGGCAAGCAATGCGGCCTCGTTGAGAAGATTCGCAAGATCTGCGCCGGTAAAGCCAACGGTCATCTTTGCGACCTCGCGGAAGTCTACCTCTGATTCAAGAGGCTTGTTGCGAGAGTGTACCTTGAGTATTTCGATTCGTCCGTTAATATCGGGGTAGTTTACGGTTATTTGTCTGTCAAATCGACCGGGACGCAGCAGCGCGGGGTCGAGAATATCGGGGCGGTTGGTCGCGGCTATAACAATTATTCCGTCGTGAGAGCCAAATCCGTCCATTTCAACAAGAAGCTGGTTGAGCGTCTGCTCTCTTTCATCGTGTCCGCCACCAAGACCCGCGCCTCTGTGACGACCGACTGCGTCTATCTCGTCGATGAATACGATGGACGCGGGGGCTTTTCTTGCCGTATCGAACAAGTCGCGCACACGCGATGCGCCCACACCGACGTACATTTCAACAAAGTCCGAGCCCGAAATAGAGAAGAAGGGAACGCCCGCCTCTCCGGCAACTGCCTTTGCAAGCAGAGTCTTACCTGTTCCGGGAGGGCCCATCAGCAAAACGCCGTGGGGTATTTTCGCGCCAAGCTTGGCAAATTTCTGAGGTGCCTTGAGGAATTCAACGACCTCCTCAAGCTCCTGCTTTTCCTCGTCAGCACCCGCAACGTCGCGGAAGGTGACCTTGTTTTTGTCGTTGGAATCTGCCATTTTTGCGCGCGCCTTGCTGAAATTGGCCATTTTGCCCATTCCACCGCCGCCACTACCAGTCATCTGGCGTGTCATCACAACGTAGAGAATTATCATTCCGACCACAACGAGAAGGATCGGAATATAAGATACCCATGCGGGATACTGCGTAGGAGCTACGTATTCGCCCTTAAGTGTTCCGGCGGCTATCTGGTCTTCGATATCGTCGCCGAGATCGGCGTGAAAGATAGAAAGACTTGCAAGGCGGTATTCCGCAACGTATTTGCCGGTCTGTGAATTTTTAACTCCCCACTTTTCCGCGGACGCGGAGCCCTCGCGGAGCTCTAAGGTGAGCAGATTATTCTTGTCTATCTGGAACTCGACAACGTCTCCGTTTTTAAACGCGGAAACCACGTCGGAGTACTTCATATTTTCGGTGTCCTGCTGAAAAAGCAATGCGCATATAAGCACAACTCCAACTATCAGAACCAGATAGAATAATATATGTTTTCCGTTTTTCTTCTTCATTGAGTCCTCCAAAATAAGTGTACGATAAACGCTGCCAACACAAAGATGGCCGCAATATCATAGCGTAATTATATATGCCTTATGTTAAGATACTGTGAGCAAAAAGACAGTATTTTGTGATTTTTACGAATATACCTCGGGCTTGAGAACGCCTACGTAGGGAAGATTTCTGTATTTTTCATCATAATCCAAGCCGTATCCGATGACGAACTCGTCCGGGATAGTCCGTCCGCAATAATCGGGAACAAAATCCACCTCGCGGCGAGAAGGCTTGTCAAGCAGAGTACACGTTTTGACACTGTTTGCATTTCTGTTTTTGAGGAGCTGTGTGAGGCGCGCGAGAGTGCGTCCGCTGTCAACGATGTCCTCAATTATTATGAGATTATACTTTTCAAGATGCTCGCGCATAAGGTCGAGATGGATCTTTATTTCACCGGAATTTTTAGTACCAGCGCCATAGGACGATACCTTCATAAATTCCAGCTCCAAGGGAAGATCGATGTGTCTTATAAGATCTGCCGCAAAGAGCAAAGAGCCTTTTAGTATCACAATACATATTATAGGCTTTTTTGAGTCCTTATAGTCCTCGGTGATCTGTTTTCCAAGCTTTTCGGTGATTTTTGCAAGCTCCTCTTGTGAAATAAGTACTTTTTCTACGTTTTGTGTCATGGCTTTGTGTCTCCGTTGATTTTTTTATAAATGTAAATTTGAATTTTTGGCTTATTTTTGTCTTTTTTTGCGTTGTCGGCGATGGCGCACAGTGGCACGTATATTACGTCACTGCCAAAACACACGAGAGGAAGGGAGGCTCTGTCGTATAAGTCGACCTTTTTGTCACACATGAGTTTTTTGATCTTTTTGTGTATTCCACCGTCAAGAATGACGTCACCCTCGCGCCTGTTTCTTGCTTTAAGCTCTTGTTGCTCTGAATAAATGCAAGCGGTGGCATAAAGAGTGTATTGCGTTTCAAGCTGAGCTGCGGGCGAGCTTTCGTCTTTGGAAATCACGATGGCAAACGGGGAAGGCTCAAGTGCGTTTATACCTTCATGAAGCGCAACATCATATTGTTCATTATCAAAATTATGCGCGCGCGAATCGGTTTCAAAAACTATATTTCCTCGTTTTACTGTGGCGCGGGATGCGCAGGGAAGCGATACAGAAGCCCCCTCTCTGCCCAAACGCGCGATATTGATTATTGCATCAATATGTGTTGATTCAAGAGAACACCCGAACCTTGTTTTGAAAAGGATGGATAAAACTCTTCCCGCAACCGCCGGGTGAGCGTTGCAAAGAGCGTCCCGCGGTAAGATCTCGCCATAAGCTCTGATAAAGCTGTCCGCATGCTCGCGGATGAACGCGGAAGCATCGGCAGCGTTGTGGGACAGACGCATTGCCGCCCTTTGCGGAGTGTCGAAAAGCGAAACGAGCTCGGGAATTACGTTGTGGCGTATGCGATTGCGAGTACAGTCGGTCTCAAAATTGGTGCTGTCGGTTACGTAAGGAATGTTATTGGCGGCACACATATCAAGTATTTCCGATTTTGTTGCGTCGATTATGGGCCGTACTATCACGGCACCGTCGACCTCCGGAAAGGGTCTTTGGCGCGGAATACCGCACAGCCCTTCTACCGAACAGCCGCGGCAAAGATTGAATATAAGCGTTTCAAGGTTGTCGTCGGCATTATGAGCAGTTGCCAAGATGCGTATTCCGTTTTTTTGCATGACTTCGGCAAAGAAGGCATACCTTGCCTCTCTTGCGGCAGTCTCGAGGCTTTGCCCCGATTCGCGAGCGAGAGATGGTACATCTATGCTTTGCAGGAAAATCTCTACTCCGAGATCCTTACACAGATCGCGGCAAAATTGCTCATCTCGGTAAGCCTCGTTGGAATATGACTGCGTGCGTATATTGTGATTTACGTGAGCCGCGTAAAGCTTGCATCCCGCTTTTTTTGAATAAGCGGAAAGCAGATGCAAAAGGCAGGAGGAGTCCGCGCCGCCCGAAAGGGCAACCAGAATGGGCTCGGAGCCGTTCATGTTTGCAAGCGCGTGCGGCTCTACGAAAAAATTAACGTTGTTGGACATTTGAAGTCTCCGAATAATTACTGAGGAAGCTTACTTTCATCAACAATATCGCGGAAGCGCGTGTAGCGACCCGTCCAGCCAACCTTTACGGTATCGGTTGCGCCGTGACGGTTTTTGGCGATAATTATCTCCGCTATGTTTTGTTCCGTGTCGGAGGGAACAGGCTCGCCGTTCTGATTCTGCTGATATACCTCGTCGCGGTAAAGGAAGATAATAACGTCTGCGTCCTGCTCTATGGAACCCGACTCGCGAAGATCGGAGGGCATAGGACGCTTGTTGGTACGACCCTCTGTGGTACGCGAAAGCTGCGAGCAGCAGATGACGGGAACGTTAAGCTCCTTTGCCATGATCTTTAGCGCTCGTGACATTTCGCTGACCTCTTGGGTTCTGTTTTCTATTCTTTTATCCGACTGCATAAGCTGCAGATAGTCGATAATAACAAGGCCGAGATTGTTTACGCGGCGTAGCTTTGCCTTCATTGCGGAAACCGTGATTCCGGGAGTGTCGTCGATCAGTATATCGCAGCCCGAAAGAGCGGACGAAGCCTGCGCGATATGATCCCATTGCTCGGGCTTTAACTCACCCGTGCGCAGCGCATAGCTGTCTATTAACGCCTCGCTCGATATCACGCGGTTTACAAGCTGCTCTGCCGACATCTCCAAGGAGAATATAGCAACCGCTTTTTTGGTTGCCTTTGCAACGTTTGTGCCTATGTTAAGACAGAATGACGTCTTACCCATACCGGGGCGCGCGCCGACGATAACAAGATCGGAATTTCCCATTCCCGCGAGCACGCGGTCAAGAGAAGAAAATCCGGTGGACGTTCCCTGCGCCGACGAGGGATCTGTAACGAGCTGATTAAGATGCGCGTAAACATCTGTGATTACCTCACGTATATGTCTAAAGCTCTTGGATTCCTTGCCTTGCGCGATGGCATATAATCTGTTCTGTGCCGTTTCAAGAATTCCCGAGACCTCATCCTGCTCGGAGTAAGCCATATCGGATATCTCGTCACTCATTCTAATGAGCTGACGGAGTACGCTCTTGTCCTTGACGATCTTGGCATAATCGCGTACGTTGAGCGCATTGGGTACGGTTTGGGCTATTATTTTAATGTATTCCTCTCCGCCCGATTTGGAATATATGCCTTTTTTGACCAATTCGTCTATAAGCGTAACGATATCTATCTGGCTGTTCGTCATAAACAGACCGTGCATAGCAAGGTATATCTGTTTATGCTCCTCAAGATAAAAGTCCTCGGACGCGATCATATCCGCAACCTGGGTTATTGACTGCGGATCGATGAGAATAGAGCCGAGCAAGGATTGCTCCGCAATAGCGGAAAAAGGCAATTTTCTGATGATGTCTTCTGCCATATTAATCTCCTGTTAATCGTGTTGATGAAATGCGCGCGGGTGTTACGAAAGATAACAGCTTTTAGGCGCGCCGCTCATGCGCAAAAAAGCATGAGTTCATACTTGGGTGTATAGATCTGTTACTCTGTAACTTTGACTTTGAGCTTGGCGCTTATCTCGGGATATACCTTTACGTCTATCTCAAACGTGCCGTAAGTCTTGATATTATCCTTGAGGACCAATTTTCTCTTGTCGATTTCGATCTTATGCTGAGACGCAAGCTTTTCCGCTATATCCTTGGCGGTCACAGAGCCGTAAAGACGTCCGTCAGCGCCGGAGGATGCCGTTACAGTTACCGTCAAAGCGCTGATTTTGTCGGCAAGTGCCTTTGCTGCCTTTTTTTCCTCTGCCAGCTTGTATTGCTTTGCCTCTTCCTTGCTTTTCGCTTCGGACATTGCCTTGTTATCGGCTACTACCGCCAGCTTTTTAGGAAAGAGAAAATTTCTTGCGTATCCGTCAGATACCTCAATTATCTGATCCTTTTTACCCTGACCCTTAACATCTGCTAAAAGTAATACTTTCATTGTTCTATCTCCAATACTATGCTATAACTGTGTTTTAAATCAATTGTGATGATCGTACTCAAAATAGTCGTCGATCGCGTCCTTGAGCATTTCACAAGCTTTTGTTAAGCTTGAGTTTTTAACCTGTGCGCCCGCAATATCAAAGTGACCGCCGCCCTTAAGTCGCTCAAGAATGAGCTGAACGTTAACGGCGCCCTTGGAGCGTCCCGAGATAACTACGTCATTATCTATCTTGACCAGCGCAAAGGATGCTTTCACGCCCTTTACCTTGAGAAGATTGTCTGCCACCTTGGCTGCAATTACTCTGTCATCGCTCTTTGCGGGTCTGTCGAGTGTCATCCAGGTTATCGCCACGTCGTTGCGGTATATGCGCGCCTTTGATTCAAATTCTCCGGTGAGAAGAAGCTCATCAAGGCTTTCATTAAAGAATTCGCGAACCACCCCGGTGTGCGCGCCGCGCGAGTACAGATATCTTGTCATTTCAAAGGTTTGCGCGCCCGCGTTTCTCGTGAAGTTCTGTGTGTCGAGCATTATTCCCGAGAGCAATACCTCTGCCTCTTCTTTGTGGAGCTTGTCGCCGAACTTACTATAATAAAGTATTTCCGCTACTATCTCCGAGGCGGAGGATTTGGTGGTCTCCACGTACTGCAAGAAGGGATCGTACGGAAGCGTTTCGGATAGACGGTGATGGTCTATGAGAGCTATATCCGTTATCATATCCACAAGCTCGGGGGCCTCGTATATTCTGGGGTTATTAACGTCACAAATTATGAGCAGGGTCTCGGGTGTTACAAGATCCTTTGCCACCTCGCGATTGATAAATACGTCGCCGTATACGTTCATGGAAGCGAGCTGATCATAGCACGTGCGGAAGCTGTCGGAGCCTTTGTCCGTAATAATGTTAACGGTGCATGAGCGCGATCTGCTTTCAATAACGGAAAGGGCAAAGCGCGCGATACCGACGCAAGAACCAACCGAATCAAAGTCGGGGTTTGAGTGACCCATTATTAAGACGTTGGATGCCTTTGCTATCTTGGTTTCAAGCAGCTCTCCCGTTACTCTGGAGACGATGGTCGTGTTATTCTCTATTGTTTTGTGAGTTCCGCCAAAGAATACGTATCCCGTTTCGTCCTCTCGTCTTATAGCAACCTGGTTTCCTCCGCGCTGTATAGCCATATTGAGCGCATGATGCGCCGACTTTTCTTTTTTCTCAAGCGAATCTCCAACCGCGGAAATTCCCATTGATACCGTGATAGGGAAGGAGTTGTCGCCGATTTTCAGCGCCATGATCCTCTTTTGTATCTCAAATTCGTTGCGCATCTGCTCTATAAGGTTGCGCTTTGAGAATACGGCTACGTATTTATCTCGGGTGTATTCGCGGATAAAGCCGTTCATGCCGTTTACCCAATCTCTCAGAATGTTTTCAGCCTCGGCAGACGCGGAACGGTGATCTGCGCGGACATATTGAGTAAGCTCCTGAAGATTGTCGAGCTGTATGTATGCGACAACGGGACTTTCCGCCTCGTGCTTTTCGGCGAGAGACAAGTAGCTTTCTACGTCGCGGAATACGATGAAATAGTAGTTTTCGCCTTGGACCTTGAATAAATATGATACCGCCTCGTATCTTCTTCCGTCCGCAAGCGCGGCAACGGCACTCTCATGACGGTCTGCGTCCTCGGGCAGATCGTAAACCACGTCTGAAACGTAGGCATCGCGGTTCTTTGCGTTAGCCATAACGGTCTTAACGGGAACGGAGCATATCTCCGAGAGCTCGATCCCGCTTACAGCGCGCTTGAATCCCAGAATATCCTGCATAGCGCCGTTTATTATCTTAACCTTTCCCGATGAATCGATAACTGCGTACGGCAGATCGATTATGTATCTGAAAATATCGTAAATTTCTGTTTCAAGCAGCTTTGCGTCATATTTTGCTCTTTTTACCTTAAGCGAGCGAGCAGTGTATATAAGGCAGAGCACTCCCGCAGAGCAGATGTAAAAGGGAAGGGATAAAACCGAGATCAGGGAAATGATCTTTGCGTTATCCTCTGTTTTGAGAAAAAAGTTGATAACCAAGCACAGAGCCGCCAAGACGATGGCTTCTGCCGTACAGAATATCAGAGGAGCGCCAAGCTCAACCGAAAATCTGTCGGAGCGTTTGGCTTGATTGGAATTGCGGTATTGAGTGTTTTTATTCTTTTTGCTCATATGCCGTCTCCTTTGCTGTAATGTTGTTTTGCCCAATCATCAGTGCGGACGATGAGCGTATATGCGGCGCCTGAAAGCGCCAAAAGATAAATAACGGGGATATCTATCAATGATGAGATCAGCGGTATTGCCGCGCAAAGCGCAAATCCCCAGAAGCCAAATCGCTTGACAACTGCGGCAATGGCATAGACTCCTATCACCGTAAGCGCGGGAACAAACATGATACATAAGTTTTGCGCAACGGTGGCGATCATGGACACACTGCCCGAGGAGCTGCTGGCGGAGGACAGAACGTACGCCGCAATAAATATAATTGAGGCGGTAACGCTGACGCTTATCTTAGATTTACAAGGTGTTGCTGTCGCATTGAATTCATACCGTTCTAAAATTGCGGTCATTATTTTGCAAGCCAAAAAACCAAGGATGCAGAATGCCGCGACGAAGATTCCCGATATGATGTTTATGTAGAGGTCCGCGAGCGAGGATAACTCGTGCATTATTGCCTTTGAAAGCTCAATCTTTCCCGCCAATGCTATTTGCCCTGCAAAAAAGTCGATAAATGCTTGCCGCATTTCGCGCGCGGTAGAAACAAATGCAGAAGGAGCAAAAGATCCGTGCGCTGCGTACGTATACGTTGCGGCGGTCAGAAGCGCGCACAAAACAAACCATACGCAGAACTCAAATATTGCCTTTGTCCTTCCCTTGCGGTCGCGGGTGGCAAGGCCCAGGGCGAGAGCGGGAGACATCCACAATATGCAGGTGAAGGAAAAAATAATATCGCCTGACAGAACCAGTGAAAACACGTATGCAAGGATGGGGCAGCCTGCAAGAAAAACATAATGAGATCTTTTGCCAACGGCTACCAAGCAAGCATAAGCACCAATGGAAAATACCGTTCCCATAATAAATGCCACAGGGATAACAAGCCCCGAGATCGCGGACGACATGGATATCAAAAATACGGTAATGATAAGTGTGGAAAACTTTTTGGTAAAGAGCACCGCAAAGGCGGCGCAAAGAACGCAAATTATCCACGCAAGCACTTCTGTAAGCTTTGATGCGGACAGGGTACAGGGGAGTAGCGCCGAATAGATAACGCACATAAGGATAACGAACGAGGCGGCGATCATAGGGAAGGATGCTCCTGCTCCCGTGCTGCGCGCGACACGCGTATGCATTTGTGTGTGTGCGTAAGAATTCACAACGACCTCTCCTTGCGGTAAAATTAGCTTTTCCTAAAGGCAAAACTTTCCATGATAAATCATTATATCATTATACCACATCAAAGCGGTTTTGTAAACAGAATTCGCAATGTTTTTAAAAAATATTTTGTTTTTTGCTACATCTAATATAGAAACACATTAAAAAGTCCGCTTTTTTTGAAAAAATTCAAAAAACTATTGCAATCTGCGAAAAAATGTGCTATAATGCCACTAGAATCGATAGTGTAAGCTTGAGTGGGTGTCAAAATCCACTCTTAAATTTTGTTTAGGCAAGTTGCGCAAAAGGTATGCGAGGTCAGATGGCTATGATTGCCTGTTTGTTCGTGAACAGATCAGGGCGCGGCTTTTAAAACGATCGTAAAGGAAACCAAAAATGAAAAATAACACCAACAAAAACGTAGCGTCCGCGGTAAGACGGCTGATAGCTCCCGTTGCGGACGAAATGGGATATTTTATCTGGGACGTTGAATTTTGCAAGGAAGGCGCCGATAAATATCTGCGCATAACACTTGATAATGAAGACGGCATAAGCATTGAAGACTGTGAGAAGTTTCACCGTGCCATCGACCCTATACTTGACGAGGCCGATCCGATAAACGAGTCGTATATTTTGGAGGTGTCCTCTCCCGGAATAGAGAGAGAGCTGAAGTATCCCGAGCATATCGATGCGTGTGAGGGATGGGACGTTGAGGTCAAGCTTTATGCGCCGAGAAACGGAAGCAAGGCTTTCCGCGGGGAGCTTTGCGGATACGATGAAGACGGAAATATTGTGGTTTCGGTAAACGGTAACAATGAAACGTTCAAGCCGGACGAGATTGCAAAGATCGCAACGTATTTTGACTTTGGAAATTCGTAAATAATAACACAAACATACATTCGAAAGGATTTTAAATCAAATGAACACAGAGTTTTTTACAGCACTTGAGCTCCTTGAAAGAGAAAAAGGTATTCCCCAGAGCTATATGATCGAAAAGATCGAGGCGGCGCTCATCTCCGCTTTTAAAAAGGAATACGGAAGCAACACCAATGTAAGAGTGCATATCGACCCTGCGAAAAAGGACGTAAGAGTATATCAGCAGAAGGAAGTTGTTGAGGTGGTTGAGGACCCCTCCGTTCAGATCTCTCTTGAGGACGCAAAGGCTATAAGCAAGAGAAATACGCTTGGTAAGATAGTTGAGTTTGAGGTAAAGACCAAGAACTTCCGCCGTCTTTCCGCGGGAGCCGCAAAGTCTGTAATCATCCAGGGCATACGCGAGGGCGAGCATAAGGCTATGCAGGAAGCGTATGAGTCCAAGCGAGAGGAGATAATCACCGCCACCGTGCTTAAGGTGGATTATGAAACGGGTAACGTTCTTCTTGACACGGGAACTGGCAAGGCTGTGCTTCCTAAATCCGAGCAGATCCCCGGAGAGTATTTCGAGGTTGGCGACGTTGTCAGAGTATTCATTCAGGAGGTCAACAAGGATATGCGCGGACCGATAGTAACGCTTTCCAGAGTTCACCCCGGATTCGTTCGCCGTATGTTTGAAATGGAGATTCCCGAAATAACGGACGGTATCGTGGTTATCAAGGGTGTATCTCGAGAGGCGGGCTCCAGAACCAAGATCGCGGTATTCTCCAGAGACGAGAGCGTGGACGCGGTTGGCGCTTGCATCGGTACGCACGGAATGAGAATCGACGGAATACTTGAGGAGCTTTGCGGGGAGAAGATAGATATCGTAAGATATAGCGAGGTTCCGGAAGAGTACGTTACCGCGGCTCTTTCTCCCGCTACCGTGCTTGGTGTTGAGATGGACGGCGACAGATTCTGCCGAGTTACCGTAGCTCCCGAGCAGCTTTCCTTGGCTATCGGAGCTAAGGGACAGAACGTGCGTCTTGCCGCAAAGCTTACAGGTATAAAGATAGACATAAACGCGGAGGGCTTGCAAAAGGCCTCGCGCTTTGAGGAATAATAGTTAAAAGGTATTATAGCTCGAGGTGGCATATATGAAGAATAGTGCGCAAAAGGTAAGAAAGATTCCCGAGCGTCAGTGCCTTGGTTGTAACGCGCATAGACCGAAAAAGGAATTGATACGCGTGGTAAGATGCCCTGACGGAGCGATAGTTCTCGACACCGTTGGAAAAACGTCGGGACGCGGTGCATATATATGTCCCGAGAGATCGTGCTTTTCAAGGGCGCGTAAATCAAAGCGCATAGAGAGCGTGCTGGGATGCAGTATCCCGGAAGAAATATACGATGCTATGGAGGCTCGTATAGACGGGCTTGGAGACGGCGAAAATGACTGACGAAAAGAACATTCTCGGCATCGTTGGGCTGTGTCGCGCCGCGGGAAAGATAGTTATAGGAGTTCCTATGATATGCGACGCGCTCAAAAAGAAGTCGGAGCGGGGAGATTTTCGCGGCGAGGTGAACGTTATCGTCATCGAGGCATCGGATACGTCCCAAAACACACACAAGAGAATAACCGACAGGTGTGCATATTACAACGTAAAGCACGTAAGAATAAGTTCCGACTGTGAGGCGCTTGCGCGGGCGGTTGGAAAGAGCGGAGCGGTTGCGGCGGTAGCAATAAATGATGCAAGCTTTTGCCGCGCGCTGCTTATGAAGCTTTCTTGATTTGAGTGTAAATCAAGGCAATCAACATCGTTAAAAACCGGAAAGGTATGGGTATAATTTATGGCAGTAAAACCTCAGATCAAAGCTAATCAGCTGGCAAAGGACCTTAATATCAAGAGCAAAGAAATAATTGATGTTATGGCAAAGAAGGGAATTGAGCTTAAGGCGCAAAAAGCATTGGAGCCTCACGAGTTCAACGTTCTTTTCGACGCAATAACGGCGGAATATCAGGTGGAGGAGATCTACGATTACATTGATGGAATAACGTATATCCCGTCCAAGCTTGAAAAGAAGCCCGAAGCAGCTGAAAAGGTCGAGGATGCAGAGCAAAAGAAGTCTGTTGAAAATAATGAAGAAGATAAGGTAGCGCAAAAATCCAAGGCTGCCGATGTCGTTGCGCTCAAGGAGGACAAGAAGGAGACTGTCGCTGCCAAGACAGAAGCTCCCAAGGCTACCGACGCACAGACCGCGGAGGTTCCGAAAGCAGAAGCGAAAAAGCCTGTGGCGCCCGCAGTCAAGGTTCAGCCCAAGGTAGACAGAGCCGAAGCTTTGGCGCGCGCGGCGGCAATCGAGCGAGCTGCGCAGGAAAAAGCAAGACAAAGAGGTGCGCAGGATTCGTCAAGACCGAGAAACGATGCCTTTGCTACAGCGAACAAGAGAACGGACGGCGCAGCGTTCACGCCCCGTAACGATTCTTCGTTCAGACCCAACGATCAGAGATCGCAGGGCGTGGCATCGGATAGATTCTCCCGCATGGGAGCGCCTGATTTTTCAAGGCAGTCCATCCCGCAGAAGCGCGATGACAGAAAGCAGGGACAGAAGCCTCAGTTCAATCAGCAGAGAGGCGGCATGGGAATGGATAAGGAGGACTATATTCCTTCCGCTCCCAGAGAAAAATTTCAGCCCCAGATAATTACAAGAGCGCAGACACCCAAGGGCGGTGACGGAACAAACAAGAAGGGCGCGGCAAAGACGGTAGATATACGTTCGTCCAGCGTAGACCTTTCAAAATATGATGAAAAGCTGGATAATTTTGTTGCGGAGAACGAGAGAGATCTTCGCTCGGGCAACAACCAGAAGCTCAAAAAGCAGCAGAACCAGACAAGGCAGGAAAACACCTTCTCTAAGGGCAAGAACGGTAAGAAGGGTGGAAAACCCGAGCAAAAGGCTCCCGTTACGATAGTAAAGGGACCAATAAAGGTGCAGATACCCGAGGAGATTGTCATCAGCGAGCTTGCGGCTATGCTTAAGGTAACGGTGGCAGAAGTCATCAAAAAGCTCATGCTTATGGGCGTGATGGCAACCGCAAACCAAACAGTAGATTTTGATACAGCCGCGCTTGTTGCGGTAGAGCTTGGCGCGGAACCCGAAAAGGCAGTCGTAGTTACTATCGAAGAAAAGCTGTTTGACGAAACCGAGGATACAGAGGATCAGCTTGTTACCCGTGCGCCCGTAGTTTGCGTTATGGGACACGTTGACCACGGTAAGACATCCTTGCTGGACGCTATCAGAAACACACACGTCACCACAGGCGAGGCGGGCGGTATCACCCAGCATATCGGTGCTTACAGAGTAAAGATAAACGGTCAGGATATAACCTTCCTCGACACCCCCGGACATGAGGCGTTCACGGCAATGCGCGCAAGAGGTGCGCAGGCTACCGATATCGCGATCCTCGTTGTTGCGGCGGATGATGGAATCATGCCCCAGACCGTTGAGGCAATAAATCACGCCAAGGCTGCGGGAATAGAAATAATAGTTGCGATCAACAAGATGGATAAGCCTACGGCTAACCCCGACGCCATCAAGCAGGAGCTTACAAAATACGATCTTGTTCCCGAGGAATGGGGCGGAGACGTTATCTGTGTTCCCGTATCAGCGCTTACTCATATGGGTATCGACGATCTTTTGGAGAACGTATTGCTTGTTGCTGAGGTCAAGGAGCTTAAAGCTAATCCCAACCGTCGCGCTAAGGGTATCGTTATCGAGGCAAAGCTTGATAAGGGTCGCGGTCCTGTTGCTACTGTGCTTGTGCAGAACGGTACGTTGCATAACGGAGATATCGTCATCGCGGGTACTGCGGTTGGTCGTGTGAGAGCTATGACAGACCATACGGGAAAACAGCAAAAGGTTGCGGGACCCTCCGTGCCTGTTGAGATAATCGGTCTTGCCGAAGTTCCTACGTCGGGCGATGAATTCGCGGCGGTAGAGGACGAGAGAATGGCAAGAACACTTGCCGACCAAAGAAAGTCAAAGGCAAAAGAGGAATATTTCAAGGCAAATGCCAGAGCTAATCTTAACGATCTGTTTGCGCAGATCAGCGAGGGCGTTAAGGATCTCAATATTATCGTCAAGGCTGACGTTGTCGGCTCCGCCGAGGCGGTAAAGGCATCTTTGGTCAAGCTGACAAATGAAGAAGTAAGAGTTAACGTTATACACAGTGCCGTTGGAGGCATTACAGAGGGAGACGTTACGTTTGCCGCTGCTTCCAATGCTATAATCGTCGGATTTAACGTTCGTCCCGATAAGGTTGCTATCGATTCCGCGGAAAGACAGGGGGTTGACGTTCGCACGTATAGAGTTATATATCAGTGCATAGAGGAGATCGAGGCTGCTATGAAGGGTATGCTTGCTCCCAAGTTCCGTGAAAACCTGCTTGGACACGCGGAGGTTCGTCAAACCATTCACGTTCCCGGCGTGGGCACTATTGCGGGATCGTATATTCTTGACGGTAAGATCGCAAGACATGCTCAGATACGTGTGGTTCGTGACGGTATCGTTATATTTGAGGATAAGATATCCTCGCTCAAGAGATTCAAGGATGACGCCAAGGAGGTAGCTCAAGGCTACGAATGCGGTGTGGGACTTGAAAAGTTCAACGATATCAAGGAAGGCGATATTCTCGAAGCCTTTGTTATGGAAGAGATCGAGAGATAAGCAAAAAAATATTGCAAGGCGGGCGCCTTATGCGGCGTCCCGCGTTGCGTTGTGCGGCGAAAGTAGGCTTGAGCCGCATGTTTGGAGATGATAAAATGACTTATGAGAAATCGTGCGGAGCCGTGGTTTTCAGAGATGAGACTGACGCTGAAGGAAAGCTTCAGCGGTACGTTTTGATGATAAAGCACACGGAGCGCAGCCGCCACTCCTTTCCTAAGGGACACGTTGAGCCCGGAGAGAGCGAGGTTATGACTGCGCAAAGAGAGGTTTTTGAAGAAACGGGCATCCACATCAGGATAGTAGATAAATTCAGACAAACAGTACATTACAGTCCAAAGCCGAGTGTAAAAAAGACCGTAGTGTATTTTGTCGCGGCTACAGACAAGGTCGACACCGTTCCTCAGGAAAGCGAGGTCGTGGCGGTGGAGTGGATCCGCGCGGATGAAGCTAGTAAGCTCCTCGCTCACTCAAACGACCGAAAGGTATTGTCTTTAGCACTCGAATATATGGACGGAAAAAATCAGAATTCCAAATGATATAAAGTCAAGCTAAATAGGCGCGACGGTTGAGCCGACCCGCGCCTTTTTTGATTTTTATCAAGAAAATAAACAAAATCTTAACATTTGCGTGCTAAAATGTACAAAAACGGAGAGGGGAAGAAGACTGTGTTCAAAATATTGGTGGTCGAGGATGACGCGGCGCTTAACCGCAGCGTGTGTACGTTTCTTTGCAATAGCGGGTATGAGGCTATAGGATGTCTTGATGCTGAGGCGGCTTTTGACGCTATGTATGAAAATGTTTTTGATCTGATAATCTCCGACATAATGATGCCGAGAATAGACGGTTTTGAGTTTGCCAGAAACGTAAGAGCGATAAACGAAAGCATACCGATACTGTTTATGACCGCGAAGGACGACATTGCCTCAAAGCAAAGGGGCTTCCGTATAGGAGTTGACGATTATATGGTCAAGCCTATAGATTTTGATGAGCTGTTTTTGCGAATCGGCGCCCTTTTGCGCAGAGCAAAGATCGCGTCGTCAAGGCAGCTTTCCGCGGGTAAATTTACCATGGATGCCGATGAATATACCGCGTATCTTGATGGAGAAGAGGTATCCTTGACAAAAAGAGAATTCAATATTCTTTACAAGTTGCTCTCCTATCCTAAAAAGACTTTTACGAGAAGTCAGCTGATGGACGAGTTCTGGGACGTTGATACGGAAACGACACCGAGAGCGGTGGACGTATATATGACTAAGCTTCGTTCCAAGCTTGCGCAATGTGACGATTTTGAGATAGTTACCGTGCACGGACTCGGATATAAAGCGGTTATTAAGTGATAAGACTATGAGAAGCGATGTTTTTAGGGCAATATTCAAGGCGCTCGGTCAGTTTTTGGTCTTTTTCTTGATAGTTTCGTTTGTGGTTACGTGCGCGGCGCTGCTATTTATTACGGTGCTGTCAAATACGACGGGAATGGAGCTGACAAAGGAAAACATTGCCGTTGCCGCAAAGCTTACATTTATAAACGTTGTGTTTATCAGTGTGATCTTTACTGCGGTGGACGCTATACGGAAGAAACTGACTACAGAGCGCTCGGTCAAGCATATTGCCGAGGCGGCAAACAAAATGATAGAAGGCGATTTCGATGCCAGAGTCAAGCCTATGTCAAGGCTGGTGATGGACGAAAGCTACAACGAGATCATAGATTGCTTCAATCGCATGGCTGAGGAGCTTTCGGGCGTGGAAACGTTGCGGGCGGATTTTATTTCTAACGTGTCGCATGAGATGAAAACTCCTTTGAGTGTCATACAAAACTATGGAAGATTGCTGCAATCTCCCGGTCTTTCCGAGGAAAAGCGGGTCGAGTACGCGGGATACATTACGGACGCATCAAAAAAGCTATCTGATATGATGACGAATATTTTGAAGCTCAATAGGCTTGAAAACCAGCAGATATACCCGAAAGCTGAGGACTATGATCTTGGAGAACAGCTGTGCGAATGTCTTTTGCAGTATGAGCACGTGTGGGAAGCGTCCGAAATAGAGATAGAAACCGCTATACAAGACGATGTCGTCATTTGCGCGGATGCCGAGCTTTTGAGCCTTGTGTGGAACAATCTTTTGTCAAACGCCTTTAAGTTTACTAAAAAAGGCGGCTTGGTGTCGCTCGCCCTGGTTGCGGATGAGGAATATGTTAAGGTCAGTGTATCCGACACGGGATGTGGAATGTCCGCTGACGTCGGAGCACATATTTTTGAAAAGTTTTATCAGGGTGACAGCTCTCGCGCGACCCAGGGAAACGGCCTTGGATTGGCGCTTGTCAAGCGAGTTGTTGACATTGTGGGAGGCGAGATCAGTGTTCAAAGCACTCTTGGAGAGGGAAGCACATTTACGGTTAAGATAAGGAGGAGATAGGGTGGAAAAATTCAAAAAAATACTTAAGGCTATAGCCTATCCTTATTTACCCATAGTGTTCCTTTTGTGTCCTGTCGCCGTTGCTCTTTTGGTATATGCCTTTGTCTTTGTTCCCGACAATGATGCTGTAAATTATATATCCTACGTCATTTCGGCATATACGCTTATGATCGTGTGCTTCAGGATCCCCAATATGATCAAGTGGATAAAGAAGTTTATTGAGAACAATAAATACGCGTCAAAGCTAAAAGGCGATGCTCATCTGAAAATCAAGCTGTCTCTTGGCGGAACGCTTGCTTATAACGCTTTATATTCTGTGTTTCAGCTGGCGCTCGGTATATATAATAACTCCGCGTGGTTTTACTCGCTTGCTGCATATTACTTTTTGCTTGCCTTTATGAAAGCGTGCCTGCTGAATCACACGATGAAGTTTGCCCCGGGCGAAAAGCAGTTCCGCGAGGTGCTGATATACCGAATGTGCGGAATAGGGCTTGTCCTTATGAACCTCGCGTTTGTTGTCATTATTGCCTACGTTACCGCCTATTCCAAAACTACGGTAAACGGCGAAATAATGACTATAATGCTTGCTGCGTTTACTTTTACAACCATGACCGTTGCAATAGTGAATATCGTTAAGTACAGAAAATATCATAGCCCGGTTTTTTCCGCGTCCAAGGCTATAAGCTTTGTGTCGGCTCTCGTATCTATGCTGACGCTTGAAGATGCGATGCTCGCGACGTTCGGGCAGGCTGAGGGCGATGGGTTCAGACAATTGATGGGAGGCCTGTCGGGGGCGGCAGTGGTTGCTGTTGTTCTGGCTCTGGCAATATCCATGATAGTTAGATCGACAAAGCAGATTAAAACGTTTGACAATAAAAATCCTCTACAGTAAAAAACGGAGATAATATGGACAACAACAATCAGAATAACAATTTTTCCTATACTTATTCGGCGCGCGAGCAGTCGGAGATCAAAAAGATACGCGATAAATACGCGCCTCCCTCTGAGGACAAGATGGAAAGACTGCGCCGTCTTGACAAAAGCGTGACCCGGAAAGGAACGGCTTGGTCAATAGCTATCGGTACAATTGGCACCATTATCATGGGCGGCGGAATGTCTATATGTATGGTAGGACCTTATGAATACTTTATCTATGGCGTCGCGGTTGGCATTGTTGGCATTGCCATAGTTTCGCTGGCGTATCCCATCTACTCTGCCATCGTTAAGGCGCAGAGAAAGAAGGTTGCGCCCGAGATATTACGTCTGACTGACGAATTGATGAAATAAACGGAAAGATAACGCGGCGTGCCGCGTTATTTTTTGTTATCGGTTGACAAGACGCGAAAAAAGTTGTAAAATTACTCTGTTAATGACATAGGAGCGTGTGAAATGAAAAAGCTTGTGATTTTTGATCTTGACGGAACGCTGCTTGACACCTTGGGCGATCTTTGTGACGCGGTCAATTTCGCTGTGGAATCGGTTGGAAGACCAAAGCGGACGATGGGAGAGGTCAGAACGTTTATAGGAAACGGCACCAAAAAAATGCTACAGAGAGCCCTCGGCGATTGCTTTGACGATGGATTGCTTGGAGAATGTATATCGAAATACACGGAATATTATTCTAAAAATTATGCGGTGCGAACATATGTATATGAAGGTATAAATGAGTGCTTGGAAAAGCTTGTCAGCAATGGGATAGAGTGCGCGGTAGTGACTAATAAGCTGCATGATATTTCGGTTGACCTCTGCGACAGATTCTTCCCCGGAAAATTTTCTCGTGTAATCGGAGATTATAATGGCGCGGCGCGAAAGCCCGATCCATCTAAGACACTTGACGTGATAAGAGAGGTTTCATGCGATGTAGCGGTGTTTGTTGGCGATTCTCACGTTGATGTTGAGACGGCTAAAAACGCAGGTATCCCTTGTGTTGCATTGACGTGGGGCTATGATTCAAAAGAAGCTCTGGAAACGGCGGGAGCTAAAATTTTCGCCGATGACGCGCGGCAGCTTTATAATAGACTTGCAGAGCTTTTAAATATCGCAAAATAAGTTGACTAATCAACGTTTAATTTGGAGAGTAGATGTTACCTAAGAAATTTAAGGAACGAATGACAAGGCTTCTTGGACATGAAGCCGAGAAGCTTTTTGATGAGATCGAAAACGGCGAGGCTGTCAAGGCTTTTCGCGTAAATAGCATAAAGGTTGGATGCGATGACCGCGTTGGCGATGATGTGACATGTGTTGCCGATGCCTTTGAGGCAAGCGGTGCGGTAATTGGCCGAACGGCGATGAAATGTGTTCAAAATGCTTATTATACAAATGAAAAATACCCGGGAAGCCTTGCGGAGCATCATTCAGGCGCTATATATATGCAGGATCCTTCCGCTATGTCGACTGTGCTTGCCGTGGAGCTTTCCGCGGGAATGACGGTGCTGGATAGCTGCGCGGCACCTGGAGGTAAAACGACGCAGCTATCTGCGGCTGTTGGCACCGAAGGCGTCGTTGTCGCGAATGAATACGATGCTTCACGCGCCAGAATATTGCAGAGCAACGTCGAGCGTTTAGGATGTAAAAACACTGTGATTTTAAACGTTGACACATCAACGTTATCCGGCGCATACCCCGAGCATTTTGATCTTGTGCTATGTGATGCGCCTTGCTCGGGAGAGGGAATGTTTCGAAAAAATGAGCAGGCGATACTTGAATGGAGCATTGAAAACGTGAAAATGTGTGCTGAAAGGCAGAGAGAAATACTCGCAAACGTTGCTCGATGCGTTAAACGCGGAGGCATGCTCCTTTATTCCACGTGTACGTTTGCCACGGAGGAAAACGAGGAAAACGTTGCTTGGTTGCTTGATAATTACCCCGAATTTGAGCTTATAGACGTTTCCGAGAGGCTCAAAATGATAACGTCTGATGGTGTTACGCTTGAAAACTGTGAGCATGATATGACAAAAACAAGACGCTTTTATCCGCACGTTTCACGCGGTGAGGGGCAGTTTATTGCGCTATTTCGCAAGTGTAACTGTGATAGAAACGAAGCGGACCTTTATGATAAGCGGCTAACGATTTTGAACGAAAATGACGAAAAAATCAGCAAAAATACAAGCAAAAAACGCTCAAACAAAGGTGAAAAAACAAACAAATCATCGCAAAATAAACAAGGTGTTGAATTATTTGAGCTTGGCGAGGCTTTTTTGAAAGAAAACCTGAATTCTATGCCTCGCGGTGAGCTTCGAGTTTTTGGTGGCAAGCTCTGGCTTGCTCCGTCGATCGAGCTGTTGGATTTTGGAGTCGTAGCACCCGGCGTTTGCGTGGGAGAAGCGATAAAGGGGAGATTTGTTCCGCATCATCAGCTGTTTTCCGCGTATGGAATGGATTTTAAGCGAAGACTCTTGATATCCAATACCTGCGCACGTGCACGCGAATATCTCTATGGAGAGGAGCTGCGACTTTCGGACGTCGAGTATCTGAATGACGCCGGTTTGGGCGAGCTTTGTACGCAAACGGTTTCGCAACACTGCTCGGCTGACACTTATTGCGCGCCTACGGGCTCAGAAAATGGCTGGGCGGCTGTTATCATCGGCGGATGTGCGTGCGGCGGCGGAAAGGTTAGCGGTTGTGTTGTTGGTGCCAACAAATCTGTTGCCGGCTTGGCGGGCGGCTATGAGTGTGATGGTGGAAATGCGAGTGGTTGCACCGCCGTAGAGATGAAAAACGGTGAGGACTTAACGGACAAAGATACTGCTTTGGGTGAGCTTGAGTCTTTAGCCGGTGTGACTGTACTTTCGGACGGAGTGCTTAAAAACCATTATCCGAAGGGCTTGCGAAACAAGCGGATAGGATGATTTTGATGAAGCGCCGCGCAGTCTATGCGTGTTAGCTGATCTGCGATTTTAGCTGCTGAGCGCGGTGATTTGACTAACGTGTGAAAGGTGGTGTGTCACGCTGCCTGCACTCGTTTGTTGATCTGTGAATTTGCTATTGAGAGTAGACGATTTGCTGACGCTTAAAGTGTAGGGGATCGCGCGAACTATGCACGCTTACTGATCTGCGGTTTTTGCTATTGAAAGTAAACAATTTGCTAACGCTTAAAGGGCGGGAGGCTTTTGCTTCCCGCCCATGTTATTTGAGAACTTTGATGGCGTTTTTTGGCGTTTGTGTCACCGCTTTCTTGGGTTTACAGCACTGCCGCTTGAGATTTGCGCCCCAAAAAAAGTTAAGCAAGTGATAATAAACGACGATTTTTGTGGATAATTAACAAATTTTGGTCGATAATTCGTTAAAAATGACGAACGAAAAGGCGGTTTATCTTGCAAAAAATGCTTGACAAAGGAGGGGGTGGGTGCTATAATATATATACTATAGAAATAAAATCTCGAGGTGTCCCATGCGACCGAGAGACACGGTGAAATTTTATTTGTATTTATTTGCCCCCGCAATAAAAATATTACAAGGAGAAAATCATGAACACGAAAACGATTTTCAAAAAGCCAAGAGTGATAATCACGGCTATCGTGCTTGCGGCTCTGATCGCGATCGCGGCAGTTGTTATCATTTTGGCTACTGACACGGCTACGTTCAAGGGTGTTCAGGTAACCACGGACGGTAAGATCAACATGCTCTTCTGGTACGAGATTACCCCCGAAAACGCTGAGAACGTAAAAACCGCAGACGTTGTCGTCATGGATGGATACTCTGAGGAACGCACGGAAACTGTGGACCTCGTGTATGACGAGACGAGAGGAATGTACTATGCGAGAGTACGTCTTGCTGCGGCAGAAATGGGTTACGACGTTAAGGTTACTCCCAAGACATCCGGCGGACTTAACGCGTGTGACACAAAAACCTTCTCCGTAAGAAGCTACGCTGAGCTTCTGCTCAATTCCGGTAGTGCTACCGAAAGAGACGCAAGAGCTATTAAAGCGGTTCTTAACTACGGACAGTACGCAAATGAGTACTTTAAGTCACAAGGTATGTCATTCATCAACACGGTCGTAGTGAATGACGGTATCTACAAGAGAGACACCAACCCGATAATCGGTATGGACTCTAAGCTTTCCGCAAACAACAAGCCTACTGCTACAGTGGTTGACGAGTTTGCAAGCCTCATCTCCGATCCCAAGATCGAGATCGTGCTTGAGGACAGCGTTGAGCTTCGTCTCTCTTACGTTTGGAACGGAACCACCGAGTCTCACTCCGGTAAGCAGGGTGAGGACGGCAGATGGTACGTTGGCGGAAACTACATATCCACAACCGGCTTTGCAACGGATCACTCTGCTGACCTCGTTGTAAACGTTAACGGTGTTAAGGCTATCGACGTTTCCGGAGCAAGCGTACTCAATTGCTTGTCTGCTCTCAAGGCAGATGCTGACACATACGAGCTTGCGCTCGCTATGTACAACTACTACTACTGGACCAACGCTAACGTCGGCCCCGCAGTAAGCCAGGCAACGTGTAAGCACTTTATGCACTACGAGCCCGTTGAATACGGATCTGAGTATTCTCAGCCTGTATGTACGTTCTGCGGATTCAAGGTAAACAGTGTTGTACACGACGAGATTAACTATTATTCCGCTCCCGGTCAGTTCAACAACTACTGGGCAACCAGCGGAACAACGAGCTCTTTGAATAAGGACTACTTCATTCAGTCTTATGAGACCGATGAGGATGGAACGACCTATAGCCGTATTTACACATGGCAGTCCGGTCAGTTTGAGTTCACCAACGGTACTGCAACTCAGGCTACCATAGGAAACTCCCAGACTCATAGCAAAACTCCTGACTACAAGCTTAACGGCGGCATGGGTAACTACATAGTTATCAAGATGAGAGCCGGAGCTGCTAACGTTGGAACTCTTGGCTCTAACGGCGAATGGACTTACAAAGATCTTCACAACATCTTCAATCTCGGATTTACGGCACCCGGAGCAACAGCAAACTCGCTGACTTCGAGAAACGGAGAGAATTATAGTGACATCTACGCTAATCAGAAGGTCTTCAACGGTTGGACTATCTACGTTATCGACGTAGCTCAGATGGGCAACGCGGCATTTGCCGGCAAGGATCTTGCTTCTATCGATATGATCGACGCAACAATGGCATTCTCAGGCGTAAACTCTGTCCCTACCAACGGAGCCGTAGCGGGCGACGTTAACGGCCCCGATTACCGCCCCGGTTACACAGATATTGCATACTTTGCTATCTGTGACGACATGAAAGAGGTATATAGTATCGTTGGCGACGAAACGTTCCTCCGCACAAACTGGAAGAACGGATCTTACGATGCATATCTTACAACGGACGGAGATAACACCACATGCCCCGATGGCGTTCACTTCTACGATGCGCCTACAAAGACCTGTATCGAGTGCGGAGCTACTACAACGGCAACTCTCACAGAGAACAAGGTGTTTACCGAGGAGATCAACCTTTACACAGCTCCCGGCACAGTAAAAGTGAACCACGCTTGGTCGGGATCTTCTCAGGGTGTATCTTACGACGAAGCTACCGGAACTCTCTTCCAGAGAATAAATATTAACAATGGTGGCGCAACAATTCCGCTTACCAGCGCAGGACATATTGACGGAACTGCTCACGTTACCCTTAACGGCGGTTCGGGTAGATTCCTCATTCTTAAAATGAGAACGAATGCCAAGCAAGGCTTGTCATTGAGACTGGGTACCGCGGATGCTGGCGGTACGCTCCCCAATCCCGGAAGCTACGTCGCAAGACGTGAAAACAGCATTCTCGAGAAGAATGCGTGGACGATCTACGTTATAGATCTCGCAAAGCTTTCTATCAATACATACAAGTCCCAGGATACCAGCGTTACCAAGGCGGTATACGGATTCATGTACGGTGATGGTGCCGGCGGCGTTAGATTTGGCGAATACGTTGATATTGCGTACTTTGCGGTTGTTGACACTTGCGCAGAGATCATTGACGTGATCGGCAAGGATACTTCCTATCTCTATACAAACTGGGATACTGTCAACCATGATAAGAACAAGACTGCCGTTGACTGTGTGCTTAACAACCACGCGATCTCTATAAGCGGCAATACTGTAAACTACAAGTGTGAAGCCTGCGGCGACGTGGTTCACAGTGTAACAACACCTACCCTCGGCACAGCAGAAGGTCAAGTCAACTTCTATGCGGCTCCCGGTCTCGCAACGCCTAAGTGGGTTGCATCGAGCTACACGCAATCCGCGTTTGTTAAGAGCAATGGTTATACCATTCTTATGAATGACGGCGACGGATTCTACGCAAGATACGGCTTTGGACATACGGGCGCTTCTATGTATCTTAAGGCAGACACGACGACAAGCAGTCCTTATTCCAACACCGTGGCTAAGTCGGGACGTTATGCCGTTCTCAGACTCAGATCTCCCATGGTCAAGCGTATATCGCTTGGAGTAGTCAACGGATCCAATGCTGCTAACGATGCTGTTGCAGATACAATGTACAGACAAGCGGATTTCTCCGAGTGGACAACGTACGTTATAGATCTTTCACAGGCGGGTGGCAAGAATTATTATACAGTTGGAAGCAACACCTCCGCAACAATGTGGTTGCAGACCAACAATAGCGCATCGGGCTATGAAAACGCCTACATTACCGATCCCGAAAAGCCTTGGTATCTGGACGTTGCATACTTTGCTATCTGCGATGACTGGACCGCAATAGAATCCGTTGTAGGCGAAGGCGAAGAGGTTCTTTTCACAACCTGGAATTCTTTAAGCAACGATATGGTCCGTAATTCAGACGGTACTTGTATTGAGCATAGAATGGTTCTTACAAAGGACGGCAACACCTACACCTATAAGTGCTCCAATGAGGTTTGCGGACTTACCGACAGCAGAACTGTTTCCGCTGACGTAAACTATTACTCCGCACCCGGTCAGTATCACAACTTCTGGGGAACTTACTATAAGCCTATGACAGGTAACAACTCAGAGGGACAGGGATATGGAGCTGGTTATGGCGTTACCGGTGTTAACGATTACGACGCTATCGAAAAGCAGACGTTTACCAGAGTTTACCTCAACGTTGGAAGCCAGTTTGAGTTCACCAACGGCACGTCTGTTCCTTCCAGCCAGAGCACTTTGCCCGAGGATACCATTAACGGCGGTATGGGCAGATACATCGTATTGAAGGCTCGTTTGCATAACGTAAACCAGATGAGTATAGGTCTTGGAACAGGAACGCTTAAGGCCGAGTCTAATATGAAGACGAGAGTAAACATTGCTACAGATGTTTGGATAACTTACGTTATAGACATTTCGAAGTATAACGCTGCTCCCTTTAAGGTTGACGAGACTGTACAAAAGGTAGCTGCATCTATTCAGACCAAGGGCGGTAACACTGCGGGTGCTTACGTTGACGTGGCATACTTTGCTATCTGCTCCGATTGGGATGAAATAATCAACGTAGTTGGTGAGACCGAAGAGGTCAATTACTTTACTGATTTCGCATCCGGAACTCCCACAACTATTGTTGGCGGCGAATGTACGGGAGACCACACTTACGTTACTGTTTCTACAGCAACTGAGTATAGTATAGAGTGTGATATATGCGGAACAGTAAAGGAAACGCATGTAATAGACGATAGTATCAACTACTACTCCGCACCCGGTCAGGCAATCCAGCATTATAACTCGACTCCTTCGCTTGTTATAGATGACGTCGATGCCGGATTTGCTTATACAAGAATCAACTTCTCAAAGAGCGGCTCGGTAAGACTTCATAATCAGAGCAGCACAAATACTATGGCAGTTGCTGATGACCCCATCAAGGGCGCAGGTAGATACGCTGTTATGAAGGTTCGTCTTGGCGGCACAAGTCTTGGTCAGCTCAAGATAGGTCTCTATGACGGAGCCGATACCATGCCTCTCTATACCACTACGGTTAAGACCGATGGCGTTGTTACCGGATATACGTTCGGCGGTCCTCACACAGACATTCTGTTTGACGGCGCCTCTCATGTAAGAGGACTTACCGTACAGCCTATAGGCGAGTGGGTGATCTACGTTGTTGACCTTAGTACGATGACCTATACGGATACGTACTTTGATAGCGCTAATCCTCCCACACAGAACGGGGACGGAACATGGAATCTCAACCAGAGAAGCTACACGTTCTATGACTACACCAATGATGATCTCACCAACATATCCGTTGGTCTTAAGATACAGAACGGCGCAGGTGCAAAGGAAACCGACTATGTAGACCTTGCATATTTCGCTATCGTTGATGACTGGACAGAAGTGTCCAAGGTTGTTGGAACGGATAATACTCAGATTATGTACGCGGCTAACTGGAGTAACGCTGATAACGATGAATATCGTAACGCGGACGGTTCCTGCGCCGAGCATAGACTCAGTGCTCCCGTTATTACAACAAACGGAAACGGCGATACAGTTTACACCTACACTTGCAGAAATGCAAATTGCGGTGAGACATATGAGGTCGTTAGCCCCGCAGGCGTTAACTACTTCTCCGCTCCCGGACAGATCGTAAACAACTGGGGAACCGCTAATATGCCTTCCTTGGGCGGATCTTGTAGCGTATCTAACTCTCTCGAGGGTAAAAAGAATGCGCTGAGCTATATCTCTGCTGAAGAAGATATGGTTTATACGCAGGTCAACGTCTACCAGGGCGCATCCTTCTTTATGGCAAACGGAAGCGTAGCAGCCGGAACTCACACCGAGACCACTGTTGATGACAGCATCGACGGAATGGGCAAGTACATAGTACTTAAGATGCGTAACATAAACAATATCAAGGTTGGAATGGGCTTCGAGACTGATACGGGCAAGAAGATTGCTTGGAACAGTGGAGAGTTCAGAATGAATACCGCTGATATTCTTTCCGAAGAGTTCGTTACTTATGTAATTGATGTTTCCGGTTACGTTGATCCTTCGGCTACAAAGATCAGATTCATTATTCGTTCAAACGAAATGGAAGCTGTAGCGGACGCAAGAGTTGACGTGGCATATCTCGCTATCGTTGATAGCTGGGAAGAGGTCAAGGCAGTTGTTGGCGGTGGTGAAGAGATAATCTACACTACCAACTTCAATGATGAGACCACCGGTTACAAAACTACCGTTATGGATGCAAGCATCAACTACTATAGCGCACCCGGTCAGGTGATAACTCATTATAACACGACCAATACGCTTGTAAGCGACGGTGAGAACGGATATACTCACATATACTTCAAGGAATCCGGTTCTTTGAGATTGCACAATAATTTCAACACCACAAAGATGCATATTGCTGACGATACTATTTCGGGCGGCCCCGGAAAGATGATCGTTATGAAGATGTACATAGGAAGTAAGAACCTTGGAAGGTTGAAGCTTGGTCTTTATGACGGTGCTTCCGAGCTCGACTGGTACTCAGCACCCACCGAAACTTCGGCAGGTAACCCCAATACCGACAGGTTCTTCGATATTGCAAGTCACGTGAGAACCATAACCGATGATATGGTAGGCAAGTGGATAACTGTTGTTGTTGAGCTTGATAGCTTGACAAGAACAAGCAACAATAAGCTTTGGTATGATCTTAGCAATGCCGATATGTCTACAATGTCCGTAGGTCTTAAGGTTGCTAACGGTATTAAGGGCGGCGAAGGCAGAACAGGTGTGCTGGAGGATGACTACATCAATCTTGCTTACTTCGCTATCGTTGACAACTGGACTGAGGTTCAGACTGTTGTTGGAACGGATACGGATGTAACTTACGCTTCTAAGTGGAGCGATAGCACCGTTGACGTTACAAAGACTGCCGCTGACATTCAGGCACTTGTTGACGCAGAAGCAGCACAATAATAAAAGGAGGTTATATTTATTATGAACAATGAGATCGTAAAACAGGAATATGTATCTCCCGAAATTATAGTGACGATTGTTGAAAACGATATTATTACCTTTAGCGAGGATACAATCTCGTGGGAAGGCCCCATCGTTGGAGCATAATCGACACACATCAGATGCCAAGGGCAGTTAGCTGCCCTTGGCAGATCAAAACCACGCCCGTGCGCCGCAAGGTACACGGGCGGTTGTGTATCAGAATCTTATTGCTTTGCCGCAATGGCGAAAAGCGAAAATCTTCATTTATTATATATAGGACAAGATATGTCAGAGAAAAAACAGTTTTACATTGGAATATCCGAGCTATCTGTAAGGATGAACGCAAGCTATGAATTCGTTCGCCACAGATGCCATGATTATATAATACCGCCCAAGGCGGACTTTGATATCGATGCTTATGCCGACGAAGACGAGATAGCGCGCGAAATGGCGGCTTACGACGCGCCGCATGCCGCGGATTATTGCGAGAGCCTTTGTCTTTATCGCGCTATTGCGGAGAGGTTGCCAAAATTTTCGCGCTTCGTGTTCCACGGCGCCGCGGTCACTATCGGCAAAAAAGGGTTTATATTCACCGCGCCGTCGGGTACGGGCAAAACGACACATATAGATCTCTTGATGAAAAACTATCCCGATGAAGTGAAGATAGTAAACGGCGACAAGCCGATAATTCACGTGTCGGATAGAGGCGCTCGCGTTTGCTCGACCCCTTGGGCGGGCAAAGAGGATATGCAAAGAAATACGATAGCGGAGCTTGGCGGCATATGCCTTTTGAAACGCGGAAAGACTAACGCTATCCAAAGAATAGATCCCGCGCGGTATTTTGCCGAGATAATGGCGCAGGTGTATATCCCCAAGGATGCAAGCGCGCGGCTTTTAACGCTTGATCTGCTTGATAAGCTATCAAAAAATATACCTTTTTATCTTTTGGAGTGTAACGTTTCAAACGAAGCCGCTAAAACCTCGTTTGAGGAATTGATAAAATAACATAATCCCACAAAAAGCCTTGAATTACGGTTTTTTTGTGGGATTTTACTAATTTATTGGCTTTTGATTTGTGCGAATCGGCGATTTTTTGAGCCAATCAATGCTTTTTTCACAATTTGCAAAAAATATACGCCGTGATATAATAAAAATAGTTCGTAGTTTGAGTGAGGGCTAATTTTTGTCGTTTTTGACCATATTTTAGGCGTATTTTGCCTTTTCTGCGATTAAATTTAATGCTAATATAGTATAGAATATGAAAAGAAATTTTATAGTAGGAGGAGAATATGACATGAAAAGAGTCATGAGACCCCAAAAGGTGATATTTATCGCCGCCCTGCTTACCTTGATCGTTGCTTTGTCGGCAGTGCTTGTTATTATGGCAACTCCCAGCGCAACGTTTGGCGGTATTCAGGTCGCGACTGACGGTAATATCAACTTAAGATTTTACTATACCATAACCGATGATAGCGTTACCAGCGCTCAGGCGGTGATTTCCGATGACAACGTCGATCCTCATTCGATAACGGTTCCTCTTGTGACCGCTAAGGACGGAAAGACGTACTTTAACGTTCCTCTCGCGGCGGCAGAGATGGGATGCGACGTTACGGTTACCCCCGTTAACGGATCGGGTGTCGCGGCATGCGCTCCCGTAACTTATTCCGTAAGAGATTATGCCGAGCTTGTGCTTGACACTGACGCCGAGGCGGATTATTCGAGCTATTACAGCGCGATCAAATCCATTCTTAACTACGGTGCGTATGCGCATAAGCAGTTTGATGACCAGATCTCAAATAACGTAGTTGAAAACGAGGGTGTTTTCTCAAGAGGCACTAACCCTGTTATAAATATGGGATACGAGCTTGGCACGGGTGTTAAGGTAACTCCCGAGATCAAAAATGCCGACGTAACAAATGCTCGCTATGAGCTTGTTCTCGATAGCTATACCCAGATTCGTCTTTACTATACCTATACGGGTACAGGCAAGACCGACGGTATACGCGTTGGAAACACCAATGAGTATTACGTTAAGGTGGGCAACATAAGCACCGCGGATTACGCGACAACCTATGAGCTTGTTGCTAAGGTTGACGGCGCGGATGCTGTGTCTGTCAGCACAAGCGTGCTTGACTGCCTTAAGGTATTGGCTGCCAGTGACGATACGCGCGACATAGCTCACGCCATGTATTACTACTACCTCAACACCGCGGGTACTAATAACGTTCCCTCGAGAACCGATTGCGCTCACCACCGTCAGCACTATGAGGCAACAACGCTTGGCGCCAATACCTCTGTTGCAACCTGTTCTTACTGCGGTAAGGTTATGAGCGGCGCTGTAAGTGACAGTGTTAACTATTATTCCGCGCCCGGTCAGCAGGTCAACTTAAAGGGAACCGACGGCGAAACCCTTGCGGGTACTCCCGTAGGTACGGTTATGACCGAGGGTGACCTTACGTTTACAAGACTTACAATTACCGACGGCGACGGCTTTGAATTCAGAAACGGTAGCAACGTTGTTCAGACAATGACTGTTCCTGCTGAAGGCGCGCGTCAGTATATCAAGGACGCTAACGGAAACGTTATTGCCGATTCTATACTCGGCGGAAGCGGTAAATACGTAGTATTGAAATACCGTTACACCCTTGCTGCGGGCACCGACAACCAGGGATTGGTCAATCTTACTATGTTCGCGGACAGCGCGGGATATGCCGACAGAGGAATATCCAGCCTCAGCCTCAAGCGTTACAGCGGTTCGGGATACAAGTCCTATATGTCGAGTGACACGTGGGAAATATACGTAATTGATATTGAACAGCTTGCAAGCGGTTTTTACGGTGCTAACCAGGCTAACGTCAACGCGGCATCCTTCGGTTTGACATTCGCTTATCTTGGAAGCGGGGCAAACGCGAGAACAGTTAATTTGGATATCGCTTACTTTGCAATCTGCGATAGCTTTGAGGAGATCGATGCCATCGTTTCCGAGTCGACTGTAAGCGCTGTTGATTGGAAGAATGAGACAAATGCTTACAGTACGCTAACCGCTACGGGTAAGTGCGAAAGCACTCACGCCTACGTTCCATCCATAAGCGGCGGCAAGTATAGCCACGTCTGCAAGAACCCCTCTTGTAAGAATACCTATGCATTTGATGCAGATATCAACTACTTCTCCGCACCCGGTCAGATGTACAACTCTTGGAATGCAGCAGGCAAGGGCTCTTCTTGCGCAGTTGCGGGAACCGTTTTGACCGAAAACGGCGTTACCTATCAGCATATTCCGATGGGCAATGCGGCATACTTTGAATTCACTAATGGAACAATAACTCCTAAGAGAGGCTTGTCCATTAACGGATTCCACAATGATCATAATCAGGTCGATGCGGGTGATACCTTGAACGGCGGTACGGGTAACTACTTCGTATTGAAGGTCAGAGGAAACGCAATGTCCAACCTGCACTGGTATCTTAACTCCACCGATGACGGCGGAAACCAGACTAACACCTGGGGTAACTACGTTACCAAGACGGACAACAGAACGGTATCCTCCGAGCTGTCTGCAACCGATTGGACCATCTACGTTGTAGATATATCGGGATTTGGTACTACTCAGTACGTTGCCAATGACAGCACCGCTACAAAGGTTGCGGTTGGACTTGGTATGCCCGGCGGCGGCTCAAGCGGCGAATATCTCGACATAGCTTATTTCGCAATTTGTGACGGTTGGGATGAGATCGCGGCAGTTGTTGGCAAGGAAAAGGTCACTTTTGTTGAGACCTGGGTAGGCGGCTCTGCGGCAACCCTTAATCCCGATGGCACTTGCGATGAATGTGCAATTGCCGTAAGCAAAGACGGTGATAAATACACTTATGCATGTACCGTATGCAAAACAGTATATGATGAGCTCACCTATGATAGCTCGATCAACTATATTACCGCTCCCGGTCAGTTTGCTCACAAGAACGCGTATGCTACATCACTTGACACAAAGATCAAAAATGACAACGGAGTCCTTTATCAGACGTTTAGTATCACCGCCAGAGGCGGAACAATGCCTCTTACAACCGGCGGACATGTAAAGCCTAATCAGGGATACTTTGTTAGCCTTAACGGTGGTACGGGTAATTATCTCGTATTTAAGATGAGAACTAATAACGTAACTGCACTTGCATGGAGACTATCTTCTGCGTCCGACAGCGTAGCTGAGGTAGAGCCTAGTGGAAACTATCTCGGACTGAGGACCGATTTACAGAACGGCGAATGGGTAACCTACGTCGTTAATATCAAGGATCTTTTAACTCTTACGGGAATTAATACTACGTACGGTGAAGCGGGTGACACGACCAGAACAAAGCTCGCTGCGGGCTTTATGTATGGACCCGGTTCGGGTGATATTAACACAACAAATGTATCTGTTGACATTTCCTACTTCGCAGTTTGCGACTCTTGGGAAGAGGTAGAGAAGGTCGTTGGAGAGGGTGAGACCGTTTCCTACACCGCATGGGCAAACAATGCCGCTCTCTTTGAGAAGAACTCTGATGGCTCTTGCGTACTCTGCAGCCCCGAGTTCACATCTGCGGCAGACGGTACTGTAACCTATACCTGCAAGGATTGCAAGAAGGTATATACCAATACCGTTGACGATTCTGTAAACTATTATTCCGCTCCCGGTCAGTTCTATAACAACTGGGCAGCAGGCTACGGCGGAAACACAAAATGTGAGCCCGTTGGAACGCTTATGCAGGATGAGGAAGGCTTCATCTATTCAAGCATCAGGATGGGAACGGGTGCTTCTTTCGAGTTCACGAACGGAAGCATTACTCCTGTGCGCGGATTCTCTGTAAACGGAAAGCGTAGCGATAATGATCCTATAGATCTCGGTGATACCATCAAGGGTGGCACAGGTAAGTACTTCGTTATCAAGGTTCGTACGCACGATATCGATGAGCTTCGGTTCCTCGCTAACGGTGACAACGATAACGAGGGTGTTGCATCATACACTACAGGCGACTCAAGACCTACCGCGGCTATTTCTGATGAATGGGTAGTGTACGTTGTTGACATCGAAAAGCTCGGCTTGGCTAATTACGCGGCAAACCAGACGGCTGTATCCAACGTTTGTGTTGGTATGCTGATAGATCAGAGTGGCGAAAAATGCTCTGGCAACGAGAGGCTTGACATAGCTTATTTCGCAATTTGCGATAACTGGGATGAGGTAGCGACTGTGGTTGGTGATGACAACGTAATTTACACAGATTGGAAATCCAATACCTTTGACAAGAACCTTAACTCTGAGGGCGTTATAGATACCGTGGGCGACAATGCTGAGAAGGTTATCTATCAGAAGACAGGCGAGCATATGTATATATACGTTCGCTCCAATGTGCCCGGCGTTGATAAGTACACAAGATACGAGTTCAAGCGTATAGTTGACAACACGACCAAATTTGATTCCTGGAAAATATCTATGATTGACATCTGTGACTCTGACCTCAACCTCCTTTACACCACCGTTCAGGGAGCGTGTGAATTAGAAGCAGCAATTCAGGAAAAGCTGAATTACGGTCAGGGAACTGCCGCTGCGGACTTTATCGGCGGCTGGCACGGTGACGAGTATATGACGAGTATTAAGATACTGGTTGACGGCGTGGAGCTTGATATGAGCAAGGATTACGCGCTTAAGGGCTGTGACAGCGTTCAGGCAGTCGTTGAGTCCTATCTTAATAGATGCAGCGCAAACACCACGACTGACGAAAAGGTATTTGACCGAGTCAAAACGGATACTTGGACCAAGGACGGTCTTGTAATTCACAACAAGTTTACAGCGACCGACGATATATTCATTCAGCGCGCTGCAACGTCTATGTTGGCTATCAAGTTTGGAACGGGTATTATTACCGAGCATAGAAACACCAATCTTGCATGGACTACGATCCCCGACTTTCAGGCGCAGAATGCTTCGGGTATTACGTTTGATACGTCGAATGTAACCTGGGCAGAGTTCAGAGGTAAGATCAACGTTCGCGTTGAAATGTCCGATTATAAGATAAATGACAGAGTTCCGACGACGGGATGGGGTAGTTTCAGCTACGACTATTTTGGCGCAGATGCAAGACGCGTTAAGATATACATTGAGCCCTTCTATATGGAGCAACTCTATGCGGGCGATGTATTTGAATGTACCAGCACGCAGTCTATATTTGCCGCAGAGTGATGTGGTACACGGTATACAAGGAGAAAAGTATTATGAAAAATGATAATGTAAAAAAGGAATATATAGCTCCCGAGATTATCGTTACCATCGTTGAAAACGATATAATTACGTTTAGCGAGGATACGATCTCGTGGGAAGGACCTATAGTTGGTGCTTGACCGACAATAGAATACTCCCGAGTGCCGAAAGGTACTCGGGAGTGTTTTTTAATGATTATCTTATCAAAGCAGTGGAACGTTGTTTTGCTCGCAAACGCGTACCGTTTCCGCATCCCAAAGGCTGGATTGAACCTCGCCTATGTGTGCGCAGCCCATCATAAGCATACAGAGGCGACTCTGTCCGATACCTCCGCCGATGGTCAGGGGCAGCTCGTCATGGAGCAGCATCTGATGGAAGGGAAGCGCGCGGCGGTCATCGCAGCACGAGATCGTTAACTGACGGTCGAGAGATTTGGCGTCAACGCGTATTCCCATCGAAGATATCTCAAGCGCGCGCGAAAGCACGTCATCCCAAAAGAAAATATCGCCGTTTAGCTGCCAATCGTCATAGTCGGGAGCGCGGCTGTCATGCGGCTTGCCCGAACGGAGCACTCCGCCGATCTGCATAATAAACGCAGTCTTATTTTGGCGCAGGAACTCATTTTCACGCTCGGAGGGGGTTAGCGTGGGATACATATCCTCAAGCTCCTGCGTGGTAATAAAAGCAACGTCGGGACAAAGCTTGGTCTTGAGCTGAGGATAGCGCACGTGGAGCAGATCGCAGGTGTTGCATATGGCTTTGACTATGGAACGAACTATGAGCATAAGGTAGTCGAGGTTCCTGTTGTCCTCGGTAATGACCTTTTCCCAGTCCCATTGGTCAACGTATATCGAGTGGACGTTATCAAGCTCTTCGTCACGGCGTATCGCGTTCATATCGGTATAAAGACCGTTTCCAATGCTGAATCCGTAGCGTTTGAGAGCAAGGCGCTTCCATTTTGCCAAGGAATGAACGACCTGCGCGTCAAGACCGATCGCGGGCACGTCAAAGGAAACGGGGCGCTCGACTCCGCTCAGGTTATCGTTAAGACCGCTCTGCTCGCTTACAAACAGGGGAGCGGATACTCTTTTAAGATTAAGCACCTTTGAAAACTCGTCCTGAAAGGTGTTTTTAATAAAGGCTATGGCGCGCTGAGTGTCGTACGCGTCAAGTGGGGGCTTGTAGCCTGCGGGAATATAGCTCTGCTTTTTCATGTTTGCCTCCGCACGTCAATTGTAATTCAATAGATAAATTATAGCAGATAAGGGCTGATTCGTCAATAGTTTTGGTGCCAAAAACCCTTATGTCATTTGATTTTTTGGAAATTTGGGCGTTTTCTATTGCAAAAAGCGGGCGAAAATGTTATAATTAGCTATATATGTTTAATATATGGATAGAAATCAATAACGGAGGACATAAAAAATGGCAAAAAACAGATGTGACGTTCCCGAAAATCTCAAATGGAGACTCTCGGACATTTTTGAGACAGTTGACGAATGGAATAAAACATATGAGGAGCTTGAAGGCATGCTTGACTTTTCAAAGTACGAGGGCAAGCTTTCAGATCCCGACACGCTTCTTGAATGTCTTGAAGCGATAAACAAGGTTTCTTATAAGCTCAGCCATCTGGCAGTCTATGCGTCTATGTGGCACGACGAGGATACGAGAAACGGTGACGCTATGGCGCTTGATTCCCGCGTTGAGCTTATCTGGATGCAGTTTGCGGGCGCGGTATCCTTTGTAAATCCTGAGCTTACCGCACTTCCTACAGAGTATCTTGAGTCACTTATGAAGGATGAGAGATTTGCCGACTACGATTACACCATCCGCCAGACCATCAAGAGCAAGCCACACGTTCTCTCCAAGGAGATCGAGGCTATGCTTTCACAGGAAGGAACCATTTTCGGCGGTTTCCAGAAGATATTCGGCATGATCGACAACGCAGACTTCCCCTATCCCACCATCAAGGTGGACGGCGAGAAGGTTCAGGTAACTCACGGTATGTACGGAGTATTGCTCCACCATCCCGACCGCAAGGTAAGACGCGAGGCGTTCCGCGCGTACTATAAGGCGTATATCGGTCTTATCAACACCATAACCGCGGCTTATTCGGGTAACGTTGAAAAGGACGTGTTCCTTGCTCGTACGAGAAAATACGGCTCTGCGCTTGAGATGAGCATGGCTCGCGAGGACGTTGACGTAAAGGTATATAAGAATCTTCTCCGCAGTGTAAAGAAAGGACTCCCGCTTCTTCATCGCTATTACAGAGATAAGAAAAAGCTCATGGGACTCAAGTCCATGCACATGTATGACGTTTACGTATCTCCCGTTGAAGATGCGGAGCTTAAGCTGGACTATGAGGACGCATTCAAGCTTGTAAAAGAGGGACTTTCGCCCCTCGGCGAAAGATACCAGGAGTTGCTCCAGGAGGCTCACGATAACGGCTGGATCGACGTTGAGGAGACCGCGGGCAAGAGAAGCGGAGCGTATTCTAACTCCGTTTACGGCCTCAAGCACCCCTACGTACTGCTCAACTATCAGAAGACCACGGGCGACGTGTTCACCTTGGCTCACGAGCTTGGTCACGCTATGCACTCCTACTTCTCCGAGAGAAATCAGCCCCAGGAGAAGGCAGACTATAAGATCTTTGTTGCAGAGGTCGCAAGTACGGTCAACGAAGTGCTTTTGCTAAAGCATCTTATGAAGACCACCGAGGACGAAAAGCTCAAGAAGTATCTGCTTTCCTATTATATGGATATGCTCAAGGGTACTCTGTTCCGCCAGACTCAGTTTGCAGAGTTTGAATACATCGCACACGACATGTGTGAAAAGGGACAGCCTCTCACCAAGGAAGCACTTTGCAAGGCCTATCACGATCTTAACAAGAAATACTACGGCAGAAGCGTGGTTTCCGACGACGAGATCGCTTACGAGTGGGCAAGAATTCCTCACTTCTATCGCGCGTTCTACGTTTATAAGTATGCAACGGGTATTATTTCCGCAGTTTCTATCGCGGAGCGCATATATAACGAGGGTCAGACTGCAGTTGACGATTACTTCAAGTTCTTGTCCTCTGGCGGTTCGGATAGCCCCGTTGAGCTTTTGAAGCTTGCGGGCGTTGACCTTACATGCATGGATGCGTTCGATTCTTGCATGGCGTCCTTCAAGTCCGCGCTTGAAGAGTTTGAGGCGCTTGACTGATAAAAATCTTAAAGGAGAGTTTATCTTGAAGATCAAAGAAGGATTCGTTTTGCGCGAGGTAATGGGCAATAACGTAATTATAGCCGTTGGCGCGGCAAGCCGTGATTTTCGCGGCATGGTACAGTTGAATGAATCTGCCGCCAAGATCTGGAGCTATATAGGTAAAGGGTATTCCAAGGAACAGATCGTTGACGCTATGCTCGAGCAGTATAACGCGGAGCGCGAACTGATAGAGACAGACGTTCAAAAGAGCATAGACATGTTCCTTGAAAACGGACTGATCGAGATATGAGTGACATAGCAAATATAGAAAAAATACTTGGTGAGCAAGGCGTTTACGTCAGTACAACGTCGGGTGTCAGCATGGTTCCCATGCTTCGTGATAGGCGCGATACTATAGTTATAAAGCCAGCAAAAGAACGGCTGAAAAAATACGACGTCGCGCTTTATCGCAGGGGAGATAGCTACGTGCTTCACCGAGTGATAAAGGTATTGCCCGATTCGTACGTTATACGAGGCGATAATTGCATCAAAAAGGAATTCGGCATAACCGACGCGGATATACTTGGGAAACTTGTGGAGTTTTACAGAAAAGATAAAAGGGTAGATATGAATAAACTGTCATATCGCGCATATTGTGTAATGATATGCGCCGCGCACCCGTTCGTTTCTCTAAAGCTTAGGCTAAAATTCTTGTTTGCCCGAAAACGCGCGGAATGATGCCATGGAGATACATAGATGGAAGATATAAAGCTTATAATATCAAAAAATATCGTAATGCTTCGAAAGCGGAGCGGTATGACGCAAATAGAGCTTGCCGAAAAGCTGAACTATTCGGACAAGGCTGTGTCGAAATGGGAAAGAGGAGAATCCGTTCCCGATATCGTTGTGCTTAAGGAAATTGCGGATATATTTGACGTCACAGTGGATTATCTTATAACCGAGGATCACCCGGAGCCAAAAACGGAGCAGGCTTTAGCAGACGCGGAGGTTCCCCAATATGCCAGGGACGCCAAGAAGCATCGCATGCATCGCGTAGTGACAGGAATGAGCGTTTTGCTTGTTTGGGTGATAGCTACTCTCTTGTTTGTTATTTTTGACGCTTCACTCAACCGCACCAATGCCAATTTTCTGATTTTCGGCTATGCGATAGTGGCTTCCATGATAGTTTGGCTGGTGTTCAACTCAATTTGGCACAACCGCCGCAGAAATTACCTTATAGTGTCGGGACTTATGTGGTCTGTGCTTTTGTCGGTGCATTTGTCCATACTTGTAGGAGGCTTCAATCTGTGGCAGATCTACCTTCTTGGTATTCCCGGCCAGCTCATTGTGGCTTTATGGTCAATAATCGGACGCAAAAAATAATTAAAACACGGAAGCACATTTGTGCTTCCGTGCTTTTTTATTACAAAAGATGAAATATCAGATGATCGATCACGAGCATGATTATTGGGATCGCGCTACCTATTATAAGCTGAGTGGGTGTGTGTTGCTTTGTCTTTATGCTTGATACGTAAACGGGTATTATCAGGAGCGCGCCAACAATGGCGGGAATATACATTTGGAGATAAATAAGCATAGCGACGGGACCAACGATACCGCACGCGTGACCGCTCGCCTTTAGCTTAAAGACCTTGTCTGATACAAGTATGGCTATTCCGCAAAGCAGGTACTCGACAAATATCATGCGAAGCTGCAACGGCGTTTCAAAAATAAAGACAACTGCCGTGCCCAAAACGTATCCCAACGATGAAAATATCATGGCAAGCTTCCGTTGACCCTCGCGTCCGCGGTCCTTGTAACGCGCAATGTGCTTTTGCAAAGGATATGCGAGCAAGGGGAGAACAGTTAAAAACAGTATTCCGGCAAGCAAAAACCAAATACTTGCGAAATATTGGGGATGTACAATGTATACCAGTGTTAAGAGTAAGAGCGCAAATATGTGCGGAACTGTTATTACTCTGATAAATAAGAACACTTTGTTCATAATCTAATTATCCTTTACTTTTTCGATGCTTTTGCTGTGAGATGCTTGACTGCGCTTGTATAACCTTAATAATGTATAGGAGTTGTATCTCAGAATAGCAAACGGCATAAGACTGAGGATGAGATTTACGGCAAAAATGGGGATCCACACAAAAGGCGCGGAGCAGGCGGGAATAAATGCGATAAAAAATCCCAGAATCCCGTTCGCCAAATGAATGGCTACGCCGTAATTTGCTTCCAGCAAAAAGCGCTCCAGATATTGTGTTTCACTTATGCTTTTGATCTTGCCTTTGTCAAATCCCGTAAAAATTCCAAGCTGTGGCACGCGGTCTTTCCAATGCTTGATAGCAAACTTATTGTAAAAAAGATGCTCCTTTTTAGTCACCGAAAATAGCTTTACCTGGGGTGAAAACAAGCGTTTGGGAAACAGACGGCGGATGATCAGTGCCGATAGCGCGTCTATGGCTATAATTGCCACTACGCCAATCGCCACCGCAATGGAATTTTTGATCAGCACATCAACGGACGGCGAAGGTAATGTGTTGGCGCAAATTATGATAGCCGATGCGGACAGTATAACTATCAGATAGAGCATGGGTCGACTTCTCCGTTTGTGGTATATTCCAACTTTTTTTGGTAAAAGCTCTCGTAAGTAGCTTTCCAAAACTCGTAGTTTTTGCGGCACAAATATTCGCTGTTTTCCCTTATGCCTGCGTTGTTATTTGGAAAGATTGCGGGCAGAATGTGAACCGTATATGCCTGCACGGGCATGCCGTCGGCATCGAGAGCTTCGGTATCCTCGAGAGTAATAAAGATTGGTAGTACAGGAGCGTGGCTCTTTGCGGCAAATCTAAATGCGCCAAGCTTTAAGGGGCGCGGCTTGCGGTAATTGTACCACATGCCCTGCTCGGGATAGATAAGTATTTTTTCGCCTCTGTCCAAAAGAGTGGATATTGCAGACATAAGCTCCTTCAGGCAGGAAAGATTGGAGGAGAGGGGAAGAGTGTTGCAGTGGCGAAACAAAAATCCGTAGAAGCCGCCAAAGGATGTATAGTTGCCCTCGCGAATTATCTTGTAGAGATTATATCTGCTTTTGAGCGCGGGAGATATAGCCTTGTTGACCGCATAGTTATCAAAAGCATTGAAATGGTTGCAGGTTATAAGAGCTCCGCAGCTTTTTATGGCATCAAGATTTTCTCTGCCTCTTATCTCTTTCAGAACAACGTCACCACGACGGAGCATACCTTCAAAATGATGTTCTCCAAGTATGCTCGCGAATCTTGCCGCTATTTTTGACCAAAGCTTTTTGTTGGTATAATCCACCGTTCCAGGCACAAGCGGTGTCGTGGGGGGATCATCCTCAACGTCCCTATCAAAAAGCCCTTCTTTTTCAAGTTCTTCTATTTTTTCAAGCACCTTAAGTCTTGATTGTGACACGGACATTTACATAGCCTCCGCGATCTCTCTGTCAAAGGAATCAAAGAAATCAAATGATATTTTGTCTATCGCGTCAATAACGTTTTGGAGCTTAAGCTCGCTTTCTGTCTCAAACCTTGCCTGGTCCTCAAGGGAAGTGTACTGTTTCATATCTCTCTCCTTTTCTTTGTCTGTGTATGATGCCTTCATGTTTGCAAAATATCGGTAATAGGGAGTACGCTTTGCGTATTTCCAAAAGTACTGTTGATAAGCTATGCCGTCGTAGCGCCAAGGCTTGAAGTTGATCTTGTAGTGTATAATGTTTGGGATCTTTTGGGGATCCGAGGTGGGAAGTGGAGTCTTGTTCCACGTCTTGCTGAAATATTTGAGCCTTCCGTGGCAGATAACATTGAGATAATCTTGGTCTTGGGCAACCGTGTAGGCGCGCCTGCTCAAAAGCTCAGCAAAGCATTGCTCGATATGCATTTCTCTCATCGCGGACAGGTTCATAAGCATAATACCCGCGTTAAAATATTCTTGTCTTGGAATACCCAGAACTATTTCGGAATAGTCGGCAAACACTTCGATGTCAGATATGATCTCGTCGTTAATAACGCCCGCAAGCCTTGAGCCCAAAGAGCATTTGTACATTTTGGCGATGTCACACGTGATAACGATATCGCAATCAAGATAAATGCCCTTGTCATATTCGGGGAACATTTCGGGAATGAAAAAGCGATAATAAGTAGTGTTGGTGTAGTAGTCGCGAATGTGGAGAGCGTTGCATATCGTTGAAAGCTTATCCGTAACGCTTGCGAATGAGATGCGAACGTTATCCTCCTGCATATCAAGTATTGCCGTTTGGTTATCGACGCAAACCCTATCAACAAGAATAGTTATGTCGTAAAAATTTTTCTCGGAGCTATTGTCGATAAGTGATCGAAGGGCAACCGCGAGCTGTGGAATATAATTGTCGTCAACAGCAAAAAATATCGGTATCGTGTTCTTTCTTGAGTGCTTCATGTTTATCTCCTTTCGAAAGATCAAGCAACAACAGTAGGAGACAAAGGTTTTCTTTGCCGAAAAATAAAACAACGTCGTAGCGAAACTCGCTCCGACGCTATAATAATAAATCAAAATGCATGTAGAGTCAATAAACTGTTTCGGCATGTGCCTCTACAAAAAGAAAACGGGGGTCTACCTGTAGTAAAACGCAACTCTACCCGCAGTAGAGTTGCGTTGTTTTGCTTGCAATCAAAGGGTTTTGAGGCTTCGCCTTTGAATGCGGGCGCGTTTTAGCGAAAGGAAGCTCAAAGCTCTGTTTATTGCGATCTCAAAGCACGGTATTCGGTGAGACTGTAAAGAGTGTATCGCTTAAAGAATTTATTCATGGCGTATTCATCGGAAAAGTTGCAAAGCTCGCTTATTTCGCGAAAGGTTAGTGCGGTGGACGTAACGAGCTCCTCGATCTTGCCCAGACGCTGGCGGTTGATCTCTTCCTTTAGAGTTTTTTCTGTTACCGACACGAATATTCTATTGAGATGCCGTTCGCTTATATTGAACTTTTTGGATACGTCACGGGGGGAGACGCCGATGCCGTTGTAGTCGGCAATAAATCGCTTTATCTGCGCAACTCTTATTTCATTTTCGCTCATTGATTCATGCTGAGCCGCGCTTTGCGCGCGGTAGGGTAGAACCGCCTCAATAAATTCAAGCATAAAGCATTCAAGGTATCCCGTAACGAGTCTTCGTCTTACGGCATCGTCGTGATACGTTTTACCAATGACTATTTTGAGCAGATCTCTCATATATTTGGATTCGTGGTACGGAATGAGCTTTGATAGCTCGCGCGGAAGCAGCGAAAGAGCGTGATCCTTGATCTCAAGCGAGAACGCCATGATAAATCTTGCGCCCACACTGTCACCGTCTACTATCTGATGAAAGGTGTCGGGGGGGATAACGATAAAATCCGATTGCTCAACGGTTATGCGCTTGTTTTCACCTATAAGCATAACTATCTTGCCGTCAAGCGCGTATTGTATTTCATAGAACGTATGCTTTGTGTATTCGGTAAAAAGGCTCTCGGTTTCGCTGCCAATAACCCTTGCCCAATACACGCGGCATTTTATGAGTTGGTTTTCTATTTCAATATCGTATTTTCCAATGGAATGAGAGGTTCTTGAGAAGGCTCCAACCCCGCCGTTTTGTAATTCGATCAAATTCTTTTCCTCCAACTTGCCTATATGTAATTGTATTTTACACCTTTTGTGGCAAAAAATCAATAAGAATGTCCGAAAAAAACAACAAAAATGTCCGAAATGATAGTGTATGGGCGCAATTGTGTCCGATTTGGCTATTGATTTGCGCATTTAGGCGCGGTATAATGAGCATAGTGTGAAGACGGTTGATTTTGACCCTGCAAAACTGTGAAGGGAGGGAGACTATGGACGCGTTTTACGAAATGTTCAAGATCGTGCTTTTGTTTATTGCGTTGCTTATTCCGGGATATATTCTCGGAAAATTAAAGCTGGTCGAGGGCTCTGCAATGCTGTCCTTCAGTAACGTGCTTATGTACGTTGCAATGCCAGCCCTTGTTTTGTCAAAGCTTATTGGAATGGATATAGCCGGCATAGGTGTTTGGGAGATAGCGATTTCCGCCGCTTTGCCGATAGTGTTGGTTGCCATCTTGCTTCTTGTTTGCCGTCTTTTTAAAAATGGAGAACAAGCAAAGGCAAGAGCCCTGGCTTTTTGCGCGGTGTTTCCTAATTGCGGCTTTCTCGGTATACCGTTGGCGGCGGCTATGTGGCCGACAAATTGCCGCGTCGTGCTTTACGTTTCTGTTTTTAACGTTGTCAGCACGTTTTTGTTGCTTACAGTAGGAGTTTACGTGCTTTCGGGAGATAAGAAAGAGATAAATCTGAAGAAAACGCTTATAAGTCCCATCTTTTTTGCCATAGTTATAGGAGTTGCTTGCTCCGCTTTTGGAATAGGCGCAAAGATGACCAATCTTAACAGTTATTCCACTATGCTGGCACAGCTCACTACCCCCCTTGCCATGATAGCCGCGGGCTATGAGCTTTCAAAGCTCCATCTGATAAAGATGTGGAAGAGCGCGGGAATATATGTAATGTCGCTTATAAAGCTTGTTGCTGCGCCGCTTATAACCTTTGGGTTGCTTTGCTTATTTAAATTTGTATGCGGAATCAATATTTCTTGGGATCTTTCCATGGCTATGCTTGTTGCAACCGCGGTTTCCACTGCGGCAAGCGCGCCTTCCATGGCAAAAAAATATGGGGCTGATGCGGAGTATGCGGCAACTCTCACGCTCTCGGGAACGCTATTGTGCGTTATCACATTGCCGCTTATGTATCTTTTGTTTGATCTTGTCTTTTGACAAGCAATATAAAAATTAAATACGTCGCGGAGCGACGAGGAGGTATTAACATATGATGAAATTAGGTTGCGGAACGGTACTTTTCAGAAAGTTCGATCTTGAGCGCAGTCTTGACGCCATCAGAAACATTGGATTTGAGTATTTCGAAACGCAGGCGGTTGGACCTTGGTGTCCCCACGTCAACGTTGAGACAGATGACCCTGAAAATCTTGTAAGACTCAAGGAAAAGTTTGGATTCAAGGCGATAACGGGACTTTGGTCGCTCAACGGAAACATTATTTCCAATCCTAACAGCGTGGCATCCGGTATTCGTACAGTAGAGTGGGCTGCTGCTGCGGGAATTCCCGTGGTACATACGGGTGACGGCCACAAGCCCGAGGGAATGAGCGACGAGGACGCTTACAAAACGCTTGAGGAAAGACTCGGTCTTATTCTTGAGGCTGCCGCAAAGAACAACGTAACTGTTGCTATCGAGCCGCACGGAACCTTCTCACTTACCGCGGAGGGACTCCAGAAAATGATGAAGATGGGCGATCCTTCTGTGCTTGGAATCAACTATGACGCGTGCAACATTTTCCGCGCGGGATACGTTGAGAGCGGAAACGGCAAGTCCGGTTGGAAGAGCGCGGGCAACGGAGCCAGTGAGGTTGAAGTGCTTAAGAGTGTTATAGACAGAGTTGTTCATTGCCACACAAAGGATATAAACGAGCAGAGAATATGCGTTGCTACGGGTGACGGAATAGTTAACGTTAAGGGATGTGTAGAGCTGCTTAAGGATTATGGCTACGAGGGTGTCGTTTCTGTTGAGACCGAGGGTGACAACGATACCTTTGAAGAGGTAGTAGAGCTTGCGGCAAAGAGCTATAAGTATCTCAACGAAATCATCAGAGCATAAAAAGAATAACAATATAATAAAGGAGACAGCTATAATGAAAAAGTATAACGTTGGTATAATCGGATGCGGAGACATCAGCTTCCAGTATCTCAGAAACGCAAGAGACGTTTTTATGGACTATTTCAAGGTTACCGTTATCGGTGATATCGTAGTTGAGAAGGCAAAGGCGAGAGCTGAGGAATTCGGCATTGAAAAATACGGCACGCCCGAGCTTGTATATGAGGACAAGGATGTTGATATAATCATTAACCTCACCGTTCCTATGGCTCATGAAGAGGTCAACATTAAGGCTCTTGAATCCGGCAAGCATGTTTATTCCGAGAAACCCCTCGCAACCAGCCGAGACGGTATAAAAAGGATCATGGAAGTTGCAAAGAAGTGTGGCAAGAGAGTTGGATGCGCTCCCGATAGCTTTATGAGCGCGCCCATGCAGACCGCAAAAAAGGCGATAGAAGAGGACTGGATCGGTGCACCTCTTGGAGTAAGCGCACTGTGTCCTATGAGAGGTAATGAGTTCTGGAGACCCGACTGTGACTTCTTCTATAAGAAGGGCGCAGGACCTATGCTTGACATGGCTCCTTATTACCTCAACGTTTTCGTAAGCTTGTTCGGTCCCATCGATAGCGTTTACAGCATGCAGAAAAAGACCTTTGAGCAGAGAACCATCAAGGTGGCTCCCCGCCGCGGCGATAAGATCGACGTTGAGATCCCCACACACGTTTGCTCCACCCTTCGTTTTGAAAACGGCATGATCGGTAGCTTTACCAACTCGTTTGATATCTGGGATTCCAAGACTCCCAAGATCGAGGTCTACGGCGAAAAGGGCTCTATGCTCATTCCCGACCCCAATATGTATGACGGAGATGTTCTTGTAAAGAGATTCAGAGATACCGAGTGGCGTCCTCTGCCGCAGTTTGTTGAGTACGCAAAGTACGGTCGCGGCGCGGGCGTAATGGATATGATCAAGTCTATTGAGGCGGATAGACCCCACAAGGCTTCCGCGGAGCTTGCTTATCACGTTACCGACGTTATCCTGTCTATGGATGAAGCGGCTGAGGCTAAGAGCGAGAAGAAGGTTGAATCCACGGTTGAGCAGCCTAAGGGTATATTCCTTGAGCAGGATCCTATCCTCTGGGCATAATCGAATAATTAGTATTGAAATACCGCCTACACGGAAACGTGTGGGCGGTATGCTTTGTTTTCGGCGATTTATTGTGAAAACTAGAGCTTTGTGGATATTATAGGAGCACGCTTTTTAGCGCAACACTCTATAGAAGGCGAGGTGATTGCTCATCGTCCGTTTTTATATGATAATGCGAAATTATATTAATAAAAAAACATTGAATTTGACGTAAAAAACGATTATAATAAAAGTGTATACAGCGCATCCAATGCGCACAGAATTATATCAAAATGGAGAGTGTTATGGAAAAAAGAGTAGAGCTGAATGGAAAGTGGGGCTTGTTGCTTGCACCTAATTCTGATGTTAAGCAGAATGGGTTTGAGCCTACCACTGTCGCGGAGCTGGAGAGTGCTCCTTATCTTAATATCCCCGCAACCGTTCCCGGATGTATGGAGCTGGATCTTTATGCCGCGGGAATTGAGCCTGATCCGTATTTTAGTCAAAACCCTTTGCTTTATCAAAAGTATGAAAACCGTCACTTGTGGTACTATACTACATTTGAGTGCGATGAGATCACTCCCCAAACGTCACTTTGCTTTGAAGGAATAGATACTGTGGCGGATATTATTCTAAACGGAAAGACTGTTGGCCACGCTGAGAACATGCTCATAGGCCATACATTTTGTGCCGGGGAGTATCTAAAGCAGGGAAAGAATGAGCTTATCGTGCATATTCTTCCATATATGATAGCCGCAAGAGATCACGCTATCGCGCCACTCAACCGTACGCAGTACTACAATCAGGCGGCTCTTGCTTATCGCAAGGCGGCCTACATGTTCGGATGGGATATTATGCCCCGATTTGTGTCGGGCGGCATCTGGAAGCCCGTTTATCTTGTGCAAAAGTCCGCAGAGAGATTTGAGCAGTGCTATCTTTATACCGTGAGAGTTGATGCGAAGAATAACACGGCGGCACTTGTAGCTCACGTACAGTTTGACACCGACGCAGACCTTTTTGACGGCATGAAGATAACGGTGGACGGTGTGTGCGGTGACAGTAGCTTCCACGGCGAAAAGAGACCCTATCATACTTATGAAAATATCGTAATGAATCTTGCGGGCGCAAAGTTTTGGTATCCCAAGAACTACGGCGAGCAAAATCTTTACGACGTAGTGATCCGCCTGTGGCGCGGTGACGAGGTGCTGGACGAACAAAGCTTCCGCTTTGGTGTGCGCGTGATCGATCTTGAGAGAACGTCTGTCCTGGAATCCGACGGCAGCGGCAAATTCGGCTTCGTGGTCAACGGCAAAAAGGTATTTTGCCTTGGTACCAACTGGGTGCCGCTGGATGCCTTCCCGTGTCGCGATAAGGAGAGATTACCCATGGCGCTCGAGCTGCTCGGTGAGAGTGGATGTAACATGGTTCGCTGCTGGGGCGGTAACGTTTATGAGGATGATGCGTTCTTTGATTTCTGCGATGAGAACGGTATTATGGTATGGCAGGATTTTTGCATGGGATGCGCCATTTATCCCGAGGATGAAAGATTCCTTTCTATGCTTGAAGAAGAAGCGATAGCTGTTATCAAGCGTTTGCGCAATCATCCCTCTCTCTCGCTCTGGGCGGGAGACAACGAGAACGATGCATTTATCAAGGGCTGGTTTAACCGCCACGCAAATCCCAACGATATTCCCGCAACACGTAAGGTGTTGCCTATGGCGGTGCGCAATCACGATCCGATGCGCACATTCATTCCTTCGTCACCTTACGTTGACAGCGTAGCCTTTGAGAGAAATATGAGCACTCCCGAGGAGCATCTCTGGGGCCCCCGTGACTATTTCAAGGGACAGTATTATAAGAGAGCCAGATCTTGCTTTGCCTCCGAGATCGGTTATCACGGATGTCCTTCCCCGAAATCCTTGGAAAAATTTATTGCGCAGGATCAGCTTTATCCTGTGCTTGACGCAAACGACAAGGGAACGCCCGATTATCTTGTTCATGCGGCGTCTATGGATACCAATATCACCTCGCCTTACGCCTACCGTATTCCTCTTATGGTAAAGCAGGTGCGCAATTTCTTTGATAAAGAAGCGGATAATCTCTGCGATTTTGCAAAGCAGAGTCAGATGTCCCAGGCGGAGGCTAAAAAATACTTTATCGAAAAATTCCGTATAGGCAAGCCTCACCGTTCGGGTATCATCTGGTGGAATTTGCTTGACGGTTGGCCTCAGGTTTCCGATGCCGTAATAGATTGGTACGGATGCAAAAAGCTGGCGTTCAAATTCATTCAGCGCTCGCAGCAGCCGATCTGCCTTATGTTTGATGAGCCCGATGGCGGAAAGATCAAACTGTTTGCGGTCCAGGACGGCGGAAAAGATCAAAAGATAACTTATGCGGTACGCAACGTTATGACCGACGAGGTGCTTATTGAAGGCAAAGCGAACGTCGCCGCTGAGAGCAGCGCTTGTATTGCAACTCTTGGTGCTGTGGAGGAGCTTGAATTCTGGGTTATTGAGTGGACTACCGAAGACGGCATCAGCGGAACAAACCACTTTACGACCAAGACCGAGCACGTCTCCTACGAGGAATATCTCGCGGCACTCCAAAAGTGCGGTATGGATGAGTTCGAAGGGTTTTGAGCGAGAGTTTATTGTGTATGAAAAGGATATGCGATATGGACCGTGATGAATTTAGGATAAAGCATAGCACTTTATTAGAGCAATATCAATATATCGAGCATCATTTGGAGGGCATTTACGCATCTACTTGGAACGGTTCGTTCATAAGCGGACTAGACAAAGTGGCAGAAAGCACGATTGGCAAGATTGTTGCGAAGATCAAGTTAGAAGAGGATCAACAAAAAGAGTCGGTGATTCCTGACGAAGTGTATTGTAGACTTGAAGCAATGCGCGAAAGAAGGAATTTTTGGTGCCATAATTGCTATGTTGATATGACTTTTGAGAATGATGGATCTCCTCGGAAGGCTTCGGATATCAAAACATTACTTAGTGATTTGAGAGAAGCGGAAGAATTGAGAGAAGTATTGTATCAGATAAAGCTCCAGATGTTATCAAAAAAATCGACAACCTTTAGTGTTTCATAAATCGTATTAACATTGCGGTTTCAGTCGCAGCATTGCCTGATTTTTCCATTCATATAAAAAAGTCGCTTGAGCAAAATAATATCAGAGACGCAAAGCGGGTCTGAAATTAAAACTTGTCGAGCGAACGGAATAATGCAAATTTCGCGCCGCAGACAAGGCTTTGTTTCGCCAAAGGTCTGCGGCGCGTCTCGATTGATATAGATTCTTTTATGTAAAAACGCCCACAAATACGGGCGGATGAAGAACGACGTGATATGCGGTTTCATATTAATTATAAATTAACCGCCTCACGCACAAATTTTGCCGATAGGCGAAACTCATCTATTATTTATGTGCCGACAATGGCGGCAGAATGGAGAAAATTATGGCAAACAAGAATGCAAAGAAGGCTCTTGAGCAGTTCAAGATGCAGGCAGCAAGCGAAGTAGGTGTTAACCTCAATAACGGTTACAACGGTGATCTTACCTCCCGTCAGGCAGGCAGCATCGGCGGTCAGATGGTTAAGAAGATGATCGAGTCTTACGAGAACTCTCTTCAGAACGGTTCTGCAAGATAATTTGATCTGAACATCAATTAATAAGTGGGGCGAGGTTGATATTGCCCCGATCAAAGCCCCCGTCAAGTCCGCTGTGCAGACGTTGACGGGGGATAACTTATATATCAAGCTCGATCTTTTCCTTCGGCGGTTCTGTGCATTTTTCGCTTTCCTTGGTAGGCATCAGCAAGGCAAGAAGAATTGCCACAAGCAAAATGACCGTGGCTCCGAGTCCGCCCTCAAGCCCGAATTCGCCGCCACTCAAGATCGTACCGAAATCGGCGTTTTGCGAGTGAAATACGGTGTCAAATTTGGGATTTCCGCTAACGTTGAAGCCAAAAAGATTGCTTTGCGCGAAGTTCCAGAGCGAATGTATCGCGCCGATCCCCCATATGCTTCCGCGCTTGAGCATATACACGCCTGCAAAGATACCAAACAACGTTATGTTGAGAAATGCGATAACGGAAAAATTGGGGTTTCCCATGTGGAATACCGCGAAAATAACCGCGCTTGTGATGATAGCCACCCAAACGTTGTGTCGGCGCGCGAGGCTTGTCATAAGATATCCGCGGAACAGAGCTTCTTCGCCCATGCCCTGAAGCAAGAACGCGCCTAAAAACAATGCGATCATAAGCGGATCGACGTTTGCGTTAAAGCTAAAGGTCACGCATTTTGTGATAAGACAAATGAGCGCGGGAATGGAGATCATAACAAGGCCGATTACCGCTCCTGCAAGATACTCGGGCAGTACGCCGCGCCTGCTGAATCCAAGAGTAAACGGCGATCGCTTTTGAAACTTTTTACAGTATATCAATGCGCCAAGTATCATAAATCCCGAGCACGCAAGCAACATAGCGTAGACCCAGCTTGGAATGCCGGCGGAGAAATTTATGACGTACTGGTCTATTGCTTCGAAGTCAAGAGATTCGGATAAGATCAGCTTATAATACTCCGGGTCGGTCAGCATAGCGATAGTAGTGTATACCGATGACACAATGCTTTGAGGCAGTGAGCAAATAAACGTGACAAGCACGAATATCATGCATTCCGAAAACATGCTACGTTCGGGTCTGCATAGCGCCAAGCTATCCTTTGCTGAACGTATCATTTTTGTTTCATCTATCTGATACATAGATACACCTCCCTTTATATTATGATTTTACCACACTTTTATTAAAAAATCATTAATTTAGAGCAAAAAAGATGACAAAAATACATTTTTATGGTATAATCTTCTTATAAGTGTACTCGAAAGGAAAACTTGATTTATGAAAAAAACTTATTTAAGAGAATACGCAAGACTTTTGGTAAAATGCGGAGTAGCTATAAAAAAAGGTGATCCCGTTATAATCAACGCGGAGCTTGATCAGCCCGAGTTTATTAAAATGCTTGTAGAAGAATGCTACAGAGCGAAGGCGTCCAGAGTTATCGTTGATTGGTCGTATATGCCGCTGACAAAGCTGCACGTTAACAACAGAAGCATAAAAGAGCTTGGCAAAATGGAAAGGTTCGAGGAGGAAAAGCTTAAATACAGGCTTGAAAAGAATCCTGCAATGCTTCACATTGTAAGTGATGATCCCGATGGACTTCGCGGCATCAATCAAAAGAAATATGCCAAGATGATGATCGAAAGAATGAAGATAGTTAAGCCCTACAGAGATCAGATGGACAATAAATATAAATGGTGCATCGCGGCTGTGCCCGGTGACGCTTGGGCTAAAAAAATATTCCCCGGTGATCGCGTGTCGGTTGCCAAGGAAAAGTTGTGGAACGCAATTCTTCAGGCATCCCGAGTTATAGACGGCGAGGGCAATCTTCTTGACGCGGTGGCTGAATGGGGTAAGCACAACGAAAGCTTTGCGCGCCGTTGCAAGATACTCAATGACGCGGGACTTGTTGCGCTCAAATACAAGGCCGCGAACGGAACGGACCTCAGAGTCGGTCTTATAGAGAACACCGTATTCATGGGCGGCGGCGAGGACACTCTTGGCGGCGAGTACTACAATCCTAACATCCCTACAGAAGAAGTGTTCATCTCTCCGAAAGCGGGAGAGGCAGAGGGAATAGTGTATTCTTCCATGCCACTTTCGTGGAGAGGTGAGATAATTGACAATTTCAGCATTAAATTCGAGGGCGGACGTGCCGTTGAGGTGCATGCTGAAAAGAATGAGGAGCTGCTAAAGACCATGATATCTATGGACGAGGGTGCCGCTATGCTGGGCGAGTGCGCGTTCGTGCCTTACGATTCTCCTATTCGCCAAAGCGGAATTATGTTCTACGAAACCTTGTTTGATGAAAACGCGGCTTGCCATTTGGCTCTGGGACGCGGATTTACCAATACTGTTGTTGATTACGATAAATATACAAACGAGCACATGAAGGCGATGGGAATTAACGATTCCGCTATCCACGTTGACTTTATGATAGGAACCGAGGATATGTCTATTGTTGGCATCAAAAAGGACGGTGGCGAATTTGTCATCTTTGAGAACGGCTTGTGGGCGTTCTGATTTTCAAGAATAACTGTTTGCTTTTATAGATAATATTACGAAAGGGGGATAAGCGACATGCCGAGAAAGCCAAAGGCGAAGGACGGTCTTACCGCAGGGCAGAGAGCGGCTTTGTACGAAGCAAGGCAGGCAGAAAAGATCGCAAAAATGTCGGGCGCTGAAAACGCGGTTTCATTAAAGCAAGAGCAAGCCGATAAAGTCGCGGCACGGTCTTTGGACGGGTCCGATCCCCCCAAGGCAGAAAAAGTGTTGCCAAAGCCGCAACATGCCACGGTCAGAGTGGATTTTTCTCTTGACATTGGAGAGATAAAGCCCATGCACGGTATGTGCAACGGCCCTGTGTCTTACGGAGCGGATATTTCCGAACTTTTCAGAGAAATTGGCGTACCGCGGGTAAGGTTTTCCGGCACGGATACCCCTGTGTCGTCGCTTGCTATCGATATTTCACGTATATTCAAAAACCCGAACGCAGACCCTCACGACCCTTGCAGTTATGATTTTGCTTGCACGGACCGTTACGTCAGTGCGGCGTACAATTGCGGCGCCAGGGTTATGTTTCGACTTGGCGAAAGCTTTGACCGCGCGGGGATTAAAGAAGTGACCGCGCCCCAAAACTTTGATGCTTGGTGCGAGGTGTGCGTAAACGTAATAAAGCACTATAACGATTATTGGGCAGACGGGTTCGCCTTTGGAATTGAGTATTTTGAAATTTGGGGCGTCGATCCTGATTCAAGATCCGATATAAAGGATAAAGGCTACGAGCTTTACCGAAAGCTTTCAGGCATGATAAAGCTTTATGACCGCAATATAAAGGTTGGAGGTATGTGCTTTGACGACGAAGACTCGGCGCGGGATTTTATCAGATTTTGCAGGAGAAGCCACGCACCGCTTGATTTTATTACGTTGTCTCTTTTTGAATCCACACCCGTTGTAGCCGCCAACAGAATCAGAAGTCTTGTTCCCATACTCATCAATCTTGGGTTTAATGAGACTGAAATAATAGTTGGAGAGTGGGCGTATATCGCAAAAAATGTTGATTTATCAACAAATAATGCGCGAAGGCTTATGGATACCGCCGGACAAGACGTGAAAAAGCGAGCTCATCTGTTTGGCGAACAGTCGGGGATCAAGGGAGCCGCATATGCGCTTTCCTTTATGCTTGAAGCGGGCGCGATTAGTGAGGTTGGCGGCGCCCATCTTTATGACGCGCAACCCGCGCTATCTCCGTGGTGTCCCATATGCGACCCCTTTGGCGCTCCGCAAAAAGCTTTTTATGCTTTCAAAATGTTTGGGGAGCTTTACAGAGCTCGGCGAGCAGTCTATTGCTCAAGTGAACAGACGGAGGGGTATGCCCATTCGGGAATTTACGCGTCTGCCACAATAAGTGCATCGGGAGAGGCATGCGTGCTGATATCATCCTTTGAAGGCTGCGGAGCCGTGGACGTAAGGCTGGAATCTATTCCGCCCCAACTATATACCGCTCAAATATACATGCTTGACGGAGTTAAAAACTTTGAGGAGGGGCAGGCGGTTCAGCTTTCTGGCCCCAAAAAGCGACTTGTGCTTAGTCTTAGCGAGTATGGCGCGGTCCTGATAAAATTGTTTTAGTTGACACGGTTAAATCAGAAGTTAATAAATAAACATACAGTTGTTTACATGCTGCAAAAAAAGCGCTTACGGAATTTCCGAAAGCGCTTTTTATATATCGTTTCTTTTACATTTGCAAACGATGTTTTTTATGTATCATTTCTTTTGCAAGCGATTTGATTAAACGCATTACGTTTAAAGGGTTTATCGGGGGTGTCAGTCCACGTCTTCAAACACTTGCGCGGGAGGGGTTTTCAGAGATTCGGGGTTTTCGATGAGCTTTTTCCACATTTTAAAAGCGGTTGCGTATTGGAAGCCGTCGCAGGTACGTTCGTCGGTAACGACCTTGAGGTCTATGACCTTTCTCGAGGTTATATTGCCTTTCTTGTCTGTTGATATGACCTTTCTTTTCGTTCCGTATGAAACGAATATCGGAAGATTGCCAAAGTTGTAAAGATGGTGGTAGATCGGCTTGATTCCAAGCGAACCCATGCTTGTGATTATCATCGATCCCCAGAAGGGAAGAGAATTCATAAGCGACTGGGGAAGCATACCCCAATAATCCAACCAACCTATTACCTTAACTGCCCATCTGAACGGTATGCGAGGGAATTTTTTGAAGAAGGCCGCCACGTTGTCTGTTCCCGTGTCGTTTTGTATCTTTGCGATCTCGGCGTTAAATTTATCGTAAACGTCGTATATGGTGTCTTTGGGCTCGAAAATTACCTTAATACACGTTTCGGGAGAATGAATGTTCATCTCCTTTTTAACGGTCATGTTGATCTCGATCTTGTGGCGCGCGAATATGCGCTGTCCGCTGATGAAACGGTTAAGATATGGATATTGAGAAACCGTGCGGACGTATGCGGCAAGAATAACGTGTAGCATAGAAAAGTTTTCCTTTCCCGACATTATCTGCTCACGCACAAAAAGGTCAGCCTCGGAAATCTCTATCTCATCGGCGAAAGTGTTGCACGCGTCACTTCTGTCCTTCATTATAAAGGGCATTGCAACGTGCAATCCGTCCAGAGAACGCAGGCGTCTGCCTTCCTTCCTGTCTCCAAAGCGGCGTTTTCTCTTGTTTCGCTTGGATTTATCTTTCTTTTCCTTTTTTCTTTTGCCACCGTCGTTTACGGCATCGGCTGCCGGTGCTTGCGCGGTGCTGCTCTCCTGCGTTTGCGCGGGGGCATCGGGAGCGGTCTCGGCACACGTGGAATTGTCGTTTTTGTTCAGAATATCTTGTTCTTGAGTGTTCATAATTATTCTGTCCTCTCTTGTTTGAATGAGTACCAACTCACACGAATTTTACCATAATTAAGTTGATTTGTCAAGAAAAATTGTTGCAAAGGCGCAGCTTTGGTGATATAATAGCTCTTAGAGGCGGTTGCGCGCTGCTGAATTTGACAAGCAAACGCGCAGGGAAAGGAAGTCTGAACGATGAAAAAGCACGTATATATATACACGGACGGTGCGTGCCGTAATAACCCGGGCCGAGGAGGTTGGGGAGCTATACTTGTATATGAAGGCAGAGAGAAGGAGCTTTCGGGCGGAGAACCGATGACTACCAATAATAGAATGGAGCTTTCGGGCGTTATCGCGGCGCTTACCGCGCTCCGCGAGCCTTGCCTTGTCACGCTGACTACGGATTCTCAATACGTCGTGAACGCCATTGAAAAGGGCTGGCTTGAGTCGTGGAGAAAAAACAATTGGAAAAAGAGCGATAAGAGCCGGGTCCTCAACGTTGATCTATGGGAGCAATTGATCTGTCTTCTGGAGCGTCATGATGTGACGTTCGTTTGGGTCAAGGGTCATAACGGACACCCGTATAACGAGCGTTGTGACGCCTTGGCGACCGCTTTCGCGGATAGCCTTGAATGACACGGCGGCATGATAAATAATTATGTAGCAAGCTTGTAAAAAATGAATTGATCCGTCGGCTTTGTCTGTACGGGATAGATCTGAATGTGTCGATACGATGGGTCGACCGCCGCGGCAATTTTGAACCGAGGGCGGTCACCTTTTCGTTTGGCTTATGTTTGATTGTAGTCGCGATTATTTACATTGCGTTTAGTTCTTTGCTTTTCAACCATAAATATGTGTGTTTTGCACAAAAAAATTAAAAATAAATTGTGCAGTGAAACAAAAATGACAAGAGAGGATGCTTTGAAAGCTAATTTTGGTTGACACAAAAGACCAAAAGTAGTAAAATTAGGGTAGAGAAAAACTCTGCGAGAGCCTGTTGATTGGCACTCTCGGATGCTCTTTGGGATGATGAGGTACGAGGCCTGACATCCCGATTTTTAACTTTAAAGATGCCGCTGAACGCGGCAAAAGGAGGAGCTATGAGAAAGAGCTTTTTGCTAAAGCTTTGCGTTGTTGTCATGGCTATATCTATGATAGCATCGCTCGCGGCTTGTACCGAGCAGAGACCGGCTGAAACTACCGGAGGAACTCAGTCGCAGCCTACCGAGCAGACAACGCAAAAGACTC
>SVTF01000005.1 GCA_015063905.1 Oscillospiraceae bacterium | reverse complement strand
TTTTCCTCACGATAGGTTCCACCAAGTGTTTCATACAATGTTTTCATTACAGTATCTCCATTCAAATTATTATTTGCGATATACTGTATCGATTGTCTTTACCACTTGTTTTTGAAACCTTCGTTATGGGGTCTCGTCATTCGTCCGCGCCGTTTTTTATACGTAAACGTACGTAGGCATCATAGATTTCAACAATAATCCGATTAATATCGGTATCAAAATACACGCAATAGCTATTATGTCGCTTTTTTTGATCTTAAAGCTCCTGCGATATACCACGTATCCTATAAGCATCAAGATAACGGTCAGTATCAGCAAAATTTCAAACGAATTCTCCGTCATGGAATATAGCGCCAACGAATATCCGTAAATAGGGATGATGGATTTATACGCGAGCCACGAATCCGACGGTTCTCCCGCCAGGTGCGCTCCCTTTCTACCAAAGCCGATAACAAAGCCCACTGCACACGCAATGCCTACCGCGCCCCAAACAAAGAACATATACATCTGTTGAATATACCTGTACGCGTACATCTGCTCATAGACGTACTGCGCGCCGTGCCTGTTAACCTCTATAAGATCCTCAAATATAACCGTCAGATTGTTTATGGGGGCATATACTATTCCCCAAGACGCAAAGCTATTGCCCTCATTCCATCTTTGTATATGCTCCACATACCACGTGTCAGGTCCCCAAAAGGCTTTTATAACGGTCTCCCTTGTGACAGCCATTACCGCGTATGCCACAAAGGCCCAGAGAATACACAAAATGATGCCGTCCGTCTCGGTATTTCCCTGATTGAATATAAACGAGAAAAAGGAATAGATTACAAATCCGACAAGCACCGATAAAAAATAATACGGGATCATATATGCAAGCTCAAAGCAGTCGGTGTTGATCAAAAGATATACAAGCGACGACAAAAACGCCACGGTATATATTACAACGACCTGGATAAAACCGCTGATAAAATGCACCGCTGCCAGCTTTCGTCTGTCGATGGGCAGGAAAAACAGCGTATCGAGATTGCGTCTGTTCTTGAAATCGGAAAGCTCCAGCATAGGCATCACCGTGCAACACACTCCAAGCACGATCGCAAGCATATATATGCCTGTGCTTTTGTAATTTTCATAATCCGTTGCCGTTTCGCTTGACGCAACGATCAAGCAAATTATCATAGATATAGCGGAAAAGGTGACAGTGCGCCACAGACTCTTTTTTAGCCCGTACGCAAGATATCTTCCGGCTACACTCATTTAAGATACCCCCTTCCCTCTACTTCGCGTATGAATAATTCCTCAAAATCCATAGGCATCTCCTCCATGATGGCGGGTCCCAGCGCCTCCAGCCTCCGCCTTGCCGCTTCTACCTCCCCATGCAGAACGATGCGCACAAATCTGCCACTCTTTTCCAAAGATACGGCATCAAAGGAATCAAACAGACGTTCGTCAATGCTTTCCGAAAAAGCGAGCTGAAATTTGCAAAAGCTGTTGATCCTATCCGAAATATCACCTGAGGAAATTATTTCCCTTTGATCCAGAAGCGCGTATGAATCGCAAAAGTCTTCAAGCTCTCGCAAAGAATGACTTGATATCACAACGCTCATTCCCTCTTTTTCAACCGCCTCATTGATCGCTCGCTTAAATGAAAGTCGGGCAAGTGGGTCGAGTCCGTCAAACGCCTCGTCTAACAATAGATGCTTTGGCTTTACCGCAAGCGCCAAGGCAACAAAGAGCTGTCGCCTCATTCCTTTGGAAAAATTCCTTATCGGCTTTGATTCATCAAGCTTGAACCCTTCCATGCGGAGCCTGTATGTATCCACGTCGAATTGGGGATAAAATACGCTATACATCTGTCGGAGCGATTTTCCCGTGGTATGCGTTGTAAAATAAGGATCGTCGGGAAGAAAGAACAGCTTCTTTCTGGCATTTTCCCGCTGAGTTGACTCTCCGTCACACAGCACTTCTCCCTCGTCCGCACGATAAACTCCGCTTATCAGGCGTAAAAGCGTGGTCTTTCCTGCGCCGTTTATGCCTACAAGTCCCATAACTCCGCCGTCATTGATTTTTAAATTGATACCGTCAAGTATCTTTTGTCCTCCAAGACTGTGCTTTAGATTTTTGATCTCAATCATTTTCCCCATACACCTCCTCTATCAAATCTATAAGCTTGCGTTTTGATATTCCTCTTTGGCAAAGCGCGTGTAAAAGCTCGCGCGCTTCGGTCTCATCCTGCGCTTTGCAACCCTCGTTATAAATAACAAAAGCTCCTTTTTTAGGGATAGACCGAATATAGCCTTGCTCCTCAAATAAAGCGTATGCTTTTGCAACGGTGTTGGGATTTACCCCAAGCTCCCCCGCCGCTTCTCTGACCGAGGGAAGCTTTTCGCCGTCCTTGATAACACCCAATTTAATATACTGCACGTATCTGTCGGCTATGTCGAGATAAACGTCCCGCTTACCCGAAAAATTCTTATACATTTTGTTCTCCTTTTGAGGCCGTCTGTATTATCTGTATTAACTGTATTGTTTGTATTATACCATGCTTTCATATACTTGTCAATATTTTTTAAAAAAACACAAGAGAGTATATCCAAACTCTCTTGTGTTTTAATAAATAATTATTGCTTTAACGTCATATCTCCATAGCAAGGAAGCGGCCATATGTTAGACGGGATCATTGTTTCCGCACGGTCAACAGCCGAGCGAAGCCCGATCATAAGCGGAATGACCTTATTCTTGTACGCAAACGCGGAAATCTTGCAATCCTGCTCCCCATCCGCCAAGGCGGCGGCGCTCTTCAGCTTTTCCGCGGTATCGTATGCCGTGTCCGCAAGCAAGGAAAGCTCTCCTATTAGCCTGCGCTCAAGCGAAACGGGGGCAGCCGCGCCAAACACCTCGAGCTTGTCCTTCGCGACGCCTGTTAGGTGGGCAACGTATCGCTCTATCGCGGGGATTATCTTTTTGTGAACCATATCCACCATGGTCTTTGCCTCAATATCAATGACCTTTGAATAGTTCTCAAACAAGATCTCCTCTCGCGCGCAAAGCTCCACCGAGCTCATAATTCCAAACTGTGTAAACAGCTCCACGTTCTTAGGGTCGGTAAGACAATGAAAGGCATCGACAGAGGTCTTGAAATTGAGCAGTCCTCTCTTGTCTGCCTCAACGGGCCACTTGTCCGAATATCCGTTTCCGTTGAATATTATTCTCTTATGCTCCTTGAAGGTGCGCTTTATCAGCTCGCGAGCCGCGCACTCAAGGTCGCCTTCATCCGCAAGCGCATCCGCGAAATCCTTGAGCGACTTGGCGACTGCGGTATTTATAACTATATTGGGTAGCGACAGATTCTGCGACGAGCCGACCATACGGAACTCAAACTTGTTTCCCGTAAACGCAAAGGGCGAGGTTCTGTTTCTGTCGGTGGAGTCATAGCGGAAGGTAGGAACGCTGGGCACTCCAAGATCCATCGTGCGTTTCGCCTTGTCGGTATAGTCTATATCTCCCACGATGGCGTCAATAAGCTCCTCAAGCTCGTCTCCGAGGAACATGGATACAATAGCGGGCGGAGCTTCATCCGCGCCAAGTCGGTGATCGTTGCCTGGAGTGGCAACCGATAGTCTGAGCAGATCCTGATAGTCATCAACCGCCTTGATTATTGCCGCTAAAAACAGCAAAAACTGCGTGTTGGAGGCGGGGTTCTTTCCCGCGCTCAAGAGGTTTTTTCCCGTATCTGTGCCAAGTGACCAATTGTTGTGTTTACCCGAACCGTTGATGCCCGCATAGGGCTTTTCGTGCAAAAGCGCTACCATGCCATGACGCTCCGCCACCTTTTTTATCGTCTCCATAACAATAAGATTCTGGTCAACCGCGACGTTGGTAGTCACGTATATAGGTGCCAGCTCATGCTGAGAGGGCGCGACCTCGTTATGCTTGGTCTTTGAGGCGATGCCAAGCTTCCAGAGCTCCATGTCAAGCTCCTGCATAAATTGGGATATCTTCGTTTTCAGCGGCGCGTAATAGTGATCCTCAAGCTGCTGGCTCTTGGGTGCGGACACGCCAAAAAGCGTTCTTCCCGTATACAAAAGATCCTCTCTCTTGTCAAAAAGCTCTTTGTTTATCAAAAAATATTCTTGCTCAGCTCCAACGCTTGTTACCACGCGCGAGGTTGCGGTATCGCCAAAAAGGGCAAGGATACGCAACGCCTGCTCGCTTATCGCGTCCATTGATCGCAACAGAGGTGTTTTCGTATCAAGAGCGTCGCCCGTATATGAGCAAAAGACCGTGGGAATGTACAGGGTATTATCCTTAATAAAGGCATATGACGAAGGATCCCATGCGGTATATCCGCGGGCGTTACACGTCTCACGCAGTCCGCCCGACGGAAAAGACGAGGCATCCGACTCACCTTTAATAAGCTCTTTGCCCGAAAAGTCCATAACCACTTTGTCGCCGCCGATAGGCGAAATAAACGAGTCGTGCTTTTCAGCCGTAACGCTGGTAAGAGGCTGGAACCAATGGGTATAATGAGTAGCACCCTTCTCCACTGCCCAATCCTTCATTGCGTTGGCGACCACGTTTGCTATGGAAACGTCTATCGTCTTACCCGTTTGTATCGTGTATGTAAGCGACTTGTAGACGTCGCGAGGCAATCTCTGACGCATCACCGCATCATTAAAGACCATACAACCGTATATTTCGGGAATATTTGTCATACGGACACCGCCTTTCAATCAAAAAGAAAAATATACTGCTATTATACCGCACCGCGCGCACTTTGTCAAGAAATAAATGACACACTTTTTCACCTATCTCCATATTTTAATTTCTTAATAAATAATCAAAAACTTTTCCACATATTTCTGCCACCGCCGCCATCAAGCGACAAAAATCCGCCCTCGCCTCGACACAACACCTAAAAATACCGTAACACTCGCCAAAATACCGCCTTATATGCCTTTTTACTCCGTGCAAAATACGACAGCTTACGCACGGGCTTTGCTTTATAATCTAATTGAAATCGTATTCTTACTTAAACGGCGCGAATGCCGACAAATCGACAAAAAAGAGGATATCAAAATGCAAAATACTCAAAATTTCAAGGAAACAGCAAGGGAAGCCACCGCCAAAACGAACAATCGCGGCAACAAACATAGCTTTTTTTCCAAAATCACCGCTCGTCTATCACATAAAGACGAGTGGGAGGTCAGAGACAGAATATCAAAGACAGTTGGCTTTGTCACAGCGGCGGTAATTACGTATGCTTTGGGAGGCGTTCAGCTTTTTTTCAATACATATCCCGTCTGTATAGCTCTTGCCTGCTCGGACAGAAGAATGCTTGCACCCATTGCCGCGGGTGCTGTGGCATTGATCGTTTCGGGAGGTCTGCCTCCGCTTTATACCTTTGCTTGCGTATCTGTAATACTCATACGCGCGCTTGCCGCCATACTTCCGTTTGTCACAAGTGAGCTTGGGGCAAAAAAAGAGGAGCCTCCCCTGCCCACCCCACTCAAAGTCAACGAGGTTTCACACAAAAAAAGCTCTTTTTTCGCCGCCTCGCGCGAGTCGTCGGGCGCGACAGCAGCAAAAACCAATAAGACCGACGATGACGGACAAACCATAGCCTACATTCGCTCATTATTTTGTGAAAAGCTGAGCATAAAGCTCTTGTGCGCAGCAATAGGCGCGCTTTTGTGCGGAGTTTTTATACTTATACAAAACAATTTCTCCTTTTACAGTCTGTACGGTACACTGTTCATGACCGCCGCATGCCCGATATTGACGCTGGCATTTTGCGGCTATTTCGGAGAAAAGCGACTATGCACTCAGCCAAGAGCCTTTATCGCGTTTATGAGTATAGCTCCGCTTTGCGTCGTTTTCGCCTTGAACAAAACCGTGATCGGTATGCCTATGGCTCCCTTTCTCGCTATGCTGCTCACTCTTTATATTTCTTCAAAAAAAGGAATGATCTGGGGAGTGGGCGCGGCGCTTGTATGCGGACTCGCGTTCAATTTTACATATATTCCGTTGCTTGCTTTTTGCGCATTGATTTTTTGTATTATCTCAACCTTCAGACAAGGCGCGGGGCTTGCGGCAGTATGTGCCCTTGTCGTTATTTGGTGCTATTACGTGGGGGGAAGCAACAGCCTTGTCACCGTACTTCCCCCAATGCTGCTTGCTATTCCAATATACATGTCTGTAGACAGATATCGCAGGCTGATGCACGCCCCCTACGATCGCAACGCCATCCTCTCCGGCGGGGTGTTTTTTGCCCAAGCAGTCACGGAAAAAACAAAGAACGAGGCGGTCTGTGAAAGGCTCGGCGCTCTTTCCGAAGCGTTTTCCTCCATATCTGAAACCTTTCATAAGCTAAGCGACAGGCTCCGCCGCCCCGACATGCTGGACCCCGCCAAGATCACCGATGCGGCGTTTTCTAAAAGCTGCGATGACTGTCCGCAACGCGACATCTGCTGGGGAGCTCGCTATTCAGATACGCTTGACGCCATCAAAAGCGTCACGGGAGCGCTGCACGCCAGAGGCGGTGCCGAGGAAGACGATCTCTCGCCCGAATTCAGAGGCCGCTGCATCAAACATAAAAGAATACTCGGCGACGTCGATCTGTTAGTTCGCAGTATGACCGAAAACATACTAAAGGGAGAAAAAATCGGTCTTTTCGCATCAAGCTATGACGACATGACCGCAATTTTAAAGGACGCCTTGGACGCGGATGGAAACGAATACTGCTTTGACACTGACAAGGGTGAAAAAATATTTGATCTTTTATACTCCCAAGGCTTTAAGCTGAGCGGGGTGGCGGTATACGGCAACCGTTGCATAAACGTGGTTATTAAAGGTGTTTCTATAACCGATAAAATAAGCGCAAAAAAACAAGCTGAGCTATGTCGCGACATCGGTGAGCTTGTGGGAGTGGAGCTGACCGAGCCAAGCTTTGAGCTTGGCAACGACGGAACGCTTATGCGGCTCAGATCAAAACCCCAATTCCGCGCTAAATGCGCAAGCGGCAGAATATGTGCCTCCGAGCTATTGACCGAAAAGCGCGTAGAGGATCTGTCCGTTGATCCCTTTGCGACAACAGAGGAGCAGCTCTGCGGCGATACTGTGAATTCCTTTATTTCCGACGCATCATTCTTTTACTCATTGATAAGCGACGGCATGGGAAGCGGCGCGGAGGCTGCGTTCACCTCGGGCGTATGCTCCATGTTCATTGAAAAGATGCTTTGCGCGGGAAACCGTTCCGATATTACTTTGCGCGTGCTAAACAACGTTATCCGCTCCCAAAACACAGGGAGAGGCGGCGAGGTCTCTGCCACCGTTGACCTTTTTGAGCTTGACCTCATAAACGGTACTGCGTTATTTATGAAAAGCGGAGCCGCACCCACTTATATCGTGCGCGGAGAGACTGTTTATAAGATAAATTCCCACACCATGCCCATTGGAATAATCAAAAACGCGGACACAAAGATCACAAGATTTGATTGCCTTCCGGGAGACCTTATAATAATGATGAGCGACGGATGCTGCCCCGACAGCGACGATTGCCCCTGGCTTGTTGACTTTCTTTGCGATTACACAAAGCAAAAGCGACGCTATTCATCCCAGAATACCGAGCACAAAACGGACGAATGCGAGCATCTCAAGGACACGCTTATTTCTCTGGCAAAAAAGAATTATCCAAAGGAGCGCGACGGAGATGATATTTCCGTAAGCGTAGTCCAAATAGATTAATTATAAAAATTTTAAAATACCCCTTTACAAGCTCGAACATTTGTGCTATAATTCTGATGTAACACAAATTTTGACGGAGGAGACTGCTATGGCACAAAAGCACACCCAACCTGACAACTCAATAAAAGCCGTATGCTTTACCGGGCACAGAGAAATTGAGATCTCCTCTGCATATCTCATTCCGTCCGCTCTGAAAAACGTTTTGAAAGAATTGATCCTTCGCGGCGCTCAGCGTTTTCTCGCGGGTGGCGCGATAGGATTTGATACCATTGCGGCGCTTTGCGTTCTTGAGCTTAAGGCACAGTATCCCCACATCAAGCTTGAGCTGATCCTTCCCTGCCGCAATCAGACACAAAAATGGAATGATCTCAACAAAGACGTGTATTCCGCCATACTTGAACGCGCGGACAAGGTGACATATTTGCACGATTCTTATACCGCCTCCTGCATGCACGACCGCAACAGGCGTTTGGTCGATGAAGCCGACGTTGTTATCGCATACCTCGCTCACAGCGGAGGAGGAACGGCATACACCGCGGCTTATGCGTTAAAGCAAAAGCGCGAGCTTATAAACGTATACGACCTCATACAATAACAAAAAGCATCGGAATAACCGATGCTTTTTATTTACCCTTGCACTATTCTTACAGTTATTTCTCCGCTATAAAAGCTTTTAACCTCGCGCTCTCCGTGCGGAAGTACCAGGAGCGCGCCCTCGTCGTCCACTCCCGTAACAACTCCGCGCATAACTTTTTCCCCCGAAACGTACAGATCAACGGTCTTGTCCTTTAGCATGAACATCCGTCTGTATTCCGACATATATTCTCTGCTCTTATGGTCTTTGGCATGGCTCAAAACCTGCTCGCAGAAGATAGTGATCAGCTCGGCTGCCGACTTGGCATCAATCTCTCCAAGGCTCGCCGCTATATCCGCGATCTCAGGCGGAAAACCAGTATCTCCAATATTTATTCCAATGCCCACCGCAATAGCATATCCGCACTTTGTCGGAACAGTTTCAACAAGAATTCCCGCGACCTTGCCCTCGTCGCTATATATGTCGTTTGCCCATTTTATGCCTACTTTTTTTCCGGACGCCTTCTTGATCGCGCTCGCCGCGGCAACAGCGGTAGCTGTTGTGACGGTGACGGCGGAGCAAAGCTCCTCCGAGGTAAAATATAAAAGCGTCATATATATTCCGCAATCGCCGCGACTCACAAAATTCCGCCCGAGCCGTCCTCTGCCCGCCGATTGCTCTTTTGCCAGAAACAGCACGGGGCTTGTGTCGGCGGCATACGTGGCGTATGCCTTTGCCTCGGCATTGGTCGACCCTATGCTCTCGTAGGTTACAAAGCGCACGCCAAGATGGCAAAGCTCGGTTTTTATTTTATTTATTACAGCAACAAAATCCGGCATTTACTCATCTCCCCTCTTTATCCACTCTACGAAGGTAATTATATCATTTCCCCTTCCCGTTGTCAATAAAGTTACAATTAGTGATAAAAAGTTTTCATTTTGTACTTGATTTTTACCTTCGGATAAGCTATCATTATGGGTGTAATATAAAATTGAATTTATCAAAATATTTGTGCCGCCACGGGCGGCGGAATGGAGAAAAATGAAAAACCTTTCAGCTATTAAGTACATTTTGGGTATGATGCTGGTGCTTGTTATGTGCGTTGGACTTCTTGCCGCGTGCAACTCTTCAAACAACGGTAACGGAAACCTCCCCTCTCAGACTACGTCTACCCCGGGGGGCACAGCCCAAGAGGAAACCACCTCGCAAAACACAAACGCTCCAACAGAAGATTTTGACTATATGAACGCCGACATGAGCCAATATATGTCGCTTGATTCCTCGGTCTACACTAATTTTTCCGTTACGGTGAGCGATATATATGCAATAAACGACACCAACGTTAAAAACTATATTGACGGTCTTCTCAAGGAGTATCCTCAACCCATAAAGATCACCGACAGAGCCGTTGTGGAGGGTGACACCGTATATATATATTATGAGGGACTGCTGAACGGAGTTGCTTTCCAAGGCGGAACGTGGGCAGAGGCCGACGAGGATCCCTACGCCCTCAAGATCGGCTCCAACAGCTTTATTGACGGCTTTGAGGACGGACTTATTGGCATAGTCCCCTCGCAAACCTCCAAGGAAAACCCCGTCGCGCTCAACCTCACCTTCCCCGAAAACTATCAGAGCAAGGATCTTGCGGGCAAGTCTGTTGTTTTCAACGTATATATAAAATATATAGCCAACGAATCTTACGTTCCCGAATACAACGAGGACACGGTTGTTAACATTCTCAAATTCAAAGCAGACGGGGATGACGTTATTGCGCAATTTGAGGAGCACGTAAAGGATATGCTTTTAGAGGAGCAGCGCAACGCCGTACTTGCCGAGATCAGCGAGATGATGCTTGAAAACATAACGGTAAAGACCTATCCCAAGGCAGCCGTTGATTATTGGTACGCTTCCTACTCAGCGCAGATACAGCAATACGTGGATTATTATACACAGTACGGCATAACTGTGACGTTTGAGCAAATGGCGGCAAATATGTTGGGACTCAAGGAGGGCGAGGACTACAAAACAGCCCTTACCAACTTTGCGCAAAACACGGTAAAGAGCAAAATGGTATATTTCTATATCGCCCAGCAAAACAACATTACGGTATCCGATGAGGATTTTGATAGCATGGTCGACTATTTCGTTGATTATTACGCGGACAACGGATACAAATATACTGAAAGTCAAATAATAGAAGGCATGGGAGAATCGGCAATTCGCGAAAACGCGCTCTTTGAAAATGTTGACAAATTCCTTTTCTCCAACTGCACCGTTGGCTTTAAGCCTTCCGAATCAAAAGATTAATAAATTGATATGAATAAAAAAGTCCGGGAATAATATTCTCGGACTTTTGTCATATTTTATCCATGAGGAATATACTGTAAGCAGTAAAAAAATCGTCTTGATATATTGAAACGAATTAAAAAGTGTGTTATAATTCAAATAAACCAAGCAATTAAAGGGGGTATGGATATGTTTTACGAGATAGATCCCAAGGAGTTCTCCTGCGCTCCGTTCAAGCTGATCGGTGACGATTGGTTGCTTATCTGCGCGCCCGATAACACAAAAGAAAGCGGTGCTAATGCCATGACGGCAAGCTGGGGCGGTATCGGAGTCATCTGGCACAAAAACGTTGCCACGGTGTACGTGCGCCCTCAAAGACACACGTTCAGTCTTATGGAAGACAGCGACGAAGTATCCCTTTGCTTTCTCGGCGAACAGTATCGCGAAGCTTTGAAGCTATGCGGCACTCAATCTGGGAAAAGCACCGACAAAATTGCAAAAGCACAGTTGCCCGTAACGTTTGACGGCAATGCTCCGTTTATTGACGAGGCTGATCTTGTAATGGTATGTAAAAAAGCCTATTCCGACTATATCAAAGAGGAATGCTTTAACGACACTGCCCATCTCTCAAGCTATCCCAAAAAGGATTACCACAAGCTATACATTCTGGAGATAAAGAAGATTCTCGCTAAAAAATAACACTATCCACAGGGGAAAATATGAATACAAAGGAACAAGTACTGCAAACGTGTGAACGCGCAAAGCAAGCAAGTCGTGCGTTTGCCGCAACAAATACAAAGCACAAAAATAAAATCCTTGAGGCGATCTCCCGCCATCTCTGCGATAACCGCGCCGCCATTATCAACGCCAACAAGCTCGACCTTCAAATCGCAGAGAAAAACGGGGTTGCCGCCCACATGCTTGACCGCCTTAGGCTTGATGACGGTCGCATAGACGGCATTTGTGACGCCGTGCGCGCCCTCATCTCGCTTGCCGACCCGGTAGGCTCGGGAGAGGTGTTTACCACGGAGGGCGGCCTGCAGATAGAATGTCGGCGGGTTCCGCTTGGTGTGGTAGCCATAATATACGAGGCTCGTCCCAACGTGACCGTTGACGCAGCCGCACTGTGTCTTAAAACGGGCAACGCCGTTGTTTTGCGCGGCGGGCGAGAGGCTGTCAACACAAATCTTGAGCTTGTGCGCGTTATGAAGAACGCTATCTCATCTTGCGGCGAGTCCTCAGACATTATCGGCTTTATCGAGCCGGGAGAGGGTCACGAAAGCGCAAACGCTCTTATGCAGGCGCGAGGACTTGTAGACGTTTTGATCCCGCGCGGAAGCAAACGCCTGATATCCGCGGTTGTCAGCAACGCAAAGGTGCCCGTTATAGAAACGGGAGCCGGAAATTGCCATCTTTACGTTGACAAGCACGCCGATATTGATATGGCTGTAAATGTTGCCATAAACGCCAAATGCTCTCGTCCCTCCGTGTGCAACGCGATCGAGACCCTGCTGGTTCACGCCGATATAGCACACGAGTTTCTTCCCCGTTTTGCCGCCGAGGTAAAGAAAAAATACGCGCTTGAGCTGCGAGGCTGTCCGCTCACGCTCGAAATACTTGACTGCGCATCTTTAGCAAGTGAATCCGATTTTGAAACTGAATACAACGATTTTATACTAGCGATCAAGGTGGTGAACAGTGTCTTTGAGGCAGTTGATCACATAAACCGCTATAACACAGGACACAGTGAAGCCATTATCACAAGCGACGAGCCCAGCGCCGAGTATTTTCGCAAGTACGTAGACGCGGCGGCGGTATACGTCAACGCTTCAACCAGATTCACCGACGGCGGAGAGTTTGGATTTGGCGCGGAGATAGGCATCTCTACGCAAAAGCTGCACGCAAGAGGCCCTAGGTCTTGCCGCGCTGACAACACAAAAATATCTCATCAGAGGCGACGGACATATCCGTTAGCCCGGAAAGGACCGTTTATGAAATTCATTATAGCTTCCGATATTCACGGAGACGCAGCCGCTTGCGAAGCCGTGATCAATGCGGCACAGGAGCAACGCGCAGACAAGATACTTTTGCTCGGCGACATACTGTATCACGGCCCACGCAACGATCTGCCCGAGGGATATGCCCCCAAAAAAGTTATCGCGATGCTTAATTCGATAGCGGACAAGCTTATTTGCGTGCGCGGCAACTGTGAAGCAGAGGTTGATCAGATGGTGCTGAACTTTCCCGTTCTCTCCGACACCGCGATAGTATTTGACGGAGAACGCAATATTCAGATATTTATGACGCACGGACACAAGCTATGTCCCGAAAATCTGCCGCCCTTGCAAAAAAACAGTCTGTTTTTATCGGGACACACACATATTCCGCGCTTCGAGGAGCGCGACGGAGTCGTTTGTCTGAACCCCGGGTCTGTCAGTCTGCCTAAGGAAAACAACCCCAAAACCTTTGCGGTGTATGACCGCGGCGAGATAAAGGTACAGGATCTGGACGGAAATATCGTGTTCTACGGCTCGGTTGTGTGATTTTGGAGCCTTTGTAACAGAAAATTTACATTTTTCCGCTCATCCCCTCTTGCAAAACGCTTAATTATATTATATAATGAAATGTAAAAATATAAAGTGACCGCAGATCGCAGACTACATTCTGTTTGATTTGAGTCAAAAATGTACTTTTTGGAGGTATTAAATTATGGTAGTAGCCGGCGATTTTAAGAACGGTATTACATTTGAGATGGAAGGCAACGTTTTCCAGGTCGTTGAATTCCAGCACGTAAAGCCCGGCAAGGGCGCGGCTTTCGTCCGCACCAAGCTCAAGAACGTTATCACGGGCGGTGTTATCGAGAAATCCTTCTCCCCCACTGATAAGTTTGAGAACGCATACATCGAGAGAAAGGACATGCAGTACTCCTACAACGATGGCGACCTCTATTACTTTATGGATATGGAAACATTTGATATGCTTCCTCTCAACTCCGATAAGCTTGGCGACGCGTTCAAGTTCGTTAAAGAAGAGATGATGTGCAAGATCATTTCCTATAAGGGCAACGTATTTGGCGTTGAGCCCCCCATCTTTGTTGAGCTTGAGGTTACTGACACCGATCCCGGATTTGCAGGAAACACCGCAACCAACACTCTTAAGCCCGCAACACTTGAGACAGGCGCCGTTGTAAAGGTTCCGCTCTTCATCAACGTTGGTGATGTGCTTAAGATCGACACGCGTACAGGCGAGTATCTCTCCCGCGCATAATGTGCTGATTCGTTCAGCGCACAATTCAATCAGAAACAATAACGGGAGACATCAACCTCTCCCGTTTTGTCATAAAACATAGAAAAGTGAGGACAAAATAATGACACTTACCGAAAAAACAGCTTACATCAAGGGCCTTTGCGAGGGCTTGGAGTTTGATAAAAAGGACAGTGCTGAGGCAAAGCTCATAAAGGCGCTTATCGACCTTTGCGACGACATGGCAAAGGAGATCGACGACATCGAATGCGACATCGCGGACCTTGCAGACTACTGCGAGGAGCTTGATGAGGATCTCGGCGACGTTGAGCAGGTTCTCATCGACGAATACGATGACGAGTGCGACTGCGATTGCTGCGATTGCGACGAGGACGAATGTGACGGCGATTGCGACGAATGCGAGCTTTGCGGCACCTGCGAGCTTTGTGACGACGAGGACTACTACGAGATCATCTGCCCCTCTTGCGGCGAGACCGTATGCTTTGACGACTCCATCGACTGCGAAAAGCTTACCTGCCCCGCTTGCGGATGTGAGCTTGGCTCCATCGTTGACGAGGACGAGGAATAATTACAAAACAAAAAAGAACAGACCTTGGGCTACCTACCATAAAGCAGGTAGGATAGCCCAAGAGCGACCTTTCTAAGAATGAGATACGGTGTAACCGAGATTTCGGTTATGCCGTTTTCTCTTTTATATTAACTTCTTGTTCTCGTTCCCATTTAATATCTTCCAAATGCTCCTCGAACATTTCCTCTATCTCCTCTGCTGTGGGGATATAGACGATGCCGACACCGTGATAATACACGTCGATCTCTTGATGTCTGCGTTTATCCTTGCGGTACGGAGCGTGGACCACGATTTTGGAAACGAACTCGTGGACAAGCTCGGGAGTAAGCTCCTTAACCTCAGTTATCTTCTTAACCTTGGCAATAAACTTTTCAATATCGTCCGTTTGCTGCTTGCCCGCTTCAATCTCTGTACGAATTGTTTCGGCAAGCTTTTTCTTTTCTGTCTACTCGTCCTCATACATTTGTGACATCTGAGCAAAGCGGTCGATAGCCCCCACAGCACCGAAAATGCGCAAAGACCTCGCCATCCACGGAAGCGAGCGTTTCGTTATTCTTTCTGATGATTTCAGTAATCTTCTTTGCCTCTCTTTTCAGGATTCAAAGTCCTCGATTTTGAATTTCCATTCGTCACGCTTGCGGAAAGGAGTTTTAAAGTTCTTTGTCAGCACGCCCTTTTCTTCAAGATGGATATAACAGCTCATATCACAGGCTCTGCCGCAGATGGAACACTGATATGCGTGCTGCGCAGGGGGATAGAAGTAAATATTGCGAAGTATCTTTCTTGCTTTCTCGGGAGTTACCTTTGCCTCTCCGCTGATGATAGCAACTCTGTCCTCAAAATTCTTGAATGCATCGGGAGGCATAAAGGGATTCTTCAATCCGTTGGCGCCGTTATAGTAGACGGCACACTGCCATGCGTCGACGCTGCCGTCCTCGGCAATCGCCTTACCGGGGCAACCCTTCGCGCACTCACCGCAACGGTCGCACAGATGGGGTTCTTTGATCGGAGTTGCTTCAAATTCGGCATCGGTGAGAATAAAGCAGGTGCGAACAAAAGGACCGAACTCGTCCGTCAACAGAGCACCGTGAAATCCGATCTCGCCAAGACCGCAAAGCACCGCCGCCTCGGAAAAATTCATCTGGTTTTCCTGCGGTCGGTTGCGATAAATCGCATCAAATGCCACTTCGGGATTGGTAGAGTTCTCCTCTGCCATAATCTGCTGATGGCGGCGTTGAGGAAGCGCCGAATAGCCCTCTTCCTCCAACATCATGGAAATTCTCACGGTTGCCATTGGCATAACGGTTTCTTCCATATTCTCCACGCCCATGGTAGTATACTGATAATACGTGCTTCCCTCTTCTACACCTCGGTAAATACCGCGAAGCACACGAAAGCCAAGTCCGATCACCGTCCTTGCCTCGGGCATCAGACGACCAACGACCGAATCGTTGCCAAAGCGTTCAATCGGAGCAAATCCGACGAGATCGGCTCCGCATTTCTTAGCAAGCGCTATGATTCTATCTCTCATTTCTTCTTTCCTCCGATCAGATGTTGATAGCAAGCATAATCACAAGCTCTGCCGCAAAGACAAGCCGAATATCCCCATTGCGTGTCGGGCAAAAACTTCATTTTGGGGTAGATCTCACGGGCACTATGCGCGTCAAAACGCTTCTCGCCATTGACGATTAACTCACGTTCGGGATCATCCTTCAAAAAATCCTCGGTCATAAAGGGATTGGATTTATGCGCACCTTTATAGTACACCGAACATTGCCATGTGTCAATGCCATTTTCATCAATCGCCTTTCCGGGACAAGCTTTTATACATTCTCCACAACTGTCACAGATCGGCTCGCAAATCGGCACATCAAAGTCGAGAGGCGCGTCGGTAATAATGAAGCAGTAACGAATATACGGACCGTATTTTTCATTGAGAATCTTGCCACTCAAGCCTCTCTGTCCGATGCCGCATACCTCTGCAGCCTTGCCGAAATCAATGATCACGTCAGGAACAGGCTTTCCGGGAGCGACTGCCGTCGCATGAATCAGCTCATAGGTGTCCATTACCTCGGGATTGGTCGTCTTATCTCCCTTGATGCGAAGATTGGGAACTGATTTTTGAAGACAGGCATCGTAGCCCGCATCCTCTATCATTCCGCCGATCTTGAGCAGAAAAATCTCTGCCAGCTCCTCATCGGGATATTTGACACCCAATGTGGTATAAGTATAATATTGTACATCTCGGTTCATCGTGTTAAAAAGCGTTTTCGGAATAACAAAACCAAAGCCGATGATGGCTTTTGCCTTCGGAAGAATCTGTCGGGGATCTCTCTGCGCGTCGGGCTCGTCGTAGACTCTGCCGATACCACAAACGCTCGCGCCAAGCTCTCTTGCCTTTTGCTTGATCATCTCACTCGTAAGCATGCTCTTTCTCCTCTCTCTTATCTGTCAAGTTTCCACGGCTTGCCCGTACGAAGCGGTTCTTGGAAGCGATTCTCCATACATCCGCCCTTCTTCTCGAGCATTGAGACGCATCCGCGGATGCATCCGCCGCACTTTGCCATATTGTAGCCGACCCAGCTTGGAAAATACTTTTGCAACGCGCCGTAGACCTTCATAATCTCCTGCTCGTCGGCAACGTCTGTCTTTCCCTCGAGCAAATCGAGGTTTCCGTTCTCATTTGCGTCAAACACTTCCTTGGGAACAAAGGGATTATAATATCTGCCTGTGTGGGTATAAAATGCATAGCAACGCCACATATCAATGTCACCCCACTCGCAGATCTTGCCGTCAAGATTGACCGTCACCGTCTTCCCCGAATTAATTGCGGGAATACATCCACCGGGACACTCCCGAACACACGCGCCGCACTTTCGGCAAAGCGGCTCGCCGTGATACATCTCATCGTATTCAAGCTCAGCATCGGTAAAGAGGAATGCCACCCGCTGAAGCGGACCAAACTCGGGGGTCAGGAGCATCTTGCTCCAACCGATCTCACCAAGTCCACAGGCAACAGCAACCAAGCGAAATTGGAATTGCAGGTCGGGCGCAACGTTATCCTCTCTCGTCGGACGAGTAAACTGTACACTTCTATGATGTGCAGTCGAGGTCTTTGCGTTCTCATTGATCTCAATCTGCTCCTCAGGCGAGAGCGTATTTCCGGGACTTCCGTCCATATCGGACACGCTACCGCGCGCACCCGTGTTTCGGTAAACAAACGCTTCATACCCCTCGTCCTCAATCAGCTTGCCAACGTGGTAAAGTACAGCGGGCGCAAAAATTTCATTAATTCCGCCGTATGCCATCGACGGATATTGATAAAACTGCGTTCCCTCCTCGATTCCGCGCTGAACACCGCGCGGAATTCTAAAGACGAATCCAATCACACTTTTGGCTTCGGGAAACAAAAATTTCGGATTCATATCGTCGGGAGCGCCCGCAAGACGTGAAATCGGCGCGATGCCACACGCATCTGCCCCCGCCTCAAGTGCGACTTTCTTAATCATTTCACTGGTCAACATATCTTTACTCCTTCATTTTTATACTTTTTGGGAAGAATCTTCAGCAAGCCTGACGCAAGCCTCTCTCATCGCGCTCGCGCAGAAATCACACGACTCACACTGCTGATTGCAGTGCATTACGTGTTCGGCAAAATCCCGTCGAAAATTTGAATTTTCAATATATTCGGGATAAAACAATCCACTGTGATTCGGTTCAAGCAATTCCATCACGCTTCCACGATACCTCTGATTGACGTAGGCATTCAGAATTCGTGAGGGAGAGGCATTCACTCGCGTCGCAAGCTTGACGGCGGGAACGAGCGACTCATAGAGTTCAATATCCTCGGGGCGAATAAAATTCGTTTTCTGCAACCACGTATCCCGATTGCCTGAATTCTTGAGAAAATCCCAACAGACGCCGCGGAACTGATATCCATTGTCCATCTCGGAAATCTCGTTTTCGTGGGCAACAAGATTATCATGGAAAATATGAGCTGAACAATGATTCAAGCACCCGCTGTTGGCGAGCAAATACATTTGCTTACCGTTCTCGTCGCAAAAGCGACGAAGTCGCAGAAGTGCGCGGAAATTTCGGTTCAACTCACGTTGCACATAAAAGCTATCGAAATATCGGGCAACATACGCGATTCCCTCGACCGAGCCGATTTCCATATTGACCGAAGCACGAACGTCGATGCCGTCAAAATTTTCTTTCATAAATTTTGCAATGAGCGGAGATGTGGTCGTAACCGAAGCAAGTCCAAAATTTCTTTGTATGTAGTCTGTGAGATTGCCGATCTTATTAAAAAACGCTCTCGACTGACTCTCCTTGCCGTAACAGTTGGCATTGAAAAGTAGATTAAAACGAAACCCCTCGTCAGAAAGGCGTTTCAAATCTTCGCTCTGCCGCATTTGAATTTCAAACGCACCTCGCTCCTCAAATGCCGAACGCACACTTCTTCCATTGGGTAAATCCCCCCAGGAAAAATAAATTTCAGACACACTCTCTTTGTTTTGAATCAACGAGTTTAAAAACGTTTGGTTTCCCTTGATCGGGTACCCTACAATATACTTCATAGCAGACTCCTCTCTTTTGTTCTCACTTCGCACGTCTCTGAAAAAAACAAACTATCTATATATTGATTATATATTTATTCTGTGATATAATCAATATATAAAACAAACTATGTTTTTAGAAAAACAAACCAATGAGGTGTTTTATATGAATCTTTGTGACATCAATCCCTTTATGCGTTACGCCGAATTGCAGCCTTCCGTTATGTCTTGTGCACCGCTCAGCTGCTCTTATGATTACCGTTTGTTTTATATTATCGGGGGAGAAGCTAAGCTCATTCTCACCGATCGGGCGATCCCCCTTTCCTCGGGTATGTTGATTTATTTTCGCCCTGCCACACCCTATTATTTTGATGGGGACGTCAAAATTATCGTACTGAATTTCGATATGACCCGCAATCACACCGATCAACAAAAACCGCTCCCTCCCTCCAAAAACAGAAAAAGCTTCAAAAAAGAGTTGGTTATTGAAAACGATCCGCCTCGGGAGCTTGAGCAACTGATCGTCGTTGAAAAATCTTTTGCCATTGAGGAAAAAATGCAGGAATGTTTGCTTCACCATTGCTACCCCACCCCTCTTTCAGATGCCATTACCTCGGCAATAATCAAAGAGATTCTTTGTCATGTCGCGCAAAATACGATCAAAAAGAAAACCGAGCTTCCCGAAATTGTTCAAAGGATCACACTCTATATTCAAAAAAATCACGAAAAACAGTTAAGCAATTGGGAAATTTCAAACGAATTTGGATACCATTCATATTATCTCAATCGGCTCTTCAAAAAAAGTACGGGAATTACGCTTCACCAAGCCGTTCTTCAAGAAAAGATCAGAATTGCTAAAAAGCTACTCAAGGAAACCGCCCTTCCCATACACGACGTTGCCGCGGCGGTCGGCTTTTCCGACAACTCGCAATTCTGCGCCGCCTTTCGAAAGCAAACAGGACTCCCCCCCAGCGAATACAGAAAAGAGAAGGACACTTCCCTAAATAATGAATAAATTATAACAGCTCAGAGCCATTTCATTTAAGTCATGACCTCCAGCCGTTACGGTGCTTTTCAGGATACAAAAAGAAGAGCGACCTTGGAGCGTCACACTAAAGGACAGTTTTACAAGAATACGGTATATCTCAAAAGAGGCATGCCGTATTTTGCATTTGTGTCCACAAATGCAGTGCTTGTCAGGAAAAGAAGACGGACTTTTGGGGCGCACAGACCAAAGGCTCCCTCCGGGAGGGAGCTCCCGACGAAGTCGGGTGAGAGAGAGCGCGTTACGATAGAATTAGTACAAATTCAAGGTTGCGCGGGCTCCTTCCGTCACGGCTTCGCCGTGCCACCTTCCTCCCGGAGGAAGGCTATGCTACCGCCCGACAGTACACCTAAAAGGTGTAACACACTATACCTTGCGGGGCAAGCGTGTGAAAAAGGACAGAGACGAAAAATCTCTGTCCTTTTGTAATGTAGGGGCGTTCATTGAACGCCCGCGGGCGACACTGGTCGCCCCTACAAATTTGTTTTTTATGGTAGGTAAAACCTGCTTTATGGAAGACACCCCTTGCGGTCTGTTCTTTTTTTGCTATTATTTTTCAAGCGGCATAAACTCGGGGCAAGGGATTTCCATATTCTTGCGCACGGGGCAAGCCCACTTGACTGCGTTCTTTATTACCTTCTGAACGTTTGCGTTTTGGAAAGACTTATTAGTCTCGTGACCGGGCTGGAAATAGAATATCTTGCCATTTCCGCGAGTCCATGTACATCCGCTTCTGAACACCTCGCCGCCGTTGAACCAGCCAAGGAAAATTACGTCGTCGGGATTTGGAATGTCAAATCTCTCGCCGTACATCTCCTCGGGATCAAGCACAAACGTCTCGTCAACGCCCTCGGCGATGGGATGGTTGGGCATTATCGTCCAGATGCGCTCGCGCGCGCCGTCGCGCCACTTGAGATTACAGGTCGTTCCCATAAGCTTTTTGAACACCTTGGAATGATGCCCCGAATGAAGCACCACAAGTCCCATGCCCGAAAGCACGTGACGGTGTACGCAGTCTGCTATCTCATCGGGCACTCTTCCGTGAGCCATGTGTCCCCACCAGATGACAACGTCAACGGTATCAAGCAGCGCGTCGGTAATTCCGCACTCCTCGTCGTCAAGGGTGGCAGTGACCACCTCTACATCTTCGCTTTCAAGAAAGCTTGCTATATACGAGTGCAATCCGCCGGGGTACAGCTCGGTAACGCGGGGATCATGCTTTTCGTGTACGTTTTCATTCCAAACTAAAACCTTCACAACATTATTCCTCTCTTTTACGTGGTTCGTATTTATTATTAACCCGTCTTTGCGGGATTTTTACTTTTTTCGCTTGATCTGCGCGTATTTTGGCTTTGCCGCACTTTGCTGCGGCTTTTTTGTATTATTTTTGCCCTTGGACGAATTTTTCGCGGATTTAGCCGCGGGCTTTGTTTCGTCGCGATGTGTATTCTTGCCGTTTTGCGCAGATTTCGGCTTGCGGTCTTTCGCCGCGCGTCCCGACGCTCTTCCGTTGCCCTTACTTATGGGTACATTTTGGATTCCCTGCCTTTCGGGACGGACCAGACACCCTTCATCAAAGCCGATAAGGTCTTCTCTGCCCGCAATTCTTAACGCCTCACGCACCAATGGCGCGTTATCGGGTCTGTTATACTGCAAAAGCGCGCGCTGGAGCTGCTTTTCATGATAGTCGGTCACTACGTGAACGGGCTTCATATCAAGCGGATTTATTCCCGTATAATACATGACCGTGGATGCCGTGCCGGGTGTGGGATAATAGTCCTGCACCTGCTCGGGCGCGTATTTGTCACGCTTCAAGCAAAGAGCCAATTCGATAGCGTCATCAAGCGTGGAGCCTGGGTGGCTGGACATAAGATAAGGCACCAGATACTGCTCCTTGCCGATGCTTTTGGTTATATCAAAAAACTTTTTGCGGAAGCTCTGATACACCGAAAAGTCGGGCTTTCCCATACATCTAAGGACGGGCGACGAGCAATGCTCGGGCGCGACCTTTAACTGTCCCGACACGTTATCCGCAACGAGCTTTCTGAAAAACGCATCGTTTTTATCCAGCATCAGATAGTCAAAGCGTATTCCCGAACGGATAAACACCTTCTTGACGCGGGGTATCTTCTCTATCTCGCCAATAAGATGCATATATTCGGTATGATCGACCTTCAAATTCTTGCAGGGCGTGGGTGATAAACACTTGCGGCCGGGGCAAACGCCGTCGCGGAGCTGCTTTTCACAGGACGGATAACGGAAATTCGCCGTCGGTCCGCCTACGTCGTGTATATAACCCTTGAAATCGGGCATACCGGCGATAATTTTAGCCTCGGCAATAACGCTTTCTTCGCTTCTCGAGCGCACGGTCCTGCCCTGATGGAATGCCAGCGCGCAGAAATTGCACGCGCCAAAGCAGCCTCTGTTATGCGTTATCGAGAACTTGACCTCCTCGATGGCAGGCACGCCTCCCTCCGCTTCATACATCGGGTGGTACGCTCGCGCATAGGGCAACGCGTAAACTCTATCAAGCTCCTCGCGCTCAAGCGGCGGCATGGGCGGATTCTGTACCAGCATTTTGCCGTCATACAGCTCGCAGATCGCACGTCCGTTGATGGAATCCTGATTCTTATACTGCACGCCGAACGCCTCGGCGTATTTTATTTTATCGGTTTTAAGGTCGTTGTAATCAAACGTTGCGGCAACGGGATAATTCACCTTATCCCCCTCGGCGCACAAATACACCGTTCCGCGCACGTCTCTTATCTTTTTTACGGGTATTCCGCGGTCAAGAAGCTCGGCTATACGCGCGATTATCTTCTCGCCCATTCCATAAGTCAGTATGTCCGCGCGGCTATCCACAAGTACGGAACGGCGAACCTTGTTATCCCAATAGTCGTAATGCGCGAACCTGCGCAACGATGCCTCAAGTCCTCCAAGAATTATCGGAACGTCACCGTACGCCTCGCGTATACGGTTGGAATAAACTATGCAGGCACGGTCGGGACGCTTTCCCATTTTGCCGCCCGCCGAATAATAATCGTAAGTGCGTTTTCTTTTTGCCGCGGTGTAGTGAGCCACCATGGAATCTATATTGCCCGCGCTGACCAAAAACGCCAGCCTTGGCTTTCCAAACCTTTTAAAATCCTCGCACGACTTATAGTCGGGCTGGGCAAGAAAGGCGACCTTAAATCCCATATCCTCAAGCACTCGGCATATTATCGTCGCGCCAAAGGACGGGTGATCTACGTATGCGTCGCCGCACACGTACACAAAATCCGCCTCATCCCATCCGCGTTCGGTCATTTCCTTTCGCGTTACGGGAAAAAATTTGCTTGTATCCTTCATTTATGTATCCTTTAAGATTATCTGTGTTTTTTCTTGGGCTTTTTTATTCCGAATATCTTTCTCAATATCGGCGAAAGAAGCGACGGCGAGCGCACAAGCACTATCTTCATAAAAGCGACCTCCTTAAATAGATTCACTTTTATTATATGCCGCTCCGCGCTTTTGCGTTATTTATCCCTGGACTCGATAACGTATACCGCACCCTTTTTTACATTGATAAGCGCGGCGTTTTTTGTTATCTCGTTGGATACGGCGTACTGAAATCCCCGTTCTATGTCCTTTTTGACAAGCGGGTATTCTCCGCCCTCTATGGTTACTCCCTTGACCCTTCTATCAAGCGCTACCACGGAAAAATACTTATACGCGCTGCGCACAAGTATAACGCCGCTATCTCTTATGTATCTTACTCGGTTTTTTCCGTTGACTACATGGGCGGGTATCTTTTTATCCCAAAGGTCCTCAAGGACCGCTATCAAGGACAGCGTGTGGTCCAGCCGTCCATCCGTGCTTCCGACAATGATAATATCATTTGCCCCGCGTTCTATGGCACATTTTACAGCCAGTTGAACATCGGTCACATCTTTTTTTGCAGGCACTTGGACTATTTCGTCAACGTCGGAGGGTATCGAACCGATAGAATCAAAATCGCCAACCAAAAGATTTATATGCGCGCCAAGCTTGCCCGCGTTTTCATATCCACCATCGGCGCAAACGACCATATCCTGCCCCTCGGGTCTTTCATCCATAAGCTCGGCATATATCTCGCCTCCGCCAAATATGAATGCTCTCATAGCCATCTCCTCTCCAAAGCTTATTTATCCCACTTGTGTTTGTTTTTAAGTATATCGTAAAGTGCCACGTAGCTATCGTGTCGGCTTTTGGAGATCTCTCCTCTCTTTACCGCATCAACAATGGCGCATCCATCCTCTTTTATATGTGTACACTTAGTGTATCTGCACTGCCCTATTCTGTCGTTTACCTCGGGGAAGGACAATGGCAAGTCCTCAACCGAGAAAAAGTCAAAGCGCTCAAAATCCAGCATGGAAAATCCGGGTGTGTCGGCAAACATCACCCCGTCGCCCACGTCATAAAGCGTTACCGCCCTTGTGGTGTGCCTTCCGCGCTCCGTTTTTCTGCTGACATCGCCCATGTCAAGCTTGAGCGACGGGAACAACGCATTCATCAAGGTGGATTTACCCACTCCCGAGGCGCCCGCCATAGCCGCTATCTTGCCCGAAAGACTGTTTTTTACAAATGCCCTGATCTTCTCAACGCCTTCTCCCGTAACACAGGAAAGCACAAACACATTATATCCCGCCTTGGAATAAATATCATAAAGCTCCTCGGCGCGCTTGCGGTCAAGCTCGCATTTTTCAATTACGATTATAGGCTCGATATCATTATGCTCAAGTATAGCCGTCAGCTTGTCCGTCATATCGGGCATAGGCGTTGGATGCGCCGCCGCCATGGCGACAAATACGCAATCAAGATTGGCAACAGGAGGTCTTATCAGCGAGTTTTTGCGCTCGCATATTTCACCAATAACTGCATTGTCCTCGCCCGCCGCAAGATCAAGCATCACCTCGTCACCCACAAGTGGCTGGGTGTTTTGGTGTCTGAACGCGCCTCTCGCGCGGCAAGATATATCTCTTGACCCATCATTTTGCGCGACCCGAACGGTATAAAGTCCGCCTACACCCGCGATTATCCTTCCCTTTATCATCAAAGTCATCTTCTCCATGGGCTATTGCCCTTTTTTATTTGTTACCAGAAATGCCACCACGGCGATTTTGGGCTTTCGTCATCTTTTGATTGTTGCCCCGATTCTGTTTCGGTTGATTCATCATCGCCGGGTGCCTCGCCGCTTACCGTGATATCTATATGAGTTCCGCCTCTGACGTACATATCGGATGCCGGGCTTTGTCCTATGACCGTGCCCGCCGGTGCATCGCTTTCAGCGTCATAAATCACTTGTCCAAGGCTTAATCCGCGCGACAAAAGCTCAAAACATGCCTGCTCCTTTTGCATGCCAACAAAGTCGGGAACACAAACGGATGCCTGCACACGCGCCTTGGCAACGTATATCACTACCCGTTGTCCTTGCTCTATTTTTGTATTGGCAGGCGGTACACAGGAAATTACCGTTCCTATATCGCCAGCGCCATCGAATATGGGTATCATTACAACGTCGGCTCCCATCTGGCGCAGCTTAATTGCCGCAGATACATACGGCATACCCAAAACGTCGGGAATTTTTGACGTCTTTTTGCCAAGGCTGACGGTCACCGTAAGCTCGACGCCCTCATTTATTAGCGTTTTACGCTTGCTTCCGGGCAACGGCTTTTGACATATCACCAATCCTCGGTCAACATTATCGGAATACTCATATTGTATCTGTAAAGAGAACCCGCGCGGTGCCTTTATCTGATCTGCAGCTTTGCCCACAACGTTGGGAACGGTCAACGTGACCGTATCCTGCGGCTTTGGTCCAAAAAAGCTCCATAGTACAAAGACTCCCGCCGAAAAGGCGACAAGCAGACAGCATACCGCCGCTATAATTAGACCTTTTATTCCGTTTTTTTTACAGTTTCCTTTTGTTTTTTTCATGCAAGCACCTCTTTTGTTTATGTAGTGCTTGCGCGCGGGTCAATCCCTGCTGTCTTCGTTTGTTTTTGAGTCCTCGCGGCGAAGCTGACCGCAGGACGCGTTTATGTCCGAGCCCAGCGTGCGGCGCACGGTGGCTCTTATTCCTTTATTCTCAAGCGTTTCGGCAAATCTCTTAAGGGAATCTCTTCCCGTTGGCTTAAAGCCGCTCTCCTCGACCTCATTCACGGGTATAAGATTTACATGTATAGGCATGGTGTCTTTCTTTGTCCTAAGCGCACCGTTCAAGGTGTCGGCAAGGTGCACCGCCTTGTCCACAGAATCGTTTTTACCCTCAATAAGCGTATATTCAAACGAAATGCGGCGACCCGTTGCGTTGTAATAATCTCTGCAAGCCAAAAGCAGCTCTGAAACTCCCCATTTCTTGTTTACGGGCATTATCTCGCTTCGTTCTTCATCGAGTGACGCGTGAAGCGAAATGGAAAGCGTTATAGGCATATCAAGCTTGGCAAGCTCATATATTTTGGGCACGACACCGCAGGTGGACACCGATATATGCCTATATCCTATGTTTATGCCGTCATCTCTGTTGACAAGCTGCAAAAATTTCACCGTATTATCGTAGTTGTCAAGCGGCTCTCCGATGCCCATCATTACCACGTTGGATATTCTTATGCCAAGATCTCTCTGCGCGGCGATTATCTGTCCTAGGATTTCCCCCGCCTCAAGATCGCGAACCCTGCCCGCAAGCGTGGACGCGCAGAATTTACATCCCATTCTGCAGCCCACCTGCGACGACACACATATAGTATGTCCGTGCTTGTATTCCATTACAACCGATTCTATGCAGTTTTTATCCGACAGCTCGAATAAGTATTTAACTGTTCCGTCAATTTTTGACACCAGCTTTCGCTTTACGCGCGGAAGATCGCAATCGACCATGGAGGCAAGCTTGCTTTTTGTCACCTTTCCCACGTTGGTCATTTGGGCAACGGTTATTCCTTTGTGCAGCTGCGAAAATATCTGACTCGCGCGATAGGAAGGCTCTCCGATGCTTGCCATAAGCGACTTTAGCTCATCCGGTGTGTATGATAAAATATTTTTCATATTGTTTTCTTTCTTGTACGCGTTTTATGCGCGACGTATCATTTTTGCGATAAAAAAACCGTCTGTGCCGTCGGTGTCGGGAGCGAGCGACATCATGCCCCCCACGCTCTCTTTTTTGCCAACGCAAAAGTCCGTAAGCTCAAAATCGGGATTTTCCGACACAAATTTTGTAACGTTCTGCCGATTTTCCTCCGGCAATACCGTGCAGGTGGAATAAACGAGCACTCCGCCCACCTTTACGTATCGCGCGCTGCTTTTAAGTATTTCGTACTGTATTTCGGGTAGCCTTTTAAACTCAGACAGGTCTTTATAGCGTATTTCGGGTTTTTTTGCCATAACGCCAAGCCCCGAGCAGGGTACATCACAAAGCACCCTATCCGCGGTTCCCAAGAGGCTCTCGTCGGGCTTTCTTGCGTCGCGCTCTCCGGTTTTGATAATATCTATCCCCAGCCTTTCGGCGCTCTTCTCTATAAGCGAAAGCTTGCTTTTGTGGAGGTCAAAGCTATATATCTCTCCCTTGTTGTCCATGTTGATGGCAAGTCCAAAGGATTTGGATCCGGGACAGGAGCAGCAATCGATCACTCTTTCCCCCGCATGCGCGTCTAAAACCTCAACGCACAATTGCGATGCCTCGTCCTGAACAAAAAACCAACCCTCATCAAACCCCGGAAGACTCGGAAAGCTTACGTTGTCAAGCAACAAGGCGTTATCAAGTTTTTCTGACAGCCGATAGCATATCCCCTTTTCGTCAAGCAACTTTGCGTATTGCTCGCGACTTATTTTTTGCGTGTTTATTCGCAGAGTCATCCTCGGAGGCTTATTAAACATATCGAATATGCGCTCCGTGCGCTCTGCGCCGTAGATCTCCACGAACCTCGCGCAAACGTCCTTTGGCATTGAATGTTTAACGGACAGATACTCCGCCTCTCCGTCCTTTTGTGACGGAAAAAGGCTCTCTATTCCTTCCCTGTGCTTTGACCTTTGCACAGAACGCAATATCGCGTTTACAAATCCGCGACTGCGTCTTGGAGCAAGCTCCACCGTTTCGTTAATAGCGGCATATTCGGGGATCTTGTCAAGAAATACCATCTGATATATGCCCATTCGCAAAAGCACGCGCGTCGGGGCATCTATTTTTTCGGGAGCGGATGCAAAACGGTCTATGATATAGTCAAGCGTGAGCCTACGCTCCGTAACGCCCATCACTATAACAGTAAGCAGACCCTTGTCAGATTCGGACAGAGCGTTTTTCTTAAGAGCGTTATCTATCGCTATATTTGAATACGTTGATGCGCCGTCTGCGCTTTTCAGCAGCTGATATGCCAAACCTCTTGCACTTATATCCAAGGCTCGTCCTCCTCTCAAAAACAATTTTTGTTATTTCAATATATCGCCCACAGCTATTTTTCTGCCGCGGACGAAATCCGCCGCGCTCATTCTTCCCTTTCCCTCGGGAACAACGGTCACAAGCGAGAGAATACCCTTGCCGCAGGCGACCTTTATGTCGTTATCCGCGAAAAGCACCGTTCCGACAGGCGCTTCACTCTGCCTCTCCTCATCAAAAACGCTGCTCTCGACAACCTTTAACAGCTTGCCGTCGGGCATGTGAGTAAATGATAACGGTATTGGCGAAAGTCCTCGGATCAGATCGTGAAGCTCCTTAGCAGAACGTGAAAAATCCAAAAGGCAGTCGCTTTTTTCTATCTTGGCGGCATACGTCGCAAGGCTATCGTCCTGCGCCTTTGGCGTTATCTCTCCCTTTTCAAGTCCGCTAAGCGTTTTTACCAACAAGCAAGCGCCAACGCCCGCAAGTCTATCGTGTATATCCTCAAAATTGTCATTTTCGCCTATCTCTACGGCTTCTCTGAGCAGCATATCACCCGTATCAAGTCCCGCAGCCATCAGCATAGTCGTTATGCCCGTTTCGCGCTTTCCGTCAATAATTGCCCTCTGCATTGGAGCGGCGCCTCTATATTCCGGCAGAAGCGATCCGTGCACGTTCACGCAACCGTATTTTGGATACTCAAGAACACTTAAAGGCAATATTTTGCCATAAGCCACAACAACAATAACGTCGGGATCAAGGCGCAAAAGGAGCGTCATAAATTCATCGCTCTTGAGTGTAAGCGGCTGATATACCTCTATCCCTTGAGATTGCGCATACTCCTTTACGGGAGTTGGCGCAAGATGATGCCCTCTGCCACGCGGCTTGTCAGGCTGCGATACAACACCTACCACTTCGTGCCCGTCCTTGATTATTGCTTCAAGCGTCGGGACCGCGAAATCGGGAGTCCCCATAAATAAAACCTTCATATCAGCCGCGAAGCTCCTCTATCTCGTCTTTGGTAAGCATTCGATCTGCCACGTCACAATAAAGCTTGCCGTCAAGATGGTCAAGCTCGTGACAGAAGCAACGGGCCAAAAGGTCCTCTCCCTCATATTCCACTACCTTGCCGTAGCGATTGAGCGCCCGCACCTTTACGTACATCGGTCTTGTAACTATTCCCCATTGTCCAGGCAACGAAAGACATCCTTCAAGCCCCTCGTTTTTGCCTTTCACCTCTATGATCTCGGGGTTGATCAGCTCAAGGACGCTTCCCTCCTCTACCTCAATAACCACGATTCTGCGAAGCACGCCAACCTGCGGAGCGGCAAGTCCCACTCCGTCAGCTGCTCTCATTGTATCTACCATATCATCAAGCAGCTGCAGTATTCTGGGCGTTATTATTTCAACCGGACGGCACACCTTGCGCAGCGTATCGTCACCAATTTTTACTATATTAAGCTTTGCCATTGTTCATATTCCTTTCGGTTAATTTCAAATATTGATCACAATCCCGTGGGATTGAAATTTATTGATATCGCGTTTCGGCCTCTGTTATTCTTGCCGAAATCAACAAGCAATCTTGAAAACAGCTCTCTGCTGCGGCGATTGAGCTTGCACTTTACCACGATCCTCATTCTGTACTTTCCTTCTACCTTGTAGACGGGCGCCTCGAACGGACCAAAAACCATCATGGGCGTATCCGTATACTCGGTTCCTAAAAGCTTATTCATCTCCTGGCGAACCGCCGCGGCTCCCCTGAGCGCCTGATTCTCATCATCACAGGTCACGTTTATTAACGCTATATCGCAATAAGGCGGAAATACGAGAAGACGGCGCAGTCTTATTTCCGACGCATAAAACGCCTCGTAATCCTGTTTACACGCAAGCTTTATGGTATCGTTATCGGGGTTATTGGTCTGTATTACCGCCACGCCTTTTTTCTCCGCGCGCCCCGCTCTGCCTATTACCTGCGTGAGCATGGAGAAGGTGCGTTCGTTTGCGTGATAATCGTCCATGTAAATAGACATATCGGCAAGCAAAACTCCCACTAGCGTTACTTCGGGAAAATCATGTCCCTTTGTAACCATCTGCGTGCCAAGCAGCACGTCTCCCTCGCGAGCGCGGAATTTTGCCAATATCTCGCTTGTTGAATTTTTCTCCGCCGTGCTGTCGGCATCCATTCTCAATATTTTTTTGTTAGGCAAAAGCTCCGACAGCTCCTGCTCTATTCTCTGCGTTCCAAAGCCCGTTTTTACCAGATGCTCCGAACCGCATGACGCGCACGTCTCCGGCATAGCGGTCTTATATCCACACCAATGGCAAAATAAAAATCCATCGCTATAATTTCCGCGTCGCGTATGATAGTTGAGCGATATAGAGCAATTTGGACACGTCAGCGTCTCACCGCACGATTTGCAGCTTACCGACGTATTATATCCACGTCTGTTTAAAAACAGCACCGCCTGCTCGCCTCTTTCGGTGGTAGCCAAAAGCTCGTCCTTTAGCATAGAGCCGAGCGGGGACAGATTTCCAAAGCTTGCCGCCTCCCGCCTCATATCGTATATCTTTACCTCGGGTAAAGTCGCCGCGCCAAAACGCTCCTTGAGCTTCAAAAGCTTATATTTACCCTCAAGCGCCTTTGTATAGCTCTCAAGCGACGGAGTTGCCGACGATAGCAACATGACCGCGTTGCTTTTAGCGCATCTGAAGCGCGCGATATCTCTTGCGTGATATTTGGGCGAGGTGTCTGATTTGTAGGTGGTCTCGTGCTCCTCGTCTATGACTATAAGTCCAAGATTTGATACGGGAGAAAAAACTGCCGAGCGAGTTCCAACAACCACTCTTGCCTGTCCGGACCGAATTTTTGCGTATGAATCGGCGCGTTCGCCCGCAGAAAGCCCCGAATGAACTACCGCTATGCGATCTCCGTACAACGACGCGAATATTTGTATCGTTCTCGGCGTCAACGCGATCTCCGGCAAAAGCATTATAACGCCCTTGCCCTGCTCAAGCGCCGAGTCGATAGCGCTTATGATAACACCGGTTTTTCCGCTTCCCGTTACGCCAAAAAGCAATAACGCGGAAGGCGCGTTCTCACAAAGCGCCTCCTTTATTTGTTGTGACGCGCGCGATTGCTCCTCATTAAGCGTATATTTTGGCACGACGACGCTCTCGGGATCATCAATATGATCCTCACGCCACACCCGTCTTTGCTCCTCGGCAACAAGTCCTTTGTCGCAAAGCGCTTTTATCTGAGTTGTGGTGACCTGAGCCGCGCGGCAAAGATCATCCGCAAACATCTCCTTGTCAGCTTCGCTCAAAACGGAGAGAATCGCCTTGTGCTTTGCGGAACGGAGCTTGACCTCACCGCAGCCTTCAAGGATCTTTGCGCTCTCTTGCTTTGATATCGCAAGAGAATAATACTTGCGCATTGCCGCACCCACCGTGCCGCTTGCAACTGCACTTTTTTGAATATATCCCTTATCCGCAAGCCGTTTAAGAGAATCCTCCGCGCTCGCACCAAAATGCGCCTTGATCGCGCCCGTTGTTCTTTTTCCGACATTTGATATAAAGCTATACACCAAAAGATCGGCGGAAGACAACGCCGCGGAATCCTGCGTGATGGGTTTTTCCGTTGGAGAGTAATACTCGCTCATTTTGCCAAGCACCGACGCGGGCACGGCGCATCTGACCGCCTCTCCAAAGGTACAAAGATACTGTTCCTTCATATACGCGCAAAGCTCCAGCAGCTCCTCGTCAAGCGGGGCTCTGTCCGTTATTGCCTCGGATATCGGCTTTACGTCCGAAAAGGCAGGACAATGATGCAATTTTACAACGATAGCCATCTGCTTTCGGTTTCCTCTGCCAAACGGTACCGCTACAAAGCTTCCGCGGCACACGTCCTTGCGCAAATCTGACGGTATATAATAATCGTACTCGCAATCTATGCAATACGGGTTATCAAGCAGATATACCGCCGCATATTCAAACGATTTTTGATTTTTGTCGATCATCTGCTCTCCTCCCCCAAAAAACATTGTTTACTTCTCTATAAAACCGCATAGGCGCCACTCACCGTATGATGAGCCGCGCCGCAGTAATATTATTTATCAGTTTTCGTCACCGTCATCCTCGGCGAACATCTTTTTGAAATCGATAGGCTCCTCTACGGGCTTTTCTTCCTCGACCACCTTGCGAACGTAGCCCTCGGGACGTCTTACTATCTCGTACTCACCGTCGTGAATACGGCGTATTGCCGTTCTTACCGCCTTTTCATCGCGCAGCTCCTTGCTGATGAGCGTATTGATGGGCTTGTCGGTCTCCTTGTTGCCCGTTTGTGCCTTTTCGGCCTCCTCGCGCTGCTTTACGTACTCATCGGTAACGATGCGCGCGCATCTCGCGGTCGCCAATGACAGCTCGTATCTGTTGAATTCTCCCTTTGTAAGTTCGCCAATTGTTGGATAAAGCATATTTTCCTCCTACGCCTTTACTGTGTTTTATGTTTATCTGTGTTGATTATTCTTCTTCCTCGCCCTCGGCATCTCCGCCGTCAACGAGCCTGTTTGCTATTGTTTCCGCCTGAAGAGCGGAGAGAATTATGTGATCGGAATCGGTTATGATAACGGCACGCGTCTTTCTTCCGCAGCTGACGTCTATCACCCTGCCCGTATCCTTTGCGTCCTGTATCATTCGTTTTATCGGTGCGGAATCGGGGCTTGTCAATGTAATTATTCGGTCAGCGGCTATCATGTTTCCATAGCCTACGTTGATAAATTTCATGGTGTCCCCCTTATTCGATGTTCTGTATCTGCTCGCGTATCTTTTCCATTTCCGTCTTGCACTCGACAACAAGATGAGCGATGCCCGAATTTGCACATTTTGAGCCTATCGTATTAACCTCTCGGTTCATCTCCTGAATGAGAAAATCCAGGCTTCGTCCAACGGGCTCGTCGGACTCGGTATATCCATAGAAGGCGCAAAAATGTGATTTCAACCTTACTATCTCCTCGTCTATCGCCGCGCGGTCCGCATATATGGCGCACTCGGTAAGTATGCGGTTCTCGTCCATGGTTATATTGTTATCGGCAAGCGCCGCGCGCAGCTTCTCCTCAAGACGCTTTTTGTAGCCGCCTATATCATCGCCCGAACGGCGTTCGATATCATCCACCACGGCCCTTATATGCTCGACCTTATCACAAAGGTCATTCTGTATTCTCTGTCCCTCGCTGCGTCTTGCCTCAAGAAAACGCTCTATGGCAACGTCAAGCACGGAACAAAGCTCCTGCCACTCCTTTTCCATATCAGCCTCGGGCTTACGCACGGTGAATATTTCCTTATCGTGCGCCACCTGCATAACCGTTATCTCGCCGTCAAGCGAAAACTTTTCTTTAAGCGCGCGCAAAGCCGCGATATATTTTTCGGCATATCCTTCATTGATGATTATCTCTCCGTCATCCGTCTGCTCAAGCTCAACGTATATTCCCACGTCTATCTTGCCGCGAGATATACCCGCGCTTTGCAGCCTTTGCTTTATTCTTTGCTCCAGCGGAGAATAAATGTGCGGAAGCTTTATCTGGCAATCGAAATAGCGATTGTTGACGGACTTTATCTCAACGGTTATGTCCTTTGCGCCAACGTATGCTCTTTCTCTGCCAAAGGCAGTCATACTTTTAAGCATAATGGTTTCCTTATTTCACTGTACTCTTATTATGTGCCTCAAATATGGGCATATATATTTATTTTAATATATTTTATAATGTTTGTCAATACTTTTTATCCGATAATTCACGACAAAACCTCAAAAAAGCGCGGCATCCGAGAAAGGGATGCCGCCCACTTATTTGGTCTCATTTTTTCTTTTTAAATACAAACAGCTTGCTGAAAACGTAGTTACACACGATTACTATGACCGCCGCAAGCACCTTTGCGCCTATCTCGGCGAAATTCCACTCCCCACCCAAAAGAGCCACTCTTGTCAGTGTTGGAAGGACCGCCGCCAATCCCATCGCCGCAAACAGCGTAACCAGATAATCAACGAAAAAGGTCACCACGCGTCCACCCGAAAACTTGGCAAGCTGCAAAGCAACGGACACGCTTCGATCCGCCTCGGTAAACACCCATTTTCTGTTAGTGAAGAACGCAAACAGCACCGCCGCTATCCACTGCACCACCTGGGCTATGCTATATCCCGCGATATACGTTGCGCTCGAGGTGTCGGCGGCAGGAAGAGCAAATATTCCCTTCCACGTCCACAAAACCGCGAAATACACAAGCCATCCCACAAGCGTGGTAAGCACCCCGAAAACGAGATACATAACTATTTCCCGATTCTTATTTATCAGATCTTTTATTTTTGACATTCCTTTATTCCTTTTGCCGATTAACCTATCTTGAAAGTTGTTCCCGTGCGATCGTCTATAAGCGTTACACCCTTGTCCGCAAGATACTGACGGATACGGTCCGCCTCTGCAAAGTTCTTTTCCTTCTTTGCCTGCTTTCTCTTTTCGATAAGATCAAGTATCTCCGCCACCAAAGGATCACTCACGTCGTATTCGGGCGTGGCGTTGGCCTTTGCGTCTTCAGCCTTTTTCTCTGCCCTCATCTTGTTTGCAGCTTCTATCAGTCCAACCGACAGTACGCGGTCAAAGTCCTCTATAAGAGCGAGCTTTGTCTTACCGTTTGTCTTAAGCTTAAGCACGTCATACAACGCAGTAACCGCAAGAGCCGTGTTGAGATCGTTGTCAAGCGCGTCAGTAAATTTCTTTTTGCCCTCCGCGAACGCCGCCTCGTCAAGCGCTCCGTCGTTTTCGTCCAGCTGGGCGATGCGGGTCACCAGCTTATTGTACGACGTCACTGCGTTATCAAGGTTTTCATAAGAAAATACAAGAGATTTGCGATAGTGCGACTGCAAGCAGAAGAATCTGTATGCCAAGGGTGCATATCCCTTGCTCTCAAGCAAGGAAACGGTCAAAAACTCTCCGCTTGACTTTGACATCTTTCCGCTGTTGGTATTAAGGTGGTATACGTGGAACCAATAATTGCACCACTTGTGTCCAATAAACGCCTCTGACTGAGCTATCTCATTGGTGTGATGCGGGAACTGATTGTCTATTCCTCCGCAATGTATATCAAGATACTCGCCAAGATATTTCATGCTGATACCCGAGCATTCGATATGCCATCCCGGATAGCCGATGCCCCAGGGAGAGTCCCACTTTAATTCCTGGTCGTCAAACTTGGACTTTGTAAACCAAAGCACAAAATCGGCTTTGTTCTTCTTGTTTTCGTCGCCCTCTACGCCTTCACGCACTCCAACCTCAAGGTCGTCCTCGGTAAAGTCGTTGAAAACGTAATATTCTTTGAGCTTTGACGTGTCAAAATAAACGTTTCCGCCAGCTTCATACGCATATCCCTTTTGGAGCAAGCCCTCTACAAGCGCTATAAATTCGGGGATGCATCCCGTTGCGGGCTGAACTGTGTTGGGAGTCTTGATATTGAGCTTTGCGCAGTCGGCAAAGAAAGCGTCGGTGTAATACTTTGCTATTTCAAGCACCGTCTTTTTCTCTCTCTTGGCACCCTTGAGCATTTTATCTTCGCCCGTATCTCCGTCGCTTGACAAATGTCCCACGTCGGTTATATTCATAACTCGATTTACGTCAAGCCCCGTATATGTCAAATATTTCTCCAGCACGTCCTCCATAATGTACGTGCGGAGGTTTCCTATGTGCGCATAGTGATAAACGGTGGGTCCGCAGGTGTACATGCTGACCTTTCCCGCCTCACGAGGCACAAATTGTTCTCTTTTTCTCGTTGCTGAATTGTAAAGTAACATATCTATCTCCTATTCTGTTAGTATCTCGTAAAACGCACGGCGTCAAATCAGATAAGCTCCGCCAATGCCATTAACCTTTGCGCTCTCGACACGACCCTTTTGCCAAAATCATCGCGCGTTTGGGCATCTCCCGAAAGCGCCCACGCGCTGACCTCAACGTCAAGCACCGAGCAGAATTCGCTCTGCCTTATACCCTCCGCGACGTCATCCCAATCAACCGTCGATTCAAACGGCAAAAGGTGACGGTCATTAATACCGTTATTATCGTGAACGTGAAGGATCTCTGTTTTCCCCTTCAGCTCTTTCATTTGCTCGGATATCTTAAATCCGCTTATGTTCGCGTGTCCCACGTCAAAGCAAACGCCGCAATCAAGCGCCTCTGCAAGAGCTTTTATATTGTTTGCGCACGATCCGTATAAATGATCGCTCTCGCTCTCATTTTTGCTTGCCATGTTTTCAACGCACAACCTTATTCCTTTGTTTTCGGCATATCTGACGATAGGCTCAAGATAGGCAAGATTAGCGCGCAACCAATCGCCGTATGACATCTCGGTTGAACTTTTGGTTATAGGATGCGTGACCGCCAACGGTATTCCCATAAGAGCCGCCGCGTCTATCCCGCGCTTCTGCTCGCCCGAAAACCTTGCCATAAGCTCTCTGTCGCCGGGGTCGGGCATATAGAAGGACAAGTGGCACGCGGCAAGTCCAACGCCCCTCTCCCGCGCCCTCGTTGCAGCGGCATATAGCACGCTTTGCCACGATTCGTCGATCTTGGAAAGTCCCTCAAAAGACATATCTATATTCGGTATCCCCACGCGCGCAAAATAATCCACCATCGACGAATACGAAAACCTTCCCGACGGGTGATCCTCATATATTCTCGACGGAGCGCACAGTACTACCTTTTTCACGTCCCCATCCCTCTACTTTCCAAAACATCAAATTCACATTTCATTATAGCAAACATTAGCCGATTTGTCAATCAAATCCCGAATATTTAATCATAATATCTCACAATCAAACGTAATTGACGCCGTGATGCTAAAATTTGCTCAAAAATCCGAGCATCTATTGACTTTTGTTGAGAAATGGATTATAATTTACTTGATCAACAAACAGTTTTACAGAAAGGATTCCGTATGCAAAGCTTTGCTCCATATACTGACGTGCATTTCGGCGAAAACGCGCTCTCGCGCCTTTCCGAGCTTGAATATGAACATGCCTTTATTATAGCCGATCCTTTTGTTGTTTCAAGCGGTCTTATCAAAAACGTGACCAAGCATCTCGAGGCGGCAAATATCAAATATACGGTCTACACCGATGTTGAACCCGATCCATCCATTGAGAAGGTGGTGGCGGGGGTAAACGCGCTTATGCGTGACCGCTCTCCCTGCGTCATAGCAGTTGGCGGCGGATCCGCGCTCGACCTTACCAAAGCCGTCCGTTGCTTTGCCTACAAAATGGACGAATCATACTTCCCCCGCTTCATCGCAATTCCTACCACAAGCGGCACGGGAAGCGAGGTAACGTCTTTTGCCGTGATAACAGATACGCAGAGCAACGTCAAGCATGCCCTTATCGACAACAGATTGCTCCCCGAGGAAGCCATCCTTGACGGAGAAATGGTGAAAAGCGTTCCCGCAAATATTACCGCAGACACAGGCATGGACGTGCTGACACACGCGGTTGAGGCTTACGTCAGCACAAACTGCAACGTTTTTTCAGATATGTATGCGGTCAAAGCGGCTCAGATCTGCAAGAGCCACCTTATCCTCTCCTATAACTTTGCCAGCAACGGAATTATCGAAGCGCGCGAAAAAATGCATCTCGCCTCCAATTTTGCAGGGGTTGCCTTTAACGCGGCATCTCTTGGTCTGAATCACGGAATGGCACACCAGCTGGGCGCTCAGTTCCACATTCCGCACGGTAGAGCAAACGCTATGCTGCTCCCCAAGATAATTGGCTACAATACGGGAGTTGACAACACCACTCTTTCCTTTATAACCCCGTCGCCCTGCATTAAAAAATACGCAAAGCTTGCGCGCAGAATGGACGTTGGCGGCTATAACGACGTGGCATCGGTCAAATCCTTGATGAACTATATCGACGAAATGCTCGTTCAGATGAATATGCCGCGCACCGTGCGTGAAGCTGTCCCCGGTCTGTCGCGCGAGAACTATATGGCAAAAGTTCCCGAAATGGCAGAAGCGGCTCTCGCCGATAGCTGTACCCCCACAAATCCACGCGTCCCCACTAAAGCCGACGTTATGGAAATATTCGCAAATCTCTATTGATAAATCAAAAATGTGTGCGATCCGTCGCACACATTTTTTAGTTCAAATTTAGATTTATCGGGGAGATAGATGGTGCAACAAAGGGTCGCTTTCTTGAAATGAAAGTTGCACAGACCGCGCTAGTGCTGCGAGTTTTCTGCGAAAACTTCGCTTGGCAAAGAACTTGCTCGAATTTTAGGCTCTAACTAGATTGGGGTGACGCTGAATTTTGCAAGCAAATTTCAGCCTGCTGAGCCATTCCGTATTGATAGATTGTCGAACCCGGCCTTTATAGATAAAACAAAATCAAAGTTTAACTTAATGGGGATTCGGCAGACAGTATCAAATGAACCCCCCACCCATTAAGCATTACTTCAAATTAAAAAATACTAACCCTATGCCCCAAAGAGTTTTGGGGGTAAGGGGGGTTTATAGGGGGAGAGGGTACCCTTTTATGAAAAGGTACCCTCTCCCCCTATGTCGATCACATCGCTAAATTCCAATTTATCTATTTTATCTTTCTGCACTCGATATAGTAACGTTTGTCCTGCGCGTGACCCATTGAAAAAGTTTTGCGGGGCAAGGCACCGTCGCAGATAACGGTTTTAAAGAGCATATCCTTGCTCATCCCGTCGAATAGAATTCCGAGCGTGTTTTCCTGCTCGCAGAGCTTTTTGACACTATCTATACCGTGGACGTAATCGATCTCGATTCCCTTTTTAGCCACGTATTCGTCAAGAAAGCTCTGCACTGTTCCAACCGCGAGCTGAGCCACGGGTGTTTTTACATCAAGCTTGCACCCGCCGCCGTGCCAAACGAGTTCAAAGCTCTGCTCATCAGCGTCTCCCCGGAGCGCATCAAGATGCTTTTTAAACTCTGTCGCAAAATCCTCGGCATCCACGCCAAAGAGCACCCTGTATATAGGCTCAAATTCAAGCGCGGCGTCATGCAGATTAACTATTTCGCAAAGCGCATATCTTGCGGGATGATTCCTTGCTGCCTTTGCGCCTATCTGCGTCTTTATTTCTTCATAAAGCGTTTTCGCCGTGGCAAGCGAGTGATTTCCGTCACCTATAGCAAAAAGCAGGGGCTCTGCAGATACTCCGTATTTTTTGCTCATCTCATCTTTGGCGGCAAGCCTATCGAGCGCGACGTTTATCGCGTCAAAATCCTTTTCGCAAACAAAATATCCCTTTGCGTGACCGCCTCCTCCCATGAGTTCAAGATCGTAGGCTACGCTATACTCACCTGCCCTCTCGGCAATCGGCTCGATAACCGTTTTTTTCGGATCGTCTATTAGTATCATGATGTGCGGCAACTCTATTGGCGCGTCGCGCCTTATCGCAACGCGCGGAGGAATTCGGTCAAGTACGGTTCCCTCCGTTGCTCTTATCGGAGTTTTTGCGCCCTTGTGATAATCATATTCCTCAAGATCGATCGCGCCTATTATACCGCGGCGAACGCGCCCATCGGATTGCGTTCTCTCAAGATATATCATCTTGTTTTCGTGACACTTCAGAATTCCACTGTCAAGGTATTTGCGCATCTCCGCGTTTATAAGCGGAACAGCCTGTTCGGTCATGTCGAGATAAGCCTCGGGAAGCATCAGTGAAAGTGTCGAAGGCTCGTCTCCCACAAACGCGCGTAGCGCTCGCCAATAATCGCGCTCGCTGGTATACTGATCGCAAGCGACGCACGCCCACTTTGACGAATCTATCCTGTCAAATTCCGGCAAATATATGTCTGCGGGATATATGTGTTTTTTCATACGCATTCCATCCTTCACTGTTTTGGATAATTTTATCATAAAACGCACGTAGAGTCAAGAAGTTTTTCTTATCGTCAAACGCTTTTAGTCAATTCTTTCCCCGCAGGACAAATATCAGTCCCCTTTTTTATTTATATTGACTCTTGACAAGAGGCGTTGATTTTCATATAATATGTATATATTATCGATTTTTGGCACATCGCGGCATTTTGCCTCGAGGAAAGGATATATTTATGAGTCTTAAGGTTGTAAAATTCGGCGGTTCGTCCCTGGCGGATGCCGAGCATTTCAAGCAGGTAGCGCAGATTGTCAAATCGGACAAGGATCGCCGCTACGTGATCCCCTCCGCGCCCGGCAAAAGATTTCCCAACGACGAAAAGGTCACTGATATGCTTTATTCGTTTTATGAGTTGGTTCGTTCCCGCGCGTCCATAGAGATCATTAACGAATACTACGATAAGATAAAGGCAAGATACAACTCCATCATAACCGAGCTTGGCATCAATCTTGACCTTTCCGGAGAATTTGAATATATCAAAAACGCGATACTGCATAGTTCCGGACGTGACTATGCCGCCAGCCGCGGAGAGTATCTCAACGGTATAATTCTTGCAAAATATCTTGGATTTGATTTTATTGACGCGGAAAACGTAATATATTTCAAGGAAAACGGCACCTTTGACGAGGAAAAGACCAACGACATGCTCTCTCTTGAGCTTAAGGATCACAGATATGCCGTTATCCCCGGATTCTACGGCATAAGCCCCAACGGAACCGTTGTTACCTTCTCTCGCGGAGGATCGGACATTACCGGCTCCATCGTGGCACGCGCCGCGGAGGCAGACCTCTACGAAAACTGGACCGACGTTTCCGGATTCATGATGGCGGATCCCAGAATAGTCAAAAACCCCAATATCATTGATACCATCACGTATCGCGAGCTGCGCGAGCTTTCATACATGGGCGCAACAGTGCTTCATGAGGATGCTATCTTCCCCGTTCGTACCGCGGGCATACCGATAAATATTAAAAACACCAATCGCCCCGAGGATAAAGGCACTATGATCGTTTCTCAGGCATCGGGATACGACGCAGAGCACGTTATCACCGGTATAGCGGGCAAAAAGGGCTTCTCCGTTATCACCATTGAAAAGGATATGATGAACTCCGAGATCGGTTTCGGACGCAAGGTGCTTGAATCCCTTGAGGACTTCGGAATTGCGTTTGAGCATCTGCCCTCCGGCATTGATACGATGAGCGTGGTCGTTTCCACCGCCCTGATAAACGAGCACAGAGAAAAAATACTCCAGGCCATTACTCGCCGCACAAAGCCCGATAGCGTGACGATAGAGGACGGTCTTGCCCTCATAGCCATAGTCGGTCGCGGAATGGTAAAGGCTCGCGGTACCGCCGCGAGAGTGTTTGACTCCATATCAAACGCCGGTGTCAACATCAAAATGATAGACCAGGGCTCATGCGAGCTTAATATCATCGTTGGAGTGGAGGAGCACGACTTTACAGCGGCTCTTACGGCGATTTACGACGAATTTGTTAAATGATAAATATAGGGGAGCAAGCTTTTCTTGTAAAAACTTGCTCCCCTAAAGTATATCTCGATCTATATTTCAAACAGCTTAACGGATTTTATGGCACTGCCCTCCTCGCGTTCAACTATCTCGCCGAGCGCAAAGAATTTTCCGTTCACATCACACACGCGCACTCGCGCGCCGACCTCGAAGGAGGTCTTTATTTTTTTCTGATATATTGGGCAACCGTCCCGAAACAGCTTGCCGAAAAACTCCGGCAAACTGACCGCCGAAAGATCAGAAAACAACCTTTCCGTTGGCAAAAGCGCATCCTTAAGTGCCTGATCTGTCAGACCGTCCAGGTCTTCGAGAGTGTGGCACTCGTCAAGTCTTATGCCGCACGCCTCCAGCCTCTCAAGCGACGCCATAGCGCCTCCGCATCCAAGCGCCGCGCCAATGTCGGCACATAGCGTGCGGATGTACGTCCCTCCGCTACAGGTAACGGTCAATTTGTAGTCGGTTTCGCTATCGGTAGGCTCACAGACAAGCCCTGATACCGTTATCTCGCGCGCCTGCCTTTCAACAGTTATCCCCTGTCTTGCAAGATCGTACAGCTTATGTCCGTTTACCTTAAGGGCAGAATACATGGGCGGTGTTTGCATAAGCTTTCCAACAAACTGCCCGCAAACCGCCTTTACGGCATCCTCCTTTGGAATATGTGAGCTTTCCGAGAGCATCTTGCCCGTTGTGTCCTCGGTATCCGTTGTGATTCCCAGACGCAGAGTAGCCCTATACGTTTTTTTATCCGACGAAATATATTCGCAAGCCTTTGCCGCGCGGCCAACCAAGACAACCAGCACACCCTCTGCCATAGGATCAAGCGTTCCCGCGTGTCCTACCCTTTTGGTGTTATATATTCGCCTTACGCGGTTCACCACGTCATGGGAGGTTATTCCGCCGGGCTTGTTTATTGCCAATATTCCACCGGGGAAATTGTCATTTTCGGTATTTCTCATCAGTCAAACCTCACGATAGCTGAATTGATGGCAAAGCCCTTTTCGGAAAAGTTCTTTTCGTATTCCGTCATAACATTGCCTTCAGCTCTGTCGCTTTTGTGAAGATCGCGTGTCATCCATTCCACCGTGCAGCCAAATTCAGAGAAGGATTCAAGCGAAAAGTCAAAAAGACCCACGTTATCGGTCTTGAAAACAAGCTTACCGCCATCCTTGAGCAATACTTTATATTTTTGAAGGTAGTTGCGATGTGTCAGCCGTCTTTTTGCGTGTCCCGCCTTGGGCCACGGGTCGCTGAAATTCAAATAGATAGTATCAAGGCTCTTTTCGGGAAACCATTCGATAAGATTATCGGCATTTCCGATTATAAATCTCAGATTGTCTGGGCGGTCATCTCGGCTCGCCATAGCCTTTTCAAGTGCCGCGCAGCATACGTCCGGCACTTTTTCCATCGCGATAAAATTGCAATCGGGGTGCAGTTTTGCCATTCCAACGGCAAAATTTCCCTTTCCGCAGCCAATCTCAAGACAGAGCTTTTTGACCTTGTCCAAAAAAGGCGCGCTCGCATCCCCCTTCAATACGGAGGGATCTTGTATCAGCAACTCCGCACACGCGAGGATCCTCTCCGCGCCGTGCTTTTTCTTTCTCATTCTCATATTATTTTTCCTGTAAAATTATATTTTTCAACGATCAGGTCGCTTTCTCGAAATGAAAGTTGCACAGACCGCGCTAGTGCTGCGAGTTTTCTGCGAAAACTTCGCTTGGCAAAGAGCTTCCTCGCATTTTAGGTTCTAACCCCCTCGAGTTAACGTTAAAATTTTGCTTGCAAAACTTTAACCTGCTGAACCTACACGTATTGATGGATTATCGAACCCAACCGATAACGACAGAACAAAAAATACAGTTTAACTAAATGGGGGCGCGAGGGCGAAATATTTGATCCTGCCCCTGCTCCAAAAAGTTTTGAAGATGAGGGGAGAGTGCAGAGAGGGGAGAAGAAAGCTTTTGCAAAAAGTTTCTTCTCCCCCTCTTTGCAGTTATCCCTCGTCATCAAACGTTAAATCTGAAAAGGACTATGTCGCCGTCCTTCATTACGTATTCCTTACCCTCGGAGCGAACTAGTCCCTGCTCCTTCGCGGCTACCATATTGCCGCAGGATACGAGGTCGTCGAATGCGATGACCTCGGCACGAATGAAGCCGCGCTCGAAATCGGAGTGTATCTTACCCGCCGCCTGAGGCGCCTTTGTGCCGCGCGTGATAGTCCAGGCTCTGACCTCCTCAGGTCCTGCCGTGAGGTAAGAGATAAGACCCAAGAGCGAATAGCTTGCCTTGATAAGCTTATCAAGACCGCTCTCCTCTATCCCCATATCCTCAAGGAACATCTGCTTTTCCTCGCCATCAAGCTCCGCGATCTCGGACTCGATGCCCGCGCAGACCGCAATGACTGCGCTGTTTTCGCTTGCGGCAAACTCCTTGAGTGCCATATAAGCGGCATTGTCTACGGGCTCTGCTCCCGCATCGTCCTCGCTGACGTTTGCTACGTAAATAACAGGCTTCATGGTAAGCAGAGGCGTGTCAAAAAGGCAAGCCTGCTCGTCTTCTGTAAGCGTCATAGTACGCGCGCACTTGCCGTCCTCAAGCACAGCATATATTCTTTCGAATAAAGCAAGCTCGCCCGCAAGCGTCTTGTCACCCTTCATGGCCTTTTTCGTGCGGTCTATTCTACGCTCCACCATTTCCATATCGGAAAAAATAAGCTCCATATTTATGGTCTCAACGTCGCGCATAGGATCGACATTTCCATCCACGTGAATTATATTATCATCTTCAAAGCAACGCACAACGTGCAAGATCGCATCGCACTCGCGGATATTTGACAAAAACTTGTTTCCAAGTCCCTCGCCCTGCGAAGCGCCCTTGACAAGTCCCGCAATGTCAACGAACTGAATGACCGCGGGAGTATATTTTTTAGGGTCGTACATTTTAGCCAGCACGTCAAGGCGGCTATCGGGCACCGTTACCACACCCACGTTGGGCTCTATAGTACAGAACGGATAGTTTGCCGACTCCGCACCGGCATTTGTCAGTGCGTTGAAAAGTGTTGATTTGCCTACGTTAGGAAGGCCTACTATACCAAGCTTCATTTATTGTTCATCCTCTCTTGCGCATCTGCGGAGCAAAGTGCCCACAAAATGCCATTTTATTATCATCCACATAATTATATTACATATTTGTGTTTATTTCAAGACTAATTCCTAAACTTAATTTAAAAATAATATGAAAAATGTTAAAAGTTTTATTGAAAAAATTTCAAAAACTATGTACAAATCGTATTTTTTGTGATATAATTATTAACGCACCATAAACTAAAATCTGTTTTCTTGTGACCATAAATTTAACGAAGTTAATTTTTTAGGCAAATTTCGTTAAGAATTCAGTGTTTGTTCACAGGAAATCCCCATTGATTTTTTACAATAAATACAGTAAAATGACAGTTTTGTTTAGCAAGGAGGCTGTGTTATGATGGATACAAAGATCCTCGTTATTGAGGATGAGGCGATTTTAGCCGATAATATTAAAAACTATTTTGAGGCAGAAGGTTACGAGGTAAGGGTGGCATCCGACGGTAGCGAAGGTCTTATCTTCTTTAAAATGTACGACCCCGATATTACCGTTCTTGACATCACTCTTCCCAAAAAGGACGGCTGGCAGGTTTGCAGAGAGATTCGCGAGATATCTGCAAAGCCTATAATCATGGTCAGCACCAAGGGCGACGTGTTCGACAAGGTGCTGGGTCTGGAGCTTGGTGCGGACGACTATATGGTAAAGCCCGTTGACAACAAAGAGCTTTCCGCAAGAATCAAGGCGGTGCTCCGCCGCTGCCGTTCAAGCGTTCCCGCCGCCGATGACGAGGTAATACGTTTTGAAAACATTGAGATCAGCCTCCAGAAATACGAGCTTAAGCTCCGCGGCAGAAGCGTGGATATTCCGCCCAAGGAATTGGAGCTTCTCTATTTTTTGGCATCCAATTACAACCGCGTGTTTACCAGAGATCAGCTGCTTGACAAGGTTTGGGGCTTTGATTATCTTGGAGATTCGAGAACGGTTGACGTTCATATCAAGCGTCTTCGTGAAAAGCTCGAGGGGCTTTCGGACAAATGGATCCTCAAGACTGTGTGGGGCGTAGGCTACAAGTTTGAAATACTCAACTGATACATATCGGTCTGTTTAAGCTACGCCAGCTCGGGTGAGTTGGCGTAGTTTTTAGGAAAGGCAAAACTATGAATGAAAATGATAACAAAATGAACAAAGAGCCCGAATTTGACGGCAAAAACGACAACGAAACGGGCGCTGCTCCCGAAAACGAGTGCACAAAGGCATTTAATTGGGACTATTCTCCCGATGGAGATCTGTCCTCGGAGCGATTTGATCAAGACGGCGATGCGTCCGAGCAATCGCCCGTTGAAGAACCTCGAAAATCCGAAACGGACAAAGAAAGCACAGATATCGACCAAGCAGGCGCCGAGCAGGCTTCTTTTGATGAGCAATCGGTAAACGATGATAACGAAACCACGCAAGACCAATCAGACGTAGACGGCGGAGATAATGAACAAGCAGACGAGGAATCATCATTTGATCCGATATTCGATGACGAAACGGCACAGCGCCCCCGCGCGCGTCACAGCGGCAAAAACACGCCCCTTATACTTTCGATAGCACTTTCAGGCTGCGCGGTAATACTTCTGATCTCCTTGGCTCTGTTAGGCGCGCTTGGACTGTTCCCCACGCAAAAAGCCATAGACCGCGAGGTTGTATACATTGGAGTTTCCTCGCCCGATTCATCCGAGCCGCCGGAGTCCGCAACAAGCTCCGATATGCTTGAAGACTTTATAAATTCCGTTGTAATAATCAAGGCGGAAACCGCCGGCGGAACAAGCGTTGGAACGGGCATAATCCTGACCGAAAACGGATATATAGTAACCAACCACCACGTTATTGAAAACGCAACCGACATTTACGTCTGGCTATACGGCAACGACACTCCCGAAAAAGCCTCCCTGATAGGCCACAAGGAAATGGACGACATTGCCGTTATCAAAATAGATAAGACCGGACTAAGACGGGCAACCTTTGCAAAGTCCGACGAATGCAGACTCGGCGAGCGCGTATATGCGATAGGAACGCCCGAGGGCGACGAGTTTGGCTGGAGCATTACGTCAGGCATAATCTCCTGCTCCGACCGCGAAATAAAGCTATATAATAATGACGGAACGCTCCAAAAGAAGATGCACGTGGTGCAGACCGACGCTTCTGTCAACCCGGGAAATTCGGGCGGCCCGCTTATTAACAGTCGAGGAGAGGTTGTGGGGATAATCACGCTAAAGCTCTCCAATAGCGCAGGCATGGGATTTGCTATTCCATCCGACGGCGCGCTTATCGACATTGAAGCCATTATCGAGCACGGCCACGCTAACGACGTTGACGCGGGGATCTCTATCGGTCGTCCGCTGATAGGAATTACCGGTGTCGGTGTAAAGGAATCCACGTGGTACGAATCCTATGAATTGGGCGGAGTAATGTCCATTCGAGAAGTGACCGAGGACTATGCCACAAAGCATCCATCCACAACGTTTTACTCTGCCGTTGCCGGCGTTTACGTAAGCGCGACAAGCGACGGACTTGACGCCAAAAACAAGCTTCAAAAGGGCGACATAATAACCAAGGTCAACAACATTGAAGTATCTAACATCTACGCGGTCATGAATATTATAAACGAGTTCAACGGCGGCGAAGAGGTCTCCGTGACCTTTCACAGAAACGGAGAATACTTTACGGTTACCATCATTCTGGGAACCGAAAAGCAATAAATTGAAACACCTTATAAATTGGGACGGGCTCTGAGCTTGTCCCAATTTTTACTTTTTGACGGGCGGCAGAAGGATGTTGACAAATCATCAAATCTATGATATAATTTTACTGTTATATTGAATTGGCAAATAAAAATACATAGGAGATAGACATTATGGAACAGAAAATCATTGAAATCATCGCAGAGTATCAGGACAGAGAAATATCCGAATATTCCGCGGACCAGACCTTTACTCAGATGGGTCTTGACTCACTTGATCTGGCAGAGCTTATCATTCAGCTTGAGGATAATATGGGCATAGAGGTCGATATCTCTCCCACATACAACACCCCCGCAAAGCTCGCCGAATTTATTCAGTCTAAGATGTAAAAAAATAATCGGGCACGGTCAACCGTGTCCGATTTTTCTATTGCATATTTTGATGTTTTGTGATATACTGTTTGTGTCAATGAATTTTATGGAGGAATAAACACTGATGATACTTTCAAAAATAGATCGCCTGCGCGATCCTGCCATACTCGTTGAAAACGGAGTTTACTATGCATACGGTACAGGCTGGGTATGCTACAAAAACACAAGCGGATCGCTGGACGGTGAATGGGAATCGCTTGGCATGGTTGCAACCGTCCCCAAAAACGCGCAAACCAATTATTGGGCGCCCGAGGTGCACAAATACAACGGCGAGTTTTATATGTTTACGACCTACAAATCGTCCGAAAACGGACACCGCGGCTGCACAATAATGAAATCATCTTCACCCGAAGGTCCGTTTATCGAAATATCCAACGGTCATCTTACTCCTTGCGATTGGGATGCCATTGATGCCACCTTTTACGTTGATGAGGAAGGACAGCCCTGGATGGTATTTGTTCACGAGTGGACAAGCACCGATGACGGAATTGGCAGAATGGCGGCGGCAAAGCTATCTTCAGATCTGACTTGCTTTATTTCCGAGCCTATCGAGCTGTTCCGCGCAGATGACGCGCCCTGGGCAAATTATTGCGTAACCGACGGATGCTGGATGTACAAATGCCAAACGGGCGAGCTTATTATGATATGGTCTAATTTCGCGCCTGACGGATACTCCATTGGCATAGCGCGCTCCGACAACGGTCGCTTGGACGGCAAATGGACACAAGACGCCAACCGCTTGTTTTCAAAGGAAATAACGGGCAACTATGACGGCGGACACGGCATGATCTTCAAAACGCTGGAGGATCGCCTGTGCCTATCCCTCCATTCTCCCAACGCACCCGAAGGCGAACGCCAGGAAAAGCCGATCTTCGTATTTATCAAGGAGCAAAACGGCACGCTTGTGTGGGATGAATAATACTAACCGAATAACAAAAAACCGCATTCTTTAACAGAATGCGGTTTTTAGTTGACGAAAGCTCCACGCTATTCTCTCTTGAGCCCAAGCATCGCCAAGGCGTCATAGCCTGACAATATGACGCGCTTATCTCCCTCCGTCACCGTTCGTCCGTTATATGTTATCGGGGTAATTATAATGCACATTCGCTCAAAGCAGGCTATATCTGCATCCAGAGTGTATGCTTCTCCATTGGATATTTTGCACACAAACGCTTGCTCTGTCCCGCTCTTGCCGCTAAGGTCAACCGAAAACACCTTGAAGCCCACGGCAAAATGCGCTCCGCCGGGCGCTCTCGCCCGCATTGACAGTTTTATGCTATCACCCTTCAAAAACGTACTTATGCCCGTTACCTGAGGTGTGCCCGAAAGCACTATGCCGTCTGCCTTTCCATCAAGATCAATTTTTATGCTACAGTCTGACACATCCGCGTCTATAGGGCGAACAGTATTGTCTTCATAAAGCACAAAGCAGGCAAGCTCTCCTATCAGATTCACGGAGAACTCAAAGCTCCCCTCCCCTTCAAATGTTTTTTTAAAATAAAAGCTTGCCAAGGTGCAATCGGGCGCGCAGTTTTTCTGCCCATCCAGCAGAAATATTATTCGACCTTGCCGTTCTTCACACGAAAACGTCAAGTCTTGCTCGCCACTCTCACCATTTCCGCAGGATAATGGCAAAAAAGCGTCATCATCAAAGCAAAGCTCGCCAAAAAGGCCGCAAATTCCTGTACCCGATGAAAGCTCGAGCGAGACCTTTACCGTCCCATCCCGCAAAGACTTACAGTTAAGCGACAAGACCGCCTTTTGCGATACGCGCTCCGAAGTTCTTGCGTTTGCTTGAACGGCGCACGGAAAAAGACACATTAATATCATTAGCGTAACCGTCATAATCGAAAAAAGCTTTAATAGAGTACGCCTACCCACCGCAAGACCTCCAAAACCGTTCTTTTTACATTTTATTTTATCCTTTTGGCAATATTACAAAAATTACCTTAAAAATGCATGTTTTTATTGCGCAGCATCGGAAATAATAATACTGCGGATGAATTATTGGCGCCCGAAGCTTCTTTGCCGCGCCAAGCCTCCGAAAACAAAAAAGGATCGCCGCTTTCGCGGCGTTGGAGTATACAGATATGAAAAATAAGATTATTGCGATTGCCCTGTGCCTTGCTATGTGCATAGGCGCGTTAACGTTGGTTTCCTGTACCGCGAACACCGCCGGAAATACCGACGAATCCGCAAACGGAAAGGAAACGACCACAACCGAGGCGGCTACAAATAACACTGAAGCTGCTACAAATAACACCGAAGCAGAAACTCGCAACGCAGATTCCAGATCCTCCGTGATAGACAGAGCCGAGTCTATGATCGACGACATGACTGACGGAATGGGAATGGGAGATCCCCAATTTTCCAACCGTCCCCACAGAGGAATGACTCCTTACGGTAAATAAAAGAAAAAGCCTGCGTGATCATCACGCAGGCTGATTTATTTGTCAAAGTACTCTTACTCTCATTACCGCCTCCAGCGATTTGAGCATATCGATGGACGCGTCCGCGGGCTTTCCGTTTACGTCTATCATGGTAAACGCAACGTCTCCGCGCGATTTGTTTGTAAGGTTTTCGATATTTATTCCCTGCTCCGAGCAAAGCGACGTAAACTTAGCGAGCATGGAGGGAATGTTCTTGTGCAATATACAGAGTCTGCAATCCGTTGTTCTGGGCATGGAGATCGCGGGGAAATTGACACTGTTTTTGATATTTCCGTTCATCATATAATCGGAAAGCTGCTGAGCCGCCATTACCGCGCAATTGTCCTCGGACTCCTCGGTCGACGCGCCGAGATGAGGAATGGCAACGACACCGGGAATCTGCAGCACGGCTTCAGTTGGGAAATCGGTAACGTAAGCCGCAACCTTTCCGCTTTCCATTGCTTCCTTCATATCCTCTGCCACGACGAGATCCGCGCGCGAGAAATTGAGTATGCGGACACCGTCCTTCATCTTGGCGATGGTGTCCTTGTTTATCATTCCCTTGGTCTGGGGCGTAGAGGGAACGTGGAGCGTGAGATAATCGGCGCAAGCGTATACGTCGTCGTATTGAGCTGCCTTGTTTATATGATGATTAAGATTCCAAGCGCCCTCTACCGACAGATACGGGTCACATCCCACTACATCCATGCCAAGATGTACCGCGGTGTTTGCCACCATACCGCCGATCGCGCCAAGACCGATAACGCCAAGCGTTTTGCCGTAAACTTCAACTCCGCCAAACTTGGATTTTCCCTTTTCCACCTGCTTTGCAACGTCCTCGGTAAGCGCCTTTGCCCACTCAACTCCGCCCACAACGTTACGGGATGCCAGCATAAGTCCGCATATGGCAAGCTCCTTTACCGCGTTCGCGTTTGCTCCGGGCGTGTTGAACACTACGATTCCCGCCTCGGTGCATCTGTCGATCGGGATGTTATTGACACCCGCGCCGGCTCTCGCGATAGCGCGCAGCTCGGTGTTGAATTCCATATCCAGCATATTTGCCGAGCGTACCATAATACCGTAGGGTGCGTCCACGTCCTCGCCCACATTAAAATACGCGCGGTCGAGCTTATCCGTGCCGACCTTTGCTATTTTGTTTAAAAGCTTTATATTCTTGATCATAATTACTCCTTAGGATTCTCCTGCGCAAACTTCTTCATAAATGCAACCAGCGCCTCTACTCCCTCGTAGGGCATAGCGTTATATATGGAGGCTCTCATTCCGCCAACCGAACGGTGACCTTTAAGATTCTTGAGTCCCGCGGCTGCCGCATCCTTTGCGAACTTTTTATCAAGCTCTGCGTCCCCGGTAACGAACGTAACGTTCATCATGGAGCGCGAGTCGGCTTTTACGGGGGCCACGTAATAGTTCTGGGAATCGAGATAATCGTAAAGCAGCTTTGCCTTCTTTTCGTTCATCTCTTTCATGACCTCAAGACCGCCTATGCTACTTATCCAATCATACACCAATCCCGCCATATATATTGCATAGCAGGGGGGAGTGTTGTACATAGAGTCGTTGTCTGCCATTGTCTTCCAATCAAGCATGGTGGGAACGGTATCGTCCGCGAGTCCAAGCAGATCCTCACGCACGATTACAAGCGTAAGTCCCGCGGGAGCCATGTTCTTTTGCGCGCCTGCGTAGATAACGCCGAATTTGGTAACGTCAACGGGCTCGGAGATTATGCAAGAGGACATATCGGCAACAAGCGGAACGTCGCCGCAATCGGGAATGTATCCAAACTTTGTTCCATATATCGTATTGTTGAAGCAGATGTGCAGATAGGACGCGTCCTGATCCACCATATCCTTTGTGATTGTGGGAACGTGATCAAAATTATCATCCTTTGTGGTAGCAATACACTTTGCATTGATTCCCATCTTCAAAGCCTCTTTATACGCCTTTCCCGAAAACTGTCCCGAAACGGCATAAAGTGCTTTCTTTGAGGGAGAACGGTTTATGAGGTTGAGCGCTACCGATGAAAACTGCGTGGATGCGCCCCCCTGCAAAAACAGAACCTTGTAATTGTCGGGAATATTCATTATCGCTCTAAGATCCGCTTCTGCCTTTTGAATGATCGCCTCATAATCGGGCGATCTATGGCTCATCTCCATAACGGACATGCCCGATGTGCCGTAACAAACAAGCTCTGCCGCCGCCTTTTCGAGTACAGGCATAGGAAGCATAGACGGTCCCGCCGAAAAATTGTAAACTCTGTTCATAAAAACCTCCAGTTGATGGGCAAGCCATCTTGAAAAAGTATTACTAAAATCCTTGCGGAAAGCCATAAGCTCTCCGCAATTCTAAACGTTACTAACATTATAAACCGAAATGCTTTTTTCGTCAAGGGATTTTTACTAAATAAATAGGCGTTTTGGCATTTTCGGTGAAACATACATAAAACCAACTTGCGTTTTTAAGCTTTTTATTCATTTTTTGGCAATTGTAGCGGCAAAAAATTGCAATTTTCACCTTCCAAAATTGCAAAAGAGCACTCGAACACTAATATATGCCCGAATGCTCTTGATTTTTTATGATCTCTTTTTCACTTTTTGTCTATTGCTTCTTCTTTTTCAGGGTTATGTCACCCTCGACGTACTTACCCGCGTGCTCGACCACGCAAAAGGCATTAACAAACCCGCGCATCGCTTTTGTCAGAAATCCGCTTACGGCAGCGCTCACCGTAGTAGCCTTACTCAGCAGCACTCCCGCGGAGGCACCGAGAGCTATTATTATACTGCTCGCGGAAACAAGCGACGTGGTTATTGCCGTTGGGTCAATATAAAGAGCCGTTATCTGTGTCCATATCATAACCGCGTCACCTCCTTCTCTGATTTTGCTTTTCTATCAGTCTGCCAAGTATATATTTCGCCCCCACAGGATCCGCGTGACCGACATTATACACCGCCTTGTTAAGAGCCTTGTCTATTTTGCTCTCGTATTCCTTAGCCTTGTTGAAGGTATCCTTAACAACGTCCGCCATTCTGTACACATCGGATTTCTCGACCGATATACCGATCTCGTTACGCAGCGTTATCTCAATGGGCTCACATTCTATCTTTTGCCAATTCTCGTTTAGCACCTTCATCTTTGTGTTAACAAAAAGCGTTGGGCGCTTGGTTGCAAAGCTGAACTCAAACGATATTCCCGACCAGTCGGTTATCATGAGATCAGACGAATATATGGATTTGTTGCTTGAAAAATCCAGCTCAAACGTCAAGCCCTCGCCTATCCTGTCACGCCAGCGCTCAACCGTTGCGTTCATTTTGGGTCCGAATCTCTTTACGTATTCGGGATGGGGACGGACAGTTATGTGGTATTCGTCGCAAAGCAGGCTCTCAAGCATCTCGTCTATACAGGAATCAAGAATATTGTCCTCGTTCCACGTAGGCGCTATAAGTATCTCCCGTCTTCCCTGCGTTTTGTGCGTTTTCTTTTCTTGCTCGCCAAGCACGACGAGATCGTCCACAAGAGGATAACCAAATTCAACGCACTCCTTTGCGGGCAAGCCGTAAACGCGTTCTGTGGCCTTAACCTCTCTCTTTATATGCTCTCCAGCGCAGAACACCGTATCAAAGGCATCAAGCGAGCCTTCCTTCATTCCCATATGCATGCTCATCAGCGCGTGAGGAATATACACGTACTCAATGTCCTTTTTCATTATCGACTTTTTAAGGTAATACTTGTCAAGGTCGGGGGTGGTCATGACCACCATGTCGCACTCAAGCTTGAGCATAAGCGGAATGGTCTTTTTCAGACCGATATAGTAGGGCTTTATTCTCGGCTCGCCTTTCGCAACCTCAAATATTACGTCGTCAGGGTCATTGGTAACGTAATGTATCACCATATCGGAACGGCTGAGCAGCTCGGCAATGAGCCCCTTAAAATACTTATAAAATCCGCTTTTTTCGGAGTATATCACAAGATGCTTGTTGACTATAGAGAAGAACCTTTTATAATCTCTCGTTTCGCGGCGCTTGTTTTCTCTTGCGACTTTTTTGCGCTCCTCGCTATTGTCCTGCGCCTCTATTTCGGCAAGCGCCCTTCGGCTTTGCTCCAGCGCCTGATAATCAACGTGCTTTTTAGGATTGATGACCACGTTCAAAAGCAGCAGCTGAATTACCGAGAAAACGTTGCCCGCCATCCAATAGAGCGCTATGCCCGCGGGCACAAAGCATCCAAGATAAAGTGACAGAGCCACCGAGAATATCATTGTGCCGTATTTGTTGCCGTTGCCCTGCTCGTGCTGAAGCACGTTGGAGCTGTTTTGAGCAAAGCTCAACAACCAGGACGACGCCGCGGCAAGCAGCGGGACCAAGGCATATATTCCCCAGATAGACGTTGGAATAGCAGTAAGCTCAAGTCCCAAAAACGTGGTGTCAAAGCTTGCAACCGACTCGCCAAGCCAGGAGAGCTTTTGCGGAAGCGAGTATGCTCCGCTTCTTATCGCGTCTACCAGCGCGATCTGGAAGGACGAGCTTTCCGTATTGACTCCCGCGGCTTGCGCCATTGTCATTATATCCGCCTCAGAAACGGCAAAAAGATATGAAAGCGGGCGGTTTATGATATATACCACGCCAAGCAGCAGCACTATCTGCAAAACCAGCGGAACAAGCGTAAGCATTGGGCGGTACTTCGCACGCTTAAAAAGCTTTGCCTGCTCCTGCGCCAGAGTCTGACCGTCGCTATGATACTTGACCTTCAGCATATTCATCTCAGGCTGTATTTTGACCATCAATATGGAATTATTGTGTATCCATACCGTGATCGGCAACAAAACTATTTTTGTCGCAAGCGTGAAAAGCAATATCGCAACTCCGTAATCATTGACCAATTGCCAACACCATTTCATCAGCACTCCAAGCGGAATGCAAATGTAGTATAATATCTGATCCATTATATTCTCCAATTGACGCGAGCGTTATTATTTATATATCTTTCCAACAACCGTTCTCTTGACTATTTGCCAGTTTTCGGCTTTTCTGGCGCTTCCCGTGATCCTGTATTCCACGATCTCGTCCGCCCTGGTCTTGTCTTCAAGCGTCACCGACATTTCAAACAAATATCTTCTTGTTCTCTGCTCACCCTCTGAGATATCAAAAAAGGAGTCGCCGTCCTTAAGGCTATTGAGTCCCGCGGACTCATATATCGTATTCCAAAGCTCATCCTGCGACACCTGCGCTTTGCTTGTTTTAAGCTTTGTTCCGCTATCTCCGCTCTTTTTGAATAGCATGGCGGTAACGCGCGTGCCGTTATCCGATTTGCTTGCCTCGCCTATCAGCTTGGTGTCACTAAGCGCCGCGGGGTGATCTCCCGTTATAACGATGGTGGCGTCCTCATATAGACCAAGCTCCTTCATTTGCTCCATGTATTCGTAAATGATGGTAAGACTCTGACGCAGAGCCATAGCGGTATCGTTTCGCTTTTTGTCCTTTTCGGGTATTTCGTTCCATTCCTCATCATACACCACGGGTGTGTGACAGCCGAAAATATGAATGAAGGTAAACTGTCCGCGACTCTCCGTCTTTACCAGCTCGTTTTGGGTTATGTAGTCATAAACGTTCTTCATATCCGCGTCAAACTTGGGCTCGTCCGTTTCGTACACCGCGTGCGCGTTGAACTCGGGCGTACTCATCTGGCCTACAACGTCCTTGAGAGTAAACGGCAGGCACGTTGAAAGCGAGAGCCTTAGCATATCCGCGCAAAGAGCGTTTGAATCGTCTATTACATATCCGTTTACACCCGAAAGATTCTCTATATATTCGGACATATAGGAAGCATCGTCATACGCGTAATATTGCTCGGTATAGAGATTTACGTCATATCCTGCGTCGTGCATTGCGCGCAGATGTCCGCCATCCGAATACGCATCCTTAAAATAATTAAGTCTGGTGTCCTGAAAATCATTTTCCTTGCCCGTCACGATAGACGCAACGGCAGGATACGTACGGCAATAGAGACTGGTGTAATCATTGTAAAAGGTAAATCCATCAAGCCCTTCAAGGTACCCGGGATTGCTCTTTTGCAGACTTTCAAAATATCTCACGTCAAATCTGTCTATCAAGAAAAACACAACGTTTTTACCCTTGGATACCTCGTTGAGATTCTCATACGTCAATATCTGAGGCTCCTTGACCTCGTCTTTCCCGCCGTCACCCGACGCATCTTGCATTCTGTCTGTAACGGGAGTGTATACGTCCGTTGTAAAGGAAAGCGCCGTAAATCCCACCGTCTGCACGGCAAGGATCACTATAAGCACAACTGCGCACGAAACAAAAAACGGCGCAATGTTCTTTTTCTTTATAAGTACAGCCGCAGCAACAAATGCAACACCCACGGCTATCCACAGCACCGTGTTGAAAAACGCCGCGGCAGGCTCTGCCTCTGTTGTTCCAACGCCGTCCCCCGCCAGCGCGTTTACGCCCATATTAAGATAATACCTCTGCGCAAAAAGCATTACACTGAGCCAAAGGACCACGGCGCAGGCTATGTCATACGCTCTGCCATCAAGCAGCATCAAAACGGCAAATATCACCGCTGACACCGCAAGGCTATATAGTATGCACAAGGGCAAAAAATCACCGAGAGAAAACAAGAATTCTCCCATATTGCCGCTGTACGTCTCAAAGGGTCCAAATACACATACAGTTAGCGGAGCCACAAGGGACAAGAGCAAGGTTAAGGGTATCTTTCTCTTTGCGGAATACTTGACGCCCGTATCTCTGCCGCTCTTTATAGCGCGAGCCTCTCCCTTTTTTTTCATCGCGTTGTTTTTTTTGGATCTTGAACTCATATTTATAAACTCCCAAAGAATATCAATACTTATACATTTTAATGATACACCCTACCTGTCCTTTTGTCAAGATTCTGAACGTTATTTTTCATTTAGGCTTTTGTCAATATATGTCGCATCTTCATATTATGTTAACAGAGGGCAACCTCAATAAAATTTTGACCCGATATCCCTTTTGTGTTTAAAACCGCCTTGCGGGTGGCAATACTTGCTCTGTACACATATTACTACCCCACGCAAAACAGGAAAGGAATGTTATAATGACACCGACAATCAAACGAGGAGATATTTTTTACGCCGATCTAAGTCCCGTGGTTGGCAGCGAGCAGGGTGGATTGCGCCCCGTACTTATTATTCAAAACGACGTTGGAAACAAGTACAGCCCCACCGTCATCGCCGCCGCGATCACGTCCAAGATGGACAAGACAAAGCTGCCTACTCACATCGATATAAACGCAGACCGCGTCGGGCTTGCCAAGGATTCCGTTATTCTGCTTGAGCAGATACGCACGCTTGACAAGCGCCGCTTAAAAGAAAAGATGGGGCATCTCGACTCCGCAGTAATGAACAAAGTAAACAGCGCCCTCGCCATCAGCTGCGGATTGGGCGCTCCGCCCGACGATCTCGGCCGTTCCGTTGCGCAAACGTCTATCGGCGACGTTTTGGGGTGAGAGCCAAAGGCGAGCTTGATAAACAACGCAAAAAACCGTATTCTTTTAGCAGAGAATGCGGTTTTTTGTTGGGTCGGATGCATAAACTACCCTTTTTCTTGTGCATCTGTTAAAATTTTATTTACAACGGCGCGAATCTATGGTATAATTACCGTATCGGTTTGTATTTCAAATACAATGTGAAAGGATTACGTTTATGAAGTTAAATTACAAACGCACCATTCTCGTGGGATTCGCGTTCTTTCTCATCTCTGCCTTCTGGCAGGCTTACGATGCGATAGTTCCGCTTATCCTCACAAACCATTTCGGTCTGCCGCAGGCAGTTTCGGGCACGGTAATGTCCTTTGATAACATTCTTGCGGTGGTTATGCTGCCTATTTTCGGTGCTCTGTCCGACAAGGTATGCACAAGATTTGGCAAGCGCACACCGTTTATTTTCATTGGAACGATCGCGGCGGTCATCACCTTTATCGCTCTTACGTTTATCGATTCCTACCAGTTGGGCGCGGTTCTTGACGCAGGCATAGCCGAAAGATATCAGGAAAAGGCTGCTCTGCTTAAGGAAGCCAACGCGGCTCTGCAGGCAGCGGGCAAGTCGGGAGATCAAGCGGCAATTGAGGCGGCTCAGAGCTCCATCGACGCCATAAACAAGATGATAGAGCAGATAAGAGTGGATACCATGAACATAACGCTTGGCAATCTGTGGCCCGTTGTTTCATTTGTCGGCGTGCTTCTCCTCGTTCTTATCTCCATGGCTACCTTCCGTTCCCCCGCAGTCGCGCTTATGCCTGATGTTACCGTAAAGCCTTTGCGCTCCAAGGGCAACGCTATAATCAACCTCATGGGCACCGCGGGTGGAATTCTCGTTTTGGTGCTTGGTATGGTATTCAACACCTCGGGCAACAAATATATGCAATACACGGGATACGTTGTCGCTGTCTGCGCAATAATGCTCTCTGGACTTTGCATCTTCCTTCTCACCGTCAGAGAGCGCAAATGGGCGCAGGAGATGGCGGAAGATACTCAGCGCCTCGGGCTTGAAGAGCCCGTGGTTGAGGAAACGGGCGAAAAGAGAAAACTTTCAAAATCGGAGTTCACCTCTCTTATCCTTATCCTTGCGTCCGTTGCGCTTTGGTACGTTGGATACAACTCTATAACGAGTAAATATTCCGTTTATGCCACCAACGTTCTGTTCTTTGATTTCAACTTTACTCTTATCATAGCGCAGGCGGCAGCCATCGTTGCCTACATCCCCGTAGGTATGATAGCATCCAAAATCGGCAGAAAGAAGACTATTCTTACCGGAATAACCATTCTCGCCTCAGCTTTCTTTATAGGAAACTTTATCAATTTCGACACGCCTGAGATACTTATGTATCCCGTATTTATTCTCGCCGGTATCGGTTGGGCTACCATTAACGTAAACTCCTTCCCCATGGTCGTTGAGCTTGCCAAGGGTGGAGAGGTTGGTAAATACACCGGCTATTACTACACCGCTTCCATGGCGGCTCAGATAGTTGCCCCCATCCTTTCGGGCTTCCTTTACGACGCGTTTGGTATGAGAGCTATGTTCTTCTCGTTCGGAACCGTATTCGTTGCCCTCTCGTTCGTCACAATGTTCTTCGTAAAGCACGGAGACGCCAAGCCCCTCCAGAAAAAGAGCGCTCTCGAAAGCCTCGACGTAGATGATTGATATGGGACCTTTAGAAATAATTTTAATCATTTTGGGAGCCATTGCCGCTTTGGCTTTGTTGCTGTTCCTTATTTACGTTCTCATACTTGTTCGCCCCGGCAAAAAGGTCAAGCCCTCCCCCTCCCTTATGTGCGAATACGCGCACAGAGGCCTACATGGCAACGGAGTCCCCGAGAATTCCCTGCAGGCTTTTGAGCTTGCTTGCGGTCGCGGCTGCGGAATAGAGCTTGACGTTCAGCTTTCCAAGGACGGAGAGGTAATGGTCTTTCACGACTACACTCTCAACAGAGTAACCGGAGTTGACAAAAAGCTGTGCGACCTCGACGCAAAGGAGCTTACAAGCATCCCTCTCAAGGGCACAGATCAAACCATTCCTACCTTCAAAGAGGTTTTGGCTCTGGTGGATGGCCGTTCCCCCATTCTCGTTGAATTAAAGGGAGAGAATTTTGACGTATCGCTTTGCAAAAAGGTTGCGGATATCCTTCTTGAATACAAGGGCGAGTACTGCATCGAATCCTTCAATCCCCTCTTAATTAAAGAGATCAGAAAGCATCTGCCCCATGCCTTTCGCGGTCAGCTCTACTCTAACATCTGGCGGGATAAGAACCGTCATTCCGCCATTAATCTGGGAATCAGCCTGATGGCGTTCAACTTTCTGGCAAAGCCCGATTTTATTGCCTATGACAAGGTGGATCGCAAATCTCTGCCGGTCAGACTTACGACCAAGCTATACCGTGCCCCCAAATTTGTTTGGACGGCAAAGGGACAGCAAGAGGTCGATACGGCTAATTCTCTCGGCGAATGTCCAATATTTGAATTAGAAGAAAAAGAATAACGTAAAATCTAAAAACCGCACCCGATATCATTCGGGTGCGGTTTTCTTTTTTGGTACATGAACAGGCGCTATTGCGCGCTATTTCCCGCTATCCGCCTTATACACAAGCGGAGTTACTCCTACGTATTTTTTAAACACCTTGATAAAATACGAGCAATCGTTAAATCCGCAATCGTAGCAGGTTGACGTAACATCCGCGCCACCATCAAGCATATCCTTGGCAAGAGCTATCTTTTTTGCCTGCACGTATGTTTTCGGCGGCGTACCGATATGCTTGGAAAAATAACTTGAAAGATACTGGGGCGTTATATTAAAAGCTTGCGCTATCTCCGACGTGGACTGTATTTCCGCGGTGTTGTCGGCAATATATCTCAAAATACGCTTTAACAGCTCAGGCGTATATGGGGTGTAGCACACGTCGGGCTCATCGCGTCTCAGCTTTCTGTTGATCTCGTCCAGAATACGCAAGAAAAAGCTCAAGGCCCTCGATTGATCGTCCCTTCCGCCATCAAAGCATCTGCTGATCTCATATAGCATATTAACGACCTCGTGTCTTGTTTTGCTATCTAACGATATAAGGTTGCTCATTCCGCGCGGCTTTTTGAGGATCGCGCGGAGAGGATCAAATTGCATTTGCTCAAACGTGTGAACATCAACGAGAAAATAAAATCTCTCATAAGGATGCTCTGCCAAAGGCAGCGCCCTGTGCACCTCTCTGGGATTAATTACAATTATATCACCGTACGAAAGGTCATATATTGAATCCTCAACAACGTATTTATGCTTTCCGGAAATATACACATATATCTCGATGTAGTTATTTATGTGAAGCACGTGATTTTTGGGCTTGTCTATATTTTTATGATGCGCGAAACGGATCGGGACAAAACCGTGCATTGCGGCAATTTCCGCGTCAAGCCATAGCGGCTGCTCCATAAGTACCTCCAGTAATATTAAATAATTACTATTTTCGCTCAAAAAGTTTCTATTAATAGAACGCATTTAGCGATATAATAATATCACACTGAAAATCATTTGTCAACAACAAATATTTGATTTTTTCAAACTCAACAATGTTATTTTGGAGGACTATCATGTACATCTCTATCTTTTCCGATGAATTTTACCAGGATATTTACAAAGTGCTTCCCGTTCTAAAGGAGTGGGGCATGACGCACGTCGATTTCCGTGCCATGATCAACGGCAAGCCCATTGAAAAGCAGACCGACGAGGAGCTTTATGAGCTTCGCCGCGCGCTTGACAGCTACGGACTCAAGGCGGGAGTTATTCAGTCTTCGCTTTGCAAAGTGCATCTTCCCGACAAGGCTCGTCAGGAGCAGGAGATGGAAAAGCTGGAAGGCATCATCCGTGCCTCCGAGATACTTGGAACAAAGCTCGTGCGCTCTTTCTTTTACTGGCAGCACGACCAATACGACCCCAAATGCGGCGAGCTTGCCATGCGCCCCGACGCATTGGCAGAGGTCCTTGACATGTTTTCCCCCATCGCCAAGCGCGCAAAGGAAGCAGGTCTTATACTCGGATTTGAAAACTGCGGAGTAACGCCCGACGAGGTCATATGTGTTTTAGAGGCGCTGAACGTTCCCGAATGGGGCATGGCTTGGGACGTGTCCAACATGTTTGAGATTCTTCCCGAAGCGGACGGCGACTGCGTTGATTACTTTACAAAGGCACTGAAATATGCCAACATGGTACACGTTAAATCGCGCGGTGTTCCCTCTATCCCCGAGCTTAAATACAAAAAGGTTCCGTGGGACCGCGTGCTTGCGGGAGTTGCGGTTACCGGCAAGAACATGCCCATATCCGTTGAGACCCACGTGCCAAAGGAATCCGATCTTGACAAGATCGAAACCTGCAAGAGAGTATACGACTTTGTCAAAAAGACAATTCCCGCATCTGCCCCCGGTGATATGAAGGCGGCGCTTACCCCAAAGCTCCGCTTTGACCGTCCCTACAAGGATGATCCCGTTCGAATGGTAGTCGTCGGGCTTGGAATGGGAAAAAACCGTTGCGCTCAGATAGCCGACACGTGCGGAATCAAGCTCTGCGGCGTATGCGATATAAACGAAGAAAAGGCAAAGGCTGTTGGCGAGATGTACAACGTCCCCTACAGCACTGACATCAACGTTTTCTTGAATGATCCCACGGTAGAGGTGATGTACGTCGTCACCCCAACGGGAACTCACTGTGACATCGCTATGCAGTGCATGGAGGCGGGCAAGCACGTTCTTACCACCAAGCCTATGGACGTAAACGTTGAAAAATGCGACGCCGCGATAGCCATGGCAAAGGAAAAGGGGCTTTTGTTCGGAGTCGACTTCGATCTGCATTTCAGAGGCCCTCTTACCGAGCTTAAGCAAGCGGTGGACGGCGGCTTCTTTGGTGACCGGATAATCTGCGCAAATATCACTCTCAATATAAAAAGAGCACAAGAATACTATGACGAGAACGGCAAATGGAGAGGAACCTGGGCTATGGACGGAGGCGGCGCCTTCAGCAATCAGGGCATCCACGAAATAGACCGTCTCATGACCATTCTCGGCTCGCCCGACAAGGTTAGAGCCTCCACCGCTATCCAGACCTTTGACATTGAGACCGAAGATTACGGAGTTACAGAATGGCAGTACAAAAACGGAACGGTGGCTCGCTTTGCCGTAACTACCTCTTATCTCGCGTCCTCCTGGTATTGCAGAGTCGAGGTCTACGGCACAGACGGCGCTTATCTTAACGTAAGCGGAGGTGCGGAGGGCAACCACGTTTATTGGTACAAAAACGATAAATGGACCGAGGAATCCCCCTTCCCCTACCAGCGAGAATGGATGCAGGGCAGCGACAACTTTGCTTACTGCCTGAGAACGGGCGCGCCCTTGGTCGTTACTCCCGAACGCGGACGCGACGCGCGTTACGTGCTTGACAAAATGTACGAGAGCGTACAACGGGGCGGCGCGTGGATCGACGTAAATCTCAAATAAATCCACAAGGTGAGCTTATGAAACATCTTATTACCGATATTCAACGTTTTTCTCTCAACGACGGACCGGGAATCCGCACCACGGTGTTTTTCAAGGGTTGCAATATGCGCTGCACCTGGTGTCACAACCCCGAGACGCTATCTATGGATAGGGATATCCTGTTTTATTCCTCGAAATGCATCGGCTGCGGCAAATGCTTTGGGGTGTGTCCCACGGGAGCACAAAGAATGGTAGACGGCAAGCACGTCATCGACCGCGAGCTCTGCACAAGGTGTGGAAAATGCGCCGAGGTATGTTATGCCGAGGCAATGGTCGTAGGCGGCACGGAGATGAGCGTTGAGGATATAATGTGCGAGGTCAGCCAGGATAAGGCTTACTACGACGCATCAGGCGGCGGTGTCACTCTTTCGGGCGGCGAGGTGCTGTGTCACACAGATTTTGCGCTCAAACTTGTCCGCGCCTGTCACGCGGAGGGCATCAAGGTTGGAATAGAAAGCAACCTGTCCTTTCCCTACGAGCATATAAAGCCGCTTTTAAACGAAGTGGACATCATCATGGCGGACATCAAGCTGTTTGACGACGAAGCACATAAAAAATATACCGGAATATCAAATAAAAACGTTCTTGACAATATCAAGAAAATCAGCGATCTTCCGCTCATAGTCCGCACCCCCCTTATTCCCCACGTCACCGCGACAAAGGAGAACCTTTCGCAAATAGCAAGCTTTCTCTGCGGCAAGAAAAATCTCGTTTATTATCAGCTTCTCAATTTTAACCCTCTCGGAGCTTCCAAATATGAAAGTCTTGACGCCCATAACGATTTTGCGGACGCGCGTCCGTTTGATGACAGTCAAATGGAGTTTTTCGGAAAATGCGCTTGCCGCGAGGGTGTTAAGGTAAAGGTTGGTGAATGATATGTCAAGTATAAACTTTGTTAATACATATCGCGTCGACAAGACCTATACTTACGACGAGCGGATAGCCATACTTCGCGCCCGCAAGATAGAGCAAACAAAGGAAAAGGCTCTCGCGGGCGGAGCTAACGAAGACGATTACGGTCTTATCGAGCAGGACGAATATAAATTTGAGCTTCAACCCAATCACGAGAATGGCTCTATATACGGCTACGGCGCGTGGAGCGAAAACTATTCGAGGCTTATTCTCTCCCATCCGCTTTATTGCGACCCAATAGACGCGTTTGTCGGCAAGGGATTTCTGTTTATGGAGCGTCTCAGGCCAAAGGCGCACAAGTGGAATCCCGACTACCCTTATGACGAGCTTAAGGAGATATTCGCGAAATACGATATAATTTCGGGCATCGACAACTGCCATCACTTCACCCCCGATCTTCAGATAGGCTTTGATCTCGGCTGGGGCGGAATACTTGAGCTATTAAAAACAGAACGCGAAAGGCACGATGACAGCCACCGTGAGTTTTACGATGCCGAGATATTGGTTGTTGAGTCGATCATTTCATTTCTGACCAGAATATCCGACGAGCTCGCATATCTCTCCACGGTTGAAAAAAACGCTCAGCTTGCAGAGAATCTTTCCGAAATGGCACAGGTAAATCGCAACGTTGCGGCAGCAAAGCCCCAAACCTTTCGCGAGGCGATACAGTGGATGTGCTGGTTCAGCATGCTCTCCCGCACCTATAACCGCGGAAGCGCGGGCGGTCAGCTCGACGAAATGCTGCGTCCGTATTACGAAAGAGACACCAAGGCGGGAATTCTTTCCGACGACGAGGCAATATTCTATCTTGCCTGCCTTTTTTTGCAGGATAGCCGTTATTTTCAGCTTGGCGGTCCCGACAAGGACGGAAATGATATGACGTCACGCATGTCTTATCTTGCGCTCGAGGCGGCGGATAAGATCAACATAGCCTGTAATCTTACCATACGTGTACACGACAAAATGGACGAGGACTTTTTCATCAAGTCCATCGAGTACCTCTTTAAAAACAAACAAGGCTGGCCTCGTTATTCATCTGACAACGCGTTGGTTGAAGGCTTTATGAAATGCGGCTACTCCAAGGAGCTCGCGCGTCAAAGGGTGGCGGCGGGATGCCATTGGATGTGTATTCCCGGCATGGAATACACCATGAACGACACGGTCAAGATCAATCTCGCGCGCACCTTTGAAGTTGCGTACGAGGAGATGATGTCAGGCCAAGAGCGTTCAACCGAAATCCTTTTCAGCATTTATAAAAAGCATTTGAAAACAGCCGTTGACGCTACAGGAAACGGCATTATGCATCATTTGCACTATCAAACAAAGAGTCAGCCCGAGCTTATCCTCAATCTGTTTCAGCACGGTCTTATAAAAAAGGGCGTAAACATAACCGACGGCGGCGCAAACTACTACAATATGTGCGTTGACGGAAGTGGGCTCGCCGTTGTGGCAGATAGCTTTGCCGCGCTTGAGCAAAGGATAGAGCGAGAGGGAAAAATAAGCTTTAGAGAGCTTGATACGCATATTAAGACAAATTACAATGGCACGGACGGCGAATATATCCGTCAGATGATGCTTCATAGCGAACGCTACGGTGGCGGTGATTCGCTCGGCGATAAATGGGCAGAGCGAATAAAGAACGTGTATACCGAGCTTGTCCGCGACCTTTGCGGCCAACACAACGGCATCAACTTCATTCCCGGATTTTTCTCGTGGTCTAACACCATATTGCTTGGCAAGAGCGTGGGCGCGACACCGAACGGCAGACGCGCGGGCGAGCCAATAAATCACGGGGCAAACCCATGCAGCGGATTCCGTCACGACGGCGCTGTGACCTCTATGTGCAACAGTATCGCTCGTGTTCAGCCCGCTTACGGCAACACCGCGCCCGTTCAGCTCGAGGTCGATCCCGGAATCGCCGGTGACCGAGAAGGTATTCTCAAAATGGCAGCCATGGTCAAGACCATTATGAACACGGGAAACACCCTGCTCAACATCAACATTATAGATACAGACAAGATACTCGAGGCGCACAAGGATCCCCTAAAATATCCCGACCTTGTTGTGCGCGTTACGGGCTTTACCGCATATTTCGCTATGCTCTCCCCCGACTTTCGCCAACTTGTAGTCGACCGCATAACCTCGGTAAATCCCCGACAGCTCGACAATTCATTAAATTTAACGGAGGACTCATTATGATAACAAAAGGCGGCCAATTTCTGGCTATGGAAAAAATTGATACATCTGTGAAAGAGGCAAGAAGTCTCCCGATGTGCGTGGGCGAAATACCCGGCACGGCTACATATCACGTAACAATACCCGCCGGCGAGATATATTCGCTCGCAGCCGATGATCAGCATTTCAATATTTTTATTCTCATCGAGGGCAACGTGACCATGGAGTCGGACGGAGTGACTCAGGATTTTGACGAAAGGGTCACCTTTGTCCCCGCTCCCGAATGCGAAATGATCCTTACGGCAAAGACCAACTCCCAGCTTGTACGTATCGCGTGGGATATAACCGACGAGGACGTAAAGCTGCGCGCCGAATACGGAACAGAATTCCCTCTTATCCAGCCCTATGCCACCGGCATACAGTACGTTGACCCCAACAAGAGCCCAAAAACGATAAGCCGCATGATGATCCCGCACAAGATCATTCCACGCTTTGCTATCGGCTCCGTTGAGTCCTACGGCTATGATTTCGTAAAGCCCCATTCCCATCCCATGCTGGATCAATTTTTCTTTTCCTTCCCCGAAAACAAAATGAGCCTTATCATAAACGGTGAATACATCCCTATGGATGGAAACGTTATGGTGCATATACCTCTCGGCGCGGATCACGGAGTGGAGGTTACGGGCACGGATCACCTGCATTACATGTGGATCGATTTTCTTCCCGATAACGAGGCGGGGCTCCGTCGTCTTGACGAAAGACACAAGCCCACAGGCACCGTCAGGGATCTGGAAAACGAAGACAAATTCAGAAATAACGACAAATAATCTCGACCAAAGGCGCACCCGCGCCTTTTCGGTCTTTGAAAGAGGCAATTATGAGTATAGATCTTACAAAACCTATCCGTCTTGAAACCTCGCGCGCGTGGCGCACCTACCTTGGCGGCAAAATGATATCCGCTCTGCACGGCGAAGCGGGAGAAGACGATCATTTCCCCGAGGAATGGCTCATGTCAACGGTTGCCGCGCGAAATAGCGGACGCGAGCACATAGTTGAGGGAATAAGCCGCGTTTTTGGAACGGACATGACGCTTGGAGAGCTTGTTGACCGTTATCCCGAAGACGTTCTCGGCACATCGCATCTCCAAAAGCACGGCGCCTGCCTTGGCGTTCTTGTAAAGCTGCTCGATTCCGCCGAAAGACTGACGTTGCAGGTGCATCCGACAAGAGAAGCCGCAAAAAAGCTGTTTAATTCCGAATTTGGCAAAACAGAATGCTGGCACATTATTGGAAAAAGAGAGATAAACGGAGAGGCGCCTTGCATTTATATGGGATTTCGCGAGGGTGTTACATACGGCGAATGGAAGCGATGCTTTGACGAGCAGGATATTCCCGCGATGCTCAACTGCCTGCACCGTGTGCAAGTGTCGGTTGGCGACACATTTATTATCAGGGGCGGTGTGCCGCACGGTATAGGCGCGGGCTGCTTTCTTATCGAGATACAAGAACCCACCGATTACACCGTGAGAACAGAGCGAGTTACTCCGTCGGGGCTTGCGGTTGCCGACTTTATGTGTCATCAGGGACTGGGATTTGATCGGATGTTTGAATGCTTCATATATGACGGCGCCTCGCTTGAAGATACGCTGAGCCGTTACCGCGTGACCCCCATCTCCGAGCGTTTCGATGGCTATACGGTTGAGCATATAATCTACCCGGAGGTCACGGACATGTTCGCACTAGACAAGATAAGTGTGACAGAAAAGGCGACTTTTGGCGGCAACGACTCTTTTTGCGGAATATATGTGATATCGGGCAACGGTATGCTCAACGGAGAGCACGTTTGCGCCTGCGATCACTATTTCATTCCCGCCTCTTGCAAAAGCTTTACCGTTGAGGCTTCAGATGGACAACCTGTGGTCTTTATTCGTTGCTTTGGCCCTACAAATTAAAAAATATGCCACATTTGGTGTGCAACTAACACAAAAAGCCAATTTTTTTGAAAATTCCCTTGATTTTGAACGCGCGTTGTGGTAAAATACTATCTGGTAAAATAAATAATCTATCAAAATCCGCCCTGTGCGGTAAGAAAGGCAGAAAAAATGGCTCTTGTAACAACAAAGGAAATGTTCAAGAAAGCATATGCAGGCGGCTACGCTATCGGTGCTTTCAACATCAACAACATGGAGATAATCCAGGCTATCACAGAGGCTGCTGAGGAAACAAAGTCTCCCGTGATCCTTCAGGTATCCGCAGGCGCACGTAAGTACGCAAAGCACGAGTATCTTCTCGCGCTCGCTCAGGCGGCAGTTAAGGACAGCGGCGTTGACCTCGCTCTCCACCTTGACCACGGCGCAGATTTCGAGATCTGCAAGGCTTGCATCGACGGCGGCTTTACCTCCGTTATGATCGACGGCTCTCATCACGCATACGAGGACAACATCGCTCTTACCAAAAAGGTAGTTGAGTACGCTCACGAGCGCGGCGTAGTTGTTGAGGGTGAGCTCGGCGTGCTTGCAGGTGTTGAGGATGAGGTTGTGGCAGAGCATTCTTCATACACCCGTCCCGAGGAGGTTGAGGACTTTGTAACCCGCACGGGTGTCGACTCCCTCGCTATCTCTATCGGTACCTCTCACGGCGCTTTCAAGTTCACTCCCAAGCAGTGCACAAGAAACGAGAAGGGCATACTTGTTCCCCCTCCGCTTCGTTTTGACATCCTTGAGGAGATCGAAAAGAGACTCCCCGAGTTCCCCATCGTTCTCCACGGTGCTTCCAGCGTTCCCCAGGATCTCGTTGCTGAGATCAACGCCCTCGGCGGCAAGATGCCCGACGCAGTCGGTATTCCCGAGGAGCAGCTCCGCAAGGCAGCATCTATGGCGGTTTGTAAGATCAATATCGACTCCGATATCCGCGTCGCTATGACCGCAGGTATCCGCCGCGTATTCGCAAACGAGCCCTCCGTCTTCGATCCCAGAGGCTACCTCACCGTTGCTCGCGCAGAGGTCAAGAAGATGGTCAAGCACAAAATCGAGAACGTTCTCGGCTCTGCTAACACCCTTTGATAAAAATCCATCAACGGAGAACGGGACACTTTGAAAGAGGTGTCCCGTTGCTTATAATATATGAAATATACTGAAAAACACACGGTGCGCTGGCACGATACTGACGCGAGCCGAAACGTGCGCCCCTCAAAAATCGTTGAATATATGCAAGAGATCGCCAACCGTCAATGCGAATTTTCGGACTTGCCGCTTGACAAGCTGCGCGACGAACGCGGGCTCGGTTTTATTCTCGGCGCGCTTTCTCTGCGCATAGATGCTCCCCTGCACGCCTACGACGAGATAGAGGTATCCACCTGGTGCATACCCGCGCGAGGCTATATTTTTAACCGTTACTTTGAAATCAAGAAAGACGGAACCGTCGTCGCCGAGGCGGCAAGCACCTGGGTGCTTCTCGACATAAACAAAAAAACCATCGTCCGACTCTCGCCAGATGACGATATGAATTGCCATTTTTATTACGACGAGCCCATAGATCCCACCGCCGTTCCGCGAAAGCCCCGTATTCCAAAGGATGCGCCGCTATACAAGATCGGTGAGCGCAGGATCGTATATTCCGACATCGACTACAATATGCACATGAATAACACGCACTATCCCGACATGATATGCGATTTTCTTGACGAGATGTCCGCCGGTAATTATCGGGTTTCGTCCATGTCGCTCTCCTACGTCAAGGAGGCGGCGCTAGGCGAAACGCTTTCCGTCTGCCGAACCGATGCCGATGAAAACGGGATCATTTTGGTTCGCACCAAAAACCACGCGGGCGACGTTTGTCTTGAAGCGTCGGTTACTCTTACAAATGAATAAAAAAAGCTCTCCGATCGGAGAGCTTTTGTTTTTAATTTTCGTTCTTTTTTGCATCCTTCAGCATCTTTACGTAATCGATCGTATAGAGCGTTGCAGAAACAAGCATCATAGTCACGCTGATGGCAACGAATATCTTTGACACCACGGGGGGAATGGTATACCATGCAAGATGTATGACCATAAGTAAGAAGAAAAGCACCGTGTTTGCCTTTCCATGCCACATAGCGCCCTTTATCACGCCTGTTTTTTTAGCGGCGACAAGACCTACGATATTCATGCTCAGTTCCTTTATCACAAATATCACCAGCGGAATTACCATCCACCAAAATCTTGTAATAAGGCAACCTATAATAGCCATTTGCGTAAGCTTGTCGGCAACGGGATCGAAAATCTTGCCAAAATTGCTTATCATATTAAATTTTCGCGCGATAGCTCCGTCTACGATATCTGTAAGGCTTGAAAAGCCGTATACGATTATAGTCCAAAAATAATCTTTTTTTACGCAATAAAGCCAAACTATGACAGGTATAAGACACAGCCTGAAAAAAGACAAGATATTGGGGATAGTAAATATCTTGTTGGTATAATCTTTCGTTTGTTTCATTTCCACTTTCCTTGTGTTCCCTGTTTTTGCGCGCAAATTAAGCAAATTTTCGCGCAGGTACAAATACCCATCTAATATTATATCACAGATAAAACGGTTTTTCAACATTTATCGACTATTTTTTGTATTTTATTTTTAACGTAGCCGCAAGCATAGGATAAATCCCGATCTTGTAAGGACTATTTGATCAAATATTTGCCGCCAAATTGTGCCTATAGGCTTATTATTGGCAAAAAGCCCTATAAACAAGGCGCGTTTGCTGTTTTTTCGGTTAAAAATCACATAAAAAAAGGGGCGAAATTTGTTGACAATTTGATGAATATGTGTTAAAATAGTGTATATTCTTTTTTCGGCGGATTTTGTGTTTATTAAAGTTCGCTTTTCGTTTTTTGAAACAAAGGCTTCGGCTTTTGCAAATAAAAACTCGCGGTCCCGTTCGTCTAATGGTTTTGTCTTTCGTGTAGCCAATAGGCTGCGCGGTTGGACACTCCAAGCGGTCGCCACCACGAGCACAAAAAACATTATTTAGGAGGAACATTGAAATGTTCAAGAAAATTCTGTCCCTGTGCCTGGCGCTCCTTATGGTAGCGGCTCTTTGCGCAACCTTGGCTTCGTGTAGCGAGGATATGGAAAGTGACGAAGCAAAGATAACCGATTCTCCTCTCGGCGAAGTTGAGCTCAAGAAAGACTTTGACGTTCCCGAAGATTTCAAAATCGGTTTCATTCTCCTTCACGACGAGCAGTCTACCTATGACCTCAACTTTATCAACGCAGTTGAAAAGGTAAAGACCGTTCTCGGTCTCACTAACGAGCAGGTCATTTACAAAAAGAACGTTCCCGAGTCCAACGCTTGCTATGAGGCTGCTTGCGACCTCGTTGACGAAGGCTGCGACATCATCTTTGCAGACTCTTTCGGTCACGAGACTCACCTTCTCAAGGCCGCTGAGGAACATCCCGACGTTGAGTTCTGCCACGCAACGGGTACTATGGCGCACACCGCGGGCCTTGATAACTTCCACAACGCATTCGCTTCCATCTACGAGGGTAGATATCTCGCGGGCGTTGCTGCGGGTCTTAAGCTCAACGAAATGATCGCAAACGGCGACATCACCGCTGAAGAGGCTAAGATGGGCTACGTTGGCGCATTCACGTTCGCAGAGGTTATTTCCGGTTACACGTCCTTCTATCTCGGTGCTAAGTCCGTATGTCCTTCCGTAACCATGGAGGTACAGTTCACCGGCTCTTGGTATGACGAGAACGGTGAGAAGAACGCCGCTACCGCACTTATCAATAACGGATGCGTACTTATTTCTCAGCACGCAGACTCCATGGGCGCTCCCTCTGTTTGTGAGGAAAAGAACGTTCCCAACGTTTCCTATAACGGAAGCACGGCAGAGTCCTGCCCCAACACCTTTATCGTATCCTCTCGAATCGACTGGGCTCCTTACTATATGTATATCATCAAGAGCTACTGCCAGGGCACCGAGATCGCTACCGACTGGTGCGGCGGAGCTGAGCAAGGCTCTGTAGTTCTTACGGGCATCAACGAAAAAGCTGCCGCAGACGGCACTTACGAAAAGCTCGTTGAAGTTGCGGCAAAGCTCAAGAGCGGCGAGATCAAGGTATTTGATACCGATACATTCACAGTTGGCGGCGAAAAGCTCGAGTCCTACACTGCTGACGTTAACACAGACGCAGCGTTCACTCCCGACACTGAGGCTATCGCAGACGGTTACTTCCACGAGTCCGAGTACCGCGCTGCTCCTTACTTTGATGTTCGTATCGACGGCATCAAGCTTCTCAACGAAAACTACGGTTAATATGCCGCAAATAAGACAGGCGGAGCTTATGCTCCGCTTGTCTCGGTTTTTAAGCGTTTGATCTACAAATGCTTAACCGTTCGCTTGAACAGATTCAAGCGCGCCGTTTAGTATTTGTGGGATATTTTTTCTTTTTGGAGGACACCATATGAGTTCAACGATTGCATTGGAAACAAGAAAGGTTTCCAAGTATTTCGGCAGCGTCGCCGCCAACGTAAACGTGGATCTCACCGTTCGCCGCGGAGAGATACTTGCCATTCTGGGCGAGAACGGATGCGGAAAGACCACGCTGATGAATATGATCGCGGGAATCTACTACCCCGATAGCGGATCTATCCTTGTAAACGGCGAGGAGGTCGTTATCCGTTCGCCTAAGGACGCTTTCCGCCACGGAATAGGAATGATACACCAGCACTTTAAGCTGGTAGATCTTTTTACCGCCGCGGAAAACATTGTGCTTGGAATAAACGACGGCAAAAAATACGATATAAAAGACGTTAACCGTCGCGTTGCGGAAATTGCCGACAGATACGGATTCCACGTTGATCCACAGAAGAAAATATATGAAATGTCCGTTTCGGAAAAGCAAACGGTTGAGATACTCAAGGTGCTTTACAGAGGCGCGGACATTCTCATCCTTGACGAGCCTTCCGCGGTTCTTACTCCTCAGGAGACCAACAAACTTTTCGACGTACTTCGCCGCATGAGAGAGGACGGCAAATCCATCCTTATCATTACGCACAAGCTGCACGAGGTGTTGGCTATTTCCGACAGAGTTGCGGTGTTGCGCAAGGGCGAGCATATAGCCACCGTTGAAACCGCAGGTACAACGGAGTCAGAGCTTACCGAAATGATGGTGGGCAAGAAGGTAGAGCTTAACATAGAGCGCCCCGAGCCCAAGAACACGTGTGACCGCCTTGAAGTTAAGGATCTCAACATGACCGACGCCGATGGCATCAAGGTGCTTGACAAGGTTTCCTTCTCCGCACGCTCAGGCGAGATACTCGGCATCGCGGGCATAGCGGGAAGCGGACAGAGAGAGCTGCTTGAATCCATCGCGGGACTTTGCCATCCCGTTACGGGACAGATAATATATCACAATCCCAAAACGGGCGAGAGCGAGGATCTGCGCGACAAGAACCCTGTTGAAATACGCGAGCTTGGCGTAAGACTTTCCTTTGTGCCCGAGGACAGACTCGGAATGGGACTTGTCGGAAACATGGACATTGTTGACAACATGATGCTCCGCAGCTATCGAAAGGGGCATTCCCTCTTTGTTGACCGTAAAAAGCCCGGAGACCTCGCAAACAAGATCGTTGACGAGCTGGAGGTGGTAACCCCCGGCACGCACACTCCTGTCCGTCGTCTTTCGGGAGGTAACGTTCAAAAGGTACTTGTCGGACGAGAGATCGCCGCGGCGCCTACCGTGCTTATGGCGGCATATCCCGTGCGCGGACTTGATATAAACTCATCTTACACAATATATAATCTGCTCACAAAGCAAAAGGAAAACGGCGTTGCGGTCATCTTTGTCGGAGAAGACTTGGACGTATTGGTTGAGCTTTGTGACCGCATCGTTGTTCTTTGCGCGGGTCGCGTAACGGGCATACTTGATGCGAGAAACACCACAAAGGAAGAAATCGGATTGCTTATGACAAGCGCGGGCGAGTCTTGCGCGACTGACAATGACGAAAAGGAGGATGTTGGCGGTGAAAACAACTGAAAAGCGCTCCCGAGAGCCATTGTTCCACGTAGTTAAGCGAGACGCGCTCCCCTGGTATAAGGCTATGCTCATAAGAGTAATAGCTGTTGCGGCGGCGGTGCTGCTTTGCTCCCTGCTCTCTATCGTAATGATAGAAGCAAACCCCTTTGAGTTTGTTAAAACGCTTGTGGACGGAGCCGTTGGCTCAGAGCGCCGCTTGTGGAAGCTGGCAAAGGATGCCGCGGTGCTGCTTTGCATATCTTTGGCGGTGACTCCCGCGTTCCGCATGAAGTTCTGGAACATAGGTGCCGAGGGACAAACACTTATAGGCGCGCTGGCTTCGGTTGCGGTCGCGGTCTATCTCGGCGGAAAGATCCCCGAGCCCGCACTGCTTGTGCTTATGGCTATCGCCGCAATATTGGCAGGCGCTATCTGGGGCGGACTTCCCGCTATATTCAAGGCAAAGTGGAACACAAACGAAACCTTGTTCACTCTTATGATGAACTATGTCGCATCGGGACTTGTGGCGTATTTCCTCGTGGTATGGCGTCCCAGCGGCGGAAGCGTACTCGGCCGTCTTGATTTCGGTCACCTTCCCGTCATCTTCCACGAATATTTCCTTATCATCGCCATAACGATCATTCTTACCGCGGCAGTATTCGTATATCTGCACTACACCAAGCAGGGATACGAGATCAGCGTTGTCGGCGAGAGCGAAAACACCGCGCGCTATATCGGCATCAACGTAAGCAAGGTAATAATCCGCACGATGATCGTATCGGGCGCGATATGCGGCCTTGCGGGATTTCTTATCGTAGGCGCGCTTGACCACTCCATAACCGCAACGACGGTTGGAGGTCTCGGTTTTACCGCGATCATGGTTTCCTGGCTTGCCAAATTCAACCCCTTGATCATGATAGGTACCAGCGTTTTCATTACGTTCCTCAATCAAGGCTCCTCGCAGATATCAACCAATTTCAACGTTGACTCCTCTTTCCCCTCGATGATAGTCGGCGTGGTGCTGTTCTTTATCATCGGCTGCGAGTTCTTTATCGGATACAAGGTAAAATTCCGCGAATCAACAAAATCCCAAAGCCAGGAGGTAGTAGAAAATGAATCCGATTCTTGATTTTATTATAACTGCCATTCCTTTGGGAATGACCTTCCTTTTCGGCTGCGTTGGAGAGATTCTGACCGAAAAAGCGGGACATCTTAACCTTGGAATCCCCGGTATCATGTGCGTTGGCGGCGCTTGCGGCTGTCTGGCACTCAAAATGATGTATAAAACGGGCATGCCTTGGCCTCTGGTCGTCATCATCGCCATTCTCGCAAGCCTTGCGGGCGGTGTTGCGATGGGACTTGTCTACAGCTTTCTCACCGTTACGCTCAAGGCGAACCAAAACGTTACGGGACTTGCAATGACCACCTTCGGTGTTGGACTTACAAAGTTCATTATGTCCAAGCTTTCAATAAAGTCCATACAATACCTCTACGCTCTCAAATTTTTCCGTTTTCCTTTTCATAATAGGACAGACGCGTTGAAATATTGCGGAATCATGGTATTTCTCGGCGTGGCTATCGCACTGGCAGCGGCATTCGTGCTTGCCAAAACAAGAGTTGGACTTCATTTGCGCGCGGTGGGTGAAAACCCCGCAACAGCCGACGCGGTGGGTATAAACGTAACGAGATACAAGTACGTCGCAACTCTCGTAGGCAGTGGCATCGCGGCGCTTGGCGGTCTGTTCTACATTATGGACTACGCGGGCTCTTACGAAGCATACAAGAGCATCGAGGCGTTTGGATGGCTGGCGGTAGCGCTTGTAATCTTTACCGTTTGGAAGCCTCATCTGAGCATTATCGGCGCGTTCATCTTCGGTCTGCTTTACATCGCGGGCTCAAGAATACCCACTCTGCTCGGAATCGAGATGGATATGAGCGCAACACCTCTGCTCCAGATGCTGCCTTACGTTGTAACCATTCTGGTGCTTATTATTTCCAGCGTTCGTAAAAAGCGTGAAAATCAGCCTCCCGCTTCCTTGGGAGTTCCCTATTTCCGCGAGGAAAGATAACAAATAAAATAAAAAACCGCATCTCCGTTTTGGGCATGCGGTTTTTCTTATTATATAAATTTCGCTTTTATCTTTGCGCCCTTGCCCTTCACGAACACGCGAGCAAGTCCGTAATGCAGCCTCACCTTCCAAGGACTATCTACACGTCTTGCCAAGCGGACATATCCCGAGAACGGCGCACTCTCGCCCTCGTATTTGTTTGATACGATCAATAGCTCATTATCTCCGTCACGTAGATCTATATCAAATCTGTACGGGCGATATTGATGGTGTTTTGCTTCTTGGCCGTCAACAAGGTTGGCTCCGACAAGCTCACCGTTAAGATATATCTGTGCTTTGCCTCCAAAACGCTCTATCTCAAGATACTCGTATTTTTGGTCACCCGAAAACGTCGTTCTGTACTCCACAGGCTCCGAGGCTCTCGCTGGCCCAAACCACGCGATGTTTCTGAAATCATCCTCAAACCCTTGGCGCTTTTGCTCCATCACAAGCTTATCCTCTCGAGGTTTCATTTTGTTTCTATCCCTTTCGGTCACCCAAAAGATCTCATTACCCTTTGTAAAACTACGAATATACTTATATTCGTACTCCGTCGGCTTTTGCTCATAGTCCATGTTGGAGGGATCTCCGTTGCCAACACCTACCACTTTTCCGCCTTCGGCTTGTATCTCAACGTACTCCGAGGCGGTAAAGCAGACGTTTCCGTCGACATCTGTTGCTTCGAGCTGGATGATGCCGACATCGTCCTCATTATCGCATTCCACAACGTCAACGCATCTCACCGCAAAGGGCGCCCCCGCCGTTACAAGCTCGTCACTAAACTCCTCTCCGTCCTTTGAGGCAATAGCCATAAGGCTTCCCGCTTCAAACGGTAATTCAAACACTGCCTTTGAGTATTTTTCAACGGTCTGCTGTGCGATCTTGCGTCCGTTCAGCCAAAGCGTTACACTGTCGCAATTCGTATACGCCGTTATTTTTGCTATCTCGCCGTTGCGGTAATTCCAATGAGGCGCTAGCTTAACAAAGCGCTCGTCCGTCCACCACGACTTATAATAATAGAACGGAGGCTTTTCCATTCCGCACAGATCTATTGTGCCAAAGCTTGACGCAACGTTTGAGTAGTAGAACGGATTTGGCTCTCCGCGATAGTCAAATCCCGTCCACATAAAGCCTCCCGCGAGATACGAGCGCTCCTCGTAGAATTTTACAAAGCCCTTGGGGGTAGTTGCCCACATCATCGTAACGTCACCCGTATAGTCTATTCTACCCGCCCCCAAATCGTTGACCGTTCCCGCGCGACTTGCCACATAGCTCGTTTCTTCTGTGGCGATCATTGGCTGCGTTGGGTGTTTTTCGTGGTACGCATCCACCCATTGAGGCGAGAATATTGGACTTCCGATGTAGTTTATTCCTCTGACCTCTATAGTCGAATTGGCTCCAATATCAGAGGGACCGTTGTTTGCGCCGTAAGTTATGGGGCGTGTGCTGTCAAGACGGCGTATCATACGGCTTACCTTTGCCACAATGTCTGCCGCCCGGTCGGTCGTTTGTGCCGCTTCTTCCTCGTTTCCTATACACCACATAAAGACGGACGGGTGATTTATATCTCTTTCGATAAGTGATGTAAGCTGTCTTAACGCCTCAGGTGAAGTGCCGAACAGTCTGGTCTCGTCCAGCACAAGCATTCCAAGCTCGTCACAAGCGCGAAGCAAGGACGGCGAGGGCGCGTGATGTGCCGAACGGTACGCATTACAGCCCATCTCCTTGAGCTTTGATATTTTATAGCGATTAAGATTATCGGTAAGCGCAATTCCCACACCACCAAAGTCCTGATGCACACAAGCGCCCCTTACCTTTACAGGCTTGCCATTGAGCAAAAACCCTCTGTCCGCATCCATTTTTATGCCCCTGAAACCAAAACGCTCCTCGCACACGTCGCCGCACACCGCGCGGAGTGTATAGAGATTGGGCTCGTCAATGCTCCAAAGCAACGGATCTTTCACAAAAAGCTCGCAGCAAACGTTGCCTCTTTCATAGGCGCCAACACACGCAACGCTATTCGCTTTTGCCACGGCGTTGCCTTGCACGTCAATTATCTCAAAGGTGGCGGTATTATTTGTTTTCTTATCGGTGTCGTTGCAAAGCTCTGCCTTCACCTCGACTCTGCCGTCTGCTTGCGCTTTTATAACCGTCTTATAGGGAACGAAATACACAGGCTCACCTATAAGCAGATTTACGTTTCTGTATATTCCGCCGCCTTCATACCACCAGCCCTCAGGCTGATCAGTATCCACTCTGACCGCGATAGAGTTAATTTTTCCGTCATCGCAGAGCTGGTCGCCTATCTCAACGGTAAAGCTCGTATATCCGCTCAGATTTCTATCCATATATTCGCCGTTTACCCATACGTGTGCATCGCGGTAAACACCCTCGAATTCAATGAAAACTCTCTTGTTTTTCCACGACTCATCGAATTCAAACTCGCGCCTGTACCACGCAATGTTGTATATTTTGTCCTCGTCCGAATGTCCCTCGGTCATGAATCTGTGATAGTGCGTGTTATGTCTTGCACCCGCAAAGGTGTTCGCCGTAAGGGATTTGGGAAGCGCCGCGGCACAGTCGTGGGGGAGATCTATCTTGTCCCAATTGCTATTACAAAAAAAGCGGGCGGCGCAGCCCGACGCCTGACCGTATTTAGCAAAGCCATAATTTGTGTAGACGTCTGCGTCGCGCTCGAAAGCAAATGTCCACCCCTTGTTGATGCTTATCCTTTTCATATTTTGCCCTTCCCTTCATTTTTTCTGTCATCTAAAACAAAATTGCAATTTATTGTTGACAGACTGCGATTAATTCCGTATAATTTATATAGGAAACACACGCTTTGCCTTTATTATACGTTGATTGTTGTTGCGTGTCAATATGATTATATTTCTTCAATGTAACTATATTGCTCGAGAAAGGACTTGTGATGATTTGGCCTATAATTACTGAAAACACCAGAAAACTACCCATATATATTGTCGCTATAGGCACGTCAGTTCCTCAGGAGCCGAGGCGCCGCGGCTCAGGATTTGATTATCACCAGCTATTTATAGTTCTTGATGGCACAGGCAGAGTTGAATGTAACGGAGAATCGTTTTCGGTTTGCCGTGGGGACATCTTCTTTTTGCGCTGTGACGTTGCGCACGCATATCACAGCGAAGATGGAGAGCAAGCCTTTTCAACCGCGTGGATCTCATTTGATGGCATGGGAGCCGAGAGTATTCTTTCATATTTTGGAATTGGAGATGTTTTTTTGTCCAAGGGTGTTGGATCGGAGATAGAGGATGAATTCATGTGCCTTCGCAATATGGCTAAGAATCACCATCCCGAAGAAAAGCTCTCGGAGCGCCTGTACCGCTTTATTATATCGTTTTTCAGCTCACGCGAGCAAAGCCGCGATGCCCTGTCGGGTGCTATGGACTACATTCACGAGCATTATTGCGAGAACGTATCGCTTGATGATATAGCGTCCTTTTGCGGCATGGCAAAATACACTCTTTGTCGCAAATTCAAGCAAGCATACTCCTCCACTCCCTTTGAATACATAATGCGCCTGCGCGTAAACCGCGCTAAAACCATACTGTCCACAAGCGCGGACACCTCTATTGCCGAGGTCGCGCGGCTAACGGGTTTTTCCGACTCGGGCTACTTTTGCAGAACGTTTCGGCGATTTGAAGCAACGTCTCCCGCAAGATTTCGCAAAGAAAACACAAAATAACAAAAGCGCTTACGTCACCGCTCTTGGCACGTAAGCGCTATTATTTTTAAAATCACTGTTCTCTGAAGGTCACCGTTCTGGTTTTTGCATCCATAGCGTCAACTATAGCCAAGGACTCAAGCTGATAGCCAAGGTTGCGAATAACTCTGCCTCCTATTTGAAAGCCCTTTTCTATAACGATGCCTATGCCCTCAACCGTTGCGCCCGCGCTTTCAGCAATGGACACAAGTCCCTGCAAAGCACAGCCGTTTGCCAAAAAGTCGTCAACTATAAGCACATGATCATCCTTGCCCAAAAACTTTTTGGATACAATGACCTGATTCTTGTTTTTGTGGGTGAAGGATTCTACCTCTGCCGTGTACATCTCTCCGTCCACGTTTACGCTCTTGGATTTTTTTGCGAATACCATAGGCACGTCAAAGCAACGCGCCACCGTGTAAGCAATAGCAATTCCCGAAGCCTCAATGGTAAGCACCTTGGTTACCTTCTTGTCGGCAAAGCGTCGGTGAAATTCCTTTCCTATCTCATCAAGCAGCTTAACGTCCATCTGGTGATTAAGAAAGCTATCTACCTTAAGCACGTTTCCCTCTTTAACTATTCCATCCTTAAGTATACGTTCTTCCAAAAAATTCATAAGTCCTGTCCTCTCTGCTCACGGCAAATGTATCTATGGCTATATTATACTTTATATAACGTCGCTTGTCAACCAAAAAACTTGTTTTTTAGCTGCCGGAAAGACAAAATCGCGCAAGAGTTGACAAGCGGGGTTTTTTATGGTATACTGTTGTTTGGTCAAAAAACACTCTAAGGAGTAAAACATATGAATTACGACGTTATCATCATAGGCGCCGGTCCCGGCGGTATATTTTCGGCTTACGAGCTCGTGCAGAAAAAGCCGTACCTCAAGATTGCTGTTTTCGAATCAGGACACGAGCTTGGTCGCCGCCGTTGTCCTATCGACGGAGACAAAATAAAATCCTGCATCGGCTGCAAGACCTGCTCAATAATGAGCGGATTTGGCGGCGCGGGCGCTTTTTCTGATGGAAAATACAACATAACAAACGATTTTGGCGGCACGCTCCACGAATACATCGGCAAGGAGCGCGCGCTTGAGCTCATGCGCTATGTTGACGGAATCAATATGCAGTTCGGCGGCGAAGGCACAAAGCTATACTCCACCGCTGGTACAAACTTCCGCAAGGAGTGTATCAAAAACGATCTGCACCTGCTCAACGCCTCTGTGCGCCACCTCGGAACAGACATAAACTACGTGGTGCTTGAAAATCTTTATGCATACCTTAAAGACAAGGTGACCTTCTTCTTCAACTCCCCCGTTGACTCGGTTAACGTTATTGATGGCGGCTATTCCGTTGAATGCAAGGGCGATCTTTACGAATGTGAAAAGTGCATAATCTCTGTCGGCAGAAGCGGAAGCAAATGGATGGAAAAGGTATGCCGCGAGCTCGACATTCCCACCGAATCCTCGCGCGTTGACATCGGCGTGCGAGTGGAGCTGCCCGCAGACGTCTTTTCTCACATAACCGACGAGCTTTATGAGAGCAAGATAGTTTACAGGACCGAAAAATACGGCGACAGAGTGCGCACCTTCTGTATGAATCCGCGCGGCGCGGTGGTCAACGAGAACACAAACGGCATCATTACCGTTAACGGTCACAGCTATGAGGACAAAGCAAAGCAGACCGAGAACACCAATTTCGCATTGCTCGTTGCAAAGCATTTCTCCGAGCCTTTTAAGGACTCCAACGGCTACGGCGAGTCCATCGCACGACTCAGCAATATGCTGGGCGGCGGCGTTATAGTTCAGCGCTTTGGCGACCTTATTCGCGGACGCCGCTCAACACAGAACCGCATCGACGAAGCCTTTATCACGCCTACGCTCAAGGCAACTCCCGGTGACCTCAGCCTCGTGCTTCCCAAGCGAATCCTCGACGGAATCATCGAAATGATCTACGCGCTCGACAAGGTCGCACCCGGAACGGCTAACGACGATACCCTGCTCTACGGCGTTGAGGTCAAGTTCTACAATATGGAGGTCGCGGTCAACGAAAAGCTGGAATCCCGCCACGAAGGACTCTACGTCATCGGCGACGGCAGCGGCATCACACACTCGCTCTCACACGCCTCGGCAAGCGGCGTTTACGTTGCGAGAAATATTATCGAAAACACAAAAATGTAATATTCGAAGATAAAAATGCAAGCCGTTGCGGCTTGCATTTTTGTATTATTTTATACCTTGTTGCACCATATTTTCCATTTTTTACTCTTTTTGATTTTTTCATGAAAACCTATTGCAAAAGCCGCGCGTATGTGCTATATTAGGGTCGAAGCATTTTCACCACACCGCTTTTATCAATGGGAGATATTTATGAACAGCTTTTTTTATCGCAACGAACGCAATGCGGGAATACGCGAGGTCACCTTATTATCTCTCACGCTTCCGCTTATATTTGAAAATATAATGAATCGTCTGCTCGGCACCGTAAACACCGCGGTGCTGGGTGCTTATTCCGACGCGTCGGTTGCGGCAGTCGGCTCGGCAAACACGGTCGTTAACGTTCTTTTAGTCTTTTTCTCGGTAGTCAGCGCGGGCGCGGCGGTCATAATAAGTAACCATATCGGAGCAAAAAACGAGCAGTTCACAAAGGAATCCTGTTATACGTCGATAACGCTATCTCTTGTCATCGCCGCGATACTGACACCCGTTTTGCTCATTTTAAGCCCCACGCTTATCGGAATGATGAACCTTGAGGGCAGAGTGTTTGACGAGGCACTTGTATATCTGCGCATCCGCATAGCCTTCATAGTGTGCACGGTGCTGACAAATATGCTTCTTTCTGTTCTGCGTTGCTTCGGATATCCCAAATACACCTTTTTTATCGGCATACTGACGAACGTTATAAATCTTGCGCTGTGTATCTTGGTGGTGTATTTCCCCGACTATTCGCCCATCCACGGAGTTGCGGGAATCGGCGTGGCAAGTGTCACGGCAACGACGACGGGTCTTTTATTCATTGTTTTCATTTTCCGCCGTCTGAGGCTTTCTCCGCAAAGACCGCAAAGCAGACGTGATTTCGCGGCACATTCAAAAAGCATTCTCCGCATAGGTATCCCTTCGGGAATATCGGGTTTGTCTTACAATCTTTCATCGATGCTGACGATGTCCTTCGTGGCGTTGCTTGGTGACGTCGCGGTCTCTGCAAAGGTATACTACACCGACATTTTAAGCTATGTTTATCTCATCGGAATAAGTATGGGCTCGGCAAACTCCATCATCGTCGGACGCCTTTTCGGCGCGGGAGAATACGATGCCGCAAGCAAACAAAACGCGCGGGTAGTCAGGTTTACGGTCCCGATAAATCTTTGCGCTTCTCTGCTCGTGCTGATATTCAGAACACCGCTTCTCTCGCTTTTCACGTCCGACAAGACTATAATCGCTATGTCTCTCGGCGTTTTCGCGGTGGACATAATCACGGAGCAGGCGCGTGCCTGGAGCCACGTTTACGAATACGCCCTGCGCGCCACAGGCGACGTATATTTCACCACGGCGTGTATCACTCTCTCTTGCGCGGTGTTCGGAATAGGTCTTGCGTATCTTTTGTCTATACCGTTAGGACTTGGACTTTTGGGCTGCTTTATCGGTCTCGCCGCAGATGAGACCACGCGAGCCCTGGCAACCTTCTTCCGCTGGAAAAGCAACAAATGGAGATCTTCTGCTATTCAGACCAAATAAAAATACGGAGTGTCGGCATTTGTCCGACACTCCTTGTTTTTATTTCGTTATTTTCTCAACCTGCTCCATGAACTCAAGTCCCATGAGTATCTCACCCATAGTCCAGCCCGTCTCTATACAGCAGGGCGCCCAGCCCACGTCGTGCGGCACGCCGTGCGCCTCCCAATTCTCAACGTCAAACGCGCGCGTCCACGCGCCGTCGAGCAGCTTGTCGTTACTGTATATCTGGCAGGACAGCATAAAGGATGCTATCTCACACCAAGCGTCATAAAATCTCTGCTCGCCCGTTGCAAGATAAGCATAAGCATAACCCAAGGGCAGCCAGTTGTTCGAATACAAAAGGTCAACGACGGGGTCTCCGTTATTGGCAAGCAACGCACACTCACCCGTGTGATTGCGCGAGCAATTTGCCTTATATCCCGTATCCCATTCGGGAACGGCTCCGCAGGCGTGGCGGTGCTCGTCAAGATAGCTCATTATGCGGCAAAGCCACTCGTAATGCTCCTCCTTCTTCGTTATCTCGTAAAGCACGGCAAGCGCGAGCAAAAGTCGGCAATTCTCCTCAGTCTCGCTGGTCTCGCGGCGCGTTTCGGGATAGAGCGACATGAGATATCCGAGTCCGCGCTCGGCAAGCTCCAGATAACGCTTGTCTCCCCCCGCGCGATACGCAAGCAGTAAAACGGCATGATAATATGCATTGTGATGCGCGCAGGGCAATCCCGAGCCGTACGTTGCCAGCTTTTTGCGCAAGGAGTCGTTCAAAAAGCAAATGTCGGTGCGCGAAACGCGAACGCCCTCGGGGCTTGTGGTATCAACCAAAAAGTCAAGGCTCGAGCAAATATCGTCAAGGTGAGGCACCGTTCCGTCAAAATGCTGACGGAGCAAAAGTCCCAGCACCACGCGCGCAACGTCGTCCTGATAGCAGGTCTCCCACGCAACATCGGTCCAGCGGAACATTCCCTTATGCTCACCCTTCTTGACCTGAAGATAGTCAAAGCAGAAGTTGAACATCTCCTCGCCCATCGTCAAGGTCTTATCATCGTCGCGAAGCAAGCCCCCAAGCATATACGCGCCCGCGGTCTCCCCCGTGCAGTCGGTGCGCACTTGAGTAAGTCTTCTTTGTGTTCCATCCTTTGCGTTGATATGGTGCATAAAGCCCTCTTGAACGCCGCCTTTTCCGCCGTTGTTGAGCATTCCCGCGTTTTCGTACCACAAAAGTCCGCGCGCGATGGCATCTTTGGTGTCCTCGGCACTCTTGACCGTCTGAACCCTATACTCGCAAACGGGCGCTTCAAATTCAACGTCAACGTCCTCGCCCGCAAGGTGACGGATTATTGCCGCAATGAGCGCCTCGAAGCTATGCGAGGGAGCGAGTCTTGCGCGACGGAAATTGCAAAGGCGGAATGCGCAGGCTAAAAGATTGTCCTCGCGCCACATTGCAATAATGCCTTTTTTATATTCCTCCTCGCTCATTTCAATATGAGAATGAGCGCAAACGTAATCGTGATAAGTAAGTATGGGATATGCGCTCGGGCGCGTGAAAACAAACTGCACGCAATCGTTTTCGTGTCCGTCAAGCACGTCACCTGTCTTAAGTCCCGCAACGGCAAGATCCTTGTCGGCAAACACCATTCGATGATGCGTAGTATGCAGAGTTTTGTCCTTGTACGCGCTGGAGATAGACAGAACGAACTCGGCAAACACAGGCTTTCCCTGCTCGCGAAGCTCCTCGACACACATACGAAGCGGCGCGGGAAGAACAAGTCCCTCCTCCGTGTTTCCGCCGAGGATGCAGAGCGCATCGTAATCGTCGGGATCAAACGACAGAGTGTCGGGAGATATAACGGTAACGTCGGGGCAGGTCTTTATTAAAAGGTTGCCAAAATCACTTTCATTTTCAGAGATCAGGAGAATACGATTCATAAATAAAACGCCGCAAGCCGTAATTTCGTTTTGCGCTCGCGACATATCACCGCCTTTCCTTCAAAATTATAACATCCGCCTCCCCCGCGTGTCAAGCAGATGATAATTATAGCAGTTCGTGTTAAACCAAATAGCGAATTAAGATAAAAAACCGTGCCGCGTGCCATTGCGTAATGCGCCGAAAAACACGGCAACGGCAACGAACAATAAACGAAAAAGCTCTGCGCTTAGAGCATCACTCTAAAGGACAGTTTTGCAGAATACGGTATATCTCGAAAGAGATATACCGTATTCTTACTTTTTTATTTAGCTGCTTCTGATTTCAACGCTTTATACGGAGTTGTGCCCGTAAATAAACGATATACTTTTATAAAATACGATATGCTGTTATATCCACAGGCGATCGCTGCTTCACTTACCGAACAACCTTTTAAGAAAAGCAACTGTTC
>SVTF01000037.1 GCA_015063905.1 Oscillospiraceae bacterium | reverse complement strand
TAACATGGCATCCGAAAAGATCACAAATATTCTTGAAGAAATCAAGACACTTACAATTCTCGAGCTCGCTGACCTCGTAAAGGCAGTTGAGGAAGAGTTTGGCGTATCCGCAGCAGCTCCCGTAGGCGTAGTTGCAGTAGCAGGCGCAGCAGCAGCTCCCGCAGCTGAGGAAAAGACTGAGTTCGACGTAGTCCTCACCGGATTCGGCGACAAGAAGCTCAACGTTATCAAGGCAGTTCGTGAGATCACCGGCCTTGGACTTAAGGAAGCTAAGGACCTCGTTGAGGGTTGTCCTAAGGCTGTTAAGGAAGGCGTTGCTAAGGACGAGGCAGAGAAGATCAAGGCTGACCTCGAGGCAGCAGGCGCAACTGTTGAGGTTAAGTAATTTAGCACACCGGTCTATAGCCTTAAAGCAAGATTATTTTTTAGCTGTTAATTTTGGATAACAGACAGAGCCGTGAGATATTGGTCTCGCGGCTCTGTCTTGTTTTATTTAAATATATAAATTTTTAATTAAAAAATAAACATTTTGTTTTATTTATCCCTAGATATTTGCCGCCAAGTGCTACTTTAGCAAATTGGCGGCAAAATGTAATTAATTAAATCAGTGTTGATATCCAATCAACAAGCGGAACAAAGCCTATCGGCAAAAATATTGCGGGTACAAAATTCATTATCTTGAATTTAGACAATCCCATGAGATTTAATCCCAAAGCAATTATTACCAGTGACCCAACAGAGCCTATGCAGGTAATTACGTCGCCCGACAGAAAAGGACCAAGCCACCACGCAAGCAATGTTATTCCGCCCTGATAAACAAACACGAATACAACTGAAAACACAACGCCCACACCCATTGTCAAGGCAAACACCATGGATGAGATCAGATCCATGATGCTTTTAGTAATAAGTAGCGTGTGGTCTCCCGATATTCCGCTTTGCATCGCTCCAACTATCGTCATAGAACCAACGCAGAACAAAAGTGACGCCGACACAAAGGCATTTGCCACCTCTCCGCCTCGACCTTTTAGTGACTTCTGGATTTGTTCGCCAAGTCGGTTCATCTGCTTATCAAGATCGATAAGCTCTCCAATTATCACGCCCACAACCATAGAAAGAATGATAGCCAGCGTTTTTTCCGTTGATATTGCCGAAACGGAAGTTCCCTCCGGCAGTGCCGTTATTATCTGAGAATTGACGGAGCCCTTTATAGCCCCTCCAACTCCGATGAGCAAAACAGCAAGCCCCAAAGCCGCAAAAACAGCATCAAAAATGCGTTTCGAGCGTTCTCCAAGGCTTTTACCGTGTGTCAAGCATCTGATGCCCAGTCCCACAGACGAGCCAATCAACACCGTCAACACGTTTACCAACGTGCCAAACAGTATAAAATCCTTCATTTTTGAGTTTTATTAGAATTCTATCTTGCTCTCAATATAAGCGCGAAGCTCGCTGATGGGGAGTCTTACTTGCTCCATGGTGTCTCTATCACGAACGGTCACACAGTTGTCGCCCGCCTTTTCAGCGTCGCCAACCGTGTCGAAGTCAACGGTAATGCAGAGAGGTGTACCGATCTCGTCCTGACGGCGATATCTCTTACCGATAGAGCCCGCCTCATCATAATCCATCATAAAGTACTTGGAAAGCTCCGCGTAGATCTCGCCTGCCTTTTCAGAAAGCTTCTTGGACAAGGGAAGAATTGCCGCCTTGATAGGAGCGATAGCGGGATGGAAGTGCATAACTGTTCTGACATCGTTCTTTGCCTCGTCAATGACCTCCTCGTCATAGGCGTCACAAAGCACGGAAAGAACGGTTCTTTCAACACCGAGCGAGGGCTCGACGACGTAAGGAATATATCTCTCGTTAGTCTCGGGATCGAAATAGGTGAGATCCTTGCCCGAGGTGTTCTGATGCTGAGTCAGGTCGTAATCGGTTCTGTCCGCAACGCCCCAAAGCTCGCCCCATCCGAACGGGAACAAGAATTCAAAGTCGGTAGTAGCCTTGGAATAGAAGCAAAGCTCCTCTGGATCGTGGTCGCGGAGACGGATGTTTTCGTCCTTGAGACCAATGGAAAGCAACCAATTGTGGCAGAACTCTCTCCAATAAGCGAACCACTCAAGGTCGGTTCCGGGCTTGCAGAAAAATTCAAGCTCCATCTGTTCAAACTCGCGCACGCGGAAGATAAAGTTGCCGGGAGTGATCTCGTTACGGAACGATTTACCGATCTGCGCGATACCAAAGGGCATCTTCTTTCTCGTGGTTCTTTGAACGTTAACAAAGTTTGTAAATATACCCTGCGCCGTCTCGGGACGGAGATAAACGGTATTCTTTGCATCCTCGGTCACGCCCTGGAAGGTCTTGAACATAAGGTTAAACTGACGAATGTCGGTAAAGTTGTGCTTGCCGCAAGAGGGGCAAGGAATATTGTGCTCCTCAACGAACGCCTTCATTTCGGGGTGAGTGAACGCGTCGATGGGCTTTTCGAGCTCGCATCCCGTTTCAGCGCACCAATCCTCGATGATCTTGTCCGCTCTGAAGCGCTCCTTGCACTCCTTGCAGTCCATCAAGGGATCGGAGAATCCGGCAAGGTGGCCGGAAGCCACCCAGGTCTGAGGGTTCATGAGAATTGCGGCGTCGAGACCGACGTTGTACTTATTCTCCTGAACGAACTTTTTCCACCAAGCCTTTTTGACGTTGTTTTTAAGCTCAACGCCGAGAGGGCCGTAGTCCCACGTGTTAGCAAGTCCGCCATATATCTCCGAACCTGCAAATATAAAGCCGCGTCCCTTGCAGAGCGCCACTATTTTGTCCATTGTTTTTTCGGTGTTCTTCATTGCTTTACTCCTTATATATATGAATTTTATCATCAATAAAAAAGCCGCAGCATCGGCTGTGGCAAACAAAAAACGCCCAAGCCGAAGGGATCATCCCTTAGCTCAGGGCGAATAAAATATCCGCGGTTCCACCTGAATTTGCGCGATCTGCGCACACTCTGTCCCGATAACGGCGAGTACCGTCGCGCCATTTCCTGCGCGCGCCTGTGTCGGTGCCTTCACTTAACTTTCGCAAGGGCTCTCACCTGCCGCCCTCTCTCTGAAGCGTTACCGCAAAGCTACTGTTCCAACATTTCGGCTTTGTTGTGATTATACCACACAAAAAAAGCCTTGTCAAGTCATATTTCAAAGTTTTTCACCTTTTGGCAACTAATATAAGGGCGAATGTGTTAATTAACAGTTTATTCATGTGAAGGTTTCAAACAAGTCACCAAAGGTCAATTTTATTATGATAAAATTAAAATGAAGAACTTTGTGCGCGAGGTGAAAATGAAACACAAAAGACTGGAATTTATAGTTGAAAAGATAAAGGAAGCCTGCGCGTCGGTGTGGCCGATCGCGCTCATCATTCTGCTTCTTTCCTTTACCGTTTGCCCATTGCCAAACGATATCTTTATTGCTTTTGTTGTGGGAACACTGATGCTTACGGTAGGACTTGGTCTCTTTTCACTCGGCGCAGATATGTCCATGTCACGTATAGGCAGTCACATCGGCGCTAATCTCACCAAATCACGTAACATTCCCGTGATCTCGCTAATAGCGCTCATCGTGGGCGTGCTTATCACGATATGCGAACCCGACCTTCACGTGCTCGCGGGCTATACGGGAGAAATGATGCTTCCCTTTATTCTTGCGGTTGCGGCAGGACTCGGAGTATTTCTCGTTTTAGCGGTACTGAGAATAATTTTTAACGTAAAAATGAAATATATTCTCGCCGTTGGATACGGAATAATACTTGTTCTTTCCATAATAGCATATATTATTGATCCTAAGTTTCTTGCCATAGCGTTTGACGCGGGCGGAGTTACCACGGGCGCCATGTCAGTTCCCTTCGTTATGGCTATTGGCGCAGGTATCGCGGCTATATCCAGCCAGAACTCCGACGACGATAATACCTTCGGTCTTATGGCAATATGCTCTATAGGTCCTATCATCGCCGTTCTCGTTATGGGGCTTTGCGGCGGATTTGCAAACATAGCCTACACCCCACACGCGCTCCCCGAATTTTTGAACTCGCAGCAGATGGGACTCGCGTTTTTGGCAAAGATCCCACACGTTATTAAGGACGTGCTTATCGGTCTTGTTCCCATTCTGGTATTCTTCCTTATTTATCAGTTTTTCACCGTAAGAGTACACAAAAAAGAAATGACACAGATATTTGTCGGCGCGGGCTATACCTTCATTGGCATGGTACTGTTTTTAGTCGGCGTAAACGTTGGCTTTATGCCCGTGGGCAGCTATCTTGGCGAAACCTTTGGCAAGATGGAGCGCGCGTGGGTGGTAATACCCGTGGGAATGATAATAGGATTCTGCATGACGTATGCCGAGCCCGCAGTTGGTGTGCTTGAAAAACAGGTTGAGGAAGCGACCTCGGGCTCGATACCCAAAAACATTCTTCCGCTTACAATGGCTGCGGGTGTTGCGGCGTCGGCGGGAATCGCAATGATGCGCTCGCTTACAGGAGCGCCGATCTTGCCTTTCCTTGTCGTCGGGTATATCGCGGCGGTGGCGCTTTCATTCTTCGCTCCCCCGCTCTTCACCTCCATCGCGTTTGATGCGGGCGGAGTTGCCTCAGGAGTCATGGCAGCAACCTTCCTTTTGCCCCTATCCATCGGCGTTTGCACCGCCGGCGGTGCAGGCACAGACCGCATAATGATAGACGCGTTTGGCACGATAGCGCTCGTCGCTATGACCCCCACGATAACGATTCAGATAGTTGGTCTTACCTTCAAGGCAAAGCAAAGACGCACAGAGGAGACCGATACCGAGCTGGATACCACCGTTCTCGAATTCATCGAGAGCGAGACCACTCCATCAAATACTCCCGACGATTACGATATCGAGATCATAGAGTTTGTCATACCCGAATACTCCAATTCGGGCATGACTGTCCATCCTTAACGGAAAGGCAGGAACTAATATGCAAAATCTGTATTTGTTTTTAAGCATTATAAGGAAAGTCGACGCAAAAGAGTTTGCGGAATTCTTCCTTGAGTACGGCGCGGCACCTATCTACTCCTCGCTTTGCGCAGGCGCGGCAAGGTCCGAAACGCTTGATATGCTTGGTTTGGAGCATTCTGAAAAGGTGCTTATGCAGTCCATCGTGACGCACAACAAAATGTACGAGCTAAAGCACGCGCTAACACACCGCATGAAGATAGACCTGCCCGACAGGGGCATCGCGCTTGCCATCCCGCTCTCAAGTCTTGCATCCAAAAAGGTTCTCTCCCATATAATCAAGGATGAGACCGATGAAAACTTTACTCCACCCGAGTCTTATGAAAGGAAGATAGATATGGAACTTGTAATTTCAGTTTGCGCTAAAGGTCACAGCGATGAAATAATGAAAGCGGCAAGAGCCGCAGGTGCCGCGGGAGGTACTATAATTAAAGCCAAAGGAACCGCAACTCACGGCACAGACATGTTCTTTGGCATGGCTATTTCCGACGAAAAAGAGATAACCTATATCGTCACTCGCAAGGAGCAGCGTTCTGATATAATGAAGGCTATTGCGGGCTATACCTATGCGGACAATGCCCACCCCATCGTCTTCTCGCTCCCCGTAACCGAAACCGCGGGATTCAGATTGTTTGATTGATAAGATATGGATATACGGGGGAAAGGGACCCTTTTGGGCAAAAGCGTTCCCCTTCACCCGCGCCCCTATCCTTTCCAAAACCTTTTCGGGAAGAAAAACAAGGATATAAAAAACAGAGAGCCTTTGACCCCCAAAGGCTCTCTGTTGTGTTTATCAATTCGTGTTAAGCTTCCTTAATTTCCCCCTCGTCGCAGATAAGCAGAGCCCTACCGCCACGCTTGACGTCAAGTATCGCCCTCGATCCGCCAACCAATATGACCTCGCGGCGCTCAAGTCCTATTCCAAAGGGTTTGCCCTTAACGGTAAACGTATCGCCGTCAACGACAAGTACTGTCTTGCCCACAAGTGCCGAGCATTTATACTCAACGTTATGCTCTGTATCTTGTATTGTAACCGTCCATTTTTGTTTAATCATGATTCACCTCATTTATCAATACTGCACTCTGTCTTGGATCTTTATTTGGAATTCTTATACTGATTTGGAGTGATGTCAAACCTGCGCTTGAATAGCCTTATATAGTTTGAATAATCGGGAAATCCCGCCTCCATGCAGGCAGAAAGCACGCTTTTGCCATTTTTCAAAAGCTGACGTGAATACGCCAATCTTTTGCTTTCTATATACATTTTGGGAGTAGTTCTCAAATATCTTTTAAAAAGGCGGTTAAGTGTGCTGGCACTGACGTAATAGTTTTCTGTAAAGTGATCAAGCGAGCGCACCGTCTTGAAATTCTTGTCTATATCATCAAGAATATCGCAAAGCACCGCGGGCATCTGTTCGGACGGAGCCCCACCCGAAACAAATCTGCGAAAGATACAAAGCAACTCAAGTATAAGATGATGTTGAGCATAAACGTCACGCTGGGCACTTGCGTCATATAGCCTTTTATATACGTCCAAAAGTTTGGTCTTAGCCTCGTCACTTGGAACGATCAGATTGTTTTCGCCAAAATTGTGCGAGATAAAATCTCCGAACAAAAACTCGCTCGAATGGTCAAACCAAAAGCACATATGTCTATGCACTGACCTTGAATTGAGAATACAGTTATGTATCTCGTTGGGCTTTGTTACGATGGCATCCCCCGGGGAAAGCTTATATAGCGATGACTCAACCGCAAAGGAAACGTCCCCCTCAAGCAAAATGTATAGCTCTATCCTATCGTGAACGTGGAAGGGCCACACGCGCGCGGCGTTTTCGATAGGACTTTGGGAAAAATAATACTCTATCTCATTCGCGTCAACAAACGGCACGTGAAGATGTATGTTCTCATTATCCGCCATATCGACCCCTCCCTTCTTCACTTGACATTATATACCTAAAGCTAAGGAATGTCAAGCATCGGCAGGTCTGTTTTCAGGCTTTTTCATAATGACGAATTTGAGGTAGGCAAGCAGGACCACCGTAAGAATTGCCGACACCGTCGCCGTTACCTGCTGGGCGTAGACATGCATTCCCAAAAACATATTTCCGCTATTCTGTATGTATTCAACGAGCTTACTCATAAGCACGGTGGTTCCAAATCCGGCAAGTCCCGCGATAGTGTTTTTGAGAGCCAGGGCGCAAACTCGCTTTTCCTGACTGACGCTCTCGTATATCAGATTTATTTCGGCACTGTTGATTCCCGCAAAGGCAATTGCGGTTACCATATATGCAACCGTGAACAGTATCTTTCCGTTGGCAGGCACCACGAACATGTTAAGCACATACGCCACAAGCTTAATTCCGTAGCACAAAAACAGCATCTTTGCAAAGGAATATTTGTCGGCGAATTTGCCCAGCGGACGTGAAAACAGCGAGCGAAAAACCGCATAAGCCGCGGAAAGGATCGCTACAAAGGTCATAGAAAAACCAAGCTCTTTTATTTTATACGTGCCGTAAAAAGGGGTAGTAGCGTAGTTTGTTACGTACCAAAGCACCGACAGGACAACTATGCGTAAAAACTTTTTTTCATGCAACAATTCGCCGATGAGTTTGCGCGTGGATACGCCTTGAACGTTTTGCGTCTCTGGCTTTTCCTTTGAAAAAACCAGCGTCAACGTGTGCAAAACCGCAAGAGCAAACAGTGTGATTCCGCACACAATGAAAGCTCCCGTTGCATTTCCCTGCGCCTTGAAATAGTCGATAACACTACCCATCGCAAATGAGAACACCATTCCGCCCATCAGCGAAATTATCTCCTTGTTTGCGGTAAACCGTCCGCGCCTTTTATCGTCAACAAGCGACATGAACCAATTTATCTTGGGCGAGTAGACGATATTGTTCAGCGCATGGCCGCCTAATAACAGAAAGATAAAAATGACCGTCTTGACAGTTGACGGAATATCAATAAACGGCACTAAGTAAAGCAACGCAAACAAAAGCTGATTTACGCTATGCAATATACTTACGCGCCTTTTTACGCTTCCGTTACGCATAAAGAGAATGGCTAAAAGCTGGAAGGTAAAGCCCAATGACACAAATGATGTCAGAATGCCCGTTACACTGTCAGAAAGACCTATCTCGGTTGTTAGCAACGCAAGATACTCGCCGCCAACCATAAGGCTTATAAAATATTCTATAGCAGCCTCTATCATGTATAAAACACGGCTGGATTTATATATATCTTTTTTTATTGTCAAGCTGTTGTCCATAATTAAACCTCCACGGATATCGTCAATATTATATAGCAAATAAATAGACATAAATAAGTTATTTTTGCCAAAAAATATGTAAAAATTGTCATCACCGATCAGAAAACCGCTTTTGATGCACAATTGCGTCAAACCTCATCCCGCTTGCCTACATCAAGCAAGCGCGAAAACGGATTGGCGAAGCGTGTCCCGGAGCAGAAAAAGAGGCGAACCTAAGGAAAACGGGACGTTGAACATACGCTCGCATTGCGAGCTTATGCGCACGGCTTCGCCTTAAAGCGCCCGTACGCCGCTTGCGCGGCTACGGACGCGAAGCGTGTTCCGAAGCAGAAAAAGAGGATGGAATAAATCCATCCTCTTTTTCTGGTGCGGAAAACGGGACTTGAACCCGTACGGTGTAAACCACACGCCCCTCAAACGTGCGCGTCTGCCAGTTCCGCCACTTCCGCATATAAAACACCTTTATTTTGTTACTCGAAGAAGGTCTCCGAGGTTCTCTTTGGCATCTCTGCCGCGAACATTTGATATTATACACTATAAAAACTGTTTTGTCAATAGCTTTTTGAAATTTTTTTAAAAAAGTTTGGTGAGTTTTTTGACACCTGTTCTTGTGTCTTGAACAAGCCGTATTTTATGCCATCAGAAGATCAACTGAGCCCGCGCTTTTTGACGCGGGCTCAGTTTTTGCGTTTATTATTGAATGGTAAAATCGGGGATATTGCAAGTCACATCCTCGTCCTCAACTCTTCCATAGCTTGAGATCTCGTACTTGTTGATAACAACGGTCTCACTTCCACTTACTTCTGCAGTAGTCTTTTGTTCGATATAAACGATCTTGCCGTTTCTTACGTAGATCTTAAGCTCCGCGCAAGAATCATCATCTCCAAAGGCAATGTTTTCCGCAACGTAGCAAAGATTCTCCTCGTCATAAGTAAACGATGAATACTTACCTACAAGCTGCTTGCCCTTTGTTCCGGCAAACGTGTAATCGTCTTTGGAGCACTCCACTCCTACGTAGCCTACGTCTTCGAGGTAGCTTACAAAATACCAAACGTCATCCTGCTTTACAAGATATTTGCCATTACCAATTTCCATGGCATTAGGTGCGTATGAGAACTGGTCGGCAGTAATACACTCTCCGTCTTCAGTGCGGCAATCAAAATCTATGCGCACATTGTCAAAGTCGCTACCCACAACAATAGCATCCCACTGCTCCTCGCTTACTGTGTAGCTTATGGTGGGAAGCGTAACAGAGGTCGTTCCCACTTCACTTATAGTAAATAACATTCCGTCTTGGGTATAGGTCATCTCGTGGAGCTTGCCGTCCTTAAGCTTAACGTATACGTCCGTAAATGTGTGTTCGTATTCTCCAGCCGTCAGGGTTATGCTCTGTGCTACATACTGCTTGTTTTCCTCATCATAAGTAAAATAGCTGTATGCGGTTGCGAAAGGATAGAAATAATCTGTAAGCACGTCGCGCATTCTTTTGCCGTTGCCAACGTCATCAATTTCCTTTTCCCAGTCACCCTCAAACGCGTATTCTCCGTACTCATAGAATATCTCCTCGCCGTTGGGACCCGTCACAAACTCGTGGTACATGGCAAAGCCCTCACCAAAATACTCCATGTAGTTATAGATCTTATTTGCGTCATACTTAAGGCACTGGATTATAGTACCAATTTGTTACAAATTTATGACAAATTTAAATTATATCTCAACCTCAAGCCCGTCAAATGATACGCCAAATCCGTATTTTGCCGCCTCTACGACGAGCTGCTCGTGTGTCGCGAGTCCGTTATGGCTGAAATGGTTGACATACACCACGGTTTTGCCGTCACAACGTCCCATCTGGCAAAGCTTTTCGAAAAATTCTTTGTTCGTTCCAAGGTCCATGTGTCCGTTTCGCCAACCTGTTAGCAGCATGCCCGTGCAGTCGAGCGACACAAAATCGAATGTCACATCCATTTTTTTAAGGTATTCCCACGATTCATCGGGCAAAATTCCCGTATCGTTGGCGTAAAGCATCGCCTTGCCGCCGCGCTCGATAGCAAATATCACGGGATCGGCTTTTTTGTCGTGATTAGCAGCTATGGGTGTTATGCGATAATCCTCTATCATAAACGGCTCAAATGGGCGGATTTTATGGAATTTGAGTCTTGCGCCGTCTACGTTCGCGCCGTATTCCTGCTCTGCCTTGCGGTAACCTGATTCGGTAAGAAATATATGCATGGGCTCTTCGCTTACGCCGTGAGCGATACCCTCAAGTCTGCACCAAAAATCATTGACAAACAAATGGTCAAAGTGGCTATGTGTGATAATGCAATGATTGATCTCTCTCAGGTCAAGCCCATAATTGAGTACGTGCATATATGTATCAGGCGGAAAATCTATAAGGATTCTGTCATCAACTAATGCCTGGCTGCGCGTCTTTATCTCCTTGCCGCGCACCTTAAGGGCATTTTGGCACACCTTGCAGTTGCAAAACAATCCGGGTATTCCCTCAGCAGCCGCAGTTCCTAAATATCTGAGTTTCATAAATTCATCCTCCGTGAACAAATCATTGAACTACCCAAATTATACTCCATTTCTCTCTTCGTGTCAATAAACAGAGCAAAAAAAGCCCATCTTCACGGATGAGCTTTATTTGTTAATTTCGGGATTTTCCGTTCTGCCCATAATGTAATTCATACTGACACCGTAATAATCGGCAAGAGTTATGAGTGTTTCGGTTAGAGGCATTCTCTTCCCGCTTTCATACCATGACAGGAGCGACTGCTCAATTCCCGTTTTCAAAACTAAAAAGGTCTATACACTCAGCATAGACCCTTTTATTAACATTTGCGTTTATTCAGATATCGTAGGAATTGTCACGGAGGTTGATCCCACATTGTCTATCTTAATCTCCGCACCGCTTAAGCTGTAGGTTATCTCGGATAGCTTACCTCCCTTAAGCTTCACGCATATATCGGTGAATACAAAATTCCTTCCCATTATCGGCGCGGTTATGCTTTCGGCGGTGTACTGCTTGTTCTCGGCATCGTACTCAAATGAGCTATACTTATCCGCAAACACGTAAAAGTACGAATCCAAGCTCGTGATCATGCGCTCGCCCTGACTGCGTTGGTCAAGCTCCTTTATCCAATTGCCCTCTTCGTCCTGACCGTATATATAGCACACCTTGACTCCACCTTCAGTCACGAATTCATAGAATGCATCACCAATCTGATTATAATTGATGTACTCGGTATGGTATTGTATCTTATCCCCATCATACTGATGCTTCTGATTTGTGTCGGGATCAACGTAGTAGAACGTCAGATTAGTGCCTGTGAACAAATCTGACCATTCCGATTCCTCTACAATGTATCCGTCGGTAGTTTCCTCGGGGGTGGTTGTTTCTTCAACTGTTGTCGTTTCCTCTACGGTTGTTGTTTCTTCTACGGTTGTCGTTTCCTCTGCAGTCGTCGTTTCCTCTACGGTTGTCGTTTCCTCTGCAGTCGTCGTTTCCTCTACGGTTGTTGTTTCCTCTACGGTTGTTGTTTCCTCTACGGTTGTCGTTTCCTCTACGGTTGTTGTTTCCTCTACGGTTGTCGTTTCCTCTACGGTTGTCGTTTCCTCTACGGTTGTCGTTTCCTCTACGGTCGTTGTTTCCTCTACGGTTGTTGTTTCCTCTGCGGTCGTTGTTTCCTCAACAGTTGTCGTTTCCTCGGCAGTGGTGTTTTTTTCAACAGTCGTTGATTCAGATTGCGTGGATTGCTCGGGCGCGTTAGATGAGTTGCAGGAAATGAGAATCAGGCAGGGCATTGCACAAATGCACAGTGCCAACAAGAAGGATACTATTTTTCTCATGACGATCTCCATATGAATGTAAATTTGAGGTCAGTGCCTCGTATCTCCTATTATATCACTTAAATATGAACAAGTCAAGCGGCAAATTTTGATTAATTGGGGAGTTAGATGGTGCAGCAAAGGGTCGCTTTCTTGAAATGAAAGTTGCACAGACTGCGCTAGTGCTGCGAGTTTTCTGCGAAAACTTAGCTTGGCAAAGAACTTGCCCGAATTTTAGGTTCTAACCCACTCAAGTTGGCGTTGCTTTTCGCTGCAAGACGTAACTTGGACTGCTTGCTTGCAAGCAGCATCAGGCAACAAGATCTCATCAAATAAAATCTATTTCACGTTGCCGTTAGATGAGCCGACCCATATTGATAGATTGTCGAACCCAACCGTTATAGATAAAGTAAAATCAAAGGACAACTTAACGGGGATGTGAAAACAATAATATTTGCTCCACTTATTAAGCATCACTTCAAGTTTAAATTCCCTAACCCTATGCCCTAAAGTTTTTTTGCGGAAGTGGGGGGTTCTGCACAGCAAGCTGTGCGGTGAGTTTTGCAAGCAAAACGTCACGACTAAAGTCGGGGGCGAGGGCGGCTTTTATAAAGAGGAGTCTTCGCCCCCTAAAAGCCTCTCACACCGCTAAATCCCAATTTATCATTTCTTCCCTGCTATCATCTCGCGCAGCGCCTCAAGTGCGCGGTCAAGTCCGCCTATCTCGTCGATGAGACCGTATTCCACGGCTTCTCTGCCCTCGATTATGGAGCCCACGTCGGTGGCGATCATGTCGGGGCGCATCATAAGCTCGTAAATTTTGTCCTTTTCGGCGCGGCTATGGTCGCAAATAAAGTTAATTATGCGCTTTTGCATCTCCTGAAAATAGACAAACGACTGAGGAACACCCACCACAAGCCCATTTAGCCTCACAGGATGTATAGTCATAGTCGCGCTCGGAACAATGAAGGATTTTTTACTCGCAACCGCCAACGGCACGCCTATGGAATGACCGCCGCCCAGCACCACCGAAACGGTGGGCTTTTTCATAGACGCGATGACCTCCGCAATTGCCAAGCCCGCCTCAACGTCGCCGCCCATAGTGTTGAGCAATATCAAGAGTCCGTCCACCTCTTCATCCTGCTCAATGGACACCAAAAGCGGCAGAATATGCTCATATTTCGTTGCCTTTTGACCATCTCCGAGTGCGTAATGCCCCTCGATCTGACCTATTATCGACAAACAATGGATGTTGCCAAGGCTATTCTTTGCCGTCAGTCCGCCAAAATCCTTTATTTCGTCCGCGCGCTCCTCCGCGCCGTTTTTGCTTTCATCCTGTTCGTTCATATTTGCAATCTCCCTTGCAATTTTGTTTTATTTATTAGTATTGCCAATAAAAAACGCATATAATCCCTCTTATTTATTAAAAAATCATCTTTACAAAGCGCGAAAAATGTGATAAAATAGATTGGAATGGGGTTTTGCCCCGTCACAACGTTATTAATTAATTCAAAATAAAAGTGAGGTAAGAAACAATGGCAAAGAAAGTCCTTGTTGAAACAAGTGCAAGACACATCCATCTTACAGATGAAGCAGTTGCCGTTCTCTACGGTGCCGACGCTAAGCTTGAGCCCAAAAAGATGCTCTCCCAGCCCGATCAGTTTGCTGCCGCAAACGATAAGATCAAGGTTGTTGGTCCTAAGGGCGAGCTTATGCTCTCCGTTCTCGGTCCTACGAGAAAGGCTAATCAGGTTGAGCTTTCCTATACCGACGCTCGCGTTCTCGGTCTTAAAGCGGTTCCCGTTCGCGAATCCGGTGACGTTGCGGGCACTCCCGGTGTTAAGATGGTAGGCCCCGCGGGTGAGCTTGAGATCGCAGAGGGTTGCATCATCGCTAAAAGACACATACACTTCGATTCCGAAACCGCAGCAGAAATGGGTATCGCTGACAAGCAGATAGTCAAGGTTAAGATTGAGAGCGAAAGAACCACCATCTTTGATGACGTGGTTTGCCGTGTTTCTCCCTCCTACGCTTTTGCTATGCACATTGATACCGACGAGTGCAATGCCGCTGCCGCTTTCGGCGAAGTTTACGGCGAGATAATCAAGTAAGTTACTTTTCTTGAAAGAAAAGTAACCAAAAGAACTTCACTTGGCAGGGATTCTGTAATCTAAACTCAAAATCCTCTGCTGATGGGCAAGATTTATTACAAAGCAAAGAGAGGTAGATCTTATGAAAAAGATAAGACTTCTTTTTCAAGGTGATAGCATAACCGATGCAGGACGTGATCGCGAGGATATGCACAACATGGGCGAGGGCTACCCCAAATACGCCTCTGAAATGCTGCGCGCAGCTTACCCCGACGTTGAGTTTGAATTCATCAATCTCGGCATCAGCGGCAACCGCACCGACGAGCTTTTTGACCGTCTTACCTTTGAATGCATCAACCTCAAGCCCGACATAGTGTCCATTCTGATCGGTATAAACGACGTCTGGCACCGCTATAATTGGGGATTGGTGATGACAACGGACGAGCAGATAAAGCTCAATTACACCTGTATCCTTGAGCGCATTAAAAACGAGACCAACGCAAAAATACTGATGCTCCAGCCCTACACAGAGGGTGAAAAGCAGGCTATGATGCGCGGGGACGTTGAAAAGCTCAAAACGATTGTTGACGAGCTTGGCGAAAAATATGCCGACGCATACGTAAAGCTTGACGACCTTATGCATGCCGACGAAAACTACGGCAAGCCCGACTATTTCACACCCGATGGCGTTCACCCGAACGAAAACGGTGCGAAATTCATCGCCGAGCTTTACGTCAAGGCGATGAAAGATCTGATCTAAAATAATTAAAAATCATACAAGGAGAACACAAAAATGAGCAACGTAAGTGAATTCCCTTACGCACAGAGCCTCGAGGTTCAGCACATGTGCGTAGTTAAAAAGGGTTGCGATCACGGTCCTGCTCCCCTTCCCGAAGAGGGCAAATGGGTTCAGGCAAAACAGATTTCCGACATTTCCGCATACACCCACGGTGTAGGCTGGTGCGCACCTCAGCAGGGTGCCTGCAAGCTCTCCCTCAACGTTAAGAACGGCATCATCGAGGAAGCACTTGTTGAGACCATCGGCTGCTCGGGTATGACTCACTCCGCGGCTATGGCTGCCGAGATACTCCCCGGCAAGACCATTCTTGAGGCGCTCAACACAGACCTCGTTTGCGACGCTATCAACACCGCAATGAGAGAGCTCTTCCTCCAGATCGTTTACGGTCGTAGCCAGTCCGCTTTCTCCGAGGGCGGTCTCGTTATCGGCGCAGGCATGGAGGATCTCGGTAAGGGTGAGCGTTCCATGGTTGGTACAATGTACGGAACAAAGGAAAAGGGCGTTAGATACCTCGAGATGACCGAGGGCTACTGCACCAGAATGGCTCTTGACGAGAACAATGAGGTTATCGGTTACGAATTCGTTTCCCTCGGCAAGATGACCGATATGATCAAGAAGGGCATCGAGCCCAACGAGGCATATGAGAAGGCTAAGGGTACATACGGTAGATTCAATGATGCTGCAAAGTACATTGACCCCCGTAAAGAATAATATAGGAGGTAATGTATAATGGCTAAATTTGAAGGTTACGAAAGAAGAGAAGCGAAGATCCTCGCTGCTCTTAAAGAATTCGGTATCAATTCCATCGACGAGTGCAAGGAAATTTGCGACGCAAAGGGCATCGACCCCTACAAGATCGTTGAGGAAACACAGCCCATCTGCTTTGAGAACGCAAAGTGGGCATACACAGTTGGCGCAGCTATCGCAATAAAGAAGGGCTGCACAAAGGCTGCTGACGCCGCTGCCGCTATCGGTATCGGACTTCAGGCATTCTGCATTCCCGGAAGCGTTGCTGAAAACCGTAAGGTTGGTCTTGGCCACGGTAACCTCGGTAAGATGCTCCTCTCCGAGGAGACCGAGTGCTTCTGCTTTTTGGCAGGTCACGAGTCCTTCGCGGCTGCAGAGGGCGCAATCAAGATCGCTCTCAACGCAAACAAGGTTCGCGTAAAGCCCCTCCGCGTTATTCTTAACGGTCTTGGCAAGGACGCGGCTTACATCATCTCCAGAATCAACGGCTTTACCTACGTAGAGACCAAGTTCGATCCCTACACCGAGGAAGTAAGCGTTGTTCGCGAGGTTCCCTTCTCCAAGGGACCCAGAGCTGACGTTAAGTGCTACGGCTCCGACAACGTTCCCGAGGGCGTTGCTATCATGAAGAAGGAAAACGTAGGCGTATCCATCACCGGTAACTCCACCAACCCCACAAGATTCCAGCACCCCGTTGCAGGTACCTACAAGAAGTGGTGCCAGGAGAACGGCGTAGGCTATTTCTCCGTTGCATCCGGCGGCGGCACGGGTAGAACACTTCACCCCGATAACATGGCTGCAGGTCCTTCCAGCTACGGTATGACCGACACAATGGGAAGAATGCACTCCGACGCTCAGTTCGCAGGCTCCTCCTCCGTTCCCGCACACGTAGAAATGATGGGTCTCATCGGCGCAGGTAACAATCCCATGGTTGGTATGACTGTGGCTGTTGCAGTTGCTATCGAAGAAGCTTGCAAATAATTTGCTGATTTTCCCTTGATTTCATTGACTTTTTAGGATGTTTGAACATCTTTTGAGCAAGTTTTTGAGAACAAGCAATCATCAATTTAAC
>SVTF01000036.1 GCA_015063905.1 Oscillospiraceae bacterium | reverse complement strand
AGCGAGGCAAAACAAGGTTTCTTATCTCTTTGAGGCAAGCGTGGGCGGCGGTATTCCGATAATCAGACCCATGTGTAACGATCTCGCTTCCAATAACGTAATTGAGATCAACGGAATACTCAACGGCACTACAAACTATATACTAACCAGAATGATGGCTGAAGGCGCGGCTTTTGACGACGTGCTTGCAGATGCTCAGCAAAAGGGATACGCGGAAAGAAATCCCGCCGCGGACGTTGAAGGACTTGACGCGGCGCGAAAGATAGTTATCCTTGCGGCGTTGGCTTACGGAGTTGCAATTTGCCCCGACGATATACACACAGAGGGTATAACGGATATTTCCTCTGACGACGTTGAGATAGCTTCATCGCTGGGATACGCGCTAAAGCTCATAGGACACGCCGAAAAAACACAGTCCGGTATTCTCGCAATGGTTTCTCCGAGAGCCATTCCGGTGTGCGATCCTTTGGCAAGCATCAACGGTGTTTTCAACGGTATTTTGCTTGATTGCGATATGGTTGACAGAGTCATGTTCTACGGACCCGGCGCGGGCAAGCTTCCCACCGCAAGCGCAGTTTGCGCGGACATAGTTGATATAGCGGCGCACGGTCAGGACGGCATCAAGCTTCCCGACTTTAAGGTCGCGTCCTGTGCGGACATTGCCGATTTTTCCTCCTACTCCTGCCGCAGACTCTTTATATTCAAGCCCTGCAGCGACTGCCAACCCAAGATAGAGTGCGCGCAAAAGCTCTTTGGAGAGCTTGAGGTTCTCCGCGTCTTTGGCGATAAAGTTGCCGTGATCACAGCCGAGCCTATGCGCGAGGATTGCGCTCTTAAGATTCGGGAAAAGCTTACGGACTGTAAGATATACCGCATACTTTGATGCTCCGGGAGCTGAATACTTATGAAAAGCTTATATAACGATCAAAAAAAGCAAGGCAGCGGTTGCATATCCTGGCTTTTGGGCACAGCACTTGTAATAGTTGGAGTGGTGGTCTATGCCGTGATCTCCTCGTTTATTAACCGCTGGTTTTTGAGCGCGAGATTTGGCGATCTGGCGGCGTGCGCGCTTCTTCCCCTCTCACTTACCGGGCTCACAGTCGCGTTTGTGCTTTACGAGGCGATATTCATCGTTCGTCTTGTCAAATTCGGGAATGACGCCGATAATGCCAAAGCAAAACGCGTATCCATGATAGTTACTGTCGCTAGCATTGCGCTTTCGCTCGTCTTTGCGGTATTTTCTGCAAATACCTTTACTAAGCTCTCAGAGGACTCGATCTCCAAGGTATGCTTTGTCCAAACCAAAAGCTATCAGTGGAACGAGCGTTGCGACGTTCAAAGATATGCCCTCTCCTGCGACGCAAACGGAACACTTTCATTTTCCGTAACCATGAAGGACGGCGAGAGGATAGAGCTTTGGGGCGAGGTCAACTCCTGCTCTCAGGCTTTTACCGATAAATACGGCAATCTGTATTGCTATGCCGCTTACCTTTCAGAGCAATTCGGGCAGAGCCAATATATCATCGAATCCACCGTTACAGGTGTCGAGCACATGCAAAAGCATTACCGCGACACAAACTCGGAAATATGGCCGCAGTTGGAAAGAATAATCGCGGCATCCGCAAGTCAGACTCAATAAAAGATAAAAAGCTCGCTCCTTTTCGGAGCGAGCTTTTGCTTTTGATGGCGATCATTTGCCCTTTATCTTTTTCCAATACTCCTCGGCGGCCTTTTCATTTTTATTGTTGCCGTAAACGTAATACTTTCTGTTTTTGAGATCGTCGGGCAGGTATTGCTGCTCAACGTATCTGTTGGGATAATCGTGCGGATATTTGTAGCCCTTGAAAAGCGGGCTCTGCAAATGCTGCGGCACTGTTTTTCCCTTGCCCGCCTTAATATCCTCAAGCGCGGCATCAACAGCCAAGTGCTGAGTGTTGGATTTTGGCGCCGTGGCGAGAAGGATCGCCGCGTGTCCAAGCGGGATGCGTGCCTCGGGGAGTCCAAGCTCGCGAGCCGAGTCGCAGCAGGCCTTGACTATGGCGGGCGCCATGGGGTAGGCAAGACCGACGTCCTCCGTTGCTATGACCTGCAATCTACGGCAAAGCGAGATTATGTCGCCCTGCTCTATCATTTTGGCAACGTAGAATGCCGCCGCATCGGGATCCGAGCCGCGAATGGACTTTTGCAAGCATCCAAGCATATCGTAATGCACGTCGTCGTTGTAATTGGCAACACCGTAATTGAATTGGTCGGCGTGCTCGGGCAATATCTCGTCCTCTGCCGCAAAATACGCGTTCTCAAAAAGTCCGATCGAGCGTCTTACGTCGCCGCGAGCCGCACCCGCTATATATCTTGCCGTCTTTTCGGAAACGTTTTTTTGCGTTCCGTTCTCGGCATTGAGATGCTCAAGCGCGCGGTATATCATCTTGGCGCAATCCTGCGGCTCAACAGGCTTGAATTCAAAGAGCGAGGAGCGCGAGATTATAGCGTTATATATATAAAAATGCGGATTTTCGGTGGTAGAGGCTATAAGCGTTACTCTGCCATCCTCGATATACTCAAGCAGAGCCTGCTGCTGCTTGCGGTTGAAATACTGTATCTCGTCTATGTAGAGCAATATTCCCTTTGAGCCAAAAAGGTTTCCCGAGGATTGAAGAATGTCCTTTACGTCGGACAGCGAGGCATTGGTGGCATTTACACGATAGAACTCCATGTCCGATTGCTTGGCTATCACGCCTGCCGCCGTGGTCTTTCCCGTTCCGGGAGGGCCGAAAAATATCATATTTGTTATGCGCCCGCCCGCAAGCATTCGGCGTATAACTCCGCGCTCGCCGAACAGATGGGACTGACCGACTATATCGTCAATTGTTTGCGGCCTCAAAATATCCGCAAGCTGTGCGTTTCTCATATGTTTAGTTCCCTTTTTATGAATTGAAAAGCTCGGATGAGAGATATCTTTCGCCCGTGTCGGGGAGAATGACCACTACAGTTTTTCCTTGTGCTTCGGGGCGTTTTGCAATCAGTTTTGCCGCCGCTATCGCCGCACCCGACGATATGCCGACAAGCAAGCCCTCGCTCTTTGCGATTTGTCGCGCGCAGCTCATGGCGTCCTCGTCGCTTACGGTAATTATCTCGTCGATAATTGATATATCCAGCGTTTTGGGCACAAATCCCGCGCCGATGCCCTGTATCTTGTGCGCGCCCGCAATTCCCCTTGAAAGATAGGGCGAGCCCTCAGGCTCTACCGCGACTACTTTAACGGAGGGCTTTTTCTCTTTTAAGTATCTGCCCGTACCGCTTATCGTGCCGCCCGTGCCGACCGCGCTTATGAGTATATCCACCTCTCCGTCGGTGTCCTCAAATATCTCGGGACCCGTTGAAATATAATGCGCCTCGGGATTGGCGGGGTTTTCAAACTGACCCGCGATAATGGCGTTTTGCATTGTGCTTGCTATCTCATCTGCCTTATCTATCGCGCCCTTCATACCAAGGCTACCGTCAGTAAGCACAAGCTCGGCGCCGTATGCCTTCATAAGCGTTACGCGTTCCTTGGACATATTATCGGGCATAACAATAATCAGACGATAACCGCGCGAGGCGCACACTGCGGCAAGTCCTATGCCCGTGTTGCCCGAGGTGGGCTCGATTATAACGCTGTCGGGCGTCAATCTTCCCTCTTTTTCGGCTTTTTCTATCATCCTAAGCGCAACTCTGTCCTTTATCGAGCCCGCGGGATTGAAAAACTCGACCTTGGCAAGTATTTTCGCGTTTGTATCTATTGAATTTTCAAGTCCTTTAAGCTCCAAAAGCGGCGTTGCGCCGACGAGCTGTGTTATTGAACCGTATATCTTCATAACGCCACCAAACGCCGCGTTTTCGCGGCCTCTCTTTGCAGATTGTTTCTCACACTAAATTATATCATTATACGCATTTTTTGTCAATAAAAACTTTGAGCCACCGACTTCCGTCGGTGGCTCGTTTTTTGTTATTATTTCACTTAGGGAACGTAGTTGTAATTTATTAAACCGTTAGTTAATGCCCAGTTGTCTTCGCCTATGCTCATATTTAACCATTGCTCTTCGCTTCCCATATAGTTTACACTTCTGAGACCGCACCACTGGAACGCCTCATATCCAATACTTACAACGCTTGTGGGAATCAATACGCTTTCCATTTTAGCGCAATTGTAGAACGCATAATTGCCAATAACCGAAACACTTGCAGGTATCTCTACGCTACCAAGACTTGTACACTCGCCGAACGTCCAATCTTCGATGCATGTGATACTTGAGGGTATCTCTATGCTTTCAAGATTTCTACACATATAGAATGCTCCTCTACCAATGCTTACGACATTCATAGGTATCTCTATGCTCATAAGACTATTACAGCCTCGGAAGGCAGAACCTCCTATGCTCGTAACACTGTCAGGAATAGTTATTCTTTCTAATTTTGCGCAACCGCTAAACACACTGGATTCGATAGAGGTAATACCGTACGGAATCTCTATGCTTTCAAGATTTGCGCATCCGCTGAACGCGGAAGTGCCTATATTAGTAACGCTGTCAGGTAAGGTTATACTCGTAAGACCTGTGCAACCGTTGAACGCGGAAGAGCCTATATCAGTGACGCTGTCTGGTATGGTTATGCTCACGATACTTGAGCAACCTTTGAACGAACCGCCGCCTATAGTGGTGACACCTTCGGGTATCGCAAAGCTTGTTGCGGTTTTTCCAATAGCATACTGAACAAATGTCTTACGGTCTTTACTATACAAATTTCCACTGATGGACTGATAGACTTCGTTATCGGGGGCAACATTGATGCTTGCAAGATTTATACAACCGCCGAACACCGAAGTTCCAATATCGGTAACACTTGAGGGAATCTCTATACTCGTAAGCCCCGTGCAGCCGCTGAATGCCGAATTTCCAATACTTGTGACACTTGAGGATATCGCTATATCTGTAATACTTGTGCAGTTCGCAAATGCCATTGAATCAATACTTGTAACACCCTCGGGTATCGTTATACTTGTAATTCCGTCCTGAATATAGAAAGCATATCTATATATTCCGTAGCTGTGACCGTTTACGTCATTAGGTAATACAAGATCTGTATTACTTCCACTGTAACCGATAAGGTAATACTCATCTGTATCGGTGTTACAGTAGAACAAGTATCCGTCCTGATTTACAAGCTTGGTTTCTCCAAACTCTCTGTCATATATGTTCTTTGCGTAATATCCCGCGTAACCGTTTTCAGTCGACCCATGGTATATTGGAATATAAGAACGGTTGCACACCTCTATAAGCTTATAACAATTCTGGAAAGCACCGGAACCAATGCTTGTGACACTGGACGGTATCTTTATACTTGTAAGATTCTTACAAGAATTGAACGCATTAGAACCAATGCTCGTAATATTACCTATGAAGAATTTTACACGCGAAAGTCTTTCGCAATATGCAAATGCTTCATCTCCGATAATGGTTACACTGTCGGGTATCTCTATAAAAATAAGATTATCACAGCCACTGAACGCTGAATTTCCAATGCTTGTTACACCGAACGGTATATCGATACCAGTAAGACTGTTACAGTCGCGGAACATGCCATTGCTGATACTCGTTACCGTATCCGGAATTATTATGCTCTCAAGAGCAGAACATCCGCTGAAAGCTGATGATCCGATGTTTGATACACTTGAGGGAATCTTTACACTTGTAAGGCTTTTGCAATTACCAAACGTGGAAGATTCAATGCTTACGATGCTTGAAGGTATCTCTATGCTAATAAGACTTTGACAATTATTGAACACAGAAGAGCCCATGCTTGTTACACTATTCGGTATATTTACGTTGGTAAGACTTAAACAACCATAAAACGCACTGTCCTCAATTATCGTTACACCGTCAAGAAGTTTTACGGTTTCAAGGTCCGTGCAGTGTTCAAACGCATTTACGCCTATGATTTCAACAACCGATGGAATGGTGATACTTGTAAGGCCTTTACATTCGCTAAACGCGAGCTCGCCAATATTTATGACACTTCCGTCTGATGGAATAACACTGTTTTTACAGCCTGCGATCAATGTTTTTGATTCTGTTTCAATTATGCAGTTATCTGTGCTGTGGTAAACAGAATTGTTATTGTCAACTGACATATCCGAAAGGCTTAAGCATCCCGAAAATGCGCAATTGCCTAAGCTTGTGACGGCGGACGGTATCTCAATATTCTTAAGACTTTCGCAATTTTGAAACGCGCCAAAGCCAATGCTTGTGACACTCTGCGGAATCTCTATTTGCGTAAGGCTTGTGCAACCTTTGAACATATACAATTCGATGCTTGTTATACTGTCGGGAATATTTATGCTCTCAAGCGCGGTGCAACCGCTGAATACGAACTGTCCCATAGTTGCAAGCTGGCTTTCCTCATCAAAAACAACACTCTCAATGGACGTACAATCAGCAAACGCACCGTCACCAATGCTTGTAACACCGGAAGGAATGGTTACGCTCAAAAGGCTGGTACAATCACGAAAAGCGCTTTCATATATGCTTGTAACAGTTTCCCCTTCGGGAGACGTTGACGGAATAATAAGATGAGCATTATTAAAATTACCGATTCCTGTTACACGGCAGGTACCGTCGCCATTAGACGAGAATTTCAACCCCATCTCCGAGGTCTGCCCGTTTTCGCTTTCGTTTTCTTCTCCGGAAACAGTTTCCTCCACAGTAGTATCGTCTTTTTTGCTCGGTTTTTTCTTTTTTTTGCCGCTGTCGCTACACGCAACTAACGCAGACAAGCAAAGTATCAAAGACAAAATAAGCGCAAGAAGTGATAGTTTTTTCATTTTGTTCTCCTTTGAAACGAAAGAATTATAGAATGATTATACCACAGTATATAAGCTCTGTCAACCGCAAATACCCACATAATGCTATATATGTCAAATACATCTTGATTTTTTTAGCAAAAGAGTGTATAATGTAATTTGGATGAAGATAAAACAACAAATGAATGGAGATTTTTATGCTAACCTACGAACAGATAAAAAACGATCCCGCGATAAGGACATACGTTGAGCGCGCAGACGCGACTCTTGCGGCGCTCGGCTACACAGAACACAGCTTTGCTCACGTGACGCGTGTGTCCGTTATGGCGGGGCATATTCTGAAAACGCTCGGCTATCCCGAAAGAATGGTTGAGCTTACCAAGATCGCGGGCTTTCTCCACGACATCGGCAACCTCGTTAATCGCTCCGATCACTCGCAAAGCGGCGCTATTCTTGCATTCCAGCTACTCAACGAGAGAGGTATGGATCCCGCCGAGATATCTATGATAGTAAGCGCTATCGGCAATCACGATGAGGGTACGGGTGTTCCCGTAAGCGCGATGGCGGCGGCTATCATACTCGGCGACAAGAGCGACGTTCGTCGCTCCCGTGTGCGCGACGTCAAAAAGGTGGACGGCAGCGATATTCACGACAACGTTAACTACTCCGTAACCAAATCCGAGCTTATTATCAGCGAGGACAAGGCCGCTATAACGCTCAAGCTGGATCTTGATACCGAATTCTCTGCCGTTATGGACTATTTCGAGATATTCTTAAAGCGCATGATCATGTGCCGCGGCGCAGCCAAAAAGCTGGGGCTGACGTTCAAATTGAACGTTAACGGTCAGCTATTGCTCTGAGAACGGCAAAGGCAATGAAAAAAACAACGGTTTTGTTCGATCTTGACGGCACTCTTTTGCCCATGGATCAAGAACAATTCGTAAAGGCTTATTTCGGTGGTCTTTGCGCGGTCATGGTGCCAAAGGGATACCGCCCAGACGACGTTATCAAGGCTATTTGGTCGGGCACGGAAGCCATGGTCAGAAACGACGGCTCCTCTAAAAACGAGGCTCGCTTTTGGCAAAAATTCAACGAGCTTTTGGGAGAATGCGACAACGAGACCTTCGACTATTATTATCAAAACGAATTTGACAAGGTCAGCGCCTCGTGCGGCTTTACTCCAAGGGCAAAAGAGATAATTGAGCTTGTTAAGTCGCGCGGACTCACGCCCGTGCTTGCGACAAACCCCATATTCCCTCCCGTAGCGACACACTGCCGTATTCGTTGGGCGGGACTTGACGAAAGTGATTTCGCTTTCGTTTCAAACTATGAAAACAGTACCTTCTGCAAGCCAAATCCCGCTTACTATCAGGAGATCCTTGACAGGCTGGGGCTTTGCGCAGACGAATGTGTTATGGTTGGTAACGACGCAACCGAGGATCTGGCTGCAAAAAAGCTGGGGATAGACGTTTTTATTCTGACCGACTGTCTTATCAACAAGCACGGCGAAAATCTTTGTGCCATTCCGCACGGAAGCTTTGACGAGCTTGAAAAATTTATTTGTGAGCTGTAATTATTTCAAACCGATACCGTATTCATTTGCGGTATCGGCTTTTTTGCAAAAAAACACCTGTCGCCCACTAGTTTTTTTGCTCAAATCATTGAAAAATAGCGCAAGGTGTGGTAAAATTAATGTGAATAAGAATTTACAGGTGAAATTATGATAGAAGCGATTATTGTCGGCTCGGTCGTGGCTTTTCTCGCACTGCTCTTTTTGCTTATTTCCTATCTTGCGTACAGGCGGGCTTTCCACTCCACACCAGATCCAAACGCCGATTTTTACAGAGTTCCAAGTGACGATCAATACGGCCCTTATCGCGAGCGCATGATCTCGCTTATAGGCAAGCTGGATAATACCCCTTATGAATCTGTCAGCATCGTCTCGTATGACGGCCTGGTGCTTCACGCGCGCTATTATCACGTGGCGGACGGCGCGCCCATTCACATAAAGTGTCACGGCTACAGAAGCGCGGGAGTTCGCGATTTTTGCGGTGGCTGCCAGATAGCAAACGACTTGGGACACAACTCCCTTGTTATTGACCAGCGTGCGCACACAAAGAGTCAGGGAAAGGTCATTTCCTTTGGTATAAACGAGCGTTACGACTGTCTTAGCTGGGTAAATTACCTCATAGACCGCTTTGGCAAGGATACCAAAATAATTCTTGCAGGAGTTTCTATGGGCGCGGCTACCGTACTCATGGCGTCGGGACTCGATCTCCCCGAAAACGTGGTCTGCGTATTTGCCGACTGCCCATACTCTTCCCCTTGGGGAATAATTAAAAAGGTTTGCGGAGATATGGGCTTGCCCAAAAAGCTATGCTTCCCGTTTGCATGGACGGCGGCGCGCTTGTTTGGAAAATTCGATCTTCTTGAATGCTCCGCCATAAGTGAGGTCAAAAAGAGTCGCGTCCCCATTCTCATCATTCACGGAGAGGACGATAGATTTGTTCCCTGCGAAATGAGCCGCGAGATAGCCAAGTCCAATCCCGATGCGGTTACTCTCGTTACCATTCCGGACGCGGGACACGTGCTTTGCTATTTCGTTCAAAGCGATTATTATCATAAGGTCACATGCGAATTTATCAAAAAATGTCTTCTGAAAAGTCAGAACACAGGCAAGGAATCACAATGAAAATTTCTGAAATCCTAAATCAAAAAAAGCCCTCGCTCTCCTTTGAGGTCTTTCCGCCCAAAACCACTACGGCTTTCGACTCCGTTAAGGCGGCAACCGAAAAGATCGCCGAGCTTCATCCATCTTTTATGAGCGTTACTTACGGCGCGGGTGGCGGTACGAGCCGATACACCATTGAAATTGCCAAAAATATTGACAAGGCTCACGGTGTTCCCACCCTGGCGCACTTGACCTGCGTTTCGTCTACCAAGGATACCGTTCTTGACATGATCTCGCGGCTCAGGGACGCGGGCATTGAAAACGTTATGGCTCTGCGCGGCGATATCCCCGCGGATGTGTCGGGCGCGGACAAAAGCCTTTGGACCTACCATCACGCAACCGATCTTATTCGCGAAATAAAAAACAGCGGCGCCGATTTTTGTATCGGTGGCGCTTGTTACCCGGAGATACACCCCGAAAGCTCCAATCAGGCAGAGGACATCAAATACCTATGCGCAAAGGTTGAGGCGGGTTGCGATTTTCTTACAACGCAGATGTTTTTTGATAACAACCTGCTTTACAATTTCCTTTATAAGATCAGAGAGGCAGGCATCACCGTTCCGATAATCCCCGGTATCATGCCCATAACAAACGCCAACCAATTAGAACGGGCAATCAAGCTTTCGGGCTGCTTTATCCCCCAAAGATTCAAGAGCCTTGTGGATCGCTTTGGCTCCGATCCTCTCGCTATGCAGGAGGCGGGTATTATTTATGCCACGGATCAAATAATCGATCTGTATGCCAACGGAATAACCAACGTTCACGTTTACTCCATGAACAAGCCCGAGGTTGCCGAAAAAATTCAGAGCAATCTCTCATATATAATCGGAAAATGATAAATTCCACACCGATAATTAAAAGCTTCAGTCCGCCACGTGTCAACCGTCGTGAGATTTTGCGCTATATGGGTTGCGCAAGTGAGGACGCGTCAACGGGCGCGCTGATCGACAGATCTCTTGTATTGTGTCAAGGCAAGCTGCGATATGACATCGCTTGCGCGGAGTTTCCCATACTGATAAACGGCAACGTCATAGACACAGGATTTGCTAAGATCTGTAGCCATGATCTGTCAAAATGCCTTGCCGGATGCGATAGTATCGTTGTCTTTGCGGCAACAGTCGGCCTTGAGCTTGATAGGCTTATCGCAAAATACGGAAAGACCGAGCCTTCTGTTTCTCTTTGTCTGCAAGCTATCGGAGCCGAGCGCATCGAAGCGCTTTGCGATGCGTTTTGCTCTGACCTTGAGAATAAGCTAAACTCACAGGGCAAACGATCCCGCCCCAGATTCAGCGCGGGATACGGTGACGTTTCGCTTGAAGTCCAAAAGCATATTTTCGCGGCGCTTGATTGCCATAAAAGCATTGGACTCACGCTTAATGAGAGCCTGTTGATGTCGCCCACAAAATCGGTAACGGCAATCGTCGGAATTAAAAATTCTATATAAAGAAGTTGATTTAGATGAAGATACTTGATTACTTAAAGCAAAATAAGCTATATCTCGACGGCGGAATGGGCACTCTGCTCCATGCGCGAGGACTCGCTATGGGCGAGCTTCCGGAAAGCTGGAATCTGAGCCACCCCGATGTCATAACGGATATTCATCGCGCTTATTACGACGCGGGAAGCAACGTGGTATCCACAAACACCTTTGGCGCAAACTCGCTAAAGTTTTCTCACGTCGAGCTTGAGGCCATCATATGCGCCGCGTTTGACAACGCCAAGCGCGCACGCGACACCTCAAGCAACAAGGGAGAAAAATTCATAGCTCTTGATATAGGACCGTCCGGAAAGCTGTTAAAGCCTTTTGGCGACCTGGATTTTGAGGATGCTGTTTCCCTTTTTTCAGAAGTCGTGCGTTTAGGTAAGAAATACGGCGCGGATGCCGTTCTAATCGAAACCATGAACGATTCATACGAAACAAAGGCTGCCGTGCTTGCCGCCAAGGAAGGCTGCGATTTGCCCGTTTTCGTTTCCAACGTTTACGGTGCTGACAAAAAGCTTATGACGGGCGCCACGCCCGCCGCTATGCTCGCAATGCTTGAGGGTATGGGCGCGGACGCGATAGGAGCTAATTGCTCTCTTGGACCCGCGCAGCTATCGGGCGTAGTTGACGAGCTTTTGGAATATGCCTCTGTTCCCGTTCTCTTAAAGCCAAACGCGGGTCTGCCGCAAATTCGTGACGGTAAGACGGTATATGACATTACACCCGCCGAGTTTGCACATACCATGTCGGAATATATTCGCCGCGGTGTGCGCATCGTGGGCGGTTGCTGCGGAACCACTCCAGAATATATCAGTCTTTTGCATCAATCAAGCATAGATATATCGCCCGCAAAAACGCAGGCTAAAGGACATTCGCTCATTTCTTCATATACCCACGCCGTTGAGCTTGGTAATACCCCCGTGCTTATCGGCGAGCGCATCAATCCCACAGGTAAGCCCAAGATAAAGCAGGCTCTGCGCGAGCATGACGTTGCCTTTATTCTAAGCGAGGGCATCTCGCAAGAGGAGGCGGGCGCACACGTTCTTGACGTAAACGTTGGTCTGCCCGATATTGACGAGGTCGCGGCTATGAAAAACGTTGTTTGCGAGCTTCAGTCTGTAACTGCTCTGCCCTTGCAAATCGATACGTCAAGCCCTGCCGCAATGGAAACCGCGCTTCGCCGATACAACGGAAAGGCAATGATAAATTCCGTGAACGGCAAGAAGGAATCAATGCATGCCATCTTCCCTCTTGTTAAGAAATACGGAGGTGTGGTGGTTGCGCTGACTCTCGATGAAAACGGTATTCCTTCAACGGCAAGCGGCAGAGTTGATATCGCGAAAAAGATACTTGACACGGCGGCGCAATACGGAATAGATAAAAAGGATATCATTTTCGACACCTTGACCTTGACCGTAAGCGCGGATGCATCTGCGGCAAGGGTCACGCTAGATGCGCTCCGCCAAATACGCGACGAGCTTGGCTGCAACACCGTCCTCGGTGTTTCAAATGTTTCCTTCGGTCTGCCCTGCCGCGACGTTTTGAATGGAGCGTTCTTTACCGCGGCGCTGCATAACGGTCTATCCGCGGCGATAATGAATCCGCATTCTGCCGAAATGATGAAGGCTTACCACTCCTATCTCGCGCTTTGCGGACTCGACGAAAATTGCTTGGATTACATTAACTTTTCTTCAAGACTTTGTGAGTCTGCCGCAACAACTCTCGCTCCCGCCGCCCATCAGGGCTCTGACAAGGTCGCCACATTGCACGACTGTATCGTTAAGGGTCTTAAGGCTCCCGCGGCGGAGCTTACCCAAAAGCTTCTTTCTAAGATGCAGCCGCTTGACATAGTCAAGCAGCACATAATTCCCGCACTCGACATGGTTGGGCGCGGCTTTGAGAAGCACACCGTCTTTCTTCCCTCCTTACTTATGAGCGCGGAGGCGGCGAAAGCGGCGTTTGAATGTATAAAGGCTCGCATGACCAAGGACGGCGCGAAAAATGACCGACTTTGCATAATTATGGCAACCGTTAAGGGCGACATACACGACATCGGAAAAAACATCGTTTGCCTGCTGCTTGAAAACTACGGCTTTCGCGTGATAGACCTTGGAAAAGATGTTGAACCGCAAAGAATAGTTGATGCCGCCATCGAAAACCGCGCGGCAATAGTCGGACTGAGCGCGCTTATGACCACAACGGTTGCCGCAATGGAGCAGACCATTGCTCTTGTGCGCAAAAAAGCCCCCCACCTGAAGATCATGGTAGGAGGCGCGGTGCTTAATCAAGAATTCGCCCTCAAAATCGGCGCGGACGGCTACGCGGAGGACGCTATGGGTGCCGTTCGCTACGCGGAGAGCGTTGAAGCTGATATAGAATGAATTTCAATTCAATATAAATCAAAATTCAAGAGAGGTTATTCATTATGAAAAAGTATTTGTTACCTGAAGGCGGAAGATTTTACAAGGCTAACCTTCATTGCCACAGCACGCTTTCAGACGGTAGACTTACGCCCGAACAGCTTAAAGAGGCATACATGGCGCGAGGTTATTCCATAATCGCGTTTACCGATCATGATATCCTTATCCCACACCCCGAGCTTGCGGACGAAAACTTCCTTCCCCTCAACGGCTTTGAGGTTGAGATAAACGACAAGGTTATCGATTGGGACCTTACCAAGACATGCCACATCTGCTTTATAGCGAAGGACCCCGAAAACGTAGTTCAACCCTGCTATAATGAGGCATATCTTTTTGGTAACGCTCCAAAATACAAGCACCTTGTGAAGCACGATGAAAACGAGGCTCCATATTGGAAAAAGCGTACGCATGAGGGTGTTAGCGACATTATGCAGATCTGCCGAGACAAAGGCTTTTTCGTAACCTATAATCACCCTGTATGGTCTCGCGAGACCTATCCCGACTATATCGGCTACAAGGGTATGCACGCAATGGAGATCGTTAACTATAGCTGTGTAGCGTCAGGCCACGACGACTACAATCCCCACGTTTACGAGGACTTTTTGAATATCGGTCAAAAGATATTTGTTGTTGGCGGCGACGATAACCACAACGCGTCACCGTTTGAAAGCCCCCGTTGCGATTCCTTTGGCGGATTTACCATGATAAAGGCGGACAAGCTCGACTACAAGACGATTACAGACGCGCTTGACGCGGGTAACTTCTATGCTTCTATGGGTCCTGAGATTTACGATCTTTGGTACGAGGACGGCGAGGTTCATATCACCTGCTCCGACGCTGTTAAGATCCAGCTTAATACCTTCTCCCGCGCAAAGCAGATCAAATACGGCGAAAAGATCGGAGATACCGTCAACGAGGCAACCTTTAAGCTGTATGACAAAGAGGTTTATTTCCGCCTCACAGTAACCGACGCCACAGGCAAGCATGCCTGCACAAATGCGTATTTCCTTGAGGATATACTTGGCGAATAATTAATAATTTCTTTCGATGCTCTAATCGATCCATTCCTTGCGGAATGGAGTGGGTTCTCATCATTACATTCTTATCAAAACACGAAGGGTGGGATAAACCCACCCTTTGTGTTTTGGTCGGAGTAGCGGGATTCTGAACCTTGTTTTGCGCCAAACTGTATTTTTAAACATCGCAAATCCGGCGCAAAACGATCCATTCCTTGCGGAATGGAGTGGGTTCTCATCATTACATTCTTATCAAAACACAAAGGGTGGGATAAACCCACCCTTTGTGTTTTGGTCGGAGTAGCGGGATTCGAACCCACGGCCTCTTGGACCCGAAGAAATCTGCACCGATTTTTTCCTTGATTTACAAGGCTTTTCGGGGCTTTTGAATCCAAAAACGATGCTTTCGGGTGCTCTTGCATACACTGTTTCCACACAGTCCAAGTCTGTAGATGGTCAAAGATGTGGTCAACTCAAATTTCCAAGCAAAAAAGCAAATCAATATATCTGAATTTCATACCGTCGGTGATCAAACGGTTCACCGCGTGCAAAATTTTTTCTGCCGTTATTATAACATACTATAAAGAATTAGTCAAGCGCCTATCTTCACCGCTCAAAATTTGCATCGCAGTAGTCAAAGAGAAAAACGATGCTCCCGTTTTACCGAGAGCATCAATTTTCAAAGACACATAGTGATATAAGATGGGATACAAATAGTAACACACAATCAGAAAAAGCGCAATCTAATTTTCGACAAATAGGGGTAAAAACGCAGTATAAGTCAAAAAATATCGAAATATCCGATACTTCACTTTGTGATTTTATGCAAATATAGCATCACATATCAATTGCCGATTCATCCAAGAGAAACTTCTCAATTCCCACATACAAAACTCCGTTTTCGTCATGCCACGGAATGATGTTGTCCTTAACAACCACAATTTTTTTGAAGGAGTCGGGAATTCTTGTATAAGGGCGAACCTCTTGAAGTCTCTTTTCCTCTTCTCCCACTGTTAGCGCAGATTGAATATAATACTTGCGGCTTCCATCGGTTATGACAAAATCCACCTCTAAATTAGTCTTTTTGCTTTTGCCGTCGGAATCCTTATAATTATATTCAACAACGCCCACGTCAACGGTAAAGCCACGAATGACAAGCTCATTATAGATGATATTCTCCATAATGTGATTTTCTTCAGTCTGACGGAAATTCAAACGAGCATTACGCAAACCAATATCAGAAAAATAGTATTTTTGAGGCGAGCCGATATACTTTCTACCTTTAATGTCATATCGTTGAGCTTTCGAAAGCATAAAAGCATCAATAAAATAATCAAGATATCTGGAAACCGACTCAACGCCGATTTTTATTTGTTTGACACTTGCAAAGGTATCCGCAATTTTTACCGGATTGGTCAGCGATCCAACAGAAGATGAAACTACATTCAAAATATCGTCAAGCACATTTTTGTCACGGATGCTGTGCCTTTCGAGAATATCGGAAAGATAAATATTATCAAACAATCCCGATAAATATGAAGCCTTTGCTCGGTGTTCGGCAAGAGTGCAAAGATAAGGCATACCGCCGTAGGTATAATATTCTTGCCACGCATCTCGCTTATCGCCGGCATAAGCGCCGTAGAATTCCGAAAACGAAAGCGGATGCACACGAATTTCATCTCCTCTGCCGCGGAATTCGGTCAAGATATCCGACGAAAGCATTTTAGAATTCGAGCCGGTGACATATACATCGGCATTCTTTTTTTTCATAAGACCAAGCAAAACGTCAACAAATCCGACAGTTTCACTTTCATCGTCAAGATAAGGGTTTTTTACAATCTTAACCTTTTGAATTTCATCAAGAAAAATGTAATACATTTTATCCTTGTCAATAAGTAAGCTACGGATATGTTCACCAAGCTCGATTGGATTTCTATATTTGATATTTTCGTCATCATCAAGTGCAAGCTCAATGATATGGTTATCGTCTACACCTATAGAGTTAAGATATTTATGATAGATATCAAAAAGAAGATAGGACTTGCCGCATCTTCTAATACCGGTAATAACCTTGATCATGCCATTTTCTTTTTTGGATATAAGTTGATTTAAATATTTCTTTCTTTCAATCATTATATAGCTCCTTTGCGATGAAAATTCGTATTTATACCTTTTCAACGGATATTATAGCACAAAAAGACTCATTCGTCAAGTATATTATGCGATGAAAATTCGTATTTATACCTTTTCACCGCAAATATTCAAGCATATAGCTATATCCAAGCAAAAAAATGGCAATACGACGGAAAACCAAAACTAAATAAAAAGAGCCTGAGACGCACTTTGTACGCATAGGCTGAACCTCAAAGCGGTGAGCAGAAATGCTTGCCGCTTTTATACTTCCCTTTTCAAAAATTGCATCGCTGTAGTCAAAGAAAAAAACTTGCGAAAAGTTGGATTTATTTTCAAAAAAAGTGCTGGACTTCCTCTCTCTTCTGTGGTATGTTGTTGTGCTGACAGAAAAGGAGGCAAAGCCTATGAAAAATATGATAAAAGAGCTTTGGCACGGAAACATCATACCACAAGAGGACAGCCGAACGAACTCCAAGGAGATGAAGGAACTCCTCGGATACATGGCAAGGCATCACGAAGAACTCGAAAAAAGCTTCACAGACGAGCAGAAGGAGATCTTCGAAAAGTTCCATGATTGCTGGAGTGATTATATGAGCCTTGCCGAAGCAGCCATCTTCGAATACGCCTTCCGACTCGGAGCAAGACTCGCAATCGAGATACAAAGCGATACAAAGGAAGAATAACGCATCAGGCATCGGAGAAATTTTCGATGCCTAAAATTCT
>SVTF01000035.1 GCA_015063905.1 Oscillospiraceae bacterium | reverse complement strand
ATACCGCCGCCCACGCTTGCCTCAAAGAGATAAGAAACCTTGTTTTGCCTTGCTATCTCAATAAGCTCCGCGCCGAAATTGGCAACCACCTCTTTGTTGGAGGTAACGACGCTTTTACCCGCGAGCAGAGCCGCCTTTGAAAAATCGTAAGCGGGATGTGAGCCGCCCATCATTTCCGCAACTATATCCACCTCGGGGTCGTTGAGAATAACATTAAAATCGTGTACTACCAAAGATCCAAAGGGACTGTCGGGGAAATCGCGCAGGTCGAGTATATATTTTATATTGACTTTTTTTGAGAGCTTTTTTTCGATGATCTCGTTGTTTTGTGTGAGAACGTCGGCAACACCCGAGCCCACAACACCGAAACCAAGTATAGCAACGTTGATCATTTGTGTTCCTTTCCAAACAAAAGTGACTGTTTTTATAGCTTTTGGCGAATAATAAGTTATTGTATCACATTTTTAATAAAAAATCAATACTAACTATTGAAAAATCGCAAAATATATGTTAAAATATAATCCGCAACAGTTTTTATGGAGGTTGTAATGAGCTCACTTGTCGGAAGTAAGAGAAACGTAAAGATCTTTGTTCTTTACTTGATGCAAAATATAAACTATCCGCTCGATTATATAACACTCAATGATATTATAATGCAGAACGACTACGTTATGTATCTTGATTTCGCGGAATCCTTCCACGAAATGCTTGACGCGGGACTTATTGAGGAGTGTGGAAAGAACGAGGCGGGGGACACAACGTATATCGTTTCTCAAAAAGGAACAGTCGTTGCCACTGAGCTGCATAGCGAGATCTTGACGTCCTTGCTTGACAAAAGTCTTGAGTGCGCTCTGCGTTATCTTGACTTTAAGAAAAGAGGTATAAAAATTTCTACAAGCGTGGAAAAGCGCGAGGACGGACGCTTTGACCTTAAGTGTATCATAAAAGAGAAGGACGTGGTCATTATGGAGAATTCCGTCGTCGTTGATACGGAAAACCGCGCGCGCAGAATGCAGGAAAACTTCAGAGATCATCCGGAGGTCGTGTATAAGGGAGTGTTTGCTCTGCTTTCCGGCAACATCAACTTTATTTTCAACTGAAAAATGTGACAAAAACAACTAAATATTCGGGCACCTTTTGCTTTTTGCTGCGCCGAACCAAAAAAAGTTGTCGTCAAAATTTACGAAATTTTACGGCTAATTTTGGTGGATATGCGCAACATAAGGACGAAAGGTGCTTTTTATGCACAAAAACAGATTTTGTCAGTTGTATAAAATGCACAAATATTTGTTGAAATATGTCAAAATAAACAAATATATTGAACAAAATTAGTATTGACCAAACTAAAAATTAATGATATAATTAATGTGTATAATTGCAAAATAAGGAATATTGCGCGCGTTTACGTTGTCGCAAAAAAGCTTTTACATGGAAAAGGAACAAAAAACAGAGCTTTTGGGTCACATAAAAAAAGCGCAAAACGAGGATCAGGAAAGCTTTGAGCTTTTAAAGAAAAAATACACCCCGCTTATCGAGGCATGCTCTCGCAAGCACGTTGTTGAGGGCATGAATTCGCAGGATGTAGAGGATCTGAGGCAAGAGGCGTTGGTGAATTTTTACCGCGCCGTTTGCAGTTACGACTGTGACGCACAAGGCGTTGAGTTTGGTCTTTACGCAAAGATATGCATTGACAATGGGCTTGTATCCTTTGTGCGCACCTATTTGAGAGGTAAGAGAAGGGTCACTGTGCCGCTCGACGACGGGGATAACGCATACGATCCCGCCTCGGCTCAGGAAGACTTTTTGCAATCGGTTATTGACAGTGAAAAAGAAGCGGAGCTTGTGCGCACCGTTAAAAAGCATCTGTCAAACTATGAAAACCGAATCTGGTGGCTTTACGTATCGGGAAAGAGTGTCTCCGAAATAGCCGCGGAAATTGATGCTCCCAGCGCGAAATCGGTCTCAAACGCGATATACAGAATCAGAAAGAAGCTTAGATTCGTTGTAGGAAACATACAATCCACATAAAAAACGGTAATAACTCCAACGTGAGTTTTACATATTTTGTCCCACTGTAAAAGCGAAGTGAGACAGTATCATTTACACAACAAAAGTGAGGTAGAAAACAATGTGCGAAAACGAAGTAAAAGTAGAAGTTGCTGAAGAGGTTGTCTATGAGGACATAACTCTTACTTGCAGAGACTGTGGTGAGGAGTTTGTATTCACTGCAGGCGAGCAGCAGTTCTACGCAGAGAAAGGCTTCAAGAATCAGCCTAAGTGCTGCAAGGCTTGCCGCGACAAGAAAAAGAATGCTGAAAGAGGCGAGCGTCAGTACTTTATCGCAACCTGCTCTGATTGCGGTGGCGAGGCTAAGCTGACCTTCCAGCCCTCCAGCGACAGACCCGTTTATTGCAGCAAGTGCTTCGAAGCAAGACGCTCTGCTCAATAAGACTGTAATATAGGGACATTAAACAGGGTTTCGCTTTTAACTTTCGTTTATATATTGTCGATTAGATTATAGTAACATAACCCCGCAAGGATTTCCTTGCGGGGTTATGTTTTTATTATTCATTCACGTTATCGGGGAAAATGGGATTGCCGCACTCGTCGGTAACGTCCGTGCCGTGAATACATCTGTAATTTTGACCGACTATGACGTTTCTGACGTCGCCTCGATAATTTTTGAGATTGTAAACGTTATCGGATATTTCAACGTCAGCACAGGTGGAAAGAATGACAGCAACGCCGCGAACGTTGTCGCGTCCCGCCTCAACGATAGGATCAAAGGTGTTGTTGGTTATCTTTACGCTGTGCGCCGAATTCACCTGAATCGCGTTCCATTGCTTATTGTTGGTGAATCTGCACTTGTTGATCGTGATATTATTTATTGGCAGAGTGTTCTTGGATGCCACCTTGCTCGTGCTTTCTATTCTTATGCAAGCTCTGAATGGTTGCTGATATGCGCCGAAATGGTGTCCCGTATTGTCAAAAAGACATCTGTCAATGAAAATATCGCGCGCGACCGTACTCTCACCCCATTCGGGCTCGCAGGTAATAAGCATACCCGCGTTGCAAACGTTGCGCAGGGTACAATGCTTTACCGTAATGTCGGTGGCTTTAATTAAGAAGCCTCTGGAGTGCCCGTTAAGAACCATAACGTTGTCAAGGGTGTAGTTGCATGAGTTGGCGGAAAGGTTGTCAACGGTAACGCGGTCGTTGATCTCGTAGCCGATTGCCGAAAGATCAAAGGGCTTGCCCGTGGTCTGATCGATAAGAGCCTCGGTATCGATATCCTCGGTCCTTACCTTTACGCCGTATACCTTGCGCAAAACGCGCTTGTGAGTATTTCCGTATGTGAGATCGTATTCTAGCTCCTCGCCCTCAAACTCGGCGTCGCCCAGCACAAAAGCATCGATTACGGGCTTGCCATGTGGGTTGTAGGCGTATATGCGGTCGCCCTCCAAAAAGTTAGCGCAATCTGGCGTGTGCAGATAATCCTCCTTGGGATTATTAGCTGAAATACCCCAATAGACCGATGTGACGAGAGGCTTGTAATAAAGCGTAGTAGTACCGTCACCGTTATCCTTGAGCGCGTGGAGGCGAGAGCTGGAGGCATGCTGATTGTTACCGTCATCGCACATGCATTCAAGCAAGCTGGACTTGATATCAATGCCCGTTTTTGCTTTGGTTACATGGAAGGCGTCGGTAGAGCCCGTTCTCGAGCGCGGACCGCGGTATCTCACTTCGCCCTCGACAAGCTCTTTTCGAACTTCAAAGTCAACGCCCCATTTTTGCTCGATCGCCCTGTATTTTTCGTAAGTTTCTTTGTCGATTACGCTTTCCGAATGAACGGTGTTGTGATGCCTTTCAAAAAGCACCTGCTCACATCTGCCGCCCGCCAGCACCGAGAGAGCGCATGCGTGACCGTAAATAACGGTATCGCGGAACTTTATATTCTTTGCGCGGTCAGCTATGCGTACAGAACCGCTGTAACCGTAATTAAGGCGGCAGGTAATAACGTTGCCGACCTTGACCTTATCCCAAGCCACCTTTGCGGGCTTTGCCTCTGAGTGAGGGTCCGTTCCTCTGTCTTTTATGGTGAGTATCAAAGTGCCGTCATAGTTGCCGTTTTCGTCATAGCTTCTGTCGGTTCTGTGACCAGACTTATAGTTTTCCTCGCAATATAGCTTCTGGTTTCCGTCATCGTCCGAATAGAATACCTCGGGCCACCAGGTGTGGAATTTGTCGGTATCGGTAGTAGTAAATCCGTCAAGAAAACCGGCATCGTTGATCAATCGAAGCTTGTAGACGTCCTTTTCTCCCTCGGCTTTTGCGGGCTCAAAGATCTTCTCAACTACTCTTGCCTGACCCGAGGAAGGAAGTGCCTCGCCCATCGTCAAGCCGTAAATCTTAAGGTTTTGAGCTTCAAGCACCTCAAGCAAGCTTCCCTTGAATTTTTTATAGTCGGTCTCGGCATATTCCTGATAAACACCGTAAGCATATATTACGTTATTGGAATGAGTCGCGTTGATAGTCGTTGTCATGTATACGGAATATGCTCCGGGAGGGATTATGATAACGCCCTTACCCTCATTTGCTCCGGCATCGATGAACTCTTGCAAACCGAGTCCCGTGTTGCCAACCGTGGAGCGTCTTTTCATACCAACGAAAAGCTCCTTGTTGGTGTGGGGAAGTATATCCTCGTTTGCGCCAACCTCGGGGCGTGCGTTTACGTCGGTTACGGAGTCGCCGTTGATATTAGTATTGTCTTTTGAGCAAATTTTGCCAAAACTGTTTCCGTCCGCAATGAGATAGTCGTTTTGCAAAAGCGAAATACTTCCAAATGTGTTGTCTATAAGGTAAATATTGGTGTTATTCTGGCAGGAGATGGTGTCAGCCTCGTTAAGAACAACGGAGCAGTTATAGGACGAGCTTATGTCTATGAGCTTTGCGGAGCTTTGCGAGATCAGAGCGTTTTTAGCTCCCGAAAGCTTTATGCTTCCGATAACGGTGTTGCCTTTAGAGATAAAGCCCTCGCCCAACACGTCAACAGCGGTAAACTTACAGTTCTCGAGTGTAACGTTGTGGGATCTGACGCATATATCACCTAAAGTAAGGTTTTTGATGACCACGTCATTGGCGTCGATAATCAGCGGTTGGTCATGATTGATGCTTTCTCCCATGCCGTCAAAAACGTCACCGCATTTAAGCTCCAATAGCTTCTTGAAATCCATTTTGCACCTCCTGATACGCATTTGTATTTGCGGATAAAATTGAGAAAACCTATTGTATTTAAAGGAAAATTCTCATTAAAGATATTTTAACATACACAAAATGCAATGTCAATCGAATTTGGCGAAAAATACATTGTATTTTCCATCATAATGATTGTGCAACATGACAAAAAGCGAGGCAGGGTATACCTGCCTCGCTAAATTAAAACGGTTTTATGCCTTGATATCGTCGGGGAATATGGGCGAGCCGTCAGTGTGCGTCACGTCACTTCCGTGGATATTGGCGTAATTTGAGCCCTTGATAACGTTCTTAACGTCACCGTTGAACTGCTCAAGGTTATAGGTGTTGCCCGAAATATCAACGTTCAGGCATGTGTCAAGCAAAACGGCGGTTCCCAAAACCTCGGGGCGGTGAACGTTCTTGACGATAGGATCAAAGGTATTGTCCTTGACGGTAACGTTCTTTGCCGAATTTATCCATATAGCCGTTCTTTGCTCGTTGTTGGTGAATTTGCATCCCGTGATAGAGATATTATCGATGGGAAGGGTATCGTTGGATACAACCTTGCTTGTGCTCTGTATTCTGATACAGGACTGAGCTATCTCTGTGCCCGATTCAAAGATATATCCCGTGTGGTCAAAGAGGCACTTGTGGATATTGATGTTTCTTGAAACCGTACTCTCGACCCATTCCGTTTCGGGACGGATGAGCAGACCGTTATAGGAAACGTTTCTGAAGGTGCAGTGCTTTATGGTGGCGCCAACGACTTTAATAAGGAAGCCGCGCGAGTGACCGTCACGCACCATAACGTTATCGATGGTATAATCGGAGCAGTTTCGGCTGAGGTTGTCAACGGTAAGGCGATTGTCGATCTCGTATCTGTTGTCGCTAAGATCGAATTCCTTGCCCGTTGCAGGACTTATGAAGGCATCAAAGTCAATATCCTCAGTCTTGAGAGTTACGGAATACAGATCCTTGGCGGCATGCTTGTGAACGTTGCCGTATGTGAGATCGATGTCAACGGTGCCTTCGTTCTTTGTGCCCGTAAGCACGGTAGTATCGCAAACGGTCTTGCCAAAGGGGGTGTAAACGTATATTCTGTCACCCGCAACGAAGGGGGCGCAAAGCATAGTATTGAGGTGGCTCTCATCATTGACCCAGGTTGAATGACCCCACTGTACGCCGCCGATAGCGGGCTTATAGAAGAAGGTGGTGGTTCCGTCGCCGTTGTCCTTGTATGCGTGCAAACGTCCGCTTGCGGCGTGCTGGTTGCTTCCGTCATCGACCATAGATTCAAGGAGCGATGAGGTAATGTTAACGCCTTGCTTGGTTCCGGAAATATGGAAAGCGTCAATAGAGCCGGAGCGAGGGAAAGGACCGCGGTATCTGACGTTGCCGTCCACAGTTTCCTCGCGGACCTCGAAATCGACGCCGTATTTTTCCTCGAAAGCTTTGTACTTGTCGTAGGTTTCTTTGTCAATTATTGATTCGCTGTGTATGCAGTTGTGATGACGCTCAAAGCAAACGCCCTCGCACATACCGCCCGCGAGAGTTGACAGCGCGCCCGCGTGACCGTACATAACGGTGTCGCGGATCTTTACGTTGACGGCGTCGCCGAGATAGAGCGAACCGCCCGGGCCGTAAGACATACGGCAAGTCATAATATTGCCGGGAGCAAGACGGTTCCATACGTGAACGGCCTCCTTGCTTGAGCAATAACGGTATGGGTTCTTACCGGTAAGCGTCATAGTCATAGTGCCGTCGTAATTGCCGTTCTCGTCATAATTTCTGACGATCTCGTGATTGCCCATAGGGTTCTCGTCGCAATAGAGCTTGACCTTTCCGTTTTCATCATTTATAAAGGTCTCGGGCCACCACGTATGGTAGCGATCGGGATCGGTCTTGGTAAATCCGTCGATAAATCCTGCGTCCGTTGCCACGAGCAGCTTATATTGATCGTTGCCCTCGGCATCCTTTTCTATATATTTTTTGATTATTCTTATCTGACCGCAAGTAGGAAGAACCTGACCCATGGTAAGACCGAAAACGTTGGTGTTTTGCGCCTTTGTGATGGAAAGCAACGGAACCTTATATTTCTTGTGGTCTGTCTCGGTGTATTCCTGATAAACGCCGTATGCGTATATCGTGGTGTTTGAATGTATTGCCGTAACCTTTACAGTTCCGTCAACAGAGTAAACTCCGGGGGGAACGATGATAGCGCCGTTCGCGTTCTCAGCGCAAGCATCGAGATACTGCTGGAAGGTAAGACCGGTGTTGGCAACGGTTTCGCGCCTTTCCATACCAACGAAAAGCTCCTTATTGGTGTGGGGAAGTATATCCTCGTTAGCACCGACCTCGGGACGGAAATCAACGTCCGTTACGGTGTTTCCGTTAATATTTTCATTTTCGTCAACGCAAAGCTCACCGTATTTATTGCCGTCAGCTATGAGATAGTTGTTCTGATACAGACCAAGCTTTGAGATAACGGTATTATCTATAACGTAAACGTTGGTGTTTTCGGTAGCCATTATCGTAGAAGCGGTATTGAGCACAACAGAGCAGTTAAACGCGCCGCCCACAACGATACCCGATACTTCATTTCTTGCTACGAGGGCATTTACCGCGCCCGAAAGTACCACGTCGCCCAATATCTTGTTGTTTTGAGCCACGAATGCCTTGCCCGATACGAACACCGAGCCTACCGTACAACCATCGATAGTGACGTTATCCGATTCAACTCTAACCTCTCCCTTGATGACAAGGTTTTTGATGACAACGTTATCCTTGCTTATAACAAGCATGCCATCGGGCGTGAATATATCGCCGCCGCCGTCCACTACGTCGCCACAATTAAGCTCCAAAAGTTTTCTTGAGTCCATTTTGCACCTCCCGAGATAGTCGAAAAAACGACTGAAAGTTAATTAGTTCAAAGGGAAATATCCCTTGAGTCAATTCTATCATGAGCAAAAATAAAAGTCAAGCGTTTTTATCAAAAATCGATTGACTTTTTTACATTATTTGTCTTTATGCGCGGTTGGAACTTTCAATGAGATACGGCGTTCGTATTTTGACCTCGTATTGCTTCTCGGTCATTAAGGACGCGTTCAGCAGCTCAAACTCATCCTTATCAAGAGTGCGCGTCAGCAATAAGAGAGCTACGTACAGAGCAACCGTAAAGGCAACGTTCAAAATAAGCTCCAAAACCGCGCTCATGTTGAAGGGTGATATGAAGAGGAGCAGCCTTGATATCTGAGTTGATCCTATAATGCATAGTATGGGCATAAAAACTTGATGAAGCACGCGGGGCTTCATTTTGCTCACCGATAGCATTTTTATCAGGCTCAGTGTGGTATTGAGTATCTCGGTTGCGTATATAGAGATAACGTATCCCCAAATTCCCAAAGAGGGTATCAGAGTCAGCGCGAATACGCAGGCGGTAAGAGTATCTGCGATATTGACGTTCATGGAATAAACCTGATGTCCCGAGCCCTTGAGTATGGCGTCCACCGTGCCGTCAATGTACATAACGGGGATAAGGGGCGCTAAAACACGGATGTAAAGAGCCGTTTCTGCGTTATTATATATCAGCATTCCAAGCTCGCGAGAAAAGAATATCATTATGCCCGAGATGCCTATAGAAAAGAAAAGCGACATGGTAAGCGCGCGATAGGACACGCGTTTTAAGCGAGCCTCGTCCCCAAGCACGCAGCATTCGCTTATCTCGGGAATCAGAATCCCCGCAAAAGAATAAATAAAAGCGGACGGGAAAAGCAAAAGAGGAAGCGCCATCCCGTGGAGCGCGCCATAGGAGGAGAGGGCAGCCGACCAGCTTTGTCCGCTTTTGTGGATGCCGCGCGGTATCAGTATATGCTGAAAGGTAGAGAGAGCCGATCTGATACACGCGCTGACGGTAACGGGCAGGGTGATGGACAATAACTTTTTAATTATCCCTTGGTCATTGTTATTTTCTTTGCCCGCATCATCACTTTTAAGCTTTAGCTTTACGTCAAATAAGTAGAGCAAGAACGTAACGATAAGCGAAAAGAATTCCGCAGCCGCACCGCCCAGCACCAGCATTACGCAAACTGTCTCGGTGTCAGTGCTCGCAAATGAAGAGAGTAAAAGCATCGTGGCGCCTATCTTGACAAATTGCGACACTATGCCGAACGCGGCGTTTACCTTGACTCGTCTTACCGCCGTGAAGTAGCCCGAAAGACAGGAGCAAACGGCGATAGGCACAAGAGTAATGGCGAGGCAACGCAGAGAGGGAATGGCGCGAGAGTCGGAAAGCGCGTGCAGCGCTATTGGCTTGGAAAGTGAAAAAAGAAGGACCGAGGCAAAAGCACCCGTGACTGTGCAGCAAAGCAGAGCGCGCCTTGCGCACCTTTTTGCGAGCGATGCGTCGCCTTTTCCTAGCGCGTCGGATACAAGCCTTGTAGTTCCAAGGTTTATACCCGCCGTTGCAACGGTGATAGAGAGAGCGTAAACGCTGCCGAGCAGGGAAAACAGACCCATTGCCTCGCTTCCCGCGTGATTTGATATATATGCGTTGAAGATAACGCTCACAAGGCGCATAACAAGCGCGGTGGCGGTGAGAGTAACTCCGTTTAAAAAGAATCTTCGAGATCTTGATGCCATGGGGATATCCTCTTTGACGTGTGATTTGTTCAATAAAATACTATGAGCGTCAAAATATATTTATTCAGTGAATAAAAGGCGCAATGCGGCATATTATGTGAGTGAACTCATAAATAATATCATCAAAGGAGATTTGCTATGAACAGGATCTATGTATGCTCCGTCTGCGGATACGAGTATGACGAAAGCCGCGGTGACACCGATAACGGAGTAGACGAGGGAACGGAATTTGAGGACCTTCCGCGCAAATGGCTTTGCCCCGTGTGCGCCGCGGATAAAGAGGAGTTTGAGCTGTTGGACACCAACGATGAGGACGATCTGTAATGCAAGAGTAAACGCAAAAATGCGGCTTGACGAGTGTCAAGCCGCATAAGCTTTTATGATCATTCGCTTCTGAGAGCGATAACGGGATCCTTCTTTGCCGCGGAGCGCGAGGGAATGATTCCCGCAACGAGTGTAAGTACCATGCTGATAATCACCAGAATGATGGCGCCATCCCAAGGCAGGATAGCTCTTATGTTGTCAAGTCCCGTGAAGTACTGAACGATAGCCGTGATGGGAACGCAGAGTATCAATGTCATTATGATACCGATAGCACCCGCCGCAAGACCGATAATAAGTGTTTCGGCGTTGAATACACGGGAAACGTCCTTTTTGGATGCGCCGATAGCGCGGAGAATACCGATCTCCTTAGTTCTCTCGAGAACGGATATGTTGGTAATTATACCGATCATTATCGAGGAAACTACCAAGGATATTGCCACGAATGCGATGAGAACGTAAGATATCGCGTTGACTATAATGGTAACGGAGGACATAAGAGTACCAACGACGTCGGTATATTCAAGCTTATCCTTTTCCTCAGCCTTGGCATTGTAGTCTGCGATAAATGCCTCGATCTTCTCCTTGGACTCAAAGTCCTTTGCAAAGAAGTTGATGGCATCGGGCTTAGCCTTTTCGGCATCGTCCAGCGTTTCAAGCACGCTGTCATAGGTAGCGTCGATCTGGGGAGCCATATTGTAAAGTGTCTCCTCCATCTCAGCGAACATATCGTCGGGCATGGCAACGAGCAAAAGCGAGAAGATCTTGTCGTTGACTTTGAGATTGATCATAAGCTCGTTCATATCCGTATAAATGCCGTCCATAGTTTCTGCATCCGCATAATCAACAAAGCCGGGCATACCGCCGAGCGCCAGCATGGGAACCATAGCCGCCTCGGGCGCAAGCGTGGGTAGAGTTTGTGCAAGGTTTTCCTTGGTTATCTCGGTTTGTGCCTGCGATGAGAGAATACCGCAAAGGATAGCCAGCATAGTGTCGTTTCCTTCGTTAACGGAGCCGATGAGAGTGGTATATATCTCTGTCTGCTCCTCTGCGGGAAGTCTGCCTATATACATAGCCAGAGTTTCCTTGGTTACCGCGCCAAAGGGAGACTGAGCAAATTCGGGATGCTTATCGTTTATGCCGTTGACAACTTCAGTGACAACCGCTTCGTCCGCAAGCGTCACCAAGCCGGGAATACCAAGCGAGGTGAGCAGGGGCATCGTTTCCATTTTGTTGAGAATTGGGAGAAGCGTGATAACGTTCTTTTCGTTAACGTCGATACCTCCCGTCATAGAGGACATGGTCTGGAAGACTCTTTCCGTGCCCGCGGGATTATTCTGCACTGCGGATGCGATCACGCGTGAGAGAATATCCGCCTGCTGCTCATCGGGCAAAAGCATAAACATGGTGTTGATGTTTGCTCGGGTAACGTTGAGAAGATTGGATTTATCGGGATCGTCCTTTATCGTGTTTGTGATAACGCTATAGAACATATCCATGGTAGCCGAATCTATCTTTTTGATGAGCTCGTCAATGTTTTCGCGAGTATAAACCGTTCTTTCAAAGGGAATACCCGTCAGTACGTTGATGTTTTCTGTTTCCTTTTGCTGATTGATGACCTCGGTGTTTGCGTTCTTATGGAGAATGTAGTCGGTGAGAGCCTTGGTGTAGCCTATGGCTCCCGAGATGGAGGTAGCCGCCGCGCCGTCCTTGGGGCGAACGATACCCACTATCTTTACGTCAACACCCTTGTCGGTAACGTAAGCCTGCTGATCGTATCCGGGAATATCGCGAATGTCCTTCCAAACGGGGTAGTCAACGCCGTCGACCGTGTACGTATCCTCAATGTCAAGATTGAGGTTTTCTACCTTGTCGTAGAAGTCGGCGGTGGTAAGCAGCTTGAACTTAAGATCAAGGAAATAGTCGTATGTAAAGGGCTCCATATCGGTGGAGGGCTTATAGTTTCCGCTCATGAGGTCTTTCATTTCGTCCTCAATTTCAGCGGGATCGAGAATGCCGAGCATATAGAGCGTCATCTTGCTTATCTGGTTGTTGGAGTTAACCACCAGCACGACCTCATCGTGCGCGTCCTTTGTGGGCCAATTACCCGCAATAACGTCATATTGCTGATTGAGAATGTCTTGATTGTTGATCATTTCGGAGAAGACGTCCATTCCCATGCCGCCGCCCATCTCCATGAGATCGCTCATACCCGAGAAGGCATCGCCCATGTACTTAAACAGGGTCTCCATTCCTATCTTGATCTTTCCGTCTGCGGTGTAGACTTGAAGATTATAATCGTAAACGTATTGAATATCGCTTGCGAATTCGTCTATATCATCGTAATTTGCATCGATATATGCCTTGAATTTTTCAAGGTTGTTTTCAACCGTTGAGGACATAGCTCCCATCATAGTGCCGAGCGAATCGTCAACGCCGATCACGTTATCCTTGGAGTAATCCTTGTTGCCGGACGAGCTTGTCATGGCCTCAAGCATAGCTGTCATATCCTGCGTGTGTTTTTGAATTGTCAAAGGATAGGTGGAGAGCGTATCCTCCTGCACCTGAGCGATAAAGGCGTTTATACCCGTAGAGAGAGCCAGAATAAGCGCGATACCAATGATGCCTATACTGCCCGCAAAGGACGTCATAATAGTGCGTCCCTTTTTGGTGCGAAGGTTGTTAAAGGAGAGCGAGAGCGCGGTCCAGAAGGACATGGAGGTTTTGTTGCTCTTGCTTTCTTTTTTATCCTTTTTGCTCTCTTGCTTAAGCTGTTTTTTGGTTTTTTCGGTAAGAGTGTCAACCTTTTGCTCATCCACGGGAGCGGAATAGGGATTAGAATCGTCGGTTACAAGTCCGTCGATAACTCTGATTATACGGGTGGAATAAGCCTCCGCAAGCTCGGGGTTGTGGGTAACCATGATAATGAGACGGTTCTTGGATATCTCCTTTAATATCTCCATTATCTGAACGCTTGTAGTAGTGTCAAGCGCGCCCGTAGGCTCGTCTGCGAGCAGAATATCCGGGTCGTTTACAAGTGCGCGCGCAATGGCAACTCTCTGCATCTGACCGCCAGACATCTGGCTTGGTTTTTTATGTATCTGATCGCCAAGGCCAACGCTTTCAAGCGCGGCGATCGCTCTTTTGCGCCTTTCGGTTTTTGAAACGCCCGAAAGGGTAAGAGCAAGCTCAACGTTTGAAAGTACGCTCTGGTGAGGTATAAGGTTATAGCTCTGGAAAACAAATCCTATGGAATGATTTCGGTAGGAGTCCCAGTCGCTATCCTTAAAGGTTTTAGTTGATTTTCCGTTTATAATAAGGTCTCCGTCCGTATATCTGTCAAGACCTCCGATTATGTTGAGCAAGGTTGTTTTTCCGCATCCCGAGGGGCCGAGAATGGACACGAATTCGCTTTTACGAAACTCGATGCTGACACCGCGGAGAGCATGAACGGCGGAATTGCCCGTTACATAATCCTTTGTTATCTGCTTTAGCTTGAGCAAGGTTTTTTCCTCCAAAAAAAATATCATTTAGAATTCTATCACTGTTTTTTTAACACACTATGAATAATACCACGTCAAAATGGTATTTTTCTGTGTTTTTTGTGACGAAAAATAAAATTAATTGCCAAAATTTTATCAATTATATTGATGATGACTTGAAAAGTGCGGAAAATAGTGGTATAATACATTTTTAAAGACGATATTACGCGAGGAAAAAGGTAAATGAAGACGATTCTTGAGTTCTTGAAAAAATATAAGCTGGAGTGCTTTATGGCACCCTTTTTCAAGCTGCTTGAGGCATGCTTTGACCTCTTGGTTCCCATCGTTGTTAAATACATTATGGACGTGGGAATAAAGAACGGGGATACGTCTTACGTTATAAACGGATGTCTGATACTTGCGGCGCTTGGAGTGATAGGACTTTTATGCGCGCTTACCGCTCAGTATTTTTCCGCCAAAGCGGCAGTAGGCGTGGCAAGCGCCATGCGTCATAAGGTATTCTCTCATCTGCAAATGCTTTGCTACGTGGAAACGGACAAGCTTGGAAAATCGTCCATGATAACTCGAATGACGAGTGACATCAACCAAGTACAAACGGGTGTCAATATGACTCTGCGATTGTTTTTGCGCTCTCCAGTTATAGTTTTTGGCGCGATGATAATGTCTGCGTTCATAAGCCCGCGCTATATCGCGATATTTGCCATTGTAATAGCCGTGCTTGCGATAATAACGTTCAGCATTATTCTGGCGGGAATACCGCTGTATAAAAACGTTCAGTCAAAGCTTGATAAGGTAACGGGAAAGACAAGACAGACCTTGCAGGGAGTTCGCGTAGTTCGAGCCTTCAACCGAGAGAATGACGAGATAGCAGAGTTTTCGAAAGCCAATAACGAGCACACCGATGCGCAGAATTTCACGGGCAGAATAACCGCGCTCCTCAATCCGCTTACCGCCGTGGTGATCAATATAGGCATCATCGCGATACTTCACGTTTCATCGGCGCAGATAAACGCGGGAGAAATGTCGCAGGGTGATCTTTTCGCGCTTTATAACTATATGTCGCAGATACTTGTGGAGCTTGTCAAGCTTGCGAATACAGTGCTTATCATAGTAAAAGCGGTTGCTTGCTCTCATAGGATCGAGGCGGCTATGAACGTGCAAACGGGAATGAATCAAATAAAGGACGGCACAAAGCCCGAATACGATGGCGAGTATGCAGTTGAATACGATAACGTAAGCCTTACGTACGAGGGCGCGGGCGCGCCTTCGCTTGAAGGTATCAGCTTCAAGGTCAAAAAGGGAAGCGTTGTGGGAATAATAGGAGGAACGGGAAGCGGCAAAACGTCGCTTGTCAATCTTATCCCGCGCTTTTACGACGTGACCGAGGGGCAGGTCAAGGTTTTTGGTAAGGACGTAAGAGGCTACGAGCCTATGCAGCTCAGGGACAGTATTGCGATAGTTCCTCAAAAGGCGGTGCTTTTTAAGGGAACAGTGCGCAAAAATCTCTTGTGGGGCAGAAAAGACGCCACGGATGATCAGCTGTGGGAGGCGCTTGAAGGGGCGCAGGGACGTGACTTCGTTATGCAAAAGGAGGGAGGACTTGATGCTCCCGTTGAGCAATTTGGACGTAATTTTTCGGGCGGTCAGCGTCAAAGACTCACCATAGCGCGCGCGCTCGTTCGCAAAGCACCTATACTTATATTGGATGACAGCGCCTCCGCGCTTGATTTCGCAACGGAGGCAAAGTTGCGCCACGCTTTGCGCACGCTTGACTATGATCCAACCGTGTTTATCATATCTCAAAGAACCTCGTCTATAAGTCATGCCGATCTGATAATCGTGCTTGATGAAGGGCGCGCGGTCGGCATTGGAGATCACGAGAGCCTGCTTGACAGCTGCTCGGTATATCGCGAGATATACGACTCTCAGTTCAAGGGAGGTGAGCAGTAATGGCTAAGAATAAAAAAAGCGTGGAGGGCGCAAGCCTGAAAACCGCTGCGAAGGTGCTTAGGTATCTTCAAAAATATAGAATACTGTTTGCGTTAACCGTCATAATGAACGTTGCGCTGGTTGCGGAGACGCTTTATATCCCGATACTTGTGGGAAGGGCGATCGACCTTGCTGTAGGCAAGGGCAACGTGGATTTTGAGGGGATATTCAAAATATTGGTTGCTATCGGAATGATCGCAGCAATAGACGTGCTCTTGCAATGGCTCATAAACGTTGCCAATAACCGTATAGCGTTTGGAATAGTGCGCAGACTGCGCAGAGATGCCTTCAACAAAATACAAACTCTGCCGCTTTCATATATCGATTCAAGACCCGTAGGCGATACGGTCAGCCGAGTTGTTGCCGACGTGGATCAGTTCTGTGACGGACTGCTAATGGGATTTTCTCGGTTTTTGACAGGCGCGCTTACCATAATAGGTACGCTAGCGCTGATGTTCACCATGAATCCCATAATTGCCGCCGTTGTGGTGGTATCAACTCCGCTTTCGCTCTTTGTCGCGGGATTTATTGCCAAAAGCACTCATACGCTCTTCAAAAAGCAAGCCGAGGTGAGAGCCGAGCAGACCTCGTTTATTGACGAGATGCTTGGCGAGAGCAAAACGGTTGCGGCATTCTCGCACGAGGATGAGTCGATCTGCGAATTTGATGAGATAAACGAAAGATATAAGAATTGCTCTCAAAAAGCGGTATTTTATTCCTCCCTGGTAAATCCCTGCACAAGATTTGTAAATAATCTTGTTTATGCGGGAGTAGCGCTTTCGGGTGCGTTGATATGTATCTCAACAGGCGGCGCGGCGCTGAGCGTCGGCACATTGACAACGCTGTTGAATTACGCAAATCAGTACACAAAGCCATTCAATGAAATATCCGGTGTTATAGCCGAGCTTCAAAACGCTCTTGCCTGCGCCGCGCGTGTGTTTGAGCTTATAGAAGCGCAGCCCCAGACGCCTGACGCGCCCGATGCCCACGTGTTGACACGAGAGGAGACAGACGGCAGAGTGAATATTGAAAACGTTGAGTTTTCATACACGCCGGACCGCGAGCTGATAAAGGATTTTAGCCTTTCTATTGAGCACGGACAGAGAGTTGCAATAGTAGGACCTACGGGATGCGGAAAAACTACTGTAATAAATCTTCTTATGCGTTTTTATGACGTAGACAGCGGCAGGATAGAGGTTTCTGGACACGATATAAGCAATGTGACAAGAGCGTCGTTGCGCTCGTCTTACGGAATGGTGCTTCAGGAGACCTGGCTTAAAGAAGGCACCGTGCGTGATAATATCACTATGGGCAAGCCCGACGCCACGGATGAAGAGGTCATTGCCGCCGCCAAGAGCGCGCACGCACATAGCTTTATCCGCCAGCTGCCGCAAGGCTATGATACGGTCATAGGGGAGGACGCAATGCTCTCGCAGGGTCAAAAGCAGCTATTGTGTATAGCAAGAGTGCTATTGTGCCTACCCCCCATGCTTATACTTGACGAGGCAACGTCCTCGATCGACACACGAACCGAAATGAAGATTCAAAACGCGTTTGCCTTTATGATGAAGGGAAGAACGTCGTTCATAGTTGCGCATAGGCTTTCAACTATAAAGGAAGCGGACGTTATACTTGTAATGGATAATGGAAGGATCGTTGAAAAGGGCGACCATGAAACGCTACTCAAAAACGGCGGATTTTACACGCGGCTTTGGAACAGTCAGTTTGAAAGATAAAACTGTTTGGAGGATCATACATTATGAAGGTGGATTTCAGTACGCGATGCGGCAAGGTAAAGCCGATGCACGCAACAAACAACGGTCCCTCTGCGCACAGCCTAGCAAAATATAAGGCGGGAGAGGTGCATCCTTATTCGAGCAATATTGACGAATTTAAAAAGTCGGGAATTCCTTACG
>SVTF01000004.1 GCA_015063905.1 Oscillospiraceae bacterium | reverse complement strand
TAGAATTCTATCTGCTTGACGAGAGCCACAGCTGTGAGCTTGTGGGTAGGACTATCTATTACGGGGACAAATTTACATCAGAGATCAAGTTGCCTAATTTTACGTCGTATCTTTTGAAGCTTAAGAAGATTTCTATTGCGATAGAGGAAATAGAGAAGAATATTTGATATTTTAAATAAAACAAGTGCACCGCTTGCGCGAACGCAAGCGGTGCACTTGTTTTATTTATCCTCGTTTGAGAGGAAGGAAAGCTGGGTCGAGTCCTTTACGGTGGGGCGAGGGGTGAGTCCGAGATGCTCATACGCAAGTCTTGTAACGCATCTTCCGCGAGGAGTTCTCGCAAGATAGCCTATCTGCATAAGATAGGGTTCGTAAACGTCCTCAAGTGTCACCGCTTCCTCGCCGATAGTCGCCGCCAGGGTCTCAAGACCGACGGGGCCGCCGTCGTAAAACTTTATTATAGTTTCAAGCATGCGCTTATCGGTGGAGTCAAGACCCAGCTCATCGATCTCCAGCTTGTCGAGCGCGAACTGCGCGATCTCGTTGTCGATGCAGTCCTTTCCCTTGACCTGCGCGAAATCGCGCACGCGCTTGAGAAGTCGGTTAGCGATACGGGGCGTTCCGCGCGAGCGGGAGGCTATCTCGTATGCGCCCTTTTCGTCTATCTCAATACCGAGTATGCCCGCGCTTCTTGTAACAATAGTTGCCAGCTGCTCGGGCGTGTAAAGATCTAGCTTTAGGACCACGCCAAATCGGTCACGCAGAGGGGTGGTGAGCTGACCCGCCCTCGTCGTAGCACCGATAAGGGTAAAACGTGGCAGATCTATTCTTATACTGCGCGCGGAAGGACCCTTGCCAATGATGATATCAAGCGCAAAGTCCTCCATTGCGGGATAGAGTATCTCCTCAACGGAGCGGGACAGACGGTGTATCTCATCGATAAAGAGAACGTCGCCCTCGGCAAGATTGGTAAGCAGCGCCGCAAGATCGCCCTGTTTTTCGATGGCGGGACCCGATGTCACGCGTATGTTTACTCCCATTTCTGTGGCAATAATATTAGACAGTGTGGTCTTACCGAGTCCGGGAGGTCCGTAAAGCAAAACGTGATCAAGCGATTCTACGCGCAGCTTTGCCGCGTCGATATATACCTTCAGATTTTCCTTTACCTTGTCCTGACCTATATAGTCATCAAGTGTTTTTGGGCGCAGAGAAATATCGGTATCAGAGTCCTCGGCGCTAAAGGAGGTTGAAACTATTCTGTTTTCAAAATCAAGCTCTTCGTCGAACATTTATAGCGTCTCCTTTGCCTTATTTTATAAGAAGCTTGAGTGCTTTCTTGATTATCTCCTCAAGCTCAAGTGATTGAGTGTCGATGTTTTTGAGAACGTTAAGTGCTTCAGCGCGGGAATAACCGAGAACAAGCAGAGCGTCCTGTGCCTCGGCGAGCTTTCCGCTGTTAGTTGGAACGGAAACACTCTCAAAGCTTGCGCTTGCGACTTCGCCGAGATCGGTTGTCTTGAGCAATTTATCCTTAAGTTCAAGAATGACTCTCGCCGCGGTCTTGGGGCCGATGCCGTTAGCCTTTGCGATAGTCTTTCTGTCCTCTGTACATACAGCCAGAGCAAATTTCTCGGGAGTAAGCAGAGAGAGGATGGATATTGCCGCCTTGGGACCCACGCCCGATACGGTGAGCAACAGCTTAAAGGAGGAAAGCTCCGCTTCGTTAATAAAGCCGAAAAGCTCCACGCCGTCCTCGCGCACCGCCATATAGGTGTACAGCTTTGCAAGCCCGTCCGAATTAAGACGGGGGAGCGCATTGAAGGTGTTTTCGCTTATCGTCATTTTATATCCGACACCGCCCGCGTCTATAACCGCAGTATTGGGGTTTGAGTAGGCGAGCTTGCCCGAGATGTAATAAAACATAGGTTTTTCCTTTCCTTATAGCCAATAGGTTGCTTTATTGAGCCGCGCGCGGCTCAATTTTTATTTTTTACGCTTTGTGTTGCCCTTTTTGGAGCTTTGGTTTTTGTATTTGACATTATCTTTTTCATCCGCGCCAACGAGAGATCTGAAAAATTTCGAGATCTTATCGGCAAGCTCGTCGCGCTCCTCGTCCGATCCGTCTGCAGCCTCCAGCCGCTTCTGCATGTAGGACTCATCGGTCTCGTCTCCGTCAACGACAAAGAAGAACTTTATAAGCCGTACGCGCCTGAGCCATCTTTCAAATATTATTATGAGGATAAAGCCCGAGAGGGAAGCTACCGTTATTATTATACCGATATTGAAGGCATCGGAACGATACAAAAGCCTTATGCTGTGCTGTCCTGCCGAGTCTATTTTAAAGGATACCAGCGCGCCGAGTGCCTCTGTTGTTTCAACCATCTCGCCGTCCACGTAAACTCTCCAACCCTTGTCGTAGGGGATAGAGGTCATGATAGTCTGATCGTCGTTAACGGTTGTCAGCGTTCCCTTGATATCGTCCTCTTTATAGTCCTCGTCAATTATCAACTGACCAGCCTGAAGCTTTGTGAACACCTCGGTCATAACGTCAAGATCAACGTAATATATAAAGGACTCGTCCATTTTTGTATAGAACTCGTTTTTCTTGTTAGTGATCTTAACCGTGAGCTTATATTCGTCGGTTTCCGCAAGTCCGAGATTAACGATCCTGTCGTTACAGTGATCAAGCTTGCCCGTGCCGTCCCAGATGGGCATGGTCTCGGAAGAAATGGTTACCTCTCTGTTATAATAAGCGGGGAAGAACAAATACAGATACTGCCCCTCGGGAACGGTATAGGAATAAGTGACCGTACTCTTTTGATCCTTACCGATATATCTGTAATGCTTTGAAGATTCCTTGTACTGTACGCCGTCGCTGGTTATGGGCGCGCCGTTCTGGATAGCGGGCTTAAACAGCTCAACCGTTTCGTCCGCGCCAAGAATCGCGGTTACCAAGGCATTAAGACGGGTAAAGGGGGAGGTATATCCGTCGGGATTGAATTTTTCCTCATAATCCTCGTGAGTTTCGGATATCCAGATGTTATGATCCTTGAAATTGACGTCATAAATATCGTCATCTGCCGCAAAGGCAAGAGAAAGCGCCCATTTGTTCAGATAGACGTTTATATCTGCGGAGCTGAGATCCTTGTAGTTGTCGGCATACGTGGCTTGCTTTAGCTCGTCAAGCGTCATATTCATATGCTTTGCGTAATCCTCGCCCGTAAGCACGGGATCGCCGTAAAGGGAGCTGAGATCCTTCTCGGAAATAATGTATTTGAGTCCAAGAAGTGAATCTCCAACGGGATTTCCGCCCTTGTACTGGGATTTGTGGGACTGCGAATAGTATCCCATCATGCGAAGGAAATTGATGGTATCCTTGTCGAGCGTGGAGGTCGAATTTGAAAGACCTCTTATCGAGAAGCCCATGTTGTCGTTATATTTTCTGTGATAGGTCTTTTCAAATCGGTAGAAGGATGAGTCGTAATCCTCGGTTAGCGTTTCGACAACGGGGATATAAAGCGCTTGATATTCATTGTACATGTTGTACTTTGTATATCCAACGTCCTTGTCAAGATCGTTGATGTTATTCAAGCCGTTAATAAACAGCTCTATGCAAATAACGCCGACAAGACCCGCTGCAACAAGATCCTTGTTGTGTGCACGCCGCATAAGCGTGATCAGAATGATGTATATGACCAGGGCAATAACAGTGAGTAGGATGGTTGCAAATTCGTGGATCTGGAAATCCTCCTCGTTAGGGCCGTACGTAAGCGCGATGAGCTTGTCCTTGTACTCCTTCGCAAACTTTTCCAAGACAGTGATAAACAGGAATATAAACCCACCCACAACCGCGAGATTTTTAAGGGAAATGTCCTCGATAGCCTCGATCGCGCGGAAGGCGAGGAAGATAAGGAAGAAGCAGAACATAAAGCTGTAGCGGTTGTTGAGCCACTGCGGCTTTTGGAAACCGTGCCAAACGAGGTCAACGGTGGATATCATAAAGCTGAAAACGAATATCAGAAGGAATATTCCGCTGAATATCTTTTCTCTGGTCGTAAACTTTTTGGAGCAGAAAAAGAGCGGAGCAAGTATCACGGACAGCAATCCGCAATAAACAAAGGGGAGTCCGTCTATTCTTACCGTGTCATAGGACGAGGGCAATAGCTTAAAGAGAAGATCAAAGAAATCAAACCTCATTTTAACGTCCCATGAAGGATCGGAGAACTCATTCTTACCAAATTGCAGGGAATAATATGCGCCAAGCACTATAACGGCTGCCATGCATACCGCAATGACGGAGAAAAATCCGATACGCACAAAGGATTTTCCAAAATGGTGTTTTTCAAGCCTCGGGTTGTTGGCATTGTGATCCTTGTATGCGAACATGTAGAAGAAATAGTAAAGGAGCACAAATATGCAGCACATGTAGCCGATATAGAAGTTGCTTGCCAAAGTCAGGGCGAGGAAAATGACAAACACCTTGTATTTTCCGTACTTAACGAGCTGCTCTATGCCGTAAGTGACCAAGGGCAGCCACATCACCGCGTCTATCCACATCGTGTTGTTCTGATGAACGACGCAGTATGCAGACATGGCGTAAAGCGCGGAGAACGCAACTATCGTAAGCTTGTTCTTTTTTTCGGAATGGTTGTGCAGATAAAACGCCATCGTCAAACCGCAGAGCGCAGCCTTGATCATGAACATTATCAGCAAAAACTCTTGCGTTCTGTTGTCGGGGAAAAGACAGATGAGGTAAGACAGCGGGCTGGCAAGATAATAGGCATACATGCCAAGGAACTCGCCGCCAAGCGCTCTTGACCACGAATAGAGAAGACTGCCGCCGTCGAGGACCGCGTTTTTAAGTCCCTCGAAAAAATATACGTACTGACCGTTGAGGTCAAGAACGAGAACAGTACCCTGACCGAACGGATACAGACCGCGAACAAGGTATATCAGGAAAAACAGAACGGCAGGGATAGCCGCGGCTATAAGCATATAGCCATATTCCTTGCGAATGTGTCTTAATTTATCAATAAACCTGTGTCCGTTGCGCTCACAGGCAGCTTTATCAACCGTTTCGGCTACAACGACCGATTCTTTAATACGGGGATCGCGTTTCATTTATTTTCCTTCCTTTTGGGTGTCGATTTGACAAGAGATGTTATTGCTTTTGCGCTTTGATAAGCTGTTTGACGGATTTTTCAAGCTTTATGCGGTCAAGTGTGAGATCGCGCCCGCAGCTTTTACAAACTATGCGCACGTCGCTGCCCACTCTCAGCACCAAAAAGAGATCGTTTCCGCAAGGATGCTTTTTTTTCATTACAAGGACGTCTCCAACGTCTATTTTCAAGATCTGCACGTTGCTCCTCCGCCAAAATAAACATATACAAAACTATTATAACATAATTTGCCAAATTTGTAAACCGATTTTCGCACTTTTTTATAAAATATAATTTTAAATAATATTTGACACGGTGACTAAAATATGATATAATAATTTGATAATGGGGTAATTTGGTCATTTTTAAATACCGCCCCCTGAGAACTCGTGAGGATAGAATATGATAATACTTGGAATAGACCCGGGCTACGCTATCGTAGGCTGGGGAGTGGTTGAATATTCGGGATCAAAATTCAAGACCTTGGGATATGGCTCGATACAGACCCCCGCGGGAATGCCCGTTGTGGACAGACTGGAGCTTATATACAAGGGAATGCTTGAGCTTATAGAAAAGTATAAGCCCGATCACATGGCAATTGAGGAATTGTTTTTTAACACCAACGCAAAAACCGCCATAGTGGTTGCGGAGGCAAGGGGAATAATTTTGCTTGCCGCCAAGACGGCTGGCGTGACCATAGCGGAATATACTCCGCTGCAGGTAAAAATGGCGGTCGTGGGTTACGGAAAAGCCGAGAAAAAGCAGGTGATAACCATGGTGACCTCGCTATTAAACCTGCCCGCGCCGCCAAAGCCCGACGATACCGCGGACGCGCTTGCCATAGCGGTGTGCCACGCGCACAGCGGCGGATCCAGGCTTGCGCGGTACTATAACAAGAGCTTTGAGAGCTGAATTTCATAAAAACGTAAATTTGCCGTCACATAAACGGCAGTATTGGAGATTAAGATATGTGGTGCAGTGATAATTGGAAAGACTATGAATTGCTTGACGCGTCGGACGGAGAGCGTCTTGAGCGTTGGGGAAAATATATACTCGTGCGTCCCGATCCTCAAATTATCTGGCGCGACGTTGCAAGGCACTCGCTCTGGAACAGAGCGGATGGTATATACCGTCGCTCGCAAAACGGCGGGGGCGGATGGATAAAGCAAAAGACGCCTGAATATTGGGATATTTCGTATGATCATCTTGGATTGAAGTTCAGGCTCAAGCCCATGGGATTCAAGCATACGGGCCTTTTTCCCGAGCAGGCGGCGAATTGGGATTGGTTCTCGGAGCTGATAAAAAAGGTGAACCGACCCATAAAGGTGCTTAACCTTTTTGCGTACACGGGCGGAGCAACGCTCGCGGCGGCAAAGGCGGGCGCGCAGGTTGTACACGTTGACGCGTCCAAGGGCATGGTTGCCGTGGCAAAGGAAAATGCTCAGCTTTCGGGCTTGGGAGATGCGCCAATACGTTATATAGTAGACGATTGCAAAAAGTTTGTTGAGCGCGAGATAAGACGGGGAAACAGATATGACGGTATAATTATGGATCCCCCGTCCTACGGCAGAGGACCCTCGGGCGAGGTGTGGAAGCTTGAGGATAGCATTGACGAGTTTGTCGGACTTGTTTCGCAGGTTTTGTCGGACGAGCCTCTGTTCTTCCTTATCAATTCATACACAACGGGGCTTTCGCCGCTTACCATGAGCTACATTCTTGATCTCAAGGTCAAAAAGAGATATGGCGGTAAGATAGAGGCGGGAGAGCTTGGACTGCGTGTTGCTCAGACGGGCGCGTATCTGCCGTGCGGAGCAAGCTCACGCTGGACCGCCGATAAATAAACAAAAATATATTTTTGGAGGCATTTAAAGGTGTCTTATATCGAAATCAGAGATCTAAATTTTTCATATAGAGACGATGAAAAGCCGCTTTCGGTGCTGCGGGACGTTTCCCTTGATATCGAAAAGGGAGAATACGTTGCGATAGTAGGGCATAACGGCTCGGGAAAGTCCACTCTGGCAAAGCTGTTAAATCTCGTTATAGACGACTACGAGGGCTTTGAGGGAAGCATCAAGGTGGACGGCAAGGAGATCACCTCATCCGACATGACGGAGGATGATATTTATGAGCTCCGCAAAAAGATCGGCATGGTATTTCAGAATCCCGATAATCAGCTTGTTGCCACGATAGTGGAGGAGGACGTTGCGTTTGGTCCCGAAAATCTGGGATTGCCGAGAGAAGAAATACGCGCAAGGGTGGACGGCGCGCTTATGACGGTTGGAATGACGGCATATGCAAAGCATGAGCCTCATAGGCTGTCGGGCGGTCAGAAGCAGAGAATAGCCATCGCGGGAATAATTGCCATGAAGCCCGAGTGTATCATTTTTGATGAATCAACGGCAATGCTTGACCCTATGGGCAGGCGCGAGGTAGTGGACACGATGGAAAAGCTCAACCGTGAGGAAGGCAAGACCGTTATAACGATAACGCACTATATGGATGAGGCCGTCAGGGCGGACAGAGTTATCGTTATAGACGACGGCAAGGTCGTGCTTGACGGCAAGCCCTCCGAGATATTTGCGGAGGATAAGCTGCTGCGGCAATGCGGACTCGATCTTCCTTTGTGCGCGGATCTGCTTTTGAGGCTTCGGGCGCGTGGATTTTCACTTAAAGGAGAGATCAATACCCCCGAGCAATGCGCGCAAACAATAGCCGATGCATTAGGCAAATAATTTGCTCATAACGTAATTTCAAGAGGATTGTAATGTCAAAGATAAAGATAGAAAACGTCTGTTACGTCTACGACGGCGGAACGCCGTTCGAGACCGTTGCGCTGGACAACATAAATATCGAGATACGAGAAAACACCGTAACGGGAATCATAGGGCACACGGGGTCGGGAAAATCGACGCTTGTACAGATGTTTAACGGACTGATAAAGCCCACGTCGGGTAAAATATTACTTGACGGAGTGGATATATGGGAAAAGCCCAAGGAAATATCAAAGGTGCGCTTTCGCGTGGGACTTGTTATGCAGTACCCCGAGTATCAGCTCTTTGAGGAAACTGTAAGAGCCGATATTGCCTTTGGACCAAAAAATATGGGACTTGACGATGCCGAGGTGGCAAGGAGAGTTCATGAGGCGGCAAGCTTTGTCGGACTTGATGAAAGCTCGCTTGACAAGTCGCCCTTTGACCTTTCTGGAGGACAAAAGCGCCGCGCGGCGATAGCGGGCGTCATGGCTATGCGCCCCGAGGTGTTGGTGCTTGACGAGCCCTCCGCGGGACTCGACCCTGCGGGTAAAAACACCATTTTTGACGGCATCAAGCGTTACGCCGCGGCAACGGGCGCGGCAGTGATAATCGTAAGTCACAGTATGGACGATATGGCTAAATACTGTGAGGACCTTGTAGTGCTTTCTCATTCCAAGGTAGTCATGTCGGGCAAGCGTAACGAGGTGTTCGGTCAGGGCGAGCTGCTTGAAAAGATAGGTCTTGGAGTTCCGCAGATGACGGGACTTATGATGATGCTGCGCGAAAAGGGAATAGACGTTCCCGCGGATATATATACGGTGGATGACGCCGAGGCTGCGCTTGCACGGATTCTGGGAGGTGCGTTATGAGCAGCATAGCCCTGGGTCAGTATTATCCTTCCAAATCGTTTATGCATCGCCTTGACCCCAGAATGAAGATAATTATCGGCATTGCGTATATCGTTGCAAGCTTTCTGTGCACAAACGTATTCAGCTTTGCGCTTCTTCTTTTGTCGGCGGTCGTTCTTATAGTGATAAGCCGCATACCCATCAAGGTCGTGCTGCGCTCGATAAAGGCAATAATATTCATTATGCTGTTCACCGCGGTGCTGAACGTGTTTTGGACAAAGGGAAAGCCGGAGGAGCTTTTGTTCAGCTGGCAATTTATCAATATATATTCCTCGGGTCTTTATAACGCGGCGTTTATTGTGGTAAGAATAGTGTCAATGATAATTGGTACAAGCATATTTCTGACATATACGACCACTCCCATTCAGCTGACAGACGCGCTGGAGCGACTTTTGTCGCCCTTGAAGGTCATAAAAGTACCTGTTCACGAGTTTGCAATGATGATGACGATAGCGCTGCGCTTTATCCCCACCATCGTGGAGGAAACGGGCAAGATAATGTCTGCGCAGAAGGCGAGGGGCGCGGATTTTACCAACGGTTCCATATCCAAGCGCGCAAAGGCACTTGTGCCCGTGCTTATCCCGCTGTTCGTATCGGCGTTCAGACGCGCGGGCGAGCTTGCAACGGCAATGACCTGCCGATGCTACAGAGGTGGCGAGGGAAGAACGAGAATGACAAAGCTGACGCTGACGTACAGAGATTTTGTGGCTTTGTTCTTCATTGCGGCATTTATAGCGGGAATAGTTTTGCTTAACATATTCGCTCCCGGATATACGATGGGAGGTTGAAAAATATGAAGCTGCTTTTATGGCTATCGTATCTCGGAACTGATTTTTGCGGATATCAGATACAAAAGGACAAAAGAACGGTGCAGGGCGAGCTGAACACCGCGGCAAAATGCCTTTTCGGCTTTGATTGCGACGTTACGGGATGCAGCCGCACCGATAGCGGGGTGCACGCAAATACCTTCTGCTGCACCGTAGCAAAAAAAGGCGAGAACGGACTTGTGACAGATATTGAGGCGCATCGAATACCACGTGCGCTCAGCGCGCATCTGCCGCCCGATATTTCGGTTTTTGATGCCGTATGGGTTGATGATGATTTTCACCCGAGATACGACGTTAAGTATAAGGAATACGTTTACCGCATCTGCAACGCAAGTGTTCGCGATCCCTTTGAGGAGGGAAGAAGCTGGTATATTCCGCGCGTTATTACGGATAAAGACGTGGAGAATATGTCAAAGGCGGCAAGCTTTTTCGTTGGCGAGCATGATTTTTCGGCATTTATGGCGCAGGGATCCAACGTTCAGTCAACGGTGCGCAACGTAACGTATGCATCTGTGGAGCGTGAAGGCGACGTAATAACGTTCAAAGTCGCCGCTAACGGATTTCTTTACAATATGGTTCGCATAATGATGGGAACGTTAGTGTACGTTGCGCAGGGCAAGATCGAGCCTTGTCGGATCAAAGAAATAATTGAATCGCGTGACAGATCGATGGCGGGCACGACAGCGCCCGCGCACGGACTTTATTTGAATAAGGTCGTTTATTGACGCGAGATAAAGAACAGAATGAAAGGAGGATAGCCTTGTGAAAAAAAGAAACGATGAAGATATTTCTTTTGGCGGAAAAGTGATACTGTTTTTTCGTGAATTAACAGATAAGCTTAAGAGCATCAAATTGATAACGCGTATAAAGAATCGCCAGAGGGCTCTGGCTCATTTTGAGGGGCAGGACAGTCCCGAGTCAGCAAGGATATCCTATACTTTCGGAATCTTAAGAATAATATTTGTAGTTCTTTTGTGTGTTACGCTGTGCCTGACGCTTATATTTGGCGGCGGCATCGTATCCTATGAGAACGTGTACTATATGTTCAAGGATATACAGTACATCAAGAGCTTTGGAGAGTCGTATCCCGAGCAGCTGAATTATTCAAGACCCATCGCAAGACAGGATTTTGAGGTGTTTAAAAACGGACTTGCGGTTGCATCGGACAGTGAACTAAAATTGTTCACGTCAACGGGACGTGTTACCATGGTCACAGGCTCGGAATACTCAAACCCAAGGCTGTGCGCCTCGGACTCGACATTGCTTGTATACGATCAGGGAAACAGGAATTTTTCGGTATACAATTCATTTACCGAGCTGCACCGTGAAAAGCTGGAGTATCCGATAAGCTACGCGGATATATCAAACACGGGCGAATACGCACTGGTTACTAGATCTCAAAAATACTCGTCCTCGGTAAGAGTGTACACAAATAAAAACGAGCTCGATATGGAGTATTCAAAGAACGATTACATCATAAGTGCGAATCTTTCGGATGGCGGAAGGTATCTTGCGGTTATGTCGATAAGCGTTTTGGGCGGAGAGAGCCTTGTGGGATTATCGATAGTTGACGTGAAAAAGGGAGAGGTGCGCTCCGAGTCAAAGGTCAATGACGTTATGCCATACAGGTGTGAGTTTATTTCCTCTAACAGAATAGTTGCGTTTTTCTCGGATCACGCGGCGGTGTATGATCTTGACATGTCATTGATAAGCAGATACGATTATCCCTCAACGCTAAATACAGTGTCCTGCTCGGACGGTGGGTTTATGCTTTGCTTGGAGGGTGACGGTATTGCGTCAAATAATCTTGTAACGGTGTTTGACACAAACGGCAAGATAGTTTATACGGGCTCTGTGGTGGGAGACGTCTATGACGCGGAGCTTGGGGATGGATACGCGTACGTGCTTACGGGTGACGCGGTTCATAGGATAGATACAAAATTCGGAAGCATAGCAAAGGCAAGCTTCAGCAATGACGGAGCCAGCCTGGCAATATTTGACGGGGGAATAGTTGCGGTTTGTACTTCCGCGGCGGCACATTACATATCATTTGAATGATACTTCTATACTGAAAGGTGTAATTAGATGAGTGTAATTATTGATCTTATCATTGTGGCGATTGTGGTGCTGTTTGCCGTCAAGCATTACAGACTTGGGCTCGCTTGCTCACTGTTGAGCTTTGGAAAATTTGTGCTTGCGTTTATTCTCGCGGGAGCGCTGAGAGTTCCGCTTGCTCAACTGCTTGCGCGCCTTTTCGGCTCGGATGACGAGGCAAATGCGCTTTTGGGGATTTTGGCGTACGTTGTGATATTCGCCGCGGTCGTGGCGATTTCCGGAGCAGTTATTAACAAACTCAAGAAGATTAAGATCCCGATAATAACCAAGTTCGACAAGCTATTGGGTCTTGCGTTGGGACTTGTGATAGGACTTTTTGCGGTGTCCTTTATCAGTACCGCAATATTTACGGTGGTTGAGTTTGCCTCAAGCATCACACAGAATAAAGAAATCATGGATATATATAGCAGCTCGGTCGTGTTTAAGTTTATAAAGGAAATAAGTCTTTTTGAATTTGTCCGGAGCAATATTTGATTTATAGAAAGCGAAAAAAGAAATGGTAATGTGTTCAAATTGCCACAAGAGGTTGGCGGTAATCTTTGTAACAAAGGTTGAAAACGGAGTAAAAAGCTCGCAGGGTCTTTGCGCAAGCTGCGCCAAGAGCCTTGGCTTGCCAGTTGAAAATATGCTTGGGGATATATATAAGAAAATGGGAATATCTCCGGAGCAGATGGAGAGCATGGAGGAGGAGATGACTGCCATGATCCAAGGGGAAGACGGCGTTGAGGATGGCGGCGCGCCCGCCATTGATCTGCCCCAGCTTTTCAAGGATAGCGGAATAATTGAAACGCTTAAATCCGCAACGGAAAATATAGCTAAGAGCAATGAGGGAGGGAACGTGATCCCCGTTGATCCCGCCCACAGTGAGCAGGGAAAGAACAGAGCAAAGTCGGGCAAGGAGGGTAAGCAGTACAAATATCTTACCACGTATTGCAAAAATCTGACGGAGAGTGCCCGCATGGGTAAGCTCGACAGAATAGTCGGACGCCATGCGGAGACCGAGCGCGTTATACAGACCTTGTGCCGCCGTCAAAAGAACAACCCCTGTCTTATAGGTGAGCCCGGTGTGGGAAAGACCGCTATAGCGGAAGGGCTTGCGGTGAGGATCGCAGACGGTAACGTGCCCTATAAGCTCAAGGACAAGGAGCTTTTCTTGGTAGATCTTACCGCGCTTGTTGCGGGCACGCAGTTCCGCGGTCAGTTTGAGTCGAGAATACTCGGACTTTTAGCGGAGGTCAAGGAACACGGCAACGCCATTCTCGTTATCGACGAGGTTCATAATATCGTTGGTACGGGTGACGCGGAGGGAAGCGTAAATGCCGCTAATATATTAAAGCCCGCGCTTTCAAGGGGCGAGATCCGCATTATTGGAGCGACTACTCTTAACGAGTATAGGAAATATATTGAGAAGGATTCAGCGCTGGAGCGCCGCTTCCAGCCTGTAACCGTAAACGAGCCTTCTATTGCCGACGCGGTGGAAATGCTGCGCGGTATCAGCCATTATTATGAGGAATTCCATCATATTTCCATTCCTGACCACATACTCAATCGCGCGGTGGTGCTTTCCGAAAGATATATCACGGACAGGTATCTTCCCGACAAGGCAATAGACCTGCTTGACGAGGCCGCGTCCAAGCTTTCTTTGTCCTCAAGCGAGCTTAACGAGACCTTTGAGATACGCGATAAGCTTTTAAAGCTCAAGGATGAGCGAGAGGAATTGGAGTCTACAATAACCTCGGATGACAAGGACAGTCAGAAAAAGTACGAGGAGATCGCGCGTGTTCGCGCCGAGGAGCTTCGCTATTCGAGCAGGCTTGACGAGCTGCAGGGCGTGTGCGAAAGTATCGAGCTGACGGACGAGCATATAGCCGAGGTCATAGAGCTTTGGACAGGTGTTCCTGCTACCTCGATAACGCAGAACGAGTATGCGCGTATAGATTCGCTTGCTGATAGGATAAAAACGCATCTTGTGGGGCAGGACGTGGCGGTTGACGCGGTCGCGCGCGCCATAAAGCGAAACCGTGCGGGAGTATCGTATAAGAGAAAGCCGGTGTCCTTTATTTTCGCGGGACCAACGGGTGTTGGTAAGACCGAGCTTGTAAAGACCTTGGCGGCAGACCTCTTTGATTCCCCCGAAACTCTTATAAGACTTGATATGTCCGAGTTTATGGAAAAGCATTCGGTGTCAAGGATAATAGGCTCGCCCCCCGGATACGTGGGATATGATGACGCGGGACAGCTTACCGAAAAAATTCGCCGCAGACCCTATTCGGTGGTGCTTTTCGACGAGATAGAAAAGGCGCATCCCGACGTTTTGAACATTCTTTTACAGATACTTGATGACGGACGCATAACGGACGCGCACGGCAAAACAGTAAACTTTGAAAATACCGTGATCGTTATGACGACGAACGCAGGCTCTAGTGGCGGCGCGGGAGTGGTAGGATTTTCAAGCGACTCAGCCAAGGCTGATTCCGAAAAGACCGAAAAAGCGCTTTCTTCCTTCCTTCGCCCCGAGTTTATTAACCGTGTTGACGAGGTGATAACCTTCCGCAGTCTTGACAGAAATGATTTTGCCAAGATAGCAAAGATAATGCTGTCCGAGCTTGGAGAGGCGCTTGCGGAAAAGGGAATAAAGCTTGAATTTACCGATGACGCGACAAGAATTATTGCCAATGAGTCGTTCTCGGAGAAATACGGCGCAAGAAATATGCGCAGATATATCCAAAAGAACGTTGAAGACAAGCTTGCGGAGCTTATCATATCCGATTATGCTCAAAGCTACACGTTGGCACGCGTTTGCGCCAATGACGGAAGACTTAACGTCACTTGCATATAATTACCACTATTAAAACTTAAGTAAAGGAGGTGTAAGAATGGATAACAAATGGCATATCGCGGCAGTTGAGGAGATAGAGCAAGCGTTAGATACGGATGTCAAGAACGGGCTTGCTATGAGGCAGGCAAGAGCCAGACTTCAGGGCGAGCTTCGTGAGAAAAACACGCGGCGCAAATATCTTTTTGCAAAGGGCAAGCCGTCATTTATCAAGTGCATAATCGGCGTAGCCTGCGACCCGTGTATGATATTGCTCTTGGCAATATCACTGTTTTCCGTAGTGTTCTCGTGGTCGTTGCAGGGAATTTTAATGCTTATTATAGCAATTATCTGTCTTGCCGTTTGCGCAACCATGTCTTACGTCTCTAAAAAAAGGTTTGCGAGTGCCTCCGACTATTCAAGTCCTATGGTGCGCGTTGTGCGCGGCGGAGAAAAGTTCTACACCGATGGCAGAAACGTTGTTGCGGGTGACGTTCTCGAATTGTCGCAAGGAGACGTTTTGCCGTGCGACGCGAGAATAGTTTCGGCACATGACCTGACGGTAAAGGAAATAATCCACACTGCCGACGGAATAAAAAACAGAACGGTGTGTAAATCTCATAACGTAAAGTATACCGCGCAAAAAGCTACATGCGCGCCCGATGCCAAGAATATGCTCTATGCCGGCACTGTGATACTTATGGGCGATGCAAGAGCTATAGTCACCGCAACTATGGACGACGTATATCTTGCAAAATATGTGCAGGACGGAGCGCTTGCCCGCCTCGACGGCCCGACGAGCTTGGAAAAAGAGATCAAGCCGTGGGTGAGGATGATAAGAGCGTTTTCTGTGTGTGCGGTCGTAATAATGAGCCTGTTAAGCGTTTTAACCTTCAGGGACGCGCTATTTGTCAATCGCTTTATGATGCTGCTATCGGCTATAGTGTTTGCATCCGCCGAGACCGTTTCAATAGGCTTGCGGTACGTGATGTCGGCGCATATGCATAAGCTTTTATTTGCGACAACCGATGCATCGAAAAAGAGCCTTGATCTTGGCGCGGCAGTCAAATCTCCCGTTGTTCTTGACAAGCTTAAGGATACCACAAGACTTGTGATATTGGGAAAATCGGGGCTCAGGCGAGGCGATTATAACGTTGACCTTACATATACGAATAGCGCGATCCTTGATTCTTTGACCGCGGAAACGGCAGAGGCAAACAGAATACTAACCTTTATTTACACATACGTAAAGACTCTTCATCACTGCCGTGACGAAAATGACGCGGTGTCTGGAGATATTGCCGCCGCGCTTGAGGAGCACGTAAAGAACAGCGGATTTGACTATGCCGCCGCTGACATCTTTCTTCGTTCTCTGTATTACGTCAATGACGGTACACGCGGATACGCCTGCGCGGAAACCGCGGAGGGCGAGTTCAGAGTCGCGCTTACTCTGGATGACGATATACTTGATTATTGCGAGCTTATACGCAATAAAAATGAGCAGGATGCACTGTCGCCCGACGACGTGCAAAGAGTAAAGAGCTTTTGCGCCGAAGCAGACTCGAAAGGCTCAAAATGCCTGTTTGTAGTGTCGGAGAATTCGGGTGTTGCAACGCTTGAGGGCGTGATAACACTTGTTCAGCCCGCCGATCAAGGCTTTGGCGCGGCGGTGTCCGATCTGGAGGCGCATGGAGTAGCAACAACGGTTTTTCTTGATAAGGAAAGCGATCTTTGTTTATTGGACGAGCTTGGTATAGCCCAAAGATACAAGGTCAGGATCGCGTTGTCATCGGAGCTGTCTGACAACGAAGCGGTTGATGAATGCGCGGAATTTGACGTTTTTTTGGGATTTTCCGCGGATACGTGCGTCCGTATTGTCGAAATGCTCAAAAGCAGAGGGGATAAGGTGGCGACGCTTGCCATCGACGATAGATACAGTCGTGTTGTGAGCTGCGCCGACGTTGCTGTCAGCTGCGACATGTTGAAATATGACAGTGATAAGTATAAGAATTCAGTATATTCAGATATGTTGTCACACGGAACCGACTCAAGCGTGCGCTGTTCTTCGCAAATGCGTTTGTTTTCCGATGTATTGATAAAACGCGCGCACAAGAACGGCGGGGGAATTTCGTCTTTGTTTAACGCGATAAAGAGTGCTCGTATGGCGTATCAGTCCGTATGTATGGCAATCGAGCTTGGGGTTCTTGTTATATGCTCGGTGCTTCCGTTCGTTGTTTTTTCCATAGTGCTTGGAGAAAGCTTTGTGGAAGGATTTCAGGTTATTTTGCTTTGCGCGGTGTCCTTTATCCTGTCGTTCGCCCTTTTTGTTGAAGACGACGTTTCAAAGAAAAATATCTTGTCGGAAAGACGGAATGTTAAAGGCTTGTTGGGTTCAAGACTGCCGGGCATAGTTACAAGACTGTCGGTGTCCACTTTTTCGGCAATAGTTGTATTTGTGTTGGGATTGCTTGGTGTTTTTGGCGAGACACCCAGCTATTCAACGGCGGTGTTCGTTGCGTTGTCGCTGACATTGTTTGTCGAGGTAATGCTTATGCATGTTGACAGAACGCAAAAGGGAGAGGCAAGGATCAAGCGTTGGATCAAGGTAATATCTGTCTTTGCTGCGGTGCTTCTGGTGTGCGCCGTGTCAACGCAGAATTATTTTTCAGCATCGCTATATCCGCACGGTATAGGTAAATATGAGTTTATAATAGTTCCCGTGTATTTGATACTTTTCATTTCGGGCGTTTTGATCTCACGCGCCGTTGAAAAAAACAGGACGGGTAATAAATGAAACAAAAAAAGAGCCTTGTCATATAATTAGCCAAGAAATATAATTTTCGGAGGTGATTATATGCGAAGAGTAAGCACCGCAGACCTGCGGCGACTTGAGGTTATCAATCTTTGTGGCGGCGAAAGGCTTGGATATCCGTGCGATTTTGAGATAGATCTTGACTGTGGGAGTATTTTGTCATTGATCGTGTCGCCTGAAGGAAGGGGATTTTCACTTTTTGGCGAGTGCGAGGATTACGTTATTCCGTGGTGCAGAATAGAATGCATTGGCGAGGACGCTATACTTGTAAAGCTGGACCGCAACGAAATTAGCTGCTGCCAGTCGTCAAAGGGACGGAAAAAGCGCAAATAATTGTAAATAATCTGTAAACATTTTCCGCCGTTATTGAAAAAAATAAGGCAGTATGTTATAATTAACAACGTTGTGCGAACGCGCAACGAAAAATAATATCACACACACAGTACCACGTCTGCGGTGTCGGTGTCGCCTATGCGATAGGGGATTGCACCGCCAAAGCTACTGTGGTGGAAAAAACCGAAGGAGGACATAAAAATGTCTGTAATCTCAATCAAGCAGCTTCTCGAAGCTGGCGTCCATTTTGGACATCACACAAGAAGATGGAATCCTAAGATGCAGGAGTACATTTTCACAGAAAGAAACGGCATCTACATTATCGACCTTCAGAAGACCGTTAAGAAGTTTGAAGAGGCTTATATGTTCGTTCGCGAGCTCTCCGCAAACAACGGAAACGTTCTTTTCGTAGGTACAAAGAAGCAGGCAGCGGAGGCTATCAAGGAAGAGGCTACCCGTTGCGGACAGTATTACGTAAACGTTCGTTGGCCCGGTGGTATGATGACCAACTTCAAGACCATCAAGAGATCCATCGCGCGTCTCAACAGCCTCAACAAGATGGCTGAGGACGGAACGTTCGATATGCTTCCCAAGAAGGAAGTTGCAAAGCTCCAGAAGGAGATCTTCGACCTCGAGAAGAACCTCGGCGGTATCAAGACCATGGAGCAGCTTCCCGACGCGATCTTCATCGTTGACCCCCGCAAGGAGAGAAACGCAGTTCTCGAGGCAAAGAAGCTCGGTATCCCCGTAATCGCTATCGTTGATACCAACTGTGATCCTGACGACGCTGACTACGTTATCCCCGGTAACGACGACGCTATCCGCGCAATCAAGCTCATCTCCTCCGTTATAGCAGACGCTGTCATCGAGGGTAAGCAGGGCGAGCAGACCGCAGAGGCTGCAGAGGATAAGGCTGAGGTCGAGGCAGAGGAAGACGCTGAGAACGCAGAGGCTTAATTCTTAAAATACTGTTAAATAATAGAAAGGAAATATCCACAATGGCTACTATTACAGCAAAAGACGTTGCTGCTCTCAGAGCAAAGACCGGTATCGGTATGATGGAGTGCAAGAAGGCACTTGTTGAGGCAGATGGAGATATGGATGCGGCTATAAAGCTTCTTCGCGAGAAGGGTGAGCTTAAGGCAGAGTCCAAGATGGCAACAAGAATCGCGGCAGACGGACTTGTTGACGTTCTCAAGGTTGGCGACAAGACCGCTATCGTTGAGGTTAACACTGAGACAGATTTCGTTGCAAAGAACGAGACTTTCAAGGCGTTTGTTAAGAACCTTCTTAACTGCATCGTTGAAAAGAACCCCGCAGACGTTGAGGCACTTATGGCTTGCGATTACGACGGTGCTACCGTTGAGGCAAAGCTTAAGGAGCTTATATTCCAGATCGGTGAGAAGATCACTGTTCGCCGTTTCGCAGTAGTTGAGGGAATCACCAGCACTTACATTCATGGTATGGGCTCTATCGGTGTTGTTGTTAAGTTCGACACCGACTGCGCTGACAAGGATGGCTTTGCGGAATTCGCAAAGAACATCGCTCTTCAGGTTGGCGCGTATCCCACTCCTTATCTTGACAGAGATAGCGTTCCCGCATCTGTTATCGAGAATGAGAAGGCTATTATCAAGACTCAGCTCGCAAATGACGAGAAGATGGCAAACAAGCCCGAGAAGGTACTTGAGGGTATCGTAATGGGTAAGATCGGTAAGTTCTACGACAACAACTGCCTTGTTGACATGGAGTACGTTAAGAGCGACGATCACGAAAAGGTTGGCAAATACGTTGCTAACACTGCAAAAGAGCTTGGCGGCTCTATCAAGATCGTATCCTTCGTTCGTTTCGAGAAGGGTGAGGGTATCGAGAAGAGACAGGACGACCTCGCAGCAGAGGTTGCAAAGCTCACAGGCGGTAACAAGTAATAATAACCTACAAAAAAAGGTGCAGATTAAAGATCTGCACCTTTTTTATAAACTCAAAGCTCATCAATTACGTTCTTGCAGTTGACATATTGGTTGGGAGCCACTGTGTTTGTGATCTTGTTGTCCTTGAAGGTGACGTTTTCAACGTTTCCCGCAATAATCAAAGGCCTTACGTTATTTTTGAATTCGTTATTTACAACTGTAATGTTTTTGTGATAGTAGTTTTCGCCATCAAATGCCTTTCTCGCGACGATCTCAATGACTGCCTTGCCCCAAGCGCCAAGCGCGTATCCGCAGTTGTCAAATACGTTATTTTCAATGACGATGTCTTCCGTATTACCCGCTTCAAACCAAAAGTCACCACTGCTTTCCAGCATAACGGATATTCCGGGCGTGTGGAAATAGTTGTTTCTGACAACGGTTTTGCCGTGCGAAGCAAGAAGCATACCTCTTGCGCGGTTGTTTTGTACGGTGTTGTTTTCAAATATCACGTTGGGGGAGTGATCCAGCTCCTCACACACAAGACCCCTTGTGATGCCTTTTGTACCCTCACGCAGAGTCAGGTAAAAATACTCGGAGTTTACCATGACCGCGTCATCAATGGTGTAGGTTGCCATTGGAATAAGCAGCTTTTGATCCATTACCGCGATATGACAACCGGCTCTGTAAATGTCGATGCCCTTGGAGCCCGGGTGCATATCCCTAACAAGTATGCCTTTATCGTCAACGTGTTCTACAAGATTGTAAAGCCCGTGAACGTTAAGCGCGTCGTCCAGCATAGCCTCAAAATAGCTGTTTGTAATTTTTACAAGACCCGAGCAATGAACAAAGTGTGTGGCATCGTTATTGGTGGTGTGGAGAAGACCGCCCTTGGCTTTGACCGAAAGCTTATCAATATAGAAATTCTCGCACATTTGCGCGAGCACCGCCATGCCGTAGCTTGTATGAACGGTTACGTTTTCAAGAAATATATTCTTGCTTTTTTCGGCAAATACCGTGGTGCCGTGACGCAATGCGGGAGCTAACAATATGCGTGAGCCAACCGCGGGAACGTACTGCGCATCCTTGATTGAGATGCGGTTGTTGCCCAGATCCTCAAATACCACAGCTTTTTTAAAGCTTTCAACAGTTTCGGGAATATAGCCACTCTCGTCACCCTCGCGGCAAACGACTATATAATAATGGAACATATCGTCATGCCCGTAGTCGTTTGTCAGATAAAGCATTCCGTTCTTAACGTAATATCCCGTATCTCCCGTCATTTCAAATATGAAAGAATTTTCACCGATCTCAAGCACTCGGGCTTCGGCGCGGAGATGCTGGCGGGCTTCAAGGGTCATATTCTTTAAAGTTATGTTTTTGGAATTGAGGATCGCGCAGGACAGCATAACACCGTCGCAAATAAAGGTGCTTCCGTTTGCGTCGATCGTAAAGTTCTCCATATCCTCTATGAGCATGCCAATAGAGGTGAACTCGTGTACGTCGTGATTAGAGATACTGCACGCGCGCTCTGAAGCCATCTGGGGCTTTAACAGATACGTTCCGTTGTCAAACGTAAGCGTATCAATATTATTTTTCTTGCAATGATCTATTGCCAAAGCTATATTCAGCGAATGATCATCCGTTATATTGAACTGAGAGTAATTCATAGAATCCTCCTTGACTGGTTTAGATAATTATAGCATTTAAATACTTTAGTGTCAAGCAGAAGAAGACTATTATTTGATGTTTTAAATAAAAGCATTGAATTCATAAACAAGTTGTGCTATAATTAGTTTATCAAAAATTATAAAGGAAAATATATATGATTAAGGACGACTTATATTATATGTCGCTTGCGCTGGAGCAGGCGAAAAAAGCTGCGCAAGAGTGGGAAATACCCGTTGGCGCCGTTATTGTCAGAGATGGGGAGATCATTGCCTCGGCTCACAATAATAGAGAACGTACGGGCGACGCCACGGGGCATGCTGAGCTTTTGGCGATACGTGAGGCTTGCCTAGTGCTTGGCGGATGGCATCTTGAAAAATGCACACTCTACGTAACACTTGAGCCGTGTCCCATGTGCTCAGGCGCGATTGTGAATTCAAGACTTGGCCGCGTTGTTTACGGAGCCAAGGATGCTAAAGCGGGCGCGCTTGGCAGCGTGCTTGATATGCGATATTATCCACTTAACCATAAGCCTTTGGTTGAAGGCGGCGTTATGAAGCAGGAATGCGCCGAGATACTCTCGGACTTTTTCAAAAAAAGAAGAGAAGTATAAACAATAAACACAAAAAAATCCCGTTACGGTTATTCCGCAACGGGATTATTAATTGTCAAATCATTTTACGCCTCTAACAATGTCACCAACGCCATCGAGCACGTATTTAGGTCTATAGGGGAAGTTTCCAATATCCTCGCGCGCGGTTACACCCGAAAGAACAAGAATTGTATCAACGTTTGATTCGATACCGGAAATAATATCGGTATCCATTCTGTCGCCGATAAACGCTACGTCAGCACTGTGACAACCGAGTATGCGCAAGCCATGACGAACCATAAGAGGATTGGGCTTGCCAACGAAATATGCCTTTTTGCCCGTTGCTATCTCAATAGGAGCGACAAGCGAGCCCGTTGCGGGCATTATTCCATTTGTTGTAACTCCGATAGGATCGGGGTTGGCGCCGATAAGCTTTGCCCCCTTGTTGATAAGAGCGATAGCCTTTTCGATCTTTTCAAACGAATAGGTTCTCGTCTCGCCCACAACAACGTAATCGGGATCAACGTCGTTCATATATATCTTTCTGTCATAAAGCGCCTTGGAAAGAGCTGCCTCTCCGATAACGTAAGCGGTGCATCCGGGCGCCTGGTTGTGCAGAAACTCTGCGGTTGCCATAGCGCTTGTATAAAAATGATCCGCAGATACGGAAAGCCCCATTCTTTCAAGCTTCATACTAAGCTCGTGAGGGGTCCTCTCAGGACTGTTAGTCAAAAAAACAAACTTTTTATCGTTGTCTATCATCCAGTTAACAAAGTCGGCAACGCCGTCAAGTATCTTGCTACCGTGATAGATAACGCCGTCCATATCGCATATAAAACCTTTTTTATTCATTATGTTTTCCATGTTAAAGACCTCCGTTAAGATCATGCTCGTTAATTATATCACCACTTGGGGAGAAAGTCAATAATAATTAAATATAAATCTCAAAAACTTCCCTTGTTGACAGAAACGCGTTTTGGATATATAATTATTACGTAACTCTTATTTGGGAGATGTTTATGAAGAAACTGATTTTTTGTGCCCTGATTGTTTTAATGACTGTTGGCGTTTTAATAAGTATTTGTGTATTAAGCGTATACGCCGAGTCCTCTGTGACAAGTGGAGCTTGGGGAGAAAACGTAACCTGGAGCTTTGACTCCGATTTGGGAGAGATCACGTTGTCCGGACAAGGCGATATCGAATACGGCTATTATTACCCCTGGGATGACCTTGAGATCAAAAGTGTTGTGATCGAGGAGGGAATAACAAGCATTCCTAGGGGAGCGTTTGACGGTCATACCGCCATAACGGAGGTCACCCTGTGCCATGGACTTGAAAGCATAGGCTCAAGGACTTTCTATAGCTCCGAGGGAATAAAGACGCTGGTGATACCCGATACTGTAACCTCTATGGAGGTTGATTCCTTTTATACCCCCGATTATTTATCCCTACCCGCAAATCTTATAGAATGCTTTGATGCAACGCTACTAAAAGGCGTAACCTTTTCTTCAGGAAAAGCCATTCCCGAATATTGCTTTGCTAATTGTAAAAGCTTAGAGAGCGTTACTTTTTGCCAAGACTTTGAGAGCATTGGCAATTATGCGTTCAGAGAGTGTTCGGGTCTTGTGGAAATAAGCATACCCGCAGGCGTTGAAATAGGAGAATACGCGTTCTATAAATGCAGCGGGCTAAATATTGCCGATATACATGCAAAAAAGATAGGTCTTGGCGCATTCAGAGAATGTACGTCTTTGGAAACCGTAGTTTTCGCGGAAACTGTGGAAAGCATAGGCGAATATGCGTTTCTTGAATGTACTGCTCTGAAAGAGATAGTTATACCCAACAACGTAAAAGAGATAGGCACGGGATGCTTTATGGATTGCTCGGCTCTGTCCGAAGTTACTTTGCCCAATTCCATAGACAAAATTTCCGATAGCATGTTTTCATACTGTACGAGCCTTGAATCCATTGTAATCCCCGAATCAGTAACGTCAATCGGCATTTTTTCGTTTGTGAAATGTACTGTTCTAAAAGATATTGAATGGTCGCCGGCGCTGGATAGCATCGGGGATGGTGCATTCAGTTGGTGTATTAGTCTTCCCGCAAGCCCCCAATTACCTGACAGTGTTACCGAAATCGGTGAAACCGCGTTTTCAGGTTGCACAAGCATCGAATCCTTTATTTGTCCCGCACAACTGAAGATTTTAGGTGATGAGGCGTTTGCAAGTTGCACTAATCTTAAAACCGTTGAGTTTTCACAAAGCCTTGAAACGATTGGAAACAGCACTTTTTACGCTTGTGGTAACCTGGAGGATTTCGTTCTTCCCGAAGGACTTAAAAGTATAGGCAAGTCGGCGTTTGAAGAGTGCGTTGGCTTGGAAAATATAGCAGTTCCCGAAGGAGTGACATATATCGGTATATCCGCGTTCAGAAATTGCTCAAGCCTTGAAACCCTGACCTTGCCTTTCTTGGGAGAGAGCAAGGAGTTTAATGAGCATGACTGCCTTGGATTCTATTTCAGAATGACCTTTAACCCGGAATATCCTTTCGAGTGCGGATATTCTGTTCCCAAAAGCCTTCACACCGTAACGGTATTACATCTTGATACCATGGCGGACTACGCCTTTGCAAACAGCGAGAATATCAAAACGCTGATAATGCCCGATTCTATAACCGAAATAAGCAAGGGCGCCTTTTATAACTGTAAGTCTATTGTGAACATTCCGTCATTTGATAATCTGACAAAGATAGAAGATGAAGCATTCAGGGACTGCGGTGAATTGACTGAATTTTGCTTTACGGACACCTTGACGAGTATAGGACAATATGCTTTTTCGGGAACGAGCTTGAGGAGCGTGGATATTCCAGACAGCGTGCAGACACTTGGAGTCGGAGCGTTCGCTTCATGTGATGAGCTTGTTAGCGTAAGGCTTCAGAATAACCTTACAGTGATTCCGGCAGAGTTGTTTAGCGGCTGCCAGCTTCTCAAGGATGTCACAATACCAAACGGCGTAACAGTCATAGAAAAGGAAGCGTTTTACGGTGCGTCTCTTTCTCCCGTATTTGTTATACCCGATAACGTGGTAACGATAGAGGAGTATGCCTTCAGCTGTTGCGAGTTTGTGGATCTCCATATACCCGCCTCGCTCAAAACGATCGGAAGAAATACGTTTTATTGGTGCTTTGATCTGGAAAACGTTTATATTTCGGATATATCCCAGTGGCTTGAATTCGATTTCAGCGAGGAGGGAACAAATCCGTTTGCGGATGATACTTTCAGAGCGGATAATCTTTACGTTAACGGAGATCTTTTAAAGGAGTTGGTCTTCCCTGAGGGAACTACTCATATAGACAACAGATTTTCCAATGTGATCTGCATTGAAAGCGTGTATATGCCGGACAGTGTAATGACTGTTGCTCCCGATGCCTTTAAAAAGTGTTATGCGCTTAAGTCTGTAAGGCTTTCGGAAAACCTGAGCGTGTTGGAAAGCGGTGTTTTCTTCTACTGCCCATTGGAGACCGTATACATACCGAGCAGCGTCCGTGAAATAAAGTCTGATGTGTTTGGTGTCACCGGCGATGTCAAAAACGTGATCTTTTGCGGCGACTGGAGCAAGGTAACACTTCAAGAGGGATGGCTTAGTGGAGCTAGCAACGCAACCGTAAAGCAACATGACTATGAGCTTATGCCGGTTGACGATACTTGCCACAAGATGCAATGCATTTACTGTGCGCACGAAATGGACGAAGTAGCTCACGAGTTTTCAGAGCCTGAAACGGTTCTTGAGCCAACACACCTTAAGGAGGGATCGCTTGAATACGTCTGCCAATGCGGATACGTAAAGAGCGAGAGCATAGAAAAGCTTGCGGAGCATACGTTTGGCGAGTGGTTGTCGGAAAATGATGAGATACACGTGCGTTCGTGCGAGTGCGGCGAAACAGAGCAGGGTCAGCATCAGTATTCGAGCGGTAAATGCGTTGAATGCGGCCATGCCGTCCGCGCTGACGAAGAAACACAGACGGATTCCGATGTGACGACAGAAACACAAGCAACAATAGAAACCGAGACCGAGACCGAGACTCGCGCACAAAACATCTCTACCGAGCAGATAGAGGAGACGGAAAAGAAGAACAAGGATGAAAACAATGGCGGAACAGGCTGCGGTTCGGGAATATCAGGAGGCGCATGTATCGTTTTACTTGCGTGCATCATACCCGTATTCATCAATAAAAAGAATAAGCAAGAAGAATAAAAAATAGGGAGAAGCGCAAAGCTTCTCCCTTGTTTTATTGTTGTTTATTTTATGCCTTAAGTCTTGCTTCAAGAGCAGCAAGCTCGTCGTACATCGTCTGGGGAACTCTGTCGCCAACCTGAGCGTAGAATGCCTTGATGTTCTCGACGTCCTCAAGCCAGGACTCCTTATCAACAGTAAGAAGCTCCTTGATGGTGTCAAGAGTAACGTCCTCAAGTCCTTCAATGCAGATGTCCTCAGCCTTGGGAACGTAACCGATAGCGGTGATATCAGCATCAACCTTACCCTCGCAACGAGCGAGTATCCACATAAGAACTCTCATGTTGTCGCCGAATCCGGGCCAGATGAAGTTGCCTTCAGCGTCGGTACGGAACCAGTTAACGTGGAATATCTTGGGAGCGTGGGGAATCATTGTGCCCATCTTGAGCCAATGTGCCCAGTAGTCACCCATATCGTAGCCAACAAAGGGTCTCATAGCCATGGGGTCGCGGCGAACTACGCCAACAGCGCCTGCTGCAGCCGCGGTTGTCTCGGAAGCCATGATAGAGCCAACGAATGCGCCGTTCTGCCAGCTTGTTGACTGGTAAACGAGGGGAGCTGTCTTAGCTCTGCGTCCGCCGAATACGATAGCGGAGATGGGTACGCCCGCGGGATTAGCAAACTCCTTGGAGATGCAAGGGCAGTTGATAGCCTTTGCAGTGAAACGGGAGTTGGGATGAGCGCCCGATGTCTCAAGCTTTCTTGCCTTATCGTAGGTTCTGAAGTCCCAAGGATTGCCTCTCCAGTCAATAGCCTCTGCGGGAGGATTCTTGTCAAGACCTTCCCACCAAACTGTGTTGTCAGCGGTATTGTGAACAACGTTGGTGAAGATGGTATCCTTCATAGTTGTATAAAGAGCGTTGGGGTTGGAGCTGAGGTTTGTGCCGGGAGCAACGCCAAAGAATCCGTTCTCGGGGTTAACTGCCCAAAGTCTGCCGTCCTCACCTACGCGGAGCCAAGCGATATCGTCACCTACGCACCATACCTTGTAGCCCTTCTTGGAGTAGTACTCCGGGGGAATGAGCATAGCAAGATTGGTCTTACCGCAAGCGGAGGGGAAAGCGGCGCAAACGTACTTAGTTTCGCCATCGGGATACTCAACGCCAAGAATGAGCATATGCTCAGCCATCCAGCCCTCCTTACGACCGAGGAAGGAAGCTATACGGAGAGCAAAGCACTTTTTGCCAAGGAGAACGTTTCCGCCGTAACCGGAGTTAACGGACCAGATGGTGTTTTCCTCGGGGAAGTGAACGATGTATCTGTTCTCCTCATCGATATCAGCGCGAGCGTGAAGCCCCTTGATGTAGTCAGCGCTATCGCCGAGAGCCTCGAGAACGTCATTGCCAACGCGGGTCATGATGAGCATGTTAAGAACGACGTAAATGGAGTCGGTAAGCTCAATGCCGTATTTTGCGAAGGGCGAGCCAACAACACTCATGGAGTAAGGAATGACGTACATAGTGCGTCCCTTCATGGAGCCGGTGTAGAGCTTGGAAAGCTTAGCCTTGCACTCGGTGGGATCCATCCAGTTGTTGATATTACCTGCGTCTTCCTTCTTGGAGGTGCAGATAAAGGTTCTGCCTTCAACGCGTGCAACGTCGTTAACGGCGGTTCTGTGGAGATAGCATCCGGGGAGCTTCTCCTGATTGAGCTTGATCATCTCGCCGGTGGAGCAAGCCTCTGCTCTGAGAGCCTCTGCCTGTTCCTCGCTACCGTCGATCCATACGATCTGGTCTGGCTGAGTCATAGCAGCCATTTCGTTGATCCAATCAAGAACGAATTTGTTGTTAGTAGGTGTCATTTCTTTCTCCTTTTCTATGATTATGAAATAATAAATTCTCTTTGTGCGAACAGAATTTATCCCTTTATTCGCCATTTTACATTATACTATATTTATGTCAACATTTCAATAGATTTTTTAAAAGTTTCAATTTGTTAATATTTATTATAAGCTCGAGAGCGGGATATGTTATTGAAAAAATGAAAATATATCGAAAAACGTATTTACAAATGATAAAAATTATGGTATAATCAAAAAAACGATACATTTGTACTATTTTTATCAATAGGAGAACTGAAATGGCTCAAAAGCTTAAACCAAAGGAACAAAAGGTGCTTGATTACGTTAAGAGATTTAAGGCGGAGAATGGCTACGCTCCCTCCGTCCGTGATGTGTGCCGCGATCTTGATTATAAAAGCACGTCTACGGTCCACATGTATCTTAATAGACTTGAAATGTTTGGCTATTTAGTTAAGGAGGACGGCAAGAGCCGCGCTATTACATTGGTTGAGGACGCGCCTTCTGTTCGCGCCGTGCCCGTATTGGGTACTGTGGCTGCGGGAAAGCCTATCCTTGCAGAGCAAAGCTTTGACGGATACATAGGATATATTCCCGAGATAAAGCCGTCGGAGGAGCTGTTTGCGCTCAGGATAAAGGGTGATAGCATGATGGACATAGGCATTCTTGACGGAGATATTGTCATTGCGGAAAAGACCTGCTATGCCGAGAACGGAGAGATCGTTGTCGCGCTGGTTGATAACGAGGCAACTGTCAAAACGTTTTTCCGCGAGGAAGGTCATTACCGCCTTCAACCCGAAAACGCCGCGATGGAACCCATAATCGTAGAAGAGGTCATTATTCTTGGCAAGGTTCTGGCGATACAAAGAAGATATGCCTGAGTAGGAGATAGAAATAGGATGAGTGAAGAGATTTTCGCGGGGCTTCAAAAGCTGACCCTGCTTGATTTTCCAGGTTGTGTGGCATGCACGCTCTTTACTAAGGGCTGCAATATGCGATGCCCGTTCTGCCATAACGCGTTGTTGGTCACGCAGGCTCAGTCGCAGAAGATGTATAAGAATGAGGAGATACTTGCCTTTCTAAAAAAGCGTGTCGGCATTCTGGACGGTATCGCTATAACGGGCGGAGAACCCACTCTTATGCCGGGACTGTATGACTTTATAGCGCAAGCAAGGAGTCTTGGGTACAGGATCAAGCTTGACACTAACGGAACACGCCCCGACGTGCTTAAGCACCTTGTAAACGACGGGCTTTTGGATTACGTTGCGATGGATATCAAAAACTGTAGGGAAAAGTACGGCAAAACAGTGGGACTTGGCGATGACTACGATCTTGCGCCGATAGAGGAAAGCATAGGCTTTCTTATGAGTGATCGGGTGGATTTTGAGTTCAGAACCACCGTGTCGCAGACCTTCCATACCGAAGAAGATATAGTTGAGATCGGCAAATGGCTTGCGGGACAAGAGAAATTTTATTTGCAGCAATTTAAAGACTCGGGACACCTTATCGGAGAGGGAATAAAGGCGTATGACGAGGATCAAATGAAGAGCCTTCTCGACAAAATTCTACCTTTTGTGCCAAATGCACAATTGCGCGGATTATAAAATGTGCATTGTGATGATTTTTGTAAAAAAACACAATATTTAGTATTTGCCCTTGACAAAAAACACTAAATATAGTATAATCCAATATGCGGCGCGGATTGCAGTCCGCGCCGTTTTACTATGCGCATTGGCAAATATGCTCCCCAGTTTATTTATAGCCCGCGGGGTGTTTTTTGCCGACTTATAATTATATAATTTTTATGACAGGAAAAGGAGAAGACGATGTACAGCGTACAAAAGAGAGACGGAAAAATTGTTGATTTCAGTATCGTAAAGATCTCGGATGCTATAAAGAAAGCGTTCGAAGCACAGGAAAAAGATTTTAATCAGGACATAATTGATTTTTTGGCGCTTAAGGTAACCGCTGATTTTTCAAAGAAAATAGAGAACGGTGTTGTTGCCGTTGAGGACATTCAGGATAGTGTTGAGTCAGTTCTCGTTCAGGCTGGCTATGCTGACGTTGCAAAGGCATACATCCTTTACCGCCGTCAGAGAGAAAAGCTCCGTAATCTTGGAAACACTGCGCTTGACTATAAGGAGACCGTTGATAAGTATCTCAAGATGAATGACTGGAGAGTAAAAGAGAACTCCACCGTTACCTATTCTGTCGGAGGACTTATCCTTTCCAACTCCGGAGCTATTACCGCAAACTATTGGCTCTCCGAGATATATGATGACGAGATAGGTAATGCCCACAGAAACGCGGACATCCATATTCATGACCTTTCCATGCTTACAGGTTATTGCGCGGGTTGGTCATTAAAGCAGCTCATTCAAGAGGGACTTGGCGGCGTAACGGGCAAGATCACATCCTCTCCCGCAGGACACCTTTCCACGCTGTGCAACCAGATGGTAAACTTTCTTGGAATCATGCAGAATGAGTGGGCAGGCGCGCAGGCATTCTCTTCCTTTGATACGTATCTTGCTCCCTTCGTTAAGGTGGATAACCTTTCATATAAAGAAGTAAAGCAGTGCATACAGTCCTTTATATATGGCGTAAATACTCCTTCTCGTTGGGGTACACAGTCTCCGTTTACCAACATCACTCTTGACTGGACAGTTCCTAATGACCTTGCAGAGCTCAACTGTATTGTTGGCGGCAAGGAGATGGACTTTAAGTATAAGGATTGTAAGAAGGAAATGGATATGGTCAATAAGGCGTTCATCGAGATCATGATCGAAGGTGACGCAAACGGCCGTGGATTCCAGTATCCTATTCCCACATATTCCATCACTCGCGACTTTGACTGGTCTGAGACCGAGAACAACACGCTTCTCTTTGAGATGACCGCAAAGTACGGTACGCCTTATTTCTCTAACTATATCAACTCTGATATGGAGCCCTCGGACGTTCGTTCGATGTGCTGCCGTCTCCGTCTTGACCTTCGTGAGCTCCGTAAAAAATCGGGAGGCTTCTTTGGCTCGGGTGAGTCCACGGGATCTGTCGGTGTTGTAACCATCAATATGCCAAGACTCGCATATCTCTCCGAAACAGAGGATGAGTTCTACAAGAGACTTGACAAGCTTATGGATATATCCGCACGCTCGCTTAAGACAAAGAGAACAGTTATCACAAAGCTTCTTGACGAGGGCTTGTATCCTTATACAAAGAGATACCTTGGCACGTTCAATAACCACTTCTCAACTATCGGTCTTGTCGGTATGAACGAGGTTGGTCTTAACGCAAAGTGGTTGCGCGCGGATATGACTCATAAGGAGACCCAGGAGTTCGCAAAGGACGTTCTCAACCATATGAGAGAAAGACTTTCCGACTATCAGGAAATGTACGGAGACCTCTACAACCTTGAGGCGACACCCGCAGAGTCCACCTCTTACCGCTTTGCAAAGCACGATAGAAAGAGATGGCCTGATATCATTACCGCAACTGATAATGACGCGGCTCCTTACTATACGAACTCGTCTCACTTGCCCGTAGGCTATACCGAGGATATCTTTGACGCTCTTGATATTCAGGACGAGCTCCAGACGCTTTATACTTCGGGAACAGTATTCCACGCCTTCCTTGGCGAAAAGTTGCCCACGTGGAAGAGCGCGGCTAACCTTGTCCGCAAGATCGCGGAGAATTACAAGCTTCCTTACTACACCATGTCTCCCACGTATAGCGTATGTACCGATCACGGTTACATTAACGGAGAGGTATATACGTGTCCTAAGTGCGGCAAGACCACAGAGGTATATAGCCGTATCACGGGATATTACCGTCCCGTTCAGGCTTGGAACGACGGAAAGAGCCAGGAGTTCAAGGAAAGACGTACGTATAATATCGACAGATCCAATGAGCTTCATCCCGAGATCAATATCGGTGTTGACGGCGTGAGAACAGTAAATGCGGCTCCTGTAAAGGAGGAGTGCTGCGAGTGCGATAACCTTAACGGTGTATTGCTCTTCGCTACAAAGAGCTGCCCCAACTGCAAGATGGCTGTGATATTCCTTGAAAAGGCGGGAATATCCTTTGAAAAGATATATGCAGAGGATAACGCTGATCTCGTTGAGAGATTCGGCATAAAGCAGGCTCCCACGCTTGTGGTAGTTGAAGACGGAAAAGAAGTTGCCAAGGCGGTAAATCTTTCCAACATCAGAAAGTATATCGATTCTGTAGCTAACGCTTAACATTAATTATTCCATGGCAATCCGTTCAAGGAAGGGAAGAAATAACAGACGCGGAATTCAAACTGTTTTCTTCAAGGAAATGAGCGGATTGCCTAAGTCTTACTTTGTGAAAGGAAGTAATTATTATGTATGATATAATCATCGTAGGAGCAGGGCCCGCGGGACTGACTGCCGCGATATATGCTCGCCGAGCGGACAAAAGCGTCCTTGTGCTTGAAAAGGGAATGTTTGGCGGTCAGATGACGTTTTCACCCAAAATAGAGAACTATCCCGGATTTGGTCAGATAAGCGGAAATGAGCTTGCGGAAAAGCTGGTAGATCACGCGGTAACATTGGGCGCGGAAATAGATCTCCAGGAGGTAACGGGTGTTCGTAAAGAAGGAAACGGCATATTTGTAGTGACAACAGAGGAAGGAGAGTTTATGGCTCATTCCGTCATCATAGCCACGGGATCAAGACACCGTATGCTTGGCTTGTCCAAGGAGGAGCGATTCGTTGGAGAGGGAATATCCTTTTGCGCGGTATGTGACGGAGCGTTTTACGCCGACAAGACCGTTGCGGTCATCGGCGGAGGTAATTCAGCGCTCCAGGAGGCAATAATGCTTTCGGACGGATGCGAGAAGGTGTACGTTGTCCAGAACCTTGATTTTCTGACGGGAGAGGAAAAGCTCGCGGCGATACTTCGTGAAAGAGAAAACGTGGAGTTTATCTTTGGCTGTGTTGTTGAAGAGATACTTGGAGAGGATACCTTTGGCGGTATTGTTATCAAGAATGAAAAGAGCGGGGAAAAAATAAGACTCGACCTTGACGGAATGTTTGTAGCGATAGGTCAGGTCCCCGAAAATGAACCCTTTAAAAACGCGGTTACTCTGTCCGATAGGGGATATATAGTGTCCGATGAGGACTGCCTTACCGATACAGAGGGATTGTTTACCGCGGGAGATTGCAGAACCAAAAAGATACGTCAGATCACTACTGCGTGCGGAGACGGAGCTGTTGCCGCGCTTGCCGCGTGCAGATATCTTGATAAATAAAAAAGCTTTGAGAAAGATGTCCTTCTTGATGTCTTTCTCAAAATTTTAAAATAATTGTTAAATGATTTAACAAAGTGCTTGACAAGCATATATCGACATGCTATAATTATGCTAAATAAGGGCGAAAATGCCAAAGAAACGGAGAATTTATATGAAGCGCATACAAGGACTTTCTAAAGATAGGTTGTGTGAGATTCTTGCAAAAATGAGGCAAGTCAATGCGGTGATTATTGGAGATATGTGTATTGACATATATTGGGTGGGAGATATGACAAGGAGTCAACTGTCGCGCGAGACTCCGCATTTTCCATTACCTATAGTTGAGGAAAGAATGTCCGCTGGTGCGGGCGGTAACGCGGCGGTCAATTTGTCAACACTCAATGATAACGCAGTGACTATAGGTGTTATCGGAGACGATTGGAGAGGCATTTGTCTAAAGAAGGTATTTGAGGAAAAAGGAATGAATACCGATGGCATCGTTGTATCAAGCGGAAAGATAACAAATGCCTATTGCAAGCCTATGAGAAAGGGATATCTTGGAATTGAGGTTGAGGATCCCAGACTTGACTTTGAAAGCTACGATGCCGTCGGCAAGGAGATAGAGGATAGGATCTTACAAAATCTTGATAAATACTGCCGTGACGCCGATGTGATCTGTGTAAGCGATCAATTTGAAAACGGATGTATTACAGATAGAGTAAGAGAAAGAATAAATGACTTGGCTAAGGGCGGAAAGCTGGTAGTTGTAGACAGTAGATCAAGAATAGGACTGTATAGCAACTGTGTTTTAAAGCCAAACGAGATAGAGTGCGCGAGAGCCACAGGCAGCGCGCCGCTTGACAAAAGCGCGATTGAAGAAGATATTGCTTCAGCCGCGCGGCTTTTGATGAAGAAAACGGGCTCGGATGTTTGTCTTACTCTTGGTGATAGGGGATGCCTTGTCTGTAGAGAAGGCTCACAGACGAGGATCAACGCAATCAAGGTAGAGCCGCCCGTTGACACGGTTGGCGCGGGTGACTGCTTTCTTCCTGCGTTTTCGCTCGCCTTGGCTGCGGGCGCTTCGGATGAGGAGGCAGGCGTGATCGCTTCAATGGCATCTGCCATATGCGTGAAAAAGCTAAATACAACGGGAAGCGCGAACGTGGATGAGCTGAAAGCATTATTTGAGATGTGTGGGGAAGAATGATATGACACGGGTTAATAATTCCCTCTATATGAAGGAAACCAATAAGCTTCGCATTTTGGACTTGATACGCAAGGGAGAATGCTCACGCGCGGATGTAGCACGTGTTACGGGTCTTTCTCGAGCGGCGGTAACAATTATCGTAGATGATTTGATAAAGAATACTCTCGTCCTTGAGGGGCATGCCGCAAAATCCGATTCGGGACGCAGACCCACCATGCTTAAACTCAACCCCGATGCTTATATTGCGATTGGAGTAGACGTTTCAAGAGAAGGTTGCGGAATCTTGTTTTCTGATTTTACTTCAAGACCTGTTTTCAAGAGCAGAGTAGAGCTTTGTTACAGTGCGGAGCAAACAGTGGATGAGATATGCGAGATCATAAAAACAGAATTGCAAAATTTATTTGCGCATAGACGCGTATTGGGTATAGGCGTTTGCTGTCCGGGTCCCGTGGATACTCAAAGCGGTACAATACTCAATCCGCCCGGACTCGATATGTTCCATAATTTCAAAATAAAAGAAGCCGTTGAACAACGGTTGAGCCTGCGCGTCACGCTTCAAAAGGACACAAACGCTCTGGCGGTTGCGGAAAGAAACGTAAGCGGAATAGATGGAGACCTTATGTTCATTCTCGCCGATCACGGACTCGGATGCGGCATTATAAAGGATGGCAAGATTTTCTGCGGATATGGCGGAATGGGATGCGAAATAGGACATACAACGGTAAAATTTGACGGAGATACGTGTAGATGTGGAAACGTTGGATGTGCCGAGCTGTATGCTTCTATACCGTCTATTCTGAAAAACGCAAAAGATGCGGGCTGTGAGTGCGAAAATATAAGTGATCTTGTTAAATTGGCAAAGGAGGGCGACAGTTGCGCGGCGGAAGCGTTGCGTTGCGGTGGCGAAATGCTTGGAGTTGCCTGTGTCAACGCGGTAAATATTTTTGAGCCCGACTATATCGTTCTTGGAGGAGAGCTTGGAGAATCGTCTTTCATAATCAAAGAAGCGATTAAGAATAGAATAGACATGACCGGTATTTCGAGAGATAGACACAGTGTACACGTTGTTTGTTCTGCTCTTGATGAAGATGCGCGCGCGTTTGCGGCGGCGGAAACTGTAATTGAAGGCTATATACTTGGAGGACAGATAAATGATAGTATTAGAGAGGCATGAAAAAAAGAAAATTAACTGCGCGGTTTTTGATTTTGACGGAACCATCTCCACTCTGCGCTGTGGCTGGGAAAGTGTTATGGAGCCTTTGATGCTTGAATATATCTTTGGTGAGGATTACACCGAGGAAAATGTAAAAGAGGTTCGTGATTATATCGCCGCATCAACGGGTATTCAGACCATATTGCAGATGAAGTGGCTGGCGGAGAGAGTCAAAAAAGAAGGAAAAGCTTGCCTTGATCCGTGGGAATATAAAGCAGAATATAACCGACGCCTTATGATCAACGTTGAGAAAAGATGCGCAGACACAGTGTCGGGAAACAGTGATAAATATATAATGCGCGGCTCTAAGCAATTTTTAGAGGCGTTAAAGGAGAGAGGCGTCAGAATATTTGCCGCAAGCGGAACTGATGAGGCAGATGTAAAGCATGAGGCGGCAATACTCGGAATAGATGCGTATTTCGACGAGATAGCGGGCGCCAAGCCTCACTCCGAGGACTGCTCCAAGGAGGCGACCTTAAATCGACTTATCTCACAGGGGCAGGGAGGATTACTCGTCGTGGGCGACGGGCCCGTGGAGATAAGGCTTGGAAAAGCCGCGGGCGCATGCACGCTTGGCATATGCGGTAAAGAGCGCGACCTTTGCGGAATAGACGATGTAAAGGTAAACCGCCTGACAAACGCGGGAGCGCACGCGCTTGTTGACTGTTTTGATAAAGTTGATGAGATTTTGGCTTGGATGGAGGATTGAATCATGGATAAAAGAGGTGTATTTAAGGGAGAGAGCAAAAGCCGAGAGCTTATATTTGATAACATAAGAACGTACGATGCGAATATCAGACACAATCTTGTCAGAATAGATAATCTTATGACTCCGGGAGAGACCACTCATCAAAGGTTCGAGCATCCCGATTTTGACGAGCTTGTTGATAGAATAATCAACGCGAGGAAAAACGGTCGTCCGGTAATATGGTCTATGGGAGCGCACGTTATAAAAAATCGCCTGTCCCGCTATATTATCCAATTTATTAAGGACGGAGTTATAACCCATATCGCGTCAAACGGAGCGGGCAGCATACACGATTTTGAGCTTGCATATCTCGGCGGAACGAGCGAGGATGTGCCAACCGCCATCGAGGACGGTTCATTTGGAATGTGGGAGCAGACGGGTGCATGGATGAACGAGGCTTTGAGGCTTGGAGCGGCAGAGGGGCTCGGTTATGGTGAATCGCTGGGGAAATACATATTCGATAACCCCGAAAAATTTCCTTACCGTGAAGACTGCGTTCTTTATCAAGCATACGTCAATAACGTTCCCGCAACCTATCATATAGCTCTTGGAACGGATATAATTCATCAGCATCCCACGTGCGATATGAGCGTGATCGGAAAATGTTCGGGAGTGGATTTCAAAAAAATGTGCGCGTCGGTATGCGATCTCGATGGGGGCGTTTTCCTGAACTTCGGTTCAGCGGTAATAGGCGCTGAGGTGTTTTTGAAGGCTTTGTCCATCGCGAGAAATTTAGGCTATGAAAATTTCCATATAACAACGGCAAATTTTGATCTTATCGATCTTGGAGATTATCGCTCAAAGATAGGATATGAGGATCCAAACTACTATTACCGCCCGAGAAAGAACATAGTAAACCGTCCTACAAGCAGAGGGGGAATTGGATGGCATTTCTGCGGAGACCATCAGCACACAATTCCTACTCTTTATGATAATTTGTACAAAAAATACCATTTTGGTAGACATTAAATTTTTGTAAAATATATATTGATTTAATTAGTAGTTTATGGTAGAATAATAGGGAAGATTGAGCAGTGTCTGCAAAGTCTTCCCTATATTAGTTTATTTGAGTTAATATACAGTCTCAAAGAAAGGAGAAATATGTTAGAATTAAAGAATGTAACGTATACGGTTACAGACCCAAAAACAAATAAGATGCGCCGAATTCTTGACGACGTATCGCTTACGATAGATGATGGGTTTGTTGCGATAACAGGTCCTAACGGATCGGGAAAATCCACGCTTGCCAAGGTGATTGCGGGTATAGTTACACCCGATAGCGGAAGGATATATCTCGATGGCGAGGATATCACCGATATGAATATAACCGAAAGATCGAGAGCGGGAATAAGCTTTGCTTTTCAGCAGCCCGTCAGATTTAAGGGTATTACGGTAAAGGACCTTATTTCTCTTGCCGCAGGCGAAAAGATCTCGGTTGCGGAGGCGTGCAAATTTCTCTCGGAGGTTGGACTTTGCGCCAAGGAATACGTAAACCGAGAGGTTAATGAATCTCTTTCGGGAGGAGAGCTTAAGAGAATCGAGATCGCCATGATAAACGCGCGCGGCACCAAGTTCTCGGTGTTTGACGAGCCCGAAGCGGGAATAGATCTCTGGAGCTTTAACAATCTTATCAAGGTGTTTGAAAAGATGCATGAGAGAACACACGGAAATATACTTATTATTTCTCACCAGGAGAGAATACTTGATATTGCCGATAAGATCGTGGTTATAGCGGACGGAAAGGTTGCCGCATACGGCTCCAAGAGTGAAATATTGCCCGAGCTGCTCTCGGCGCAGGCGAGCTGCAGATTTGCGAGCGGAGGTGAAGAATAATGGCTGAAAAGAAAAAGCTTGATGAGCTTCAGTTGAATCTTCTCCGCGAGGTCGCGGGACTGCATGAGGTTCCGGAGGGAGCGTATTCCATCCGCGTTGACGGTGAGATGTACGGTAAGAACTCCTCGGAAAACATAGTTATAGAGAAAAAAACGGACAAGCCCGGCATAGATATATATATCAAAGCCGGAACAAAAAACGAGAGCGTGCATATTCCCGTGATCATCGCGGAATCGGGACTGCGCGAGCTTGTTTACAATGATTTTCATATTGGCGAGGACGCGGACGTTGTCATAATCGCGGGTTGCGGAATACACAACTGCGGCGTTCAGGATAGCGAGCACAGCGGAATTCATAGCTTCTTTGTAGGCAAAAACGCAAGGATAAAGTACGTTGAAAAGCATTATGGCGACGGAGACGGAAACGGAAAGAACGTTATGAATCCCACAACGGTCGTTCTTCTTGAGGAGGGCGCGTATATGGAAATGGAAACAACGCAGATCAAGGGTGTTGATTCCACAAAACGTAAGACCGAAGCTGTGTTGAAGGACAAGTCCACGCTTATCGTCCACGAAAAGATAATGACGCACGGAAGTCAGTTTGCGGAAACCGAATTCGTGGTCGACCTTCAGGGTGAGGATTGCGGAACACACGTAGTTTCACGCTCTGTGGCAAAGGACAATTCGCGTCAGCTCTTTATCTCGGACGTTGTCGGTAACAACCGTTGCTCCGGTCACACCGAGTGCGACGCAATAATCATGGACAACGCGTGTGTAGAGGCAATACCGAAAATTATCGCGAATAACACAGAGGCGTCACTAATTCACGAGGCGGCTATCGGAAAGATCGCGGGTGAGCAGTTGATCAAGCTCATGACTCTCGGTCTTGACGAAAAGCAGGCAGAGGAACAGATAATAAACGGATTCTTGAAATAATTTTAAAGCGGTTTTGGGTTTTGTAACTCAAAACCGCAATTTTTAGTCAAAATAAATAATTTGCTGTCACATTTTTTATAAATATCGTCATAAATTTCAATTTAACATTGGACAAAAATGTGATATAATATTAATTTGGTAGAAAACGTGTAAATTTGTTGATAGAATAAAGGAGAAGGTATGGTAAGAAATGATTTAAGAAACGTGGCTATCATTGCTCACGTTGACCACGGAAAAACAACGCTGGTCGACGGTTTGTTAAAGCAGGGTGGCATATACAGAGAAAACCAGGAAACTGTGACAAGAGTAATGGACTCGGATGCCATTGAAAAGGAAAGAGGAATTACCATACTTGCTAAAAACACTGCAGTACATTATAACGACGTAAAGATCAACATCGTAGATACTCCCGGTCACGCCGATTTTGGCGGCGAGGTGGAGCGCGTGCTTAAAATGGTTAACGGTGTTATTCTGCTTGTTGACGCGGCTGAAGGTCCTATGCCTCAGACTCGTTTCGTTTTGAAGAGAGCGCTTGAGCTTAATCACAGAGTTATAGTTTGTATCAATAAAATAGACAAGCCCGACGCAAGACTTGGTGAGGTTGAGGATGAGATACTTGAGCTGCTTATTGATCTCGGCGCAAACGACGATCAGCTCGATTCTCCCATGCTCTATTGCTCGGGACGTTCGGGAACCGCAAGCCTTACTCCCGATGAGGAGGGAACCGACCTTACGCCTCTGTTTGACACTATACTCGATTATATCCCTGCGCCTGTTGGCGATCTGGAGGGCGATCTTCAGGTTCTGGTGTCTTCCGTTGACTATAATGACTACGTGGGCAGAATAGGAATCGGAAGAATCGAGAGAGGACGCGTTAACGTTGGACAGGAGGTATTGGTGTGCAATTACCACAAGCCCGATGAAAAGCCAAAGAGAACAAAGATAGTTTCGCTCTATCAGATAGACGGACTTGTCCGTGTACCCGTTGAGACGGCTATGATGGGCGATATTATATGTTTCTCGGGCGCGGGCGACATCTCGATAGGAGATACAATAACCTGCACAACAAATCCTGAGCCGCTTGAGTTTGTAAAGGTCAGCGAGCCCACGGTGGAGATGACGTTCTCGGTAAACACAAGTCCCCTGGCAGGTAAAGAGGGCAAGTTTGTAACCTCTCGCCAGCTTCGTGAAAGACTGTACAGAGAGCTGTTAAAGGACGTTTCCCTGCGTGTGCGCGACGGAGATACTACCGACGAGTTTATAGTTTCGGGAAGAGGAGAGATGCATCTCTCGATCCTTCTTGAGAATATGCGCCGCGAGGGCTATGAGATGACCTGCTCAAATCCCAAGGTCATTATTAAAGAAATAGACGGGCAAAAATGTGAGCCTATGGAGCGCGTTACGCTTGACGTTCCAAACGAATACGTTGGAACAGTAATAGAAAAGCTCGGACAGAGAAAGGGCGACCTTATCGAGATGACTCCAATTGGCGAGCGAATGAGAATTGAGTACAGTATTCCTTCAAGATGTCTTTTCGGATACCGTTCCGAATTTTTGTCGGCAACACACGGAGAAGGCGTGCTGAATACGCTTTTTGATGGCTATCAGCCCTATCGCGGCGGTGTTATTATGAGATTTACGGGCGTGCTCGTTGCCAGCGAGGCAGGAGTTACTACGAGATACGGACTATATAATACGCAGGAACGCGGTCAGCTGTTTGTCGGACCTCAGACTGAGGTGTATGAGGGAATGATCGTTGGCGAGAATCCCAAGAATGACGATATCGCGGTCAATCCTTGCAAAGAAAAGCACCTTACGGCGATTCGCTCCGCGGGAGCTGATGAAAAGCTTTTGCTTACTCCACCTAAGATCTTCAGTCTTGAAGAGGCTATTGAGTTCATTTCAGACGACGAGCTTATCGAGGTAACACCCAAGTCAATAAGACTCCGTAAAAAGATACTCAATACAGAGCTTCGTATGAAAGAAATGATGAAGGCTCGCCGCGCGGCAGAGGCTTCAAAATAAAATATCAAAAGAAAACGGCAGATGTATTCTGCCGTTTTTTTGTTTATTGTGTAACGTTGCTGAATGTCGGTATCTCAAATGAAACGTATAGGGGATTTGCGCTTATATATGCGATAAGGCCGTTATAGAGGATCATTGTGTAATCATCGGTTTTTTCCAAAACCTCAAACCGAGCGCCCTTATATACTATGCCAATGATATTTTCCTCGGAATCAAAATCAGGTGTGGATCTAATATTCATGGCATTAGCGATAACGTAAACAAAATCCTTTCCGTCGTCAACAAAGCTTACGTCGGCGTCATACCCATTGAATCCACCCGCGGTAATGATCGCGGGATAATCCTTGTACGCATAATTAAGGTCGAACGGGATATCGGGTATAGCCTCAAACTCGCCCTTGTCACTGTATTGCCACATTCCGAGATGAGCCCCGTATAATTCTGTATTCCAGATGATTTCACTGTCCGATGCACCGGGATAGCGGGCATACCATATTTCAAATTTGGAGAGAGCCACGTCTGTTTGAATCTTCTGTGTAAGCCACTCGTTATTTACATATAGTCCGGTGTAATATCCCGCGCGCTGAAGCACGGTAAAGAACTCTACGCACATTTGGGTAAGCGTGGCAGAGTCGAGAGCTAAAAGAGAATCATCTTCAAGATCGAGATATATGGGATATTCAAATTGCTTGCCATCAAGAATTGAAAGCAGCAAATGCGCATCGTAAACTATATCCTCAACGGTGGTAGCATATGTGTAAAAATATACTCCAACGTCAAGTCCCGCGGCTTTTGCGTCCGCATAGCTTTGCTCAAATCGGGGATCGATACCGCCAAGCGTATAGCCCTCGCGGTATGAGCTGCCCGCCTTGATTATAACGTAATCAACGCCGGAAGCCTTGATAGCGGCGAAATCAATAGCGTCAATACCGTTATAGTTGTGCTCGGATATGTCAATACCAATCGCCTTGACCTCGGACCCCAAAGCATATGCTCCGTTTGGCAATATATCATTATAGAAGCGGAGATCTCCCGTGTAGGAATATTTGCAGATTTCGCAATAAAAGTCCGTAAATCCCATATCTGAGAGCGTGGGCATGGTTACAGTTCTTGTAAAATCATGTCCCGTTGCTTCAACTGTTATCGTATACTCCTCTCCGCATGAGCATGCGTATTTGGTTACACCGACCTCGGTGCAGGTTGGTGCCGATACGGTCTGTTCAACGTAGACGTGGTCGGTCGGTTGGGTAAAATCAGAGGCGTAAGAATGCTCGCAATTGTTGCAGTTGTACGTGGTATAACCCTGCTCGGTGCAGGTGGGGTGGACAGTTACGGTACTGTCAGTATAGTCATGGCCTGCGGGCGGGGTAAAGCTTGATATGTATTCATGCTCGCAAGCGTTGCATTTATAGGTCGTATAGCCCTGTTCGGTGCAAGTCGGAGCGGTTACTATGATATTGTCTGTATAGTCGTGCGCAAGAGGCTTTGTATAGTCTGAAACAAAGGTGTAGGCGCAGTTGTCGCACTTGTACGTTGTGTATCCCTCCGAGGAGCAAGTAGCATCTGTTACGGTTGCCGAGAGCGTGTGTCCCGTAGGCTTTACATAGTTTGTGGTGTATGAGCTTTCGCAATCAGAGCAGGCATAAAACGTATAGCCCTGATCCATACAGGTGGGCGGTATAGTGTAAAATTCCTTTGTGTAGTCGTGCCCCAAGGCTTTTGTATAGTCGGAGACGTAGCTATGGCCGCAATCACACGTGTATGTGGTGTACCCGCCGTTCTCGCATGTTGGAGGAGTTACCGCCGCCTTGTACGTGTGACCCTTTGGCTCAATTATCTTGTCAACGTATGTAAATTGGCAATCGGGGCATGTATAAGTTGTCTTACCTGCCGCAAGGCAGGTTGCCTCCAAGGTAGCGCTGTTAATGTTTGGGTGCTTACACGGTGCATCATTACAGGCTGATGCAGATAAACAAAGCACAAGGAGTAGAAGAATAAATAGATAAACCGAATATTTTTTCATACAAATTCCATTCTGCAAAGTGGTATCGCTTATTATTTGTTAAGCTCGTGGTAAATTGCGTCCGAGAGTGTGCAAAAATCACGAACTGAAAGCTTTTCTCCGCGCACATCGGGGCGATGTCCGCAGGAAATGATAAGCTCGGTTAGCCTTTCCTTTGATATTTCCGAAAAACCTGTCATAAGCGAGTTGGGGAGCGTTTTGCGCCTTTGCTCAAAAGCAGCCTTTACGGTTTTGAAAAACAGCTCCTCATCAATAGGTACTACAGGCTTGTCCTTCCAAAGATCTATCCTTACAACAGAAGAATTAACTTTTGGAGGAGGCATAAACCTGTCTGCGTTTACAGTAAACAGCAGCTCTGCGTGACCGTAATAGTCGATAGCCGCGGTTATAGCTCCGCAGTTCTTATTGCCCGCGCCCGCCGCAAGCCGTTCCGCAACCTCGGCCTGCACCATCACGGTTATACTGTCAAAGGGAAGCTTTGACTCTATAAGCTTCATAAGTATTGGAGTTGTGATATAATATGGGAGATTTGCGCAGACGGCAACCTTGCCCATTTCAAAATAAGGAGCAAGGACCGATTCAAGATCCGCGGTCATGATATCCTGATTTAGCACGGTAACGTTTTTGTATTCGTCAAGCGTATATTTGAGAACAGGGATAAGTCCCGAATCGATCTCGAACGCTACAACGCGAGAGTATCTCTCACAAAGCTCGCGGGTCATACATCCAATGCCGGGTCCGATCTCAACAACGGTTATATCCTTGTCATCGTTGCAAGCGTCGGCAATATCCTCAACAGTCATATTGTCGGTAAGAAAATTCTGACCGAATTCCTTTTTGAAATTCAGTCCAAACATATCCATTACCTGTCTTATAGTCTTTGGGTCGCAAAGATTAAGCATGTTTTTCCTCTTTATTTTTTGAATTTAGTGTATTTATTATATCCGCCGTCAAGTTTTTTAGAGCGATTATCGTTATAGCCTTTGTTTTTTTGAAATTGCTTATGATTCTGAATGTAGACGTTTGTATCCGCGGGCTTGAAAAATTGATATAGTGAGCAGGGGAGCATGCCGTTATAAAGCTTGCGCGTTTTGTCCGCGCGCCTGCCGTAAAGCTTTTCAAAATAATCGCATGACGTGAGAACGTATATGTGCCACGGGTCAAAGCTATTAAAGTTTTTTCCAATGTCACGGTATAGCTGCTCTATTTCGCGCGCCTCACCCATTCGCTCTCCGTAAGGCGGATTGCAAACGATGCTTCCACGTATATCTTGTGGCTTTTTTATATTTCGTGCGTCCGCGTGGAAGATGTTGATGCAATCCTCAACTCCAGCACGGAGCGCGTTTTCGTAGGCAAGATCCAAAATGTCCTCGTCAATGTCGGATGCCCACACCTCAAATTTTGAATCCTTGATCTCGAAAGATGCGGCTTCAGCTCTTGCGTCGATCCACATTTTTTCCTCTATCTGGGGAAATTTTTCGGCGGCGAATGCTCGGTTAAGGCCGGGAGCGATCTTGCGCGCGATCATAGCGGCTTCGATTGCGATGGTTCCCGAGCCGCAAAAGGGATCCCAAAAGAGAACGTCCTCGCGCGGTCTTGCAGTAAGCGCGATGCAAGCGGCAAGCGTTTCGCGAAGTGGTGCGGCACCCGCATCGGGGCGGTAACCTCGTTTGTGAAGCGCAACACCGGACGTGTCGATCATAAGCATGGCCTGATCCTTCAAAATAAAGAATTCTATTTTATATTTTACACCCGTTTCCTCAAACCAAGAAACGCCGTAAGCGCTTGAAAGCCTATTGACTATGGACTTTTTAACTATGCTCTGGCAATCGGGGATGGACGTGAGCTTGCTTTTTATGGAATGACCGGTTACGGGAAATTCGTCAAGCTTTCCAATCCAATCTTCCCAGTGAATTGCGTATGTTCCGTCAAAAAGCTCGGTAAAGGTCTCGGCTTTGAATCTGCCAAGTACAATAAAGACTCGCTCCGCAAGCCTTAAATTGATATTAACTCGCGGTATATCGCAAAACTGACCTTCGAACAGCACGCGTCCGTCAATGGTTTCGACTCTTTTAAGACCAAGCGCGTCGATCTCCTCGCCAAGCTGTTTTTCAAGTCCAAAAAGGCAGGTTGCAGCAAGTAACATCAAACATCCTCCTCTTCGTCCACAAGTAAAGACGGAGCTGCGTCTAATTGCAGAATATCATTTGATTCAGCGGAATCAAGCGCTTCGACGGAGCGAAGCTTTTTTTGTATCATATTGTTTCTGTGCTGAGCGTCGTCAAGCGAACGTCCCGCCTCATCTATTTTCTTTTTAGCCTTGGCAAGTACCGTTTCAAAGGTATCGTATTGAGCCTTTACCGCAGACAGTATCTTTCTTACCTCGTGCGCCTTTTCATTAATGGCAGCGATACGGAAGCCCATAGCAAGAGAATTGAGCAGCGCTGTAACTGTTGATGGGCCGCAGATCATTACGTTATAATCATTTTGAATTCTTTCCGCAACGGCATTTGGAGAAGCGGAGATCTCGGCATAAAGTCCTTCGCTGGCGAGATACATAACAGCGAAAGGAGTGGTGGAGGGAACGTTTATGTACTTCTTTATATCTCGAGCCTCGTGTATAACGCGGTCCTCAAGCGCGCGGCGCGCCTCGGCAAGTCCCTCGGGATCCGCTCGGTCTGCCGCGTTGCAAAGACGAACGTAGTCTTCCATGGGGAATTTGGAGTCTAGCGGGAGATAGGTTATCTCGGAGTAGTTTTCGCCGGAGGGTATCTTGATAGCAAATTCCACTCTGTCCTTGCTTGTGGATTTTGGGGCATAGTTTTCAACGTACATTCCGGGGATAGTTTGATCGAGAATGTTCTTCAGCTGGACCTCGGCCCACGTGCCTCTCGCCTTTACGTTGGTAAGCACGCGGTTGAGAGTAGTTACGTTTTCCGTTATACCGCCGGACATCTCCTTCATTTCGCCCAGAGCCTTGTAAAGATTTTCAAGCTGACTTGACACCGTTTTAAAGGAGCTGTCAAGTCTTTGGGTAAGAGTGGAGGTAAGCTTTTCGTCAACAACGGTACGCATTTCTTCAAGCTTTTTTTCGTTGCTTTCCTGTATCTTTGTAAGCGCCGACTCAATCTTTTGGTTCTGCTTTTCGATGATCTCCGAGTTTTTATCTCTCATCGCGGTCATACCCTCCGCCATTTGACGGAAGATTCTGATAAGCTGTTCCTGATTGGTCTTGTTGAGCGCGTCTAAGCTTCTGTTCACCTCGGAAATTTTATTTGTCATTTCCTGGCGCTGAGCAAGCGCGGATTGATTCTGCTCCGATCTGTTCCTTGCGAATTCATTATATATTGCCTCGCGGAGCTCGTCCAGCTTTTTATCGTATCCGTCGGTATTGTCTGCCTCCTGTATGCCTGAGCGCATACGCATCAGCATCAAAAGACATATTGCCGCCACAGTAAGCGATAACAAGCTAACAACCAAAATCAGTATATCCATAAATCCTCCGTAAATTGAATTAAAAACAAATAAACTATATTTATTTAATTATAGCATATATGAGCCGTTTTGTCACCACCTATATCGCACATTTTTAAAATATTTTAGACCTTCATTTGTTGACATCAACATGTACATATGATATAATTTTTATTATAATATTGCTAAACGTATGTTTAGGGGCTAATTAGTTTTGACATAAATATCGGAGAAAAAATATGCAGGAAGAGAGAATTATCAAATGCAAGGGCTGCTCTAAGGAGTCGTATGATACCGTGCCCATCGCTCGCGTAATATCCAAGCTTGATGAGTTGTTTTCAACAAACGATCTGGATGCTGTCGGCAGGCTCTTGGAATATTGGGAAAGAGAAGCGCGGGCGCTTGGTGACGTCCGCGGACTGTTGGAGATTCTGAATGAGGAAATAGGGTACTATAGGCGCACGTCTGATATGGATAAGGCTCTCCGTTCTGTTAACGAGGCATTTGAGCTTATGGCAGAACACGGTCTTGATAGCTCCGAGTCAGCAGGCACTCTGTACCTGAACGGCGCCACCACCATGAAATCATTTGGACAAGCCAAGCAAGCCATGGAGTACTATGCAAGGGCAAAAGCCATTTATGATAATTGCCTTTCGGCGAATGATTACAAAATGGCGGCATACTATAATAATATTTCAAGCGCGTACGTTGATATTGGAGATAGAGAGAGCGCAAAGGAGGCATGCCAATGCGCGATCGACATTCTTGAGCGCAGAGGAGATTGCCGCGGAGAGATAGCTGTAACGCTTGTCAATCTGGCTCATATCTATTACGATGATGATCCTTGTGACGAGCGAATAGACGCTAATATGGAGCGCGCCTGGGAGCTTCTCACACATAAGCAAAATACGCATGACGGAAATTTTGCTTTTCTTTGCTCAAAATGTTATCCGTCGTTTGCGTTTTTCGGATACTTTGAGTATGAAAAGTATATCAAGGAATTGATGGAGAAAATATATGCAGGGAATTGAGATGGCGCGCCGCTTCTATGAAGACGCGGTAAAGCCGGTTATAGAGAGTGAATTTTCCCCATACGCGGACAGGATAGCAGTAGGTCTTGTGGGTCATGGCTCGGAGTGCTTTGGCTTTGACGACGAAATATCCAAGGATCACGATTTCGAGCCTTCGCTTTGCATCTGGATCGATGAGGAGAGCGAGCGTGAGTTCGGATTCAGGCTTTTTCGCACCTATACTAAGCTACAAAAGGAGTATTCACAGATAAATACCACAGAGAAGAGCCTTAGGGGCTCCGATAGCCGCGGAGTTATGACTATATCGGATTTTTACCGTCAGTACACGGGCAGAGACGGGGCGCCCGAAACTCTTAAGGATTGGGTATATACACCGTCATATTATCTTGCCGAGGCGGTAAACGGACAAGTCTTTTGTGACCCGTATGGCAGATTTACCGAGATACGCGATAAGATCAAAAATGGAATGCCCGAGGATGCAAGACTAAAAAAGATAGCCTCCTGCGCCTTTCATATGGCGCAATCGGGGCAGTATAACTATAAAAGATGCCTGTCTCACGGAGAGCTCGGCGCGGCAAGACTTGCGCTATCCGATTTTGTTAAAAGCGCGATAGACATGGTGTTTTTACTTAACAGAAGACATACTCCGTATTACAAATGGTCATTTCGAGCCATGCGTGAGCTTGAAATATTGGGTCAAGGAGCGTTTGAACTTGAGAGGCTGATCAATAAGTCGGGAGATCAAGCCTTGGAGATTTCGCGAGAAATTGAGAAATTTTGCGCATGCGTTATATCCGAGCTTATAAGGCAGGGACTTTCCGATTCTCATACGGACTACTTGGAAAACCACGCATACTCAATAAACGGCAGGATCAAGGATCACGAGCTAAGAAATTCACACATTATGCTCTGATAGAGTGATGAATTTGTGAAAACGGGTTGACAATGGGAAAGGGAATGCTTGGAATTTTCATTGTGACCGTTATAATTATAATCAGCGTCGCTGTGCTCAACAAGGTTACAAACCCCAAGAAAAAGGATAACAACTAAAAACAATAAAAAAATCACATTGGCAGCTTTAGTCAATGTGATTTTTATTTGAATAAACGGCAATGCGATTTATTGGATTATTCCGCCGCCAATTACATATTCGCCGTCATACATAACCGCGGATTGACCCTTTGCGGGAGCGCGTTGAGGGGTATCAAAGGTCAGGGTGATCTCATCTTCTCCCGTTTGCTGAGCAAAAGCGGGGCTTGATGATTGACTGTATCTCACCTTGGCTTGAACGCACATTGGAGCTTCGAGCTTGTCAAAGGGAATGAGATTTATGCTCTTGATAATGACCTTATCGGTAAAAAGCCTGTCCTCGTCTGTAAGAGTAACAGTATTGGTCTTGGCATCCTTATTTGAAACAAAAATGTGGCGGCCCATAGAAATGCCGAGGCCTTTTCTTTGTCCTATCGTGTAATGGATCATACCCTTATGCCGTCCCAAAACGTTACCGTTTTCGTCAATATAATCACCCTCAGGATATTTATATCCAAGCTCTTTTTCGATAAATGCGGCGTAATCACCGTCGGGGACAAAGCAAATGTCCTGACTGTCACTTTTGTGAGCATTTATAAAGCCATGCTCAAAGCCAATTTTGCGTATCTCGGGCTTTGTGAGATTTCCAAGAGGGAATAGGGAGTGAGCCAACTGATGCTGAGTAAGCGACCAAAGCATATATGTCTGGTCCTTTTTTTCATCCTTTGCCCTTTTCAATAGCCATCTTCCATTTGTGTCACGCTCTATTTTTGCGTAGTGACCTGTGGCAACAAGGTCAGCGCCGCATTTCAGCTCAAGGTTAAGCAAAGCACCGAATTTAAGATGCTTATTGCAGACGATGCAAGGATTAGGAGTGCCTCCCTCAAGATATGTGTCAATAAAGTTTTTGACCACGTTGAGCTTGAAGAGGTCGGTCATGTCATAAACCTTATGCTGTATTTTCAACGCTTGACATGTCTTTTTTGCGTCCTCAATGTCGCTCTCGGTAGCGTTTGTGCCGTCCTTTAATATTTTATCGCACAGACGCAGCGTTGCGCCCGAAACGTTGTATCCTTGTTCGATAGCAAGCAGCGCGGCGACCGCACTGTCAATTCCGCCGCTCATCGCAACGGTAACGTTAAGTTTTCTATCCATTAATAGCTCCGATCAACATTATTCCCATGAAAATTGTGTAAGCTGCCCTGAATCTACTAATCCATCAAAATCTCTTTGGCGCAGTATTTCGTAGACAGCTATGGCAACCGAATTTGACAGATTAAGTGAGCGCAAGTGATCCCTCATAGGAATTCTCACGCATTGTTCGGGGTTGGCAAACAAGAGATCTTCAGGCAATCCCTTTGTCTCCTTGCCGAACATTATAAAAGCATCATCGGGGTAGTTTACGTCCGAATATTTGTGCTGCGCCTTTGTTGAGAAATAATAAACGCAGGCATCGGGATGCTTTGAAAAGAAATCGTCAAGACCGTCGTAATACGTAATGTCAAGCTTGTCCCAATAGTCAAGCCCCGCACGCTTGAGCTTTGCGTTATCTATCTTGAAGCCAAGCGGACGTATAAGATGCAATGAAGCGCCGGTTGCCGCGCAGGTTCTCGCAATGTTTCCTGTATTCTGCGGTATTTCGGGTTCGCAAAGGACAATGTTTATATGTAAAGCCATGATATATATCTCCAATTCTTATTGCCGGAAAACGACAAGATAATTATATAGCAAATGAGGTCATTTTTCAAGTGTTTTACGAAAATTTACAAAATCGTATTGTAAAATATATGGAAATATAGTATAATTAAATTTAATGTACGTTAAACGTAACCTTTGCATAAAAAACTGAAAGGTGGATTTTCAAAATGGGTCTTGGAGCAAAGATCTTTGGCACATATAGTGATAGACAGATAAAAAAGCTGGAAAAAATCGCAAAGCAGATAGAGGAGCTGGCAAACAAGTATTCCGCTATGAGCGATGAGGAGCTTAAGGCAACAACTCCCGCTCTTAAGGCAAGGCTTGCAAGCGGCGAAACGCTTGACGATATTTTGCCGGACGCTTTTGCAGCGGTCAGAGAGGCAGACGACCGTGTTCTTGGAAAGCGCCCCTTCCACGTGCAGCTGCTTGGCGGAATAATCCTTCACCAAGGAAGAATAGCGGAAATGAAAACGGGAGAAGGTAAGACGCTTGTAGCTACGCTTCCGGCTTATCTTAACGCGCTTTCTGGAGACGGTGTTCACATCGTAACGGTTAACGATTATCTTGCCCGCCGAGATAGCGAGGAAATGGGCAGAGTTTATGGATTTATGGGGCTTTCAACAGGCCTTGTCGTTCACGGAATGGACAACCGCCAGAAAAAAGAGGCTTATAGCGCGGACATAACCTATGGAACCAATAACGAATTCGGATTTGACTACCTACGTGATAACATGGTGGTCTACAAGGAGAGAATGGTTCAGCGTGGACATAATTTTGCTATCGTTGACGAGGTGGACTCAATACTTGTCGATGAGGCGAGAACCCCTCTTATCATTTCCGGTGCGGGCGAGGAGCCTACCGATATGTATGAAAGAGCCGATAAGTTCGCAAGAACGTTGCGCAAGCTCGTTATCAAAGAGATAGACAGCAAAGAGGATCACGAAAACTTTGACGCTGATTACGTTGTGGACGAAAAGGCGAGAAATGCCATCCTTACCCCCAAGGGCGCGCAAAAGGCGGAAGCATACTTTGGTGTTGAAAACTTTACCGATCCCGAGAATGCGGATCTTATGCACTACGTAAATCAGGCGATAAAGGCACACGGAGTTATGTTCCGTGACGAGCAGTACGTGGTTACCGATAAAGGCGTTATCATAGTCGATGAGTTTACGGGACGAATGATGTATGGAAGGCGCTATTCGGACGGCCTTCACCAGGCTATAGAGGCAAAGGAAGGCGTAAGCATTGAAAAAGAAAATAAAACGCTTGCCACTATTACGTTCCAGAATTACTTCCGAATGTACAAAAAGCTCTCGGGCATGACAGGTACGGCACTTACTGAGCAGGATGAGTTTAAGGAGATCTATGAGCTTGACGTAGTTGAGGTGCCAACAAACAAGCCTATGATAAGGATCGATCACAATGACGTCGTTTATAGAACTGTTAACGGAAAATATCAGGCGGTTATTGATCAGATCAAAGAATGTAACAAAAAAGGACAACCCGTTCTTGTTGGTACAGTTTCGATAGAAAAATCGGAATACCTTTCAAAAAAGCTTTTGAGTGCGGGCATAAAGCATACGGTGCTTAATGCCAAGTATCATCAAAAGGAAGCGGAGATAGTTGCCCAAGCTGGTAAATTCGGCGCAGTCACCATATCTACCAATATGGCGGGAAGAGGTACCGATATTATGCTTGGCGGCAATCCCGAGTTTCTTGCAAAGCAGGAAATGAGGTCTATGCAGATACCCGAGGAGCTTATAGTTGAGGCTAACGGCACATCCAATACCGATGATGAAGAAATTTTGGCTGCAAGAGAGCTGTTTGCAAAGCTTTATGAAAAGTACAAATTGGAGATAGCTCCCGAGGCAGAAAAGGTAAGAGAGGCGGGCGGACTGTTCATTCTCGGCACGGAGCGACACGAAAGCCGCCGTATCGACAATCAGCTGCGCGGACGCTCGGGACGTCAGGGCGACCCGGGTGAATCACGTTTCTATATATCACTTGAAGATGACCTTATGCGTCTGTTTGGCGGAGAGGACAGAATGAATAGGCTCTCTATGATGATAGACCGTATGGGTATTGAAGAAACAACACCTATCGACGCGCAAATGCTTTCCAATTCCATTGAAAGCGCGCAAAAGAGAATCGAGTTCAACAACTTCAAGCGACGCAAATACGTTCTTGCTTATGACGACGTAATGAATCAGCAAAGAACCGTTATTTACAAGCAGCGCGGAGAAGTTCTTGACGGTGGAGACGGAATTGGCGAGACCATAAAGAAAATGATGCTTTCCAGCATAAATGACTGTGTACTTGCCCACACGAGCGACGAAAACGCAACCGATTGGGATCTTGAAGGACTCCGCACGGCACTTCCGTATTTGTGCGACGCAAATGATTTCAGATATACTGAGGAAGAGCTCAAAAAGCTCAATAACGGGGAGATAGTAACTCTGCTTACAGAGCGCGCTCTGGCTAAGTACGATGAAAAGGAAGCTCTGTTTGGCAGAGAAACCTTCCTTGAGATTCAGCGCTCGATTCTTCTTAGAAACGTTGATACGGCGTGGATGGAACACATCGATACAATGGATGAGCTAAGAGGTCAGATCGGGTTGCAGTCGTATGCTCACCGTGATCCTGTCGTTGAATACCGTATAGTAGGCGGCGATATGTTTGATACAATGATAGAGGATATACGCGAGAAGACCGTAAGAGGTATCTTGTCCGTTGTTCCCAAGGCTGCTCCAACAATCAAGAGGACGCAGATAGCCAATCCGATAACTGCAGGCTTTGAAGGCTCCGCGCCCAAGAGCGAAAAAAAGGTGACGATACGAAAAACTGCTGCCGAGAAGGTTGGCAGAAACGATCCTTGCCCTTGCGGCTCGGGAAAAAAGTATAAAAACTGCTGCGGCAATGCGGCTAACACTTCAAAATAATCAAAAAAATCATTAACGGAGGATATAATGGGATTTGGCTTTTTGTTGATAGGCTATATATTTGCATACGTATCTGCCGTTGGATTTGGAACGTATATTTTCGCAGGTACGTTGGTTGGTGGATCTATAATGTTCCTGGGGCTTTTTGAGCTCAGAAAATATTCCCCCACGTTTGTTTATGCGCTGATTGCCAATACGCTGCTGCTAATTTGCTCGCTTTACGGCACACTTGTGTGGGTGGAACAGCAATTTGGTTTTCCGCTTGGCATAGTAGCTCTGAATCTCGGCACGGTATTTGATCTTGCCGAGATAGCCATCAACTTTTTGTTTAATATGTCGGTGCTTTACGGTATAGCCGATCTATCAAGGCGAGTGGAGTATCCCGATACTCGCGTCAAGGCTTTCAGAAATATGATATTTGTAATACTTTTCAACGTTTTACAAATTATTGTGTTGTTGCCGATCGAGACGCTAAAATCGAGCAGAGCAGGACTGATGATGCTCCTTATGCTGATGCAGCTTGTATATACTATAATCAATGCCGCGCTCATATTCAAGTGTTACGCCATGATATGTCCGGAGGGGCAGGAGGATATGAGGCGCAAGCAATCAAGATTTGGTTTTATCAACAAATGGAATAAGATCAAGGACGAGCGCGAGGAGCAGGTTGTAGAGCAAACCAAAAAGTATTTGGAGAGCAAGCTTAATAAAAGAAATGAAAAGCTGAATAAATCAAGCTTCGAACACAACAAGGGACACAAAAAGAAAAAGAAAAAGTAAGATTATAAAAGGAGGTGGTAGCATGACCGGAAAAATGAGAAAAAACATGGGCTTTTCACTTATGCCCGTCGCTTTTCTGTTTTTATTTGAGCCAAGCTATTCATTGATTGACCCACTTCCTGATTTTATCGGATATTTTATTCTTTGTTTCGCCCTCATCAACTTAGCTGACATTAATCCAAAGCTGATGGATGCCTTCAAGCAGTTCAGGATCGCCGTATTGGTAGGGGTGTTGAGGATAGTGGCTGTGATGGCCATCAACCTGCTTTTTGAAAAGCAGGAAAGGTCGGTAATATCACTTTTGCTTATCTTCGTTTTTGCTTTTAGTGACGTTGTTATATTAATTCCGGGCTATAAAAAAATGTTTGAAGGCTTTTTGTACCTCGGAACTTACCACAACGGAAGCGCGGTATATGAAACAAAGAAAGAGGGGGCTGCAAATGCGTCCGAGCATATGTATGCGCTTTCAGTGTTGTTTGTTGTAGTTAAGAACGTCTTTTGGGCTTTGCCCGAATTTACCACCCTCGCAGCCGATGACACTTATGAATTTATTAACGTTCTGCGTCTTTTTGCGGCTGTTATAATCATTCCGGTCGCGATAGTATGGCTTGTTAGAATTATTAAGTATTTCAGAGCCATCAATAAAGATGCTGATTTCGTCGAAAGCTTGAAAACCGTTTATCTGGAAAAGATTCAGAATGCGCGGGATTTCTTTATATCCAGAGTCGTTTCAATAGGACTCGCCATTATGACGGGCGCGTTTATACTGTCCTTAGATTTTACGGTTGACAGTGTAAACGCAATATCGGATATATGGTTGTATATTGCGGCTATTGTCAGCGCGTTATTTTTGAGACGCCACACAGAAAAGTGGAAGCTCTTGATTATTCCGTCAACGCTTGGTATAGCGGCTGCGGTATTTTGCGATCTTGCAACAAATCATTTCTTTTCACGTCATTCTCCAAACGACGTCATCAGAAATATTGAGGCGTATAACTCTTATTATTTCATGCTATTTATGTACGTAGCGGAGGCGGTAATTTTTATTGGCTTGCTGCTGTGCGCCATCCCCGCCATAAGAGATCTGTTCGTTTCCTACACCGATATGTCGGGTAATATTGGTTCGTCTGACTATAAAGCGATGAAGCGAAAGTTTAATTGTGGCTCGGCTACAGTGTTATCTCTCGGAGTGATAGCGGCGCTATCAGGATTATATTATGTATATTCGATTCCAAGGACGTATAAGGGGTTAGTCTTTGAACTGTCAGGAATCATCTCCCATACGTTATGCATTGTATTCGTGTTTGTCACCTGGTATTTTATAGGTTACGTAAAGTCTGCCATAAAGCAGCACTGTAAATCGTCATTGTATTGATATTGAATTGGGAATAAAATGGATCTGAACGATAAATATTTGAATCTTAAGCGAGCATTGTTTGATAAGTGCTATGCGTATCTGAATGAGCAACAAAGAAAAGCCGTCTTTAACGTAGACGGCCCTTTGCTCGTGTTAGCGGGGGCGGGAAGCGGCAAAACCACTGTTTTGGTTCAACGCGTTGTGTTTATCATCAAGTATGGAGATGCTTATTATAACGATTACGTTCCGGAGTGGGTAGACGATAAGTACATAGAAGAAATGGAAAGCGCGTTAGCTCAAAATGGAGCGGATGCGGCAAAAGAGATGCTCTCCGACTTTGCATACGGCGCATGCCCTCCATATAGAATGCTTGCAATAACATTTACAAATAAGGCGGCTAATGAGATCAAAAACAGGCTATCAAACGCTCTGGATGACGGCGATGCCGCAAATGATATATGGGCTGGAACCTTCCATTCAATATGCATGCGCATTCTGCGTGTAAACTGCGAGCTGATAGGATATAAAAAAGAGTTTACCATATATGATGCCGATGATACAAAGAAAGCGGTTGCCTCTGCGATGAAGGCTTGTATGATAGACGAAAAGACCTTTCCCATCAAGAGCGTGATCAATGCTATCAGTCGGGCAAAGGACAAGCTGATCACACCCGAAATGTTCGCAGCCGAGGCGAGCGGAGATTTCAGACGCACTAAGATAGCAAAGGTATATGCCGAGTATCAAAGAGCTTTACATTCATCAAACGCGATGGACTTTGATGACATAATAATGAAGACCATTGAGCTGTTCAAAAAAGAACCCGCGGTTCTTGAGTTTTATCAAAAAAAGTTCAAATACGTATGCGTGGATGAGTATCAGGATACAAATGACGCGCAATCTGTACTGACTGCCATGTTTTCCGCGAGAAACGGCAATATTATGGTGGTTGGTGATGATGATCAGTCGATATATAAATTTCGCGGAGCCACGATCGATAACATTTTAAATTTTGGGCAGGATTTTGCCAATGCCCGCATAATCAAGCTTGAACAGAATTACAGATCAACGCAAACCATTCTCGATGCCGCCAATGCCGTAATATCCAACAATACGGGTCGTCACGGCAAAAAGCTTTGGACTTGTGGAGAAAAGGGCGAAAAGATCACCGTGCGAAAGGTCGACGATCAGAATCTTGAGGCAAAGAGTATTGTTGATACCGTGTATCGTGCGGTGGCACACGACGGTAGGTCGTACAGAGATTTTGCGATACTGTACAGAAATAATGCCCAGTCAAGCAGTATAGAGCGCGCGCTTGCCAAGAGTGCCATACCGTACAGAATGCTTGGCGGTGTTCGTTTTTCGGATCGCAAGGAGATCCGTGACGTTGTTGCTTACTTGCAATTGATCGCCAATCACTCTGACCGCGAACGACTTTTGCGTATAATAAACGAGCCCAAGCGCAAGATCGGAGACAGAACTATCGATGCGGTTTCGCAGATAGCGGCAGAGCTGAATTGCTCTATGTTTGAGGTGCTTGAAAACGCAAGCGCTTATACCGCGCTGTCGCGCAATTTTGCGGTTCTTGAGTCATTCGCCGCGCTGATAAACGGACTTACCGTTAAGTCGAGACATCTGTCACTACCCGACCTTTTTGATGCGGTGATCGAGGATAGCGGCTATCGCGCAATGTTAGAGCAGGCAGGACCGGAAGAAAAGGACAGACTTGAAAACCTTGAGGAATTCAAATCCGCAATTATTGAGTACGTAAACAACAATGAAGAGCCCACGCTTACCGGTTTTTTGGAAGAGAATGCTCTTGTGGCAGACGTGGATAGATATGACGAGAGTGCCGACGCGGTGGTGCTTATGACTGTTCACAGCGCAAAGGGACTTGAATTCCCGATAGTTGTGATCCCCGGGTTTGAGGACGGTATATTTCCAAGTCAGCAGACAATATTGGGAACTGATGACATTGAAGAAGAGAGGCGCCTTGCATACGTCGCACTGACACGGGCTAAGGAAAAGATATACATACTTCATACAAAATCGCGCTTGCTTTACGGACAAACTCAGTATAATCCCATATCACGCTTTGTCACCGAGATACCGGAGCAATACGTCAAGCGAGAGGGAAACGAAAGCACAAGTGGATTTTATGGTATCACGCGCCCAAGTGTCAAGGTGTATTTTCACGATAATACCGATGCGGATAGCAGATATACAAGGACGCCTGCACATAGTATTTCTGTTGGCGACAACGCAACCGTAGGTAAGCCAATAATAAAGCCAAGACCCGCCGTTCAAACGGGAGACGCGTTGAAACCGGGCGACAGAGTAAGGCACATGACCTTTGGGGACGGTGAAATACTGTCCGCGAGGTCTATGGGAGCAGATATGCTGTACGAGGTTATGTTTGATAAGGTTGGAACAAAAAAGCTTATGGCAACATACGCCCGACTTAAAAAAATCTGATCTGAATATAAAACAAGACCGTCGAGATACGACGGTCTTGTTTGTTAAATATTTTACTTAATACTCTTTAAGAATTCTATCATACCGTTATTTACCAACGCCTCTTTTTTAGCAAACAGAGACGCAAGATTGGTTTCTGATCCTGTACTCGGGTCAGGGTCAGTGGTAAGAGAGAGCGTATAAGGAATTGGGAGCGCGTAATCAACCTGGCAGAACGTTTGACCTATGTCAAGGCACAAGCTATCCCAGATAATGTCAAGCATATCTGCATCCTCGGGCGCGTCGGAGACCTGCTTGCCAAGCAATTTCTCATAGAAAGTAACTCTAACGGGATCGCTGTAGAAACAGAACATTTCCATGGTTTCCGCACTCATCTGTGGATCGGTCATATAAGTTGGCAAAGCCAATAGGCCGGACCACTGAAGTGAATAATAGGCTTTTTGGTTGGTGTCATACATCGGATAGGGAAGAACACCGAAATCGATGTCATAATCAAGCCAACTCTCGAGGTTTGCCGTGCTACCAAAGGACATGAGCGTTCTTCCTGAAGTCATGCTGACAACGGGCTCAGATTCCCAGCTCGCGCTCTTGAAGGCAACGTAAGCGTTCTCGCTCTTATACCACTCGGAAAGTATCTCTACAAGCTTTTGCATTTTGGGATAGTTGGTTGAATTGTTGATAGCCATTTTCCAGTTTCCGGCTTCGTCCATTTCAAGCAGCTTCATTCCGCATGCCTGAATGATCGACGTGCTGAATTCCCATCCATTAGATGAAAATCCGTATGTATCGTCAAGTGTTTTTCCGTCACCTGTTCGGTCGAGATAAACGAGGCTGGATATCTCAATCATTTTTTCCCAAGTCCACTCGTAGTCATAAACAAGATCATAAAACGTCTTGCCGCCAAATACTTCGTTGTCCTTGTATTTTGCATACATGTCCTTATTAAAGCCAACTATGTATGTGTTAAGTATGATGCAGTCACCGAGCGCAAAGAAACAACGTCCCTTAAGCTCAAGTTCTTCCATCGCCTTGAGATTCCAATACTCAGCATACAGATCCACGCCATCTATCTCTAACCAGTCCTCAAGATAATGCTCCGAAACAAGCTTAGTTACCTGAGCATAGTTCATGGGGATCATTGCGTCGATCGTGCCGTCCTTGTTGGTTATAGCGTTTGAAACCGCCTGAGCATAAGTCTGCCAATCGTATCCCGTCGGGCTATAAAGTATCATAGAAACGCCAAGATACCTTCTTATTCGCTCCTGCCTTGCGTAAACAGCCTCATCCATCGGGCTTCCGTTACTTTCTTCAAGAACGTAAAAGTCCTGTTCGCCCTGTGTAACGACGTAGAAGTTGAGATCATCATTGTAATTGTTTTTTTCAACGTCGGGGAAATACTCGAGATCATCAAAATCGTCTTCATAAAGATCGTCAAAGTTTTCGGTATCCTCCGCCTTATCGCAACCGACAAAAGCAGCTAAGATCATTAACAAAGCCAATAAAAAAGCCAACAACTTTTTCAAATTAAACATTTTATACTGATCCTTTCAGAAAAATGATCTTAATATACAAATACATTATATCATAATGAGAGCATATTGTCAATCCAAATTAAAAAAATTGCCCGATGTGTTTCGGGCAATTAAAGTATTAGTTAACAGCAACTCTATTTGACTCTGAGCGATGCTATTCTTTCTGCATTTGGAGTTACGTAAGCGCTCCAATTGCTATGGTATATAACAAATCCAGGTTTTGCGCCTGATACCTTTTTTACTCCTTTTGCAAACAGATAATCCACGCAAACAAGCTGACCCTTGGATGCCTTGGAATAAAGCGCCGCAATTTCGCATGCATCCGTGAAATCCTGTTCGGGCGGTTCTTCACCTTGCGTTATCAATAGCACATGAGAACCGGCAACGTTTTTGGCATGGAACCAATAGTCGTGCTTTTCTGCAACAGTGTGTGTGATATACTCATTTTGATAGTTGTTCTTTCCGCAGAGCACACGGTAACCGTTGGTGGTTCTGAATTCGGCAACCTCGGGCTTGTGTGATTTTTTAGGAGCGGCATATCCTTTCATTTTTGAGGCGTAGCCGCTTTTGTACAGCTCATCACGTATTTCGACAATGTCAGCAGAGGTCTCCGCTTTGGTCAAAGCGTCAAAAACCGAATGGATATATACAATTTCTTTTTCTCCTAAAGCAATTTGTTGAGCGAGATATACCTTTGCGTTCTTTGATTTATTGTAAAGCTTGTAATATTTTTGAGCGTTTGCGGCGGGCGTTAAACTTTCATCAAGCTCAATTACTGTTTTTTCATAATCCTGCTTTTCGTCATTCCAATTTTCGTAATCAACAACCTCAACGCACTTGTCCTTTTTTGACAAACGGTATATGTTGCTGCTTATGAGATCACCGTATTTCTTGTACTCTGTGCCTCTTTCGCAGTCGGCAAGCTCGGACCTTTGACGCTCCAGCTTTTTGATTATTCTGGACTCCGCCGCAGTGAGCATGCGGAATATATCAGCGGCGCGTTGCTTGACGCGCAGTTCCTTATCTCTGTCTTGATAAAACGCGTCAAGAGCCTCCGACAAGGATTCAAAGCATCGCAAAGTGCTTTCGCCGCCGTAAAACCGAAGGGGAGTGAAGCAATACTCCAGCGGCACGTTGTGATCATATATAACGCATGGAGAGCATATGCCACTCTTAGCTGTGTCAAGCACTCGGGAGAACTCGTAATATAGCTTTTCAATGTCGCACAAAGAAAGCGGCATATCGTATTTTGCGCATGCTCTGTAAACAATTTCACGGGCTAAAGCAGTTGATATACCGAGATAAGAGTCGGTAATGAACTTATAAGCCGATTTATCCGCGGGATAGGTCTTGGCGGCGCTTGTAAATTGCTCGGCATCGGTGCTTGTTGGATCCATCTTGCTCTGAATTGGCGGGAGCGCATAGGTCATGCCCGGAAGCACCTGTCGCAAGCTCGATGTCGTAAAATCTACAGTTTTTAAAGAAGAAATGATCTTCATATTGCCGTCAGCAAAAATGAGATTGCTGTATTTTCCCATAACCTCGGCAATAAGGTGCTTTTTGCAGTCGAATCCCATTTCGTCACGCGCGCCAAACGTAAGCTTGACAACTCGTTCAAACCCCATTTGCTCAACGGATTCGAGCGTTGCGCCACTCAAGTGCTTTCGAAGAAGCATACAAAACATTGGTGCCTGAGCGGGATTTTCTTTAATTACAGATGTGAAATGAATTCTGGGATTATTAACGCCCCCGTTGATCAGCAAGCGCTTGCCGCCCATAGTAGTGCGCATCAGCAATACGATCTCGTCATGCTCGGGCTGATATATCTTTTCAACCCTACCGCCGCCACCGATACTATTGATCTCTTTGGCAACGCATGCAAGCATACAAGCGTCAAAAGCCATATATTCACATCCTTTCCATCAAATCTTATATCATTGTACCATATCAAAGCCGAAAAATCAATAAAACTATTGCAAAAACATTAAAGATATGGTAAATTATTATCGGGTGATGAATATGTCAAAATTAAAAAAGACTGTATATCCGATAGTCAGGAGCTCCAGAAAAACGTGCGCAATTAAGGTAAAGCCTAATGGAGAGGTCGTTATATATGCGCCATACCGTATGCCGTTGGAGCTGATCGATAAATTTGTTCTGGAAAAGTCGGAGTGGATAAGCAAGACACGTCAAAGCGTTTTATGCGCCGCCGAAGAAAGACAGAATATAAAAAAGCTGAGTGTTGATGAAATACAGTATCTGATCGATGATGCAAAGCGAATAATACCCTTGCGTGTAGAGCATTTTGCAAAGGAAATGGGCGTGCGCTATAACCGTGTAACTATCAAAAGCCAACACACAAGGTGGGGCAGCTGCAGCAACAAAAGTAATTTGAATTTTAACTGCCTGTTATTATTAGCTCCTGAAAACGTATTGGATTACGTTGTTGTCCATGAGCTGTGTCACTTGAAGGAGATGAACCATTCAAAGAGCTTTTGGAATGAGGTGGAGCGTGTTTTGCCCGATTACAAAATGAGCTACGATTGGTTGAAAAAGCACGGTGGTGAGCTAATGGCGCAGCTGCCGTAAAATGATAAAGGGACTCGGATATTGCCGAGTCCCTTATTTCATCGAACAAGCGAAATAATTATCGAAATGCCCTCAATAATTACAAGGTGTGCAGGGTAGAAGATGTAAAAAGCGTATTTCATTTTTTTATTGCCGACCTTTCCGTTGTAAAGCAAAAGCAGTGCAACGGAGAGAAATGAATACAGCTGTATTTCGCCAAGATTTGCGTTTATGCATAATAACGAAAGACCAAGTGCCATGCATAATAGCGCTACGTAATGATTGTCAAGCCTTTTTAAAAACGACGGCGCGTTCATATCCTTGAAATCAAACAAGCTTATAAGCAAGGGTAAGATAGCACCCTTGAACCCATATTCAAGATATACGTTTTCTGATAAAAACCAGGTCGCCGCGCCCAAAGCTATAATGCCCAGCAAAGATAGCGTGGCTAAAGTTAACCTTCTGTCATCAAATATGTATTTTTTGAACCACGTCCAAAGGTAAATAAGAAGTATTGATATTGAAAAGGTTATAAAAACGTTGCAATATACCTCTTTGGCATATATGAGATAGAACAGAATATACATTGCGCCGATAATAAAGACTGTAAGAAAGCGTTTCAGCTTGTTCTTTGTATATTTACAGCCCTCGGCAATAAAATAAGCAAACAAAGGAAAGGCAAGCCTGCCGATAGCGCGAAAAACTGTAAGATCTGAAAAAAATATTACGCCCGCGTGATCAAACGCCATAAAGATGCAAGCAAGGATCTTTATAGTTGATCCTGACAGAATGCCGAGTTTGCTATATTCGTTTTCAGCTGATATCATCATTTATCCTCGCGGGCTAAGTCAAGCACGAGTCTTTCAACGATGTCAACGACCTTGTATAGCGACTCAACAGACAAAAACTCAAATCTTGAGTGGAAGTTTTCGCCGCCCGTACAAATATTTGGACATGGGAGACCCATAAAGGACAATCTGGCTCCGTCCGTGCCGCCTCTTATCGGTATGATCTTGGGTTCAACTCCAACAGCCTTCATAGCAGAAACTGCACGTTCGACGGTGTACATGTGATCGTCTATGATCTCTTTCATGTTGTAGTATGAGTCCTTAATAGTTACCGAGCAGCAACCGTTTCCGTACTTTTCATTTATAGCATCGGCGCAGCTTGAGAAAAGTGCCTTTTTCTCATCAAATTTCAGTTTGTCGTGATCACGTATGATGTAGATAAGCTTCGCTTTTTCGCAGTCGCCCGACATGTCGCAAAGATGGAAAAAGCCTTCATATCCTTCAGTCATAGCGGGAATCTGATCTTTCGGAAGCAACGCGTTGAAGTCCATAGCCATAAGCTGCGCGTTTTTCATCTTATCCTTTGCGGATCCGGGATGGATGGAAACGCCGCAAAACTCCGCGATGGCGGATGCCGCGTTAAAGTTTTCGTATTCTATCTCACCAAGCGCTCCGCCGTCAACGGTGTATGCATAATCAGCCGCGAATCTTTCAACGTCAAAATGATCTGCGCCTCTGCCGATCTCCTCATCGGGAGTTAAGCATATCCTTACAGTTCCGTGAGGATCTCCGCTTTTGATGATCTTTTCCAAGGCGGAAACGATAGCGCAAATGCCCGCCTTGTCATCAGCGCCTAAAAGCGTTGTGCCGTCTGTCACTATAAGGTGGTCGCCAACGTAGTTGTCAAGAGCAGGATACTCGTTTCTTGATAGAAAAATATTCTTTTCACTGTTCAGGCAAATGTCGCTTCCTTGGTATAAAACGGTATTAGTAACGATAGGCGCGTCCGCGCAGGCATCGGACGTGTCGACGTGCGCGATAAGACCGAGAGTTACTGTCTCTTTTTCTGTATTGGACGGCAACGTTGCATAAAGGTATCCCATATCATCAAGCTCAACGTCGCAAAGTCCGAGAGAAATAAGCTCGTCGCGAATATATCTGCTTAAAGCAAGCTGCTTTTGGGTGCTCGGAACAGTCTCACTTGTTTCGTCTGACATAGTAGGAAAAGAAACGTATTTTAAAAATCTTTGTTCAATTTTCATAGCTCCTCCAAAGAGTGTTTATTCGACAAAAACAGTATAACACAAATCGGCGCGTTTCGCAATAGAAAAAGGCAAATTTGGCTAAAATCGATTGACTATTTACACTTGCGGTGATATAATCATATGTGATATTTGCGAAAGGAGTCCAATATGAGCATAGACAAGTGGTTAGCGGATAATTCAAGCTCCATAAAAGGCAAAACCGTGGCAATTACGGGCTCAACGGGCGGACTTGGTAGAGAAATCTGCAAATTTCTCGCCTCTCTTGGTGCAAACCTCTGCCTGCTTGACAGAAATGAAAAAACGTCCGAGGAGCATAGATCTGTCTTGCTCGCGGCGTATCCCGACATCATCGTCACACGTATCCGAGTTAATCTTGAAAACATGGATGACGTGAGGCAAGCAGTAAAAGAGTTGTCAGACGCAAAGGTTGATATTTTCATTCACAATGCGGGCGCGTACAGTATTCCAAGACATAAGTGTTCAACGGGATTTGACAACGTTTATCAGATAAATTTTGTTTCGCCGTATTATATGATACGAGAGCTGATGCCTGTATTGAGTAAAAATCATGGGCGTGTTATTGTTGTCGGAAGCATTGCGCATAACTATTCTGTAATAGATAAAGACGATATAGACTTTTCAACGACAAGCGCGGCATCCAAGGTTTACGGAAACGCAAAGCGTTATCTTATGTTTTCGCTGTATGAGCTTTTTAAGGATGAAAGCTGCGTAAAGCTTTCCGTCACGCACCCGGGCATCACGCTGACAAATATAACCGCGCATTATCCAAAGCTCATCTACGCCATTATAAAGCATCCGATGAAGATAATATTCATGTCGCCGCGCCGTGCTGCGCTTTGCATTGTTAAGGGTGTGTTTGACGATTGCTCATATTGCGAATGGATAGGTCCGCGCGTCTTTAATGTGTGGGGATTGCCCGAGAAAAAGAAACTGCGCACATGTAAAGCAAAAGAGATAAAAGAGATCGCTAAAATTGCCGAAACAGTTTATTCGGGTCTGAAAAACGATTAAACTTCGTTTTTATTGACAACATAATACTTTTGTGATAGAATTATAAGGTAAAACATAGTAAGTAAAAGGAGAATGTTATGAGAATGATCGCATTGACCGCGCTTGGCGTGGGTGGAGCCACTGTGTTTGGCGCGCTGATAGGATTTACCTTTAAGAAAATGTCGCACAAATTCTCAGACATCATACTCTCCTTTGCCGCGGGCGTGATGCTTGCCGCCGCAGTGCTTGGGCTTATCATTCCTTCGTTGGAATATGGGGGAAGCTTTGGAATACTGATAACGGTTGCGGGCATATTTGCGGGAGCATTGTGCTTGAATCTTATTGACCGATTCGTTCCTCACCTCCATAAAATAGCGGGAGGGGACAGCGAAACGCATAGCAACGCAAGTCTTAGCAAGGTGTTGCTATTTGTTATGGCTATCGCGATACACAATCTGCCGGAGGGAATCGCGGCGGGTGTTGGATTTGGCTCTGGTGATGTCAACCAAGCCTTGATAATTGCGGGAGGAATTGCCCTGCAGAATATTCCGGAGGGAATGGTAATAATTGGACCGATGCTATCCGCCGGCGTAAAACCTTCGAGAACTTTTTTGATAGCTATGGCAACGGGACTTGTGGAGGTAATTGGAACCTTTCTTGGATACTTTGCGGTTAGTGTAGCGTCGGCAATTTTGCCTTTCGCGCTTGCCTTTGCGGGTGGTACGATGCTTTATGTAATTAGTGATGAAATGATACCCGAAACGCATGCTCACGGCAGTGAGCGTGGAGCAACCTACGCTTTGCTTGTTGGCTTTTGCGTAATGCTGGTAACAGACGTGCTTTTGGGATAAGACTGATTGGAGGGAACAGATCATGACAAAAAACGTAATAGGAATTGACGTTGGTGGAAGCACTACCAAAATTGTTGGTTTTAAAATTGGAGAAAACGGACAAAATGAAATGATCTCTCCATTTTTGGTGCGCGCTACCGATCCTATAACCTCGATATACGGTGCATTCGGCAGATTCACGTCACAGAACGGTCTGTCGCTTTCAGAGATCGACAAGGTTATGGTAACGGGTGTTGGCGCAACACACATGCAGCAGCCAATTTATTCTTTGTCTTGTAATACAGTGCCGGAATTTTCAGCTGTCGGTCTTGGCGGTCTGTATCTTTCCGGACTTGATGAAGCAATAATCGTAAGCATGGGTACGGGTACAGCGCTTGTCCACGCAAAAAAAGAGGGAATGGCAACAAAGATCAATTATCTCGGTGGAACGGGAGTGGGTGGAGGAACTCTGCTTGGACTAACCCGTAAAATGACCGGAGTTGAAACTGTGGAGCATATAGAGGAGCTTTGCCGAGAGGGAGACCTAAGCAATATAGATCTGCGAGTCAAGGATATATCAAAGAATGCCAAGTATACGGGAGTAAACGAGGAACTGACAGCGGCTAATTTTGGAAAGGTGTCTGATCTCGCAACAAACGCTGATATAGCCCTGGGTGTTGCCAATCTTGTTGCGGAAACGGTTGCTATGATTGCTGTTTTTGCCGCGAGAGGACATAATATAAAGGATGTGGTAATCGTTGGAAATCTAACGAATATCGAGCCCGTGAGAAACGTCTTCTCAAATCTTACGTCCTTCGGAATTAATTTCATTATTCCCGAAAACGCAAGCTTTGGAACAGCCATCGGCGCAGCACTTTATAACGGACTTCAAGCGTAACGTGGAGGGACTATGTATAAGAATTTAGTTTTGATATTGCTTTGTGTCAGCACATTATATTCAATCGTGATGAATCTGATAAAGCACCGTTCAGCAAAGAATCCCACGCCGGAAAGCGTTAAAGATATTTACGATAGCGAAACGTACGCTAAATGGATAGCGTACAGCGCGGAGAATTGTATTCTTGAATTGGTATCTACAATAATCAGCTTTGCGATTATGATCGCTTTGCTATATACTAACGCATTTTCTGCGTTTGCAAAGCTGTTTGGCGATGACATGTTTGCAAGACTTGCGGCAGTGGCTATACTTCAAATAGCTATTGGATTTGTAGTTGATACAGTTGTTGGATATATTAAAACCATGGTGATAGAGCAAAAATACGGATTCAACCGTTCGTCGCTCAAAACCTTTATCTTTGATTCGATTCGCTCTTTGCTTTTATCCGCTGCATTGACTTTTGCGCTTGCCAGCCTTATGACGCTTTTTGAGTTTGGAGATTGGCCTGTTTTTGTTTTCGCGGCAACCATTTTCGCATTTACGCTTGCGATCTCGTTCCTTTATCCTTATATCAGCCGTATCGGCAATAAATTCACGCCCCTTGAGGAAGGTGAATTGAAGAGCAGACTCCTTGATATGCTCGGTTCGCACGGCTATCAGGTAAAATCTATCGAGGTAATGGACGCTTCACGCCGCACCACAAAAATGAATGCGTATATTGCCGGATTTGGCAAGACGAAGACGATAGTTCTTTACGACACTTTGGTAGAAAAAATGTCCGTTGATGAAATATGCGCAATTTTTGCGCACGAAATGGGTCACGGACTTCACAAGGACGTTATTAAAAGCCAGCTTTTGAACGTTGTTAACGTTGCTTGCATGTCCCTTGTTGTTTGGGGATCGGTCAGTATGCCGCAGATTTATCTTGACTTTGGATTTGACGGAGTAAACTACGGTTTTGCATACATAGTTACAGGTATTGGCCTTGGAATCATTCAGCCTCTTATTTCTCTTATTATGAATGCTCACAGTCGCGCAGCAGAGTATGCAGCGGATCGACAAGCTGTCATTGAAGGATACGGAGAACCGATGATAACGGCGTTTAAGAAGATGGCGGTTGACAATTTTGTTAATCTCTCACCTTCAAAAATCAATGTGGTATTGGAGTATAGCCATCCTCCAATACATTGCAGAATAGATGCGATAAAAGCTGAAATAAATAAATCCGATAACAAATGAAATCAAGAAGCCGCCGAATGATCATCGGCGGCTTTAAAATTGTCTTAATTTTGTAAATTGGGCTTAAAACACTTGACTTATTGACAATTAAGTGATATAATTATACAGTTAATGCAAACATGACGAAAGGATGTAAAAATTCTTATGAAATGGACATCACTTAATGATCTGAGAGAGAAGTATTTAGCATTTTTTGAGTCGAAGGGACATTTGCGTCTGCCTTCGTATTCTCTCGTTCCTCATAACGACAAATCACTCTTACTTATAAACTCGGGTATGGCGCCCATGAAGAAATTCTTCACGGGTGAGGAGATCCCGCCCCGTAATCGCGTAACAACCTGTCAAAAGTGTATAAGAACGCCCGACCTTGAGCGTGTCGGTCATACGGCGCGTCACGGAACATTCTTTGAGATGCTTGGAAACTTCTCCTTTGGTGACTACTTTAAGGAGGAGGCTATCGCGTGGTCTTGGGAGTTCTTGACAGAATGGCTCGAGATACCCGGTGACCTGCTTTGGCCTTCCATTTATGAGCACGACGAGGAGGCTTACGATATTTGGGTCAACAAGATAGGCGTTGATCCCGCGCACGTGGTAAGACTCGGTAAGGCGGATAACTTCTGGGAACACGGAAGCGGTCCTTGCGGTCCTTGCTCGGAGATATACTTTGATCGCGGAATCAAATACGGTTGCGGATCGCCCGACTGTAAGCCGGGATGCGATTGCGATAGATTTATGGAGATCTGGAACAACGTATTCTCACAGTTTAATAATGACGGTCAGGGTAACTACACCGAGCTTGCGACAAAGAATATTGATACAGGCATGGGTCTTGAGCGTCTCGCTTGCGTAATGCAGGGCGTTGATAATATGTTCGAGGTGGATACCATCCGTAAGGTAATAGATAAGGTAAGCGAGATCTCGGGCAAAAAGTACGGAGACGATGCAGAGAACGATATTTCTATACGTGTCGTTACCGACCACTCCAGAAGCGCGATGTTTATGATTTCCGACGGAGTTATTCCTTCAAACGAGGGAAGAGGATATGTCCTTCGCCGAATAATCCGCCGCGCCTGCCGCCACGGTAAGCTTTTGGGCATCAATCATCCGTTCCTTGTTGAAACCGTAACTACTTCTATTGAGGAGAGCTGCGGAGCATATCCGGAGCTTGACGAAAAGAGAGATTACATTCTTAAAGTCATTTCTATGGAAGAGGATAGATTTGATGCAACTATAGACGCGGGTCTTTCCATTCTTTCAGACCTTATAAGAGGCGCTATCTCCGATCACGCGGACGTAATTTCCGGTGAGGAGGTATTCAAGCTCTACGATACCTTTGGCTTTCCGATTGATCTTACCCGCGAGATAGCGGAGGAAAACCATCTTACTATTGATGAGGATAAGTTCAAGGAGCTTATGCAGGCTCAAAAGGTTCGCGCAAGAGAAGCAAGAGCTAATATAGGCGGATGGGATGAGTCTTCAAAGTCGCTCCTTTCCGATCTTGCTAAGACCGAATTTACGGGCTACGGCGCATTCAGATCGGAGGCGAAGGTTATCGCTATTTTGACCGAGGAGGGAAGCGTCAGTGCCGTTTCTGAGGGCGACTGCACTATCGTCCTTGACCGTACACCGTTCTACGGAGAGGGCGGCGGACAAGTTGGAGATACGGGTACTATCTATTCCGATTCGTTCCTTGGCACAGTTTATGATACAAAGAAAACAGACGGAGTTTACATTCACCTTTGCACCGTTGCAAGCGGAAGCATATCTGTTGGTGACACCGTAACGGCTGATATAAACGATTCAAAGCGTCTTGCGACATGTAGAAATCACTCGGCGGCACATCTCTTGCAGGCATCGTTGCGCGCGGTGCTCGGCACACACGTTGAGCAGGCAGGATCTTACGTAAACGAAGAAGTATGCCGTTTTGACTTTACACATTTCGCGGCTCTTACGCTCGATGAAATACAGAGAGTTGAAGCGCTTGTCAATATGAATATTCTCGCGGCAAACGATATTGTAACTCTTGAAACCGATATAGAGACCGCAAGAAAGAATGGCGCAATGGCACTCTTTGGCGAAAAGTACGGTTCAGTTGTTCGTATGGTTAAGATGGGTAATTTCTCAACCGAGCTTTGCGGCGGTACGCATTGTGACAACACAGGAAAGATCGGTCTGTTTAAGATAGTTTCAGAATCCAGTGTTGCGGCGGGTGTAAGACGAATAGAGGCCGTAACGGGACTCGGTGTTCTCAAGCTTATTGGCGATAAGGACGCGCTCATTTGTCAGACTGCAAGCGAGCTGAAGGTGCAGAATCCCGCTGACATTGCAAAGCGAGCTACGCAGCTTCAAAACGAGATCTCGGCGATGAAGAAAGAGATAGAATCTCTCAACTCCAAGCTTGCCGGCTCTAAGCTTGATGAAGTTCTCGCAAACGCGATTTCTATAGGACAGATAAAGCTTGTTACCTACCTTGCGGACGGTATGGAGCTTGATGCTGCAAGAAGCCTCACGGATAAGATCAAAGCTGAGCATGCCGATACTGTGGCAGTTGTTGCGGTAAGATCCGGTGATAAGCTCAACTTTATTGCCGTTGCCGGTAAGGATGCGGTTGCTTTGGGCGCACATGCGGGTAAGCTTGTTGGAGCTGTTGCGTCTGTAACAGGCGGCAAGGGCGGCGGACGTCCCGACAGCGCTATGGCAGGCGGACGCGACGCTTCAAAGATAGCGCAGGCGCTTGAAAGCGCAAAGGCTACCCTTGAAGGTATGCTTAAATAATAAGACAAAAGATGTCAGGCTTGCCTGACATCTTTTTTATCATATTATCTCAAACAGTATTCCGTATTTTTCGGGAAATTCGCCGCCGTGGGAGTCCGCTCCCATTATGGCGTGAAGCTTTTTGCCTGCGGGCATTTTGATATCAAGGCTACCCTCCGTACAAGTATGAACAAATAAATAGCTCTCGTTAGCATAAATAACCGCATCCTTGTCGCTGTATATGTGAACTCCGCAAGCGCGGCAAAACTCACGCAGCTCCTCTGTGGTTACGTTTTTATTGTTAACATCAATGACAAAACACCTTTCATTGTCATTAACAATGCTCTCAACAAGCTCTGTTCTGTATGTATCAAGAACTATAATAGCCTTGTAGTTGTTTTTTACTGCACCATAGTCGCTTGCCAGATAGCAGTCGTAGGGAGTGCCCATTTTGCCGAGAGTGTCCCGTATCTGATATATCATTTCAACGGGTTCGGGTGTGTTGTTAAATTTGTAAGCTTTTTCATCCACGAATACAGCGATCTCGGAAACGCTGCCAAGTGGCTTGCTTATCGCTTGCTTGGATATTTTCAAAAAGTCTTTCATCTCAGACATATACGTATCGTCAACGTACCATCCACCCCACATATCAAACCACCAATGTGCGTATCCATGTACCATAGAACGCGCGTAGTGAAGCTTAAGCATTTCAACCGTGTCCTCGAATTTCTTTGGTGCGAAAACAGGCTGTTGGAAATATGGCAGATCGGGGAAAGGGGGATAGGTCAAATGTGTACGGGTATCATTCTCGGAGAAATAAAGCTTTCCGTGTAGCTTTAAGCTGTCGCATGGAAGCATGCAAGAGTGATCTCTGCCCAATCTGCGATCATTGGCGTAAGATACGGGCGAGCAAAGAAAATCAATATCCTGACATTCTAAAACTCGATCAAGTGAGTGGTGACAGGACGTCCTGTCAGCGCATTCAAACGTGTAGCCGTAAAAGGTGCCAACAAGAAGATCGCGTCCGGCGCGTTGTTTAGTAAATGCGGCGAGATCGCATATTCGGGTAGCAACGATATCGGAAAGAAACGCATGGTAGTTTTCCTCGGTGTCTTTAAGTCCTTTTTCAAGGCTCCACTCGGCAAACTTTTCTCGAGAACGCTTTCCAACAGACCCCTTTTGATCGTGAGAAAACCATTCTTCCGTGTTGCCCGCGGCGAATTGATAACCGATGACGTGATCCGCGTAATCCGATGCGGCTATGTGGTCTATTGCAAGTCCGTAAAGACGCATAGATTCCTGTGCCCACTTGTCCGAGGAAAAGCAGGGGCGGTGAATAGGAGTGGCACCCGTATCGCAAAGCTCGTCCGGGTTAGCGAGCTCCCACGCTTCATTTAAGGACACGTTCATTCGAGGAAAAATAAGTGCATCGGGGCATGCGTCCAAAATTTTGTGGAAATCTGCGTCAAGCGTATCCCAATCCGGTGTATCAGAATCAAATATCGGCTTTCCAAAGCAGGGTGCTTGCGATATTTCGTTAAAAGTTTTTGATGAGAACATAACCGGCAGGGAATACAGCTTGTATCCAAGCTTAGCAAAATCATCATATCTCGCATTTCTTGTGAAATAAGTTATATATGCATCAGGCGGTACGGCTTTACCGTCAACCATAAGCCTTAAAGTACCGTTTTGAAACTCTATCGTTGCTTTCAAATTGAGATCTCCTTTAATTATCCAAGAGTAACAAATTAATTATACACCAAGAGAACAAAAGTGTAAAGTGCCTGTTTTGTGGACATACAAAAAAGCTTTCCACAATTTGTAGATTGAAAAACCGCCGAGTGATCGGCGGTTTGATTTATGACGTGATTATACCGCCATTTTTCATTGCAGATATAACAACTCTTGGCTTTTTCGCTTTGAAAATAGCTGACCCAGCAACAATAACGTTTGCTCCGGCGGAAACGAGAAGGCCAACATTGTTTTCATTTATACCGCCATCAACCTCAATATCGATGTCAATTCCTCTTTCATGAGCGTATTTGCTAAGTGTTGATACCTTGTCCACGGTAGACGGGATCAGGGATTGTCCGCCAAAACCGGGCTCAACTGTCATAATTAGAGCCATGTCTATGTGCTCAAGCAATGGGAAAAGATGTTCAACTGGGGTGTTTGGAGAGATCGCAACGCCCGCCTTCATCTCATAGGAGTGTATAAGATGGATCACTGACATGGGGTTTTCGCAAGCCTCATAATGAACCGTGATTATGTCAGCCCCCGCTTTGACAAAGCGGTCAATATATCTTTCCGGGCGCTTGATCATAAGATGCACATCAAATATCATATTAGTGCATTTTCTGATAGATGAAATGAGCTCGGGGCCAAAGGTTATATTGGGAACAAAAGCACCGTCCATTACGTCAAGGTGCAAATATTTAGCGCCCGCAGCCTCAACCTTTTTAATTTCGGTATCAAGAGTAGAAAAATCCGCCGCCAAGAGAGAGGGAGCTACGTAGATCATATCAATACCGTACCTTTCTGAATTAAAATTTGTTAGTCGCAATCAGTAGAATAATGCATTGCTTTGTCATAATATGTAAATATAAGGCAACGCTTCGGAAAAGCCTTTTTTATTGTTTAAAACATAGGAAGTGAAAGACATTCGGGCGTATCCGAGCGATATAGCATTGGGGATATGATCCCCAATTATAGCTGCCTCAAAATATTGCGGCAGCTATTTTGTTTATGCGTTTTCAAGCAGACAAACAGCGTGCGCGGATATTCCGAGCTCGGCACCTGTAAATCCAAGCTTTTCTTCCGTTGTCGCTTTAATATTTACGTTTTCAACGTCAGTAGAAAAAACAGTTGCAACATTTGATCTCATCAGATCTATGTAGGGAGCCATTTTTGGCTTTTGAGCGATTATTGTTGCGTCAATGTTGCCAATCTTGTATCCTTTATCCCGCATGATGTGTGCAACCTTTTGGCAAAGGATCATGCTGTCAATATCCAAAAAGGTATTGTCAGTGTCGGGAAACAGATGACCGATGTCTCCAAGTGCCATTGCGCCCAAAACTGCGTCCATTATTGCGTGTAGCAAGACGTCGGCGTCCGAGTGTCCCAGAAGACCGAGACGGTGGGGAATATCAACTCCGCCAATTATGCATTTTCTGCCCTCTGTCAGCTTGTGAACGTCATATCCGTGACCAATTCTCATATTAACCCTCACAAATTATTCATGTGCACTTCTAATATCAAGTATTGCTTCTGCAATCTTAATATCAATAGGCTCTGTAACCTTAATATTTTCGCGATTGCCCTCAACGAGCTTTACAGGTATTCTGATGTGCTCAAGAAGGCTGGCATCGTCCGTGCCTTCAATTTGTTCGTCTCTTGCTACGTAAGCCGCTGCGCGAAAGGCGTTTGTCTTAAAGACCTGCGGAGTCTGCGCCTGCCAAGTAAGCCTTCGGTCTGGAGTAGACTCAATAAACGCGTTTTTATTTCCTATTTTGACAGTATCAACTGCTTTGACCGCTAAAATCGCGCCTCCGTGCAGATACGCTCCGTGGCACACCTTGTATATCATCTCGCCTGTGATAAGGCATCTTGCCGCATCGTGTATAGCGACAAACTTAGACTTATCGTTTACAACATCAAGACCAAATCTCGCAGATTCCTGGCGCGTGGAGCCGCCCTCTACGGTTTTCAACGTTTTTTTAATACCGTATTTATCTGCAAAGCCTTCATAAAGCGGCAATTCTTCTTTTTTACAAACAATTATAAGCTCGTCAATACAATCGGACTTGTCAAATTCAATGGCAGTGCGAGCTACAACAGGCATGCCGCAGAGCTCGATAAACTGCTTGCTCTCGCCGCCCATACGGGTAGAAGAGCCCGCCGCCAAAATGATGGCAGACGTGTAGTACTTTTTGTCTGTCTTTCCCGAAAAAGCGCGAATAACTTGCGCTATCTTGTGGGTAAGCTTATTATTATCAGCCATGTTTAAGCCTTTCCGTATTTTACGTTGAACTATTTTCTTTCTCTATTTCGTGTATCATAGAAACTCGTCTTTGGTGTCTTTCGCCCTCAAAACTATTTTCAATAAAAGCGTCAACAATATCAAGAGCCAGACCCATACCAACAGTTCTTTCACCAAGGCAAAGGACATTTGCGTTGTTGTGCATACGAGTCATTCTTGCGGAAAAAGTATCGGAGCAACACGCGGCGCGTATTCCGTTGTGCTTGTTTGCAGCTATGGACATTCCAATGCCTGTACCGCAAACGAGAATACCCAATTCAAACTCACCGCCTTGTATCCTGCCGCACACCTGCTTTGCAATCTCGGGATAATCGCAAGACTGTTGCGTATATGTTCCGACATCGGTCACCTGAAAGCCTCTGCTCTCGAGATGCTTGATTATTTCTGATTTTCTTATAAATCCGCCGTGGTCACAACCAATAATTATTCTATTCATTTATTTTTCTCCGTTACTGTTTTCACTATTTATTCGTTCAAGTCTTTCGCGCTCTGCCTGCGAGGGGCGAAGATAAATTGGTACAAGCTCCTTGTCGCCAAGCGTTTCGCCTCGTTCATATTTTTCAATCGCGCATAGCGCAACGCTGTAGGCGCTTTGATGCCTTGAACGCTCAAAAACATACTGATATCGTGTCTTTTTTGATGCTTTAACGGTTATATCATATCCGTCTCCGCACAAATAGACAGGTAAAGTGTTATCATTTAGCTCATTGTCCAATTCCTCAATAGAAATGGCGCGGTCGGGGCAAAGACGGGAGATAATACCGTCTTTGGATTCAAACAGGGCGTTATAAACCTGATTTCTGCGCGCATTCATAACAGGACATATGATCCCGTTATATCCGGATAGATTATGCGCCAGAGCCTCAAGAGTAGACACCGAAACGCAGGGCTTGTTTTTTCCGTACGCCAGACCTTTAATTGTCGCCACGCCGATTCTGACTCCTGTAAAAGAACCGGGACCGGTGCTACAGGCAAACAGATCAACGTCGTCGCAAGACAGCTCCGCCATCCTTAAAACCTGCTCAACTGCGGGCAACAGAGTTTGAGAGTGGGTATTACCTGTATTGACGGTTATTTCTGAAATAAGCCTTTTATCTTCACAAAGTGCAACGGTGCAAACGTCCGCGGTGCTGTCAAGAGCGAGTATTTTCATAGTTTTCTCCAAGATTTAATTAACGATGTTTATAGAAATGAGCCTTTTATCCTCGGAGTCCGTTTTGCTTATGCATACACGCACGTATTCTTCTGGGATAGCGTAGGGAATAAGCTCGCACCACTCGGCAATGCAAATAATGTCATCTCTCAGATAATCATAGAAGCCGATAGAATAGAGGTCGTCCTCGTCAGCGACGCGATACATATCAAAATGACACACTTTTCTGATTGTGCCAAGCTTTGGTGAGCATTTGTATTCGTTCACCAAAGCAAAGGTTGGTGACTTTACGTTAACGCCTGGGCAAATTTCGGAGCAAAATCCTCGGACAAATGCGGTTTTACCCACACCAAGATCGCCATACATAGCAACAAATTTAGGCGAATCTTTGTTTACGACCAGCTTAGCAAGAAGCGCACCTGCCTCTTCGGTTTCGTTTACTTGGTGTGTAATTGTTTCAAAAGGAATTTTCATAGTAGACATCAAATGTATTCAGTCATTCTCTCAACTGCCGCAACAAATCTTTGCTCGTTGCGAATAGAAGACCATATACGAGCATTAAAGCGTCCTCTCAAAAGCTTTGCGCACAGAGAGGGAGCTTCAGAGCCTTCGGGCTTTGTGGCGTCATATTCAATAGTGTTGATAAGAACTCCGGAGTAATTTTGCGCATCGGCAAGCGAGTCAAATTCTATTGCGTGATCAGCCATCTTTTCCACACATTCAAGAGCAGTCTGTCTATTGCCAAGCGAAAGATAAAGCATAGCGAGCTGACGGTATGAGTTTGCGAGTCTGTCGTTATAATAGAGATAATTGCCGTCAAAAATCACTTCGAAAAGAGCAATTCCGCGTTGCATTATCTCGATTTTTTGTTCAGTAGTATAGCGATTTTCAGATATGTCGGGAACACACGCAATATTATACATATGCCACCAAATATTGTCGGCAAACGAAATAATGTTTCGTTGCGCCTGATTAAATGCGATATCTCCGGTCAGTACCGTAGCCTTGACTATCTCCTTGGAGTAGCTCATGCTGTGTAGCTTTTCCGCTATATCGATAGCCATCTGGGGGTTGCCGATCTGATGTGAATAAATATCACACAACGTCTTTTTGGTTTCATCGCGCAGCTCATCGTCCGTGCAATACTCCAGAATATGATTACACAAGGAAACAGCCTCCATCAAGTCTGCGCGTCGGGGCTTACCGACGGCACTTATTGCCGAAAGCACTCCCGCAAGCTCGAGCTGGATCTCATATGAAGACGGTATCTCCGCATAAGCCTCGCGCAAAAGAGAAAGACACTCGCCAAGCTTATCGTTTTCAATAAGAAGCTCCGCCTCTTCAAGATAGGCCTTTATCTTGGATTCCTTCTGTACGCTGTCATAGCAAAGCAGCTCGTCCATATCAACTCCGAAAAAATCGGCTATCTGCGGAAGAGTTTCTATATCGGGGTAGCATATTTCAGATTCCCATCTGGAAACCGCTTGGGGAGTGACTCCAAGATAAGCGGCAAGCTTGTCTTGCGTAATATCGTTATTCTTTCTGAGCAGCCTAATCTTTTTTCCAATCTTTATCCCGGTCATATTTTATAGCCCTTTCATACACAGTAGTACACTCTATATAATTATTATATAATATTCCCATGCTCTTGTCAATAATCAATTTACAAAAACAAACAGTTTGTTTAAAAAAATTATTTACGAAAATCCCTTTACTTTAGCGAGAATTAGTGGTACAATATATGAGTTAGACGACGGGAAGGAGGGAAATGCATGGATAGCGGTTATTCGGCAATTGCCAATGTTTACGATAAGATAAATTCTGACATCAATTACACCGAGTGGGCTGATTTTATTGAAAAATGCTTTGATAGATATTTAGAAAAGCGTCCCGAGATAGTGTTGGATCTTGCTTGCGGAACGGGTAGCATGACATTTGAGCTTCAGAGCCGTGGCTACGATATGATTGGAGCTGACGGTAGCGAGGATATGCTGTCCGAAGCATATGAGAAGGCTTATAGCAAAGGAATTTCTAATATCTTGTTTTTAAAGCAAGATATGCGTTGCTTTGAGCTTTACGGAACCGTTGGCGCGGTATGCTGCTGCCTTGATAGCATTAATTATCTTACCGAGAACGGAGATCTTGATAAATGCCTTTCCACCGTTCATAATTATCTTGATCCGGACGGTTTGTTTATCTTTGACGTAAATACCCCACACAAGTTTGAAAACGTATATGGCAATAATCATTATATTTTTGAAACCGAGGATTCTTGTGGAAACATGGCATATTGCGGCTGGCAAAACGACTATAACGCAGAAACGAAGCTGTGTTCATTCTATTTATCCGTATTTACCGAGACGGAGGACGGCGGATACATAAGAGCCGATGAGGAGCAAACGGAACGGTGCTATTCAAAGATAGAGCTTGAGCAGTCGCTAAACGCTAATGGGTTTGAGCTTGTTGGGATTTTTGCTGATTATCAGTTTGCAGCTCCCAACTCAAGCACGGAACGCTGGTATATTGTGGCAAGAGCTAAAAAATAAAGGAGTTAATAATGGCACAGTCTAAAATATTGCGCGCGATGACAAGAGATGGAAGCGCGAGAATACACGTAATAAATTCTACAGACATTGTAAACAGGGCAATAGAGTATCACAACACATCTGCCACCGCTACCGCTACGCTTGGACGTCTTCTCACGGTAACTTCCATGATGGGATGCATGCTTGGCGACAAGGACGATACGATTACAGTATCTCTTAACGGTGATGGTCCTGCGGGAAGAGTTCTTGCGATTTCCGACTATATAGGCAACGTTCGCGGATACATACACAATCCAAACGTTAAGATACCACTGAAATCAAACGGTAAGCTTGATGTAAGCGGAGCGGTTGGAGCCGGTTTTCTAAATATTATAAAGGACATGGGCGACGGAGAGCCCTATAACGGATCCATTGATCTTGTGTCCGGAGAGATAGCCGAGGATATAACGGCATATTATGCTCAAAGCGAGCAGGTTCCAACTGTATGCGCCCTCGGCGTTTTAGTTGACACAGATCTGTCCTGTCGCGCCGCAGGGGGTATTATTATTCAGTTGCTTCCGTTTGCCGATGATGAAACGATAACAAAGATCGAGAATAACGTGCCGCTTTTGTCTAATGTTTCATCACTGTTTGATAAGGGAATGACCAATGAGGAGATAATGTCTCTTGCGATGAGTGGAATAGAGTACGATCTGTTTGATGAAATAGAAGTTGACTATATTTGTACTTGCTCTCGTGACAGAATGGAAAGAGCGCTTCGCTCACTTGGTTCTGAAGACCTCGATAAAATGTTTAAAGAGCAATTGGCGGAAGGAAAGCCCGAGGAGCTTACGGTTGAGTGCAGATTCTGCAATTCCAAGTATTCATTTACACCTGACGATTTAAAATAAACGTGAAAACCGCAGATATGCATTACGCACATCTGCGGTTTAAATCATATAATTCCAATTTGTCGGCTTAGTTTTTTAAGCAACTCTGCGAGAGGCAGTATTAACATACCCAAGAAAATATTTCCCACAGCGTGAATAACGTCAAAAGGCAATCCCGCAACTATCCATGCAATCATCTGATTGAAATTCAAATGAAACATAAGTGCCTGTGCGGGAGCATAGAGAGCTCCGAACGCCAGACCGTGCAGAGCGCAGACAAGCGGATAAATAATACACGCAACTGCCTTTGGCATTTTCTTTGGAAGTATCATTGTTATACCCCAAAGGATAGTCCAAATGTACAAATAAGGGAACCACCACAGGTTAAATCCTGCATAAAGTCCGTTTAAAAATACGTATACGTAGATTGGAATCAATGCCTTTAGTCTAAAGGTTAATGTGTACACCATCACGAGCATTCCGAGCAGATGAATATTCGGCAGTGCCTCCATTAGTATCTTGGAGCAGAACATCAAAGCGCCAAGCATTGAAAAAACACAAATCTCAGAGATTCGACGTCTCCATTTGTCTTTTATCATAAGGCTTATTTAGTATAAACAAATCGGTAGCTGTTAGTATTGAGCCCGGCATCGCCAATACCAACCGTCATGTATTCTTCACCCTTGTAGAATCCCCAATAAGCCTTGTCTTTGTTCCAATCAGCCTTTATGCCGTTAAGCGTATCAAAGAACGAGGGGTCGTTTACAAGACCGACCTCGTACATTGCATCACCAAGATTATCCTTGTCGGTTTTAAGGGTAACGGTAATTTTTTGTCCTTCAGCCTCGATCTCAAAGCTAATGGTTTTAGCGCCGTCTCCAATCGTTACGTCGGAAAGATAGCGAGCGTTTTTCCAAAGGCCCGTGGCATTTACCTTGTTATCGCCTTGCTCTACCGTGCCGGATGCAGTAACATCGCCGTTACTTTCGTTATTTTTGTCAGAATCCGTTTGGTTGCATGAAACGAGGCAAAGTATGCATGCGAATGTCAGAAGCAATGTAAGAAACGTTAAAATGATTTTTTTCATAGAATAAGATCTCCTTCTTTTTTGTTGTAAAAAGGATAAAATAAAAGCGCCCCTCATGGGCGCAAAAAGGGAACGGCGGCACCTGCTCCGAGCCGACGTGATCCCGATCGCTCTCCCAATTGCCCAAGAGTCCTTTATCGGCACAGAACGATAAGCATTCCGACTTGTGAAATAATATCAGATACGGTAATGGCTGTTGTTGCGGATTCTCACCGCGATTTCCTTATCCCCGGGAAGCTCCGTCACGCAGAGCGCCCGACAATTCTTGACAAAATCAAGAAGATGAACTGTGTTATTCTTTTGTACAAGCAACATTATATCACAATTATTCCGATATTTCAATACAAATAATGAAAAAAGAGGATAGAAATTTATTCTATCCCCATATTTTTTATAGAAACAGCTTTCTTATCTGTTTACCCATCAATGCATTTTCAAGCGCACAGGGCAATAACGAAAAATCGCAAACTAATGAATGTGGCTTTTTTATAGGCTCATCTTGCAGCATGGGAACAAAATATATGCTCTTGCGCATAAGTAGCTTTGATAAATTTGCAAGGTTGGCCGACATGGCATCGTTAGATGCGAGCGCGATTATCAAGGGTCTGTCTTGCCGCAGATGTGCTTTGGCTGCCATACAAACGGGAGTGTCGGTAATTCCGTTTGCGATCTTTGCGAGAGTGTTTCCGGTACACGGTGCGATGATCAATGCGTCAAGAGGATTTTTGGGCCCTAGCGGCTCTGCGTCAGCGATGGTATTGATAATCTTGCGACCGCATAAATTTTCAATCTTGTCATTCCAATCACGGCTTTTGCCAAAACGGGTGTCCGTGTTATAGGCATTGTAACTCATTATCGGAACAATGTCGGGATATGTTTCTTTCAGCTTGCAAAGTGTCTTGAATGATTGCTCAAAAGTACAAAACGAGCCGCAAAGTGCGTAACCTATCATACGTATATACCTCTGTTTCTCAAAATGTCATGTATCGTTTCAAAAATATACTCTCCGGCAGAGATAGGAGCGTATTTTCCCGGTATCGATGGCGCGAAAACCACCTCAATGCCAAGATTTCTCGCCGCGGAAAGATCAATGCCTCCGGGTGATGACGCAATTTCTATATAAAGCGGTTTATTGTCTGCGCACTCTAAAATCTTGGAGTTAAAAATTAAGTGAGGGACTGTATTAAAAATAACGTCGGCAGATTTTACCGATTTGCATAGCGATGAGTCGTCAGCACTGTTTATCTTTGCGGTTTTATAACCCATCATCGCCGCTTCACAAAGACTTTCTTCTCGCCTCGCGGCTACTGTAATGTCTGCTCCAAGCTTATATAAGATATCAGAAAGTGATTTGCCGATTCTTCCGTAACCGCATATCAATACCGACATGCCCTTTATTACCTTTTCCGTGTTTTCCATTGCAAGCATCAAGGCACCTTCTGCGCTGGGGAGAGCGTTCTTTTTCTGTAGATCTTCTCGGTCATAATAATCATAAATAGCAATATTCAATTCGTTTGCCATTTTTATCAATGATTTGGGAATAACACCTCCTATAACACACTCGCAATTGCTTTTAGATGCTTGTATAAGAATATCGGAAAGTAAGACTTTTTCTTGAGCGTCCATATCACCTTGCCGCAGAGAGAGCGTTGCTCCGTCTCTCGTGGTCGGAAGAGGGAGCAATATAATGTTGCTGCCTCGAATTGCGGTAAGCCAGTTGCTATATACGTCTACGCCGTTCAGCTTATCGGATAGAGAACCCAAGCCATATACTCGCACAGTGTGTCCGAGCTTTATAAGACAACGTGCGATAACAGCCTGACGCTTATCTCCACCGAGAATAGTAAATATTTTATTTGTATTCATATCGCACTCCGATTAAAATAATTTGGGCATTAATAAATAACGCCTCATTACATTTTATGTAGATGTAGAAAAATAGTGATTAAAGGCGTATCGCAGGATATTTTGAAAATATTTGTAAATAAAGGCATGTTAACAAATTATTCATACAAATTCATAAGCATTGTGCTATAATTAACATTGTGTAGAAAACACTGTTGATTTTGGAGGATATTATGGCAGATCTTAAAATGCTTGCTATTGACCTTGGCGCTTCAAGCGGTCGCGGTATTGTTGGATCGTTCGACGGAAATAAGCTCACGTTGCGTGAGAATCACCGTTTTTCGAACGACCCTGTTTTCGTTAATGGCAGATTTACGTGGGATATACTCAGAATATTCCATGAAATTAAGAATTCTATTACCAAAACCGTGATCGAAGGCGACAATATATCTACCATGGGTATCGACACGTGGGGTGTTGACTACGCGCTTATCGATAAAAACGGCAGAATGATGGCAAATCCATATCATTACCGTGACACACGAACGGTGAATATCACCGATTACGTAAAAAACTATATTTCACCCGACGAGATATATAGAATTACAGGAATCCAAGCTGCCGATTTCAATACGCTCAATCAGCTTGCGGCGGACAAAAGAGATGATCCCGATTCGCTTGACAGAGCTGATAAGCTGCTCTTTATTCCCGACCTTTTAAACTATTTTCTTACGGGCAAAATGGCAACGGAATATACAATTGCGTCAACGGGTATGCTGCTTGACGCACACAAGAGGGATTTCTCATTCGAGCTTATTGACAAGCTTGGAATTAAGCGCTCGTTGTTCGCGCCTCTGGTTCAACCCTGCAATGATCTTGGTGGACTGTTACCGCAGATAAATGAAGAGGTTGGAAAGAACAGTATCAGAGTAATAAACGTAGCCGCGCACGATACAGCCAGCGCAGTTATAGCAGTGCCCGCTCAAAATAAAGACTTTATTTACATATCAAGCGGCACGTGGTCGCTCATGGGTGCTGAGCTTGATAAGCCTTTGATCAACGATGGAACAAGAGCGGCAAACCTCACAAACGAGGGTGGCGTGATGGGTACTATACGTTTCCTTAAGAACATAATGGGTCTTTGGATCATTCAGGAATCAAGAAGACAGTGGAAACGAGAGGGTAACGAATATAGCTTTGCGCAGATGGAAGCTTGGGCAAAGGAGGCTAAGCCCTTTGCATCAATCATTAATCCCGATTATCACACGTTTAACACTCCCGGAAACATGCCTGAAAAGATAAGAGAGTTTTGCCGTATAACAGGACAACACGTCCCGGAAACTGTGGGCGAGGTTGTGCGTTGTATTTATGAGTCCCTGGCTCTTAAATACAGATATACGGTTGAATCACTTGATGCGCTTATGAACAAGCATACTACGATGATAAACGTTGTCGGCGGCGGAACCAAGGATAAATTCTTGTCACAGATGACCGCGGATGCATGCGGTATCCCCGTATGCGCCGGACCCGAAGAAGCCACAGCCATAGGAAATCTTATGATGCAGGCGATAGGCGCGGGAGAAGTCAAGGATGTTTTGGAGGCAAGACAGATCGTTGCTAATTCGTTTGAGCTTAAGCATTATGAGCCTGCGACAGATAGATGCATCTGGGACAATGCTTATGAAAGGTTTTGCAAGATTTCTGCCATAGTATAATTGTTAAAATAAATATTCACACAAAGTTGCATTTATCTAATTAAATCGGAGGACTAAAAAAATGAAGGACGCACAGTTTGGAGAGTTGAGTGTAATTGGTATGAAGGGCTGCGAAGCCTTTGCGCAGCAGGTCGACAATTATCTCAAGGAATGGCGCAGACACACAAGCGAGGACACCTATCTCGCCGAGGCTCTCTGCCCGAGATTTGGAACAGGTGAAGGCAAGGGACTTATCCATCAGTCCATGAGAGGTCAGGATGTATATATCATCTGTGACGTATTCAATTACGGAGTTACATATCGCATGTACGGTCAATCCGTTCCTATGAGTCCGGATGATCATTATGCGGATTTAAAGCGTATAATTGCCGCAATTGCAGGTAAAGCTCGCAGAATAACCGTAATAATGCCCATGCTTTATGAGGGAAGACAGCACAAGAGATCCACAAGAGAATCACTCGACTGCGCATTAATGCTTCAGGAGCTTGTTGCTATGGGTGTTACTAATATCATCACGTTTGACGCGCATGACCCCAGAGTGTGCAACGCTATCCCGCTTTCCGGCTTTGATAACGTCCGTCCTTCGTATCAAATGATAAAAGCTCTTATCAGAGCCGTCCCCGACATTGTAATTGATAAAGAGAATCTTATGATGATCTCGCCTGATGAGGGCGCAATGGGCAGATGCATGTATTATTCATCCGTGCTTGGAATAAATATCGGTATGTTCTACAAGCGTCGAAATTATTCTGTTGTTGTTAACGGAAAGAATCCTATTGAGGCGCACGAGTATCTCGGTCAGGATCTTACCGATAAGGATGCTATAGTGGTAGACGATATGATCTCCTCGGGTGAGTCTATGCTTGACGTTTGTAAGCAACTCAAGGAGAGAGGGGCTAAGAGAATTTTTGCGTTCTCAACCTTTGGACTCTTTACCGATGGATTTGAAAAATTTGATAAGGCATATGAAGAGGGAATTATCTCAAAGATATTTACCACAAACCTTGTCTACCGCCGCCCCGGTCTCCTTGAAAAGCCTTGGCACGTTAACGTCAACATGTGTAAATACGTTTCCTATATAATTGATACGCTCAATCATGATGCAACGATAAGCGAGCTTCTTGATCCCGCAAAGCGCATTAATAATATAGTTGCTAAGCATAAAGCCGAAATGGAGACGCAAGGTCAGATAAAAATGTCCTTTGACAAATAATAACAAATAATAGCAGGCGATTTTCATCGCCTGCTATTTTGTTTGTTAAGGATTTCATAATTATAAAGTATTCACACGCAGTTAATATATTAAGGGTATAATACTTAAATGGAAATTAATATCCGGATGAAATGAAAGGTTCAAATCAAATGAGTAAGAATAAAAACAGTTCTGAGTGTTGCGCAAAGAAAACGTCCATAGGCGGACAGGCGCTTATGGATGGAATAATGATGCGCGGACCCGAAAACACCGCCATGGCTGTCAGAAATTCGCAGGGCGAGATCATAATTGAAAAGTTTCCAACTCAAACAAAAAAGAGAGCTAAATTCTTTACGTTGCCGATAATTCGCGGCGCGTTCAATTATATAGATTCTATGGTTGTTGGAACTAAATGCCTTATGCGTTCTGCGGAAATATCCGGTCTTGAAGACGCGGAAAAAGAATATCAAATGGAGAAGAAGGCAAAAAAAGCTGCCAAGGCAAACGGTACAACTTATGAAGAAGAACTCGCGAAGCTAAAGAGCGAGGAGGCTCAAAGCTCCGAAAGGACCGAGAATCCCGAAACAGAGCAGGGCTCCGTTCAAAATACTGATAAAAAGGGCAAAAAAGACGGTACTTCCGGATGGATGAACGCTGTAATGTTCTTTAGTGTGGCTTTGGGAATTGCTTTTTCAGTTGTTTTGTTTATAATTGTTCCGGCATATATATATAATTTTTTGACTTTAGCTTTCCCCGTGTTGAAATTTGAATCAAACCCGCCTCTTGCTTCTCTTGTCAAGTCGGTATTCGAGGGAGTTTTTAAAATTATTTTGTTGATTGCGTATATGAGCCTCGTTTCGCTGATGAAAGACATCAAACGTACGTTTATGTATCACGGAGCAGAGCATAAGACGATATTCTGCTATGAAAACGGGCTTGAGCTTACTGTAGAAAACGTGAAAAAACAAAATAGATTTCATCCCAGATGCGGAACAAGCTTCCTTATTTTAATGCTTTTGGTCGGAATATTCATTTCATTCTTCATCGACCCGCTGTTTTATTTGATCTTTGGCTTCCAGATCCCTTACACTATTGTAAGAGTATTAATAAAATTGCTTCTGCTTCCGATCATTGTCGGTTTTGGATATGAGCTTATTAAGATTGCGGGCAGATATGACAATTGGTTTACTAAAATCATATCCGCGCCCGGTGTCTGGCTGCAGCACGTTACTGTGTTTGAACCCACAGACGACATGATCGAATGTGCTATTGCCGCGGTAAAGGAAGTAATTCCCGATAACGGCAGCGATAAGTGGTAATTTGTTGGGACGTTTGTCTCGCATAGGCGGAATGGAGAATAATATGAACGATAAATATAAGGGTGCAGATGCAACCGTTTGCAAAGAGAGCCTTGACGCTATAGTTGATGAGATAAGGATAGCACTCAAAGATATTTTTAAGTGCCTCAACCTAAACAAGGGTGATATATTTGTGATTGGATGTTCATCATCTGAAATCATTGGAAACAAAATTGGCAAGGGTTCAAGCTATGAGACTGCGAAAGCAATATTTGATGTGATATATCCTGAATTTCATAATAGAGGGATATATATCGCCGCTCAGTGCTGCGAGCATCTGAACCGTGCGCTTGTAATTGAAAAGGAGTGCGCAGACCGATATGGATATGAGCCTGTGTCGGTCATACCGCAGCCAAAGGCGGGAGGCTCTTTTGCTACACTCGCGTTTGAGAGTTTTTCTTGTCCTGTTGTAGTTGAGAAAATAAGGGCACATGCGGGAATGGATATTGGTGACACACTTATCGGTATGCATCTGCGCGACGTGGCAGTGCCGATAAGACTTTCAATAAGAAAAATCGGAGGGGCAAATCTAGTTTGCGCATACACGCGCCCGAAATATATCGGCGGAAGTCGTGCCGTATATTAAATTAGTAAAATATCGCGATAGTTTACACGATATTCACAAAATTAAACCTAAATGATGGTATAATATATGTTGTTGAATAATAATTCATGTGGAGGTATTAGTATTATGAAGTTTCCTGAGTTTTTTGTAGTTAAAAAGAAAAAGTCCCCCCTCAAGCTGATATTGATTATTGCAGGCTCGGTTGTTGCTGCGGCTGCAGCGCTGGCAGTTGTCTACAAGCTTTGGGGTGAAAAGCTTCTCAAGGCGAGAAAGGTTATTGGCGAGGTTGACCTCGACGGCGACGGAGAGACTGATGCTGTTATGCTTGACACCAACGGTGACGGTGAAGTTGATACCATCGTTATTCAGGCAGAATCAGAGGACGAGCAGGCTGAGTAATCTTCAAACACTTGCAAAATAAAACGCATCTTGAATAAGATGCGTTTTTGTTGTGTTTACGTTTGCATTTCTAACTGAAGTATGATATAATAAAAGCAATCCATGCGCAATGCCGCTGATAGCGGCGCGCAATCATAAAGAAGCTTTTATTGAATCATAAGCCCTGCGGGCACGACAAGCTATGGCTTGTCTTTATGATATAATAAAAGCAATCCATGCGCAATGCCGCTGATAGCGGCGCGCAATCATAAAGAAGCTTTTATTGAATCATAAGCCCTGCGGGCACGACAAGCTATGGCTTGTCTTTATGATATAATAAAAGCAATCCATGCGCAATGCCGCTGATAGCGGCGCGCAATCATAAAGAAGCTTTTATTGAATCATAAGCCCTGCGGGCACGACAAGCTATGGCTTGTCTTTATGATATAATAAAAGCAATCGATGCGCAATGCCGCTGATAGCGGCGCGCAATCATAAAGAAACTTTTATTGAATCATAAGCCCTACGGGCACGACAAGCTATGGCTTGTCTTTATGATATAATAAAAACAATCCATGCGCAATGCCGCTGATAGCAGCGCGCAATCATAAAGAAGCTTTTATTGAATCATAATCCCTACGGGCACGACAAGCTATGGATTGTCTTTATGATATAATATTAACTGAGATTATCAATGGATTAAAAGAGGACAGGAAATGTTTGAAAAAATTAAAGAGTGTATAGAGTCATACAACACAATAATTATTCACAGACACAAAAATCCCGACGGTGATGCCCTTGGAAGTCAGATCGGATTAAAAAATATTTTACGCGCAAACTATCCCGAAAAAAGAATTCTTTGCGTTGGCGAATCATCGACAAGATTCGGATTTATGGATGACTCTGTTATGGATGATGTTTCAGATAAGGATTATGAGGATGCACTTGCGATAATTCTTGACACGTCCGCAAAGGCATTGATCTCCGATGACAGATATACTCTTGCGCACATGACTGCAAGGCTGGATCATCATATTTTTTGTGAAAAGATAGCTGAAGTTGAGGTTACGGATACATCATTTGAGAGCTGTTGCGGTTTGATAACCGCGATGGCTGTTGAATGTGGATGGGAATTGACACCGATAGCGGCAAAATCTCTATATACAGGTATGGTGACCGATTCGGGAAGATTCCGCTATGACTCAACAACGTCCAAAACGTTTATGCTCGCCTCACACCTTCTTGATGAGAGCTTTGACATCGGTGATATATACCGTAACCTTTATGTTGACGATTTTTCCTTTATAAAATTAAGAGCTCAGTTCGTTCTTAAAATTCAGTTTACCGACAATGCCAAGGTTGCGTATATCTACACGACGTATGAAGAAGCGCAGAAATACGGAGTTGATAGCTTTACGCTTTCTCGCGGAATGGTCAACGTTATGGGTGAAATACGGGGCGTCGAAATTTGGGTCAACTTTACAGAAACCGACGATGGAGTTCTGTGTGAGCTCAGGTCAAGCGTGCATAATATCAATCCGATAGCCAAAAAATATGGAGGCGGAGGACATGCTAAAGCAAGCGGAGCTACGCTTGCGGACAAAAATGCCGCCATGCAAATGCTCAACGATCTAATTAAGATTACGGAGGAAAGCGTATGAGCGAACAAAAGATCAGGCTAATACTTGATAAGATCAAGGAATACGACAGAATAGTGATATTCCGACACCGCCGACCCGACGGCGATGCAGTTGGATCTACCAAAGGCCTGCGCGAAATATTAAGAATATCTTTTCCCAAAAAGGACATACGTCTAATTAACTGCGACTATTCCGATTACGTAGCCTTTCTGGGAGACGAAGACGAAGCGCAGCCAGATGATTTTTACAGATCGGCGCTTGCTATAGTTCTTGATACCGCAACCGCAGAAAGAATTTCTAATCCAAAGTATGAGCTTTGCCGCGAGATCATTAAAATAGATCATCATATCGTAACGCAACCGTATGGGGATATATGCTGGATAGAGGAAGAAAGATCGTCTACCTGTGAAATGATCGTGAAGTTCTATGACGTACTGAAAAGAGAGCTTGAGATAAATAAAGAAGCGGCTACTTACTTATTTACGGGCATGGTAACAGACTCAGGGCGCTTCCGCTATCGCGACGTTTCGGGAGAAACATTGAGGCTTGCGGGATGTTTGCTCGATCTTGGAGTTGATACTGATATAGTTTACGCTAATCTCTATATGGACCCGTTTGATGAGCTTAAATTCAAAAGCCATATGTTAAAAAAGATCAAGCTTACTGCAAACGGCGTTGCATATATGTATATTGACAGAGCAACTCAAGAAAAGTTTGGCATGAGCTTTGAGCAGGCAAGCGCATGTGTCTCGTATATGGATTCGATAAGAGACAGTCTTATATGGATCGCATTTGTTGAATGTGCTGACGGGTCAATTCGAGTTCGCCTGCGTTCTAGATTTGTAACCGTAAGTCCTCTGGCAGAGAAATATAACGGCGGCGGTCACGCTTGTGCCGCGGGAGCTACAGTGTATTCCTCAGCGGAAATGAAAAAGTTACTCAGAGAAGCAGATCTTCGCTTGCGAGAATATAAAGAAAATAACGAGGGATGGCTATGAGAATACTTATAACCAATGATGACGGTATTGCATCTCCCGTTCTTCCAAAATTTGTTGAATGGGCAAAAAAGCTTGGGGACGTGACCGTTGTTGCGCCTAAATTTGAGCAAAGTGGAAAGAGCCAAGCAATTGACTTTCGCCGACACTCTGAGGTGAAAAAAGTAGATTTATGTGAAGGATGCGAAGCATATTATATGGATTCAACTCCGGCAGACTGTGTAAGATTTGCATTTATCGGGCTTAAAAAGCAATACGATATAGTGTTTTCGGGCATTAATCGCGGCTATAATCTCGGCGAGGATATTGCTTATTCGGGAACTGTGGGCGCTGCATTCGAGGCTACGAGGTTTGGTATAAATTCTATTGCCTTTTCTACTGACGTAACCACCTTTGACTATGCTATTGCCGAGTTAGATAACGCTTACGGATTTATTACTGACAATGGTCTGTTTGAGTACGCGAGAGTGTATAACGTGAATATTCCGACTGTACCTGCGAAGGGAATTAGAGTAACAAGACAGGGCGATATGTTTTACAGTGACGATTTCGTCAATATTGGCAACGATATTTACATGCAAACAGGTGAGCCCTTGGGATATGATGGAGAAGACACCTCAATTGATATCCATGCCGTGCTGAATGGCTATATTTCTATTTCTCCGCTTACCGCGGAGCGCACTGACCTCTCAGCTTATGAAAGAATTAATGCTATTAAAAGATAAAAATAACCGACGGCTAACCGTCGGTTATTTTTATACCACGAAAGGCAGATCAAATGCGCGCTTGTCGATCCAAGCATATAAAAATATTCTGTCCATATGTAATGTATCTTCTGTAAGACTTGCCATAATTACAGGAACATACGGTGTGGGGGCATAGTCGGTTTTGCTTGAAATAGTACCGCCACCGGTAACGTTGCCAAAGGTTTCTCCCCAACCTCCGTAGTAATTCAGATATTCCTGAAAATCGTTGTAGTGGTTGTAGGTGTAAAATACGTATTTTTCATCCGGCTCGATTATCTTGTTGCCATTCTCGTCAAATCTCGAATAAACGATTCGAGCCGCGCCTCTCGTTATTCTGTCCCCATCATTATAAATTCTGGAAATATAGTGTGGATCGCAGTCAGTGCCCGTGGTTCCAATGTCGATCTCAAAGTATTGCAGATCTCCTCCGCACCCACTTATATCGGGAAGAACGGGTTCGTATGGATATTTTTGAGTATTTCCGCTGAATTTTGAGTGATTCAAGCGAAGATATTCTCCCCAAATACTGCTTAACGGGCTCATATTCTTGCCGCTGACATAGTTTGCCGGAACGTCACCAAAAGCGTAGACGTATGCTGCCACCTCTTCAAGGGTAATGTAGCCTCCGCCGCGATATATTCGCATAACTTCATTTCCGTATGCATCAACAATCACGTAAGTGTTTTCGTCAATATAGTAGGGCTCGCTATTTTTGACAAATAAACCGTTAATTTTTGGCTGATATTTTGATACAGTTGGCGCTTTATCAGGAACGGTAGTACTACCCGAGAGAATTCCGTTTTTAGAACGTTCAATTGCTTCTTCATAGCTATCCGCAAATAAGTCATCGTTTAACGAGTCATCGTTTAATGAGCCTCCCGTTTCGGACTCGTCAGATACCGTTTCCGAAGCGCTTTGTTCGGTGTTAGACTGAAATTCATTAGTATCGGTATCAGACTCAGTATTATTCGTTGAAATATAAGTATCGTCATAGTCTCTGTTGCTGCTTTGAAACAAATTACAACTGCTTAACAGAGAAATGAGTATTAATATTGATGATATGCGTATAATCGCTTTTTTCATACAAAATATCCCTTCTTTTGATACTTATATTCTACATTATTTTAGAGTTAAAGTCAAGAGATTATTAAACAAAACTCCCCGTGTGCTAAGCACACGGGGAGTTGATTTAAAATTATCTTACTCAACTATTTCAATAGTATAGCAGCCTGCGGGGAACTGGGAAACTCCGGTGTTCTCAGCATTGATGTAAGAAAGCTTGGAAGCGCTTACAGTATTGAAGTTGCTGTATGTACCGAGATAGTAGGTTTCCTCATCCATAACGGTAGCCCAAGCATTAACATCAGCATTGTATGCGTAAACAGATGTGCCTGCAGCGTCAAACTTAACAGAAAGCTTGTTATCGGCGTTGTTGTAAACGGTGATGTACTGCTTTTCCTCACCTACGAGAATGTAGAACTTGAAGCCGCCTTCAACTGCCTCTGCGTAAACGTCAACAGCCTTAGAGATCTTGTCGGTTGTTACAAGATATCTTCCGCTAACCTCACCTGTGAGGTAGAGGGTCTTACCAAGAGTTACCTGATTGAGAGCGAACTTGTATGCAGTATCAGCCACGGGAGTATCTTCCTCTACAGGAGCAACCTCTTTAAGTGTCAAGATAGCAAGACCTGCGGGGAACTGGGAAACTCCGGTGTTCTCAGCATTGATGTAAGAAAGCTTGGAAGCGCTCACAGTATTGAAGTTGCTGTATGTACCGAGATAGTAGGTTTCCTCATCCATAACGGTAGCCCAAGCATTAACATCAGCATTGTATGCGTAAACAGATGTGCCTGCAGCATCAAACTTAACAGAAAGCTTGTTATCAGCGTTGTTGTAAACGGTGATGTACTGCTTTTCCTCACCTACGAGAATGTAGAACTTGAAGCCGCCTTCAACTGCCTCTGCGTAAACGTCAACAGCCTGGTCAGCCTTGTCGGTTGTTACAAGATATCTTCCACTAACCTCACCTGTTAGGTAGAGAGTCTTACCAAGAGTTACCTGGTTGAGGAAGAACTTGTATGCGGTTTCAGCTGCGGGGGTAGTCTGAGCCTCGGGAACGATAACTGCGGGAGCAAGAGTAGCAAGACCTGCGGGGAACTGGGAAACTCCGGTGTTTTCAGCATTGATGTAAGAAAGCTTGGAAGCACTTACAGTATTGAAGTTGCTGTATGTGCCAAGATAGTAGGTTTCCTCATCCATAACGGTAGCCCAAGCATTAACATCAGCATTGTATGCGTAAACAGATGTGCCTGCAGCATCAAACTTAACAGAAAGCTTGTTATCAGCGTTGTTGTAAACGGTGA
>SVTF01000034.1 GCA_015063905.1 Oscillospiraceae bacterium | reverse complement strand
TTCTTAGCTTCTTTTACTTTTTAGAGTTGTGTTCTCTCTTGGTTTTTTTGACAGATTCTTTTTCGCACTTGCTTTTTTTGCTTTGTACTTTCTTCTTCTGTTGTTCAATTGTCAAGTTTCAATTTCTCAGCCCTCGCTTTTCGCGACAGCTTTATTATTCTACCACTTTCACTTTTATTTGTCAAGCGTTTTTTAAAAGTTTTTTTGATTTTTTGTTATTTTGTCAATAGTTTTGTAATTTGTTACAAATTTACTACGACAAATTGCGCAAATGTACCAATTTAGAAAACTTAACATTGATTAAAAATGAGTTTTCACGGTCAAAAATATCAAAAAGCACTTATTTTGCGAGGTCTGATTCATATGCTTGTAATTTTTATTCGTACAATATTCATATATGTAATCTTGATGCTGACCATCAGAATAATGGGCAAAAGACAGCTTGGAGAGCTTGACGTCAGTGAGCTTGTTATCACCATTTTGCTTTCCGAAATAGCCACGACGCCTATAACCAACCCAGACCGCCCAATCCTTGAAGCTCTAGTACCAATTGCGACGTTGGCGCTTCTTGAAATACTGACCTCCGCCCTTATTCTCCGTTCTCCCTTCTTCAAGACAATGCTATCATCCAAGCCATCGGTAATAATCGCCAAAGGTATTATAAACCATAAAATGATGAAAAGAGTTCGCATATCTTTAGAGGAGCTTGTAAGTCAGCTCAGACAAAACGGAATATACGACATTTGCGAGGTGGATTACGCCATACTTGAGGAAAACGGAAAAATGTCCGTCATTCCAAAAAACGCCAACCGCCAGCCCGACAAATCCGAGCTGAAAATGGATTGTCCCGACAACGGCATTATGCACATCGTCATATCGGACGGGTGTGTCAACACTCACGGCCTTAAATTGTTGAGCAAGGATCGCGCGTGGCTCGAGGGCAAGCTTAAAAAGGTTGGAGTTCCGATAAAGGACGTTTTTTGCATGACCGTTGACGACTCGGGTAAAATGTTTATTCAAACGCACAATGGCAAACAAATAGTAAAAGAAAAAAGCGGATAACTCCGCTTTTTCTTTATTCCCTTTTACCTCGACATATATCGGCAAGCGCACACTCGGCACACCTTGGCGAGCGCGCATGACACACGTCGCGCCCGAACTGCACGATACGGTGGCAAAAGTCGCTCTGTTCCTGCGGCTCAATTATCTCCACCATTATTTTTTCGACTTTTACGGGATCCTTGAGCGTTTCATCGTAAAATCCAAGTCTACCGCAGATGCGTATGCAATGCGTGTCGGCAACGATTGCCGGCATTTTGTATAGATCTCCGAGCAAAAGATTTGCGATCTTACGTCCCACACCGGAGAGCCTCAAAAGATCGTCCATATTGTCGGGTATCGTGCCGCCAAAATCATCTATCAGCATTCGGCAAGCCGCTACGATGTCGCGCGCCTTTGTGTGATACAGCCCGCATGGGCGCACGATGGCTTCTATCTGCTCGACCTCGGCGTTTGCAACGCTCTCGAGCGTTGGGAATTTAGCAAAAAGCTCACGGCACACGATATTTACGCGGGCATCGGTGCATTGCGCCGACAGTCTGCCCATTATAAGTAGCTTCCAACCTCCACCATTGACATCTCCACCCCATTCGAGCGCGCAAACCGCCTCTGGATAAAGCTGTTTCAACCGTTCTACTATCTCTGCCGCAATTATCTTTTTTTGATTCTTTCTCATCTATGTTCATATCCTTTTGTGCATCTTTTGCGATTATATTATACAACGCTCTGCGACAAATGTCAACTTATTTCGCTGACGAGAGGATTATCTGTCTTATCAATTCGGCATCTGCATCATCCAAGATCATATCGCGGTTTATGTCCGCACAGACCGAGCATACCTTTTCTTTGCCTGCCCTGAATAATAACAAGTCGATCAACTCCGCGTTTCCGCTATGGTCGGCATCTCCGGACGCGACTTTATGAGTCAAGGGGGAAAAATCAAAATCATCGTAAATCAAAGAAACGCATTTATCTCCGTAAGCCGAATACCAATCCCGATGTCCCTGGCGAACAGCCTTTTCATCGGAACACAAAAAGTGGCGTCGACTTGGCTTGCCGTCTTTGTTGTCGTCCCATGTCACATCACAATGATACCACTCGCCGTCTATCTTCACCATGTTCCAAATATGGTTTATTGTGTCGGATGCTACATAGCAGCAATCTATTCCAAGCTCGCGCAAGACCGCCATATACGTCCAGGCATATCCTTGGCACGTGCCTTTTTTTGCCGATAAAAATTTGAACATATCGTCGTTTATATACGATGTATCATATTCATACTCTGCGCAAATAATATCGTGAACAAGTAACGCTTTCTCCGCCTCACTCAACCGAGCATCCGCACAAGACGCAATGCGCGTTACCTCTTCTACACAAAACACCATCATTTCCGCAGCTGCTTGGGGCGTTGCGTTATATTGGGGACAGATTTTAAAGCAACTGCCGTCACTCCTATAATAATACGTAAGCTTTGTGTCGACAAAAAAGAGATATGGGTCGTTTTTAATTACAAAAACGAACAGCTCCGCAATATCCGCGGGAGTGATTTCGCAGTCTGTAAGATCTATCTCACTCTCAAAATTGTAAAATCCATCCTTCATTTTCTGTATCGCCAATTCTCTGCCCCGCGTATTTACCACATCTGCGCAGCAACACACCGGACAAAACATCACCACGATAAAAACTACCAGAAGGCAAGATATAATCCTTAACTGATTTTTACAACAAAAAATAAGTACCACCACCCAAAAGTAATGGTACATTATATGCGCGAAAAGCTTAAAGCTTCCCTATCATGATCATTTGGGAGACAAAAACAGTTTAAGGGAGAGAGAAAATCCACGAAAAACTTCTCTCTCCCTTGAAAAGCTCTAATAATTCCCCGCCGAGCCGTGTACCCGAAGAAATGGAACCCTGTATTCCAGGGCGGTGCTCTGTGCCATACTTTACTGCTCCCAACGTCTCACTTCCCACGGGGACAAGTCAACCGGCGGGGGTGAGGAGGTCTGCAAACCACAAGGCAACTTTATCCGAGCTCCTTTAATCAGTTGTAGGTCTCAATCAAGCAGATATCACGAGCTAAGCAGGTTTTTCTTCAAAAATTATACCAAAGGATTAAACGTCGTAGTCAGCTTCGCTGTCAAAAAGATCGTCAAAATAAGCGGCTACCTTATCAAACTCCGCCTCGTCGTCGATACTCTCAAACATATCCTCGCCGTCCTCATCGGTTACCTTTTTGAGCAAAACGTATTCGATAACGCCATCCTCTGCATCTTCCGCGCCAACAGGCTCCATAGCGTAGTACACAGTGCCATCCAACTCTGCCTCGCCAATAACCTCGAAGTCTATCTCGTTTCCTTCCTCATCGGTCATCGTGCAAAAGAGCGCCTCGTCTTCTGTAAGCTCAAGATTCTTATTATCATTCATCGGTTGTAGTCGTCCTTTCTTTTATTGTGCAACACATTGCCTAAACATATTTTATCATAAAAGATATCGGTTGTCAATAGAATTTGAATTTCATATCAAATTGTCGGCCCGTGTTTATTTCAGAAATTCAGCACGTCAGACAAAACATAATTGCTTACGAACATTCCTTTATCAGTGAATCTACACGTTTTTTCATCAATAGACACGTAAATAGGCGCGTATTTTCTGAATTGTTGGCCAAAGGTTTGCTCAAATCCTTTTCCAAAGCGCTTTTCAAAGTCCGCAATATTCACACCATCTGACAATCTCATGCCTAACATCACGTATTCATTCATTTGCTCATGCAGATCTATGCTCTGAACGTCACAAAAAATGCTCTGTCCATCGATGTAGCTCTCGATCTCACGAGAATGGGCATACCTCACTCCACCAAAGCAGGAGTGCGCGGCGGGACCAAATCCAATATAATCCTCAAGTCTCCAATACTTTATATTATGCTTGGACTCACGGCCTTTATACGCAAAATTGCTTATTTCATATTTTTCGTATCCGTATTTAGCAAGAGCTTCGCTCATGAAAGCATACATATCGGCAATTGCATCCTCATCGGGCAGACAAAGCTCATCGCGCCGTTTTGCGAAGGGCGTTCCGTCCTCAACCGTCAAGCAATAGGACGAAATATGCTCGGGCGACATATCCGCAAGAGTCCTTACGGACGCCGCAAAGCTCTCTTGGGTTTGATTTGGTATGCCGTACATAAGATCGGCTGAAATGTTGTCAAAGCCCGCGCGTCTTGCATCGTTATAGGTGGTGCAAAAATCGGCAAAGGTGTGTATTCTGCCAAGCGCGCACAGCTCGGCGTCATTCGCGCTCTGCATACCAATGCTAAGCCTATTGACCCCTAAAGCCCTTATGTTACAAAGTTTTTCATAGTCCGCAGTCTTGGGATTAGTCTCGGCGGTTATCTCGGCGCCGTCGCTTATACCGAAGGTATCGGCAACCTTTGAAAGTATGCTCTCAAAGCCTCCCACGGACAAAAGCGTGGGCGTTCCCCCGCCGAAATAGACGGTGTCCGCCACGGGAATTTGCCCGCTATCACCAATTTTTTGCGATAAGAATTCTATCTCGCGGCACAAAGCGGCAACGTACTCTTCAGTTTGCTCATCGGTCACTCTGGTCTTAGAGCAAAAATCGCAATAATAGCATTTTGAACGGCAAAACGGCACGTGGATATATATACCCACGCGTCGTTTTTGCTCTTTTTTATTATCAATTATCATCGCCAAGCTTAAGTACCGCCATGAACGCCTCGGGAGAAACTTGTACCGAACCGAGCTGACGCATCTTCTTCTTACCTTCCTTCTGCTTTTCAAGCAGCTTCTTCTTACGGGTGATGTCACCGCCGTAGCATTTTGCAAGGACGTCCTTACGCATAGCCTTGACTGTCTCGCGCGCAATAATTCTCGAGCCTATCGCCGCCTGTATCGGTATTTCGAAAAGCTGGCGCGGGATATTCTCCTTGAGTCGCTCGGCTATTTTTCTCGCTCTTCCGTAAGCCTTTTCCTCGTGCACTATAAATGAAAGCGCATCAACTTGATCTCCGTTGAGCAAAAAGTCAAGCTTTACAAGCTTGGACGGCTCATAGCCCTTAAGCTCGTAGTCAAGTGATGCATAGCCGCGGGAACGGCTCTTGAGCGCATCAAAAAAATCATAAATGATCTCGTTTAGCGGAAGGTCGTAATGCAACTCAACTCTTGTGCTGTCGAGATATTTCATATCTATAAATGTTCCGCGGCGATCCTGACAAAGATCCATAAGTCCGCCAACGTATTCAGTTGGAGTTATAATATTTGCCTTGACTATAGGCTCACTTGCGGTTTCTATCTCATCAGACGTTGGAAAGTCCGCAGGGTTATCGATTCGCACCATCTCACCGCCGCGGCGCTTTACCTCGTAGATAACGCCCGGTGCAGTGGTGATAAGGTCAAGATTGAACTCACGCTCGAGTCTTTCCTCAATTATCTCCATGTGCAAAAGTCCAAGGAATCCGCAACGGAATCCAAAGCCCAGAGCAATACTCGTTTCGGGTTCGAATACGAGCGCCGCATCGTTGAGCTGTAGCTTTTCAAGCGCGTCGCGAAGGTCGCCGTATCTTGCGCCGTCCGCGGGATATATTCCCGCAAACACCATGGGCTGAACCGTCTTAAAGCCTGCAAGCGGCTCGGCGGCGGGATCGTTTGCAAGCGTTACGGTATCGCCTACGCGCGTGTCTCCCACGCTCTTTATGGACGCCGTGACATATCCGACCTCACCCGCGGCAAGCTCGTCACAACGGCAAAGTCCGAACGCTTCCATCGTTCCGACCTCAACGACCTCAAAGGTCTTGCCCGTGCTCATAAGTTTTATTACGTCGCCTGCACGTAGCTTGCCATCCATAATTCGGATATTTACCACTACGCCAAGGTAACTGTCATAATATGAGTCAAATATCAAAGCTTTAAGCGGAGCATCCTCGTTGCCTGTGGGCGCGGGAATGTCACGAACAACCGCCTCTAGCACCTGCTCTATATTTAGTCCCGTCTTTGCCGAAACAGCAGGACAGCCCTCCGCGGGTATTCCTATCTCGTCCTCCACCTCGGTGCGCACTCTTTCAATATCGGCACTTGGCAGATCGATCTTATTAATAACGGGAATTATCTCAAGCCCCGCGTCAACAGCAAGGTAAGCATTTGCAAGCGTCTGTGCCTCAATTCCCTGCGTTGCGTCAACAACAAGCAATGCTCCGTCACACGCGTTGAGCGAGCGCGACACCTCATAGTTAAAGTCAACGTGTCCGGGGGTATCGATAAGATTGAAAACGTATTTTTCGCCGTCGGGCGCAACATAATCAAGCTTAACCGCTCTTGCCTTGATGGTTATTCCTCGCTCTTTTTCGAGGTCCATATTGTCAAGGATCTGCTCCTCCATCTCACGCTTAGACACTGCTTGCGTCGTTTCAAGTATTCTGTCGGCAAGTGTGGATTTACCGTGGTCAATATGAGCTATTATGGAAAAATTCCTTATTCTTTTCATTCTTTCGTTTTGTGTCATAGGTTTATCCTTTCATAAAAGAAACCACATTGCTTCAATTATATATTTTAACATATTTTGCGATTTTACACAATAGCTTTTTAAAATTTTCCCCATTGACAAACTCTAATTTTTTTCGACGCGTTTTTTACACAAAAACGATTTAGCGGCATAATATGATAGTGAGAACGACAATTCTCAACAAAATACGTATATTCTATCGGAGGATAACTATGATGACTAACAACTGCCTTTGCGGTATCTTTGACAACAACTGGATCTGGATCGTTCTTATCGCTCTTCTCGTTATCAGCTGTTGCTGCTGCAACTGATTAAAGGACGTGTATACGGAGAGAGGGTACCTAAAAAAGGTACCCTCTCCCCGTTTTCCCCATTCCCGCCAAAATTCTTGGTCATGGGCATATTTATTTACTCTAACTTGAGATAGTCGCTATTCAAGAATGCGTGCGCCGTCAGCATGGAATCGGCGGGGATCTCACGCTTAGCTCCGCATTTGGCGCAGCTCACTATAATGGAATCTTCCGTTATTTCTATCTCATATTCGGAATCCGTACGCTCAAGCTCTCCGTCGGGAAGCGGTTCTCTGCCCTCGGGATAGCAATCGCAATAGATCTTACCTTCTGCGTCCAGCTCGCGCACGATATATGATACCACGTCAAGCACCTGCGGATCGGAAAGATCTCTTTCATCTCCGTGAAGGCTGCCAAAATCCTCAATACCGTTTTCCTCAAGCATATCAAGCAGCTCAAGCTCCGTTCTCGCAAGCTCCGCCTTTACATTGTTAGCTTCTCCGACAAAACCTATATTGATGTCGGAATATGGGCACGGCAAGAGAAAAATGTCCTTTGAAAAAAAGAGCTTTGCGCTTACGTTGAAGGTATGAGGCTTGCTGCAGAATATACACGGAACTGTCAATCTCATCTGGTCATCGCTCTTGCGATAGACTATATTCATGTGACTTTTTTTGCACGTGCATTTAAGATTTATCATATCCGCGGACAGCGAAAAGAGTCCTACCACGCTCATCACTCCCGCGCCGCACTCCGGGCAACGGTATGCTACCGTGGTCTGCTTTGATTCGATCACCATAGGTTATTTCCTTTCAAAAGATACAAGTCCGTTGTTGAACGCACATTTATTGTTCTCTATATGATATGCGTTTTATTCAAATATTGATTTAAGGGCATCTCAATATAGCCATGAGATGCCCCACAAATCTTTTATCCTAATTTAACAGGATCCAAACTATTAAGTCCAAACTGACTGTAGTTGATATTCTTCTTTCCGGATTCGTTCTCGTACCAATAATCAAATCTTTCACTTATGATACTATTGAAAGCGTTGACGTGATATACTTCCTTTCCTCTTCCCTGGAAGAATACGGTTACGTAGTATGTCTGCTTTTCAACAGTGACACTGTACACCTTGGAAAGTGATCCGTCCTCAAGCTCAGTATCAAGCCAGTCGTCAACAAGGTTTACTTTGCCGAAATAGTTGTTGTTAAAGAAGTTCGGCGCAACCTGCTCGCCCTCGTTGTAAATGAATACGGGCTCTACGAAATCAGCAGCGGAGTGATCGTGACTTGCGTGAAGCGACTCTGCGTAAGCTTCAGCCATGTCAATAAAGGAGTCGATAGTCTTTTCGGAGCTGCTTGCGAATTTTTCGCGGAGAGCATCTACGTCAGCCTTCTTGTCACCGATAACAAATGCAATATTGCTTGTCAAAGCGGTATCAAGGTAAGGAGTTTTGGTAAGCAAGTATGCGGTTACCACTGTATACTTACTGGTCTTCTTATCGGTGCTTGAGGAAGAACCGGATGAAGTTTCCTTCTTTGTTTCGGTCTCTGTGGTTCCTTCAGTAGTTGCCTCTGCGGATCCCGCTTCAGTGGTTTCCTCAGTAGCCTCGGTAGTTTCTTCCTTCTTTGTTGTTACCTTTTCGGTATCCTCATATGAGAATACGCCGCCCTCTCCCTTGGTTGCGTTCTTGATGAATATCCAGTTCTCCAACCAGTTGCGCTCCTGAGCCGCGGGAGTAGTAGCAGTATCGGTCACAGTGTCATACGCGATGGTCTCACGGTACTTATCAGCAAGCTTTTCTATATCAGTAGTCTCAGTTCCGCTCTCGGTCTCATCCCCACTTCCGCTCTCAGTCTCATCGCCGCTTTCGGTCGTAGTCTCATCCTTCGTTTCGGTCTCCTGATCCTGCTTTTGGCTTGCCTCGTACTGATTTATAAGCTCAAGGAAGGTCTCAACGCTTCCTGCCTTGGATATTGCCTCAGCCTGTGCTTTAGCATCTTTTACTGCGTTTGCATACTCTTCCTCTGTGTATCCCGACTCGGATACCTTTATTTCATATGCAAGATACTCAGCGGTATAGAAGTTTTCCTTATGAGAATTTACATATTCCATAATAGGAGCGTTATCGTTGGCTATTTCGCTTTCAAGTCCGGTCTTGAGCGCCTCGTACTTGTGCTCGCTGTATTTGTTTGCAAGAGCCATTATGAGGTAGCAACGGCGGACAACATCCTCGTTTACTCCCTTACCAAACCAATCCTTGAGTGTCGCGCCCGACTTCTTAACCTCGTCGAAAACAAGCTGAGCGTCCGCATTCACTTCAGCGATCTCTGCCTCTGTAAGCTTGATGCCCGCAGCGTTCGCAGCGTCACAGAACGTAATGTACATATCAACGTTTTGCGTTACCTTATCACGGAAATAACCGTACCAGGTTCCGTTGTATGACTCACCCAATATGTAGGGTGCAATGCTCATAGGGAACTGCTGGAGCTTAAGGCTCACGGAAAAATCGATCTGGAGCAATGAAGAATAGTTTCCGTAGCTATTATACCACGATGCTAGATAGTCGTTGTAGAAGAAGTTCATCATCGCAACGTCCACCTTAACGTTGTTCAAGCTCATAGCAGGAGTAACCATTGCAAGCACTCCCGTTTCGTTAAGCAAGTTGATCAAAAGTACAGCAACGATTATGACAGCAAACACGATACATGCCGCCGCAATCGCCTTACCGCTACCCTTTTGCTTATTATTGTTTCTTTTTACAGCCTTGTCAACCTTCTGGCTGTTTCTGTTTCCTTTTCCCATCAGGGTCTACCACCTTTTCGTTTTTTGTCTTATCTGTTTAATGCGCTCCGCGGGGTCTTGCCGAGATCGCATAGAAATACTCATAATATTATAATGTTTTCGCCGGGCATATTGTTTAATAGATTATGAACATATCGAAAATTTTTCGCAAATCAGCTACCCTGCACGTTCATTATCATGGGTATTATCATGGGCTTGCGCTTTGTCTTGTTTAAAATAAACTTGTAAAGGTCTTCCCTTACTCTTCCCTTTATCAGATACCAATCCGATTTGTTGCGCGATTTAAGGCAAGCATTCATGGCAGACAACACGACCTGTCTCATTTCCTCCATAAGCTCCTCGGAATCGCGGACATACACAAATCCGCGAGATACGATATCGGGGCCCGACATGATATATCCGCCCTCTGAATTCACTGTTGCGACCACAACTATAAGTCCATCCTGTGATAGCAACAGCCTGTCACGGAGCACAATGTTGCCAACGTCTCCAACTCCGTAGCCATCCACAAGCACTCTTCCCGAATTGACAACTCCCGTTATCTTGGCGCCGCCCTTGTCTATCTGCAAAACGTTTCCAATGTCCGAAATGAATATATTCCTTGACTCCACACCCATTTGCAAAGCCAATTCGCGATTTGCCGACATATGCTTATACTCTCCGTGAATGGGCATAAAATACTTGGGCTTTGTGAGCGCCATGAGAAGCTTTATCTCCTCTTGACACGCGTGTCCCGAAACGTGCACCTCCACAGACGCATCGTGTATCACTTCAACGCCTATCTTGCAAAGCTCGTTAATTATTCTTCCCACAAGCTTTTCGTTGCCTGGGATCGCGCTTGACGAAATAACCACCACGTCGTTACGGTCAAGTCTTACGTCGCGATGCTCCCCAAACGCCATACGGTATAGCGCGCTCATAGGCTCACCCTGACTTCCCGTTGTGATAAGCGTTATTTTTTCGGGATTGTATTTGCGTGTCTCGGCAATATCTACAAGCATACCTTCGGGCACGTGCATATATCCGAGCTCAACTGCCGCGCTCACGATATTCTGCATGCTCCTTCCCGTTATCGCAACCTTTCTGCCGTGTCGCGACGCGGTATCTATTATCTGCTGAACGCGATGAACGTTGGATGAAAACGTAGCTATCACTATTCTCTGCTCTTTGTGAGTGGTAAAGATATACTCAAGTGATTCGCCCACGTTTCTCTCCGACGGTGTGTGTCCGGGTCTTTCCGCGTTCGTCGATTCGCACATGAGCAGCATGACACCGCGCTTTCCAAGCTCGCCAAATCTGGTTATATCCATTATCTCCCCGTCGATGGGTGTAAGATCAAGCTTAAAGTCACCGGAATGAACTATCGTTCCAAGGGGCGTTTCTATAGCAAGCGCGCACGCATCGGCTATAGAGTGATTGACGTGTATAAACTCAACGCTCATCCCCCCAAGCTTTATCTTGTCCCCTGCCTCCACAACGGTTAGCTTTGGCTCAAACGGGAGCGTAAACTCCTTGAGCTTGTTTCTGACAATACCGAGAGTCAGCTTTGTTCCGTAAATCTCGGGATTTATATTGCGCAAAACGTACGGGATCGCGCCTATGTGATCCTCATGCCCGTGGGTCAGGACCATGCCGCGCACACGCGCAGCGTTAGCCTCAAGGTAGGTTATGTCGGGAATTACTAGGTCGATTCCCGGCGTCTCGTCGTCAGGAAACGCCAGACCGCAGTCAATAACGATTATGTCTTCCCCACATTCAATGGCGGTCATGTTCTTTCCAATTTCATTAAGTCCTCCAAGAGGAATTATCTTAACGACCGCGTTTTCATCCTTTTCCACAACGATATCCGATTTCTTCCTTTGGCGTACGGCGCTACTTTCGCCTGTTGCCTTTTTTGCCGTTTTTGTTACGGGCTTGCTTGCGGCAGGCTTTGCCGATGGCTTGGACGCGGAAGTCTTTGCCGAGGGCTTGGACGGTAGCGACGCTGCACTCGTTGCGCTCTTCTTCGCGGAAGCTGAGCGGGATGAGGGCACAACGCTCTTTTTTGACGTGTGGGAGGATGTGGGCTCGCTTCTCTTGCTGAGATCCTTTGACAAAATATCCTCCGCTCTGCTCTCAAGCCTTTGAGCTATGGTCTTTCTGTTTTTGTGATTGTTCTTTTTCTGCATAGCCGGCAGCTTTGCTATTGCCTGCCCATTCTCTGTACTTTTCTTGTTTGCCATAATTATCCTTTCCAAGATCGGCCATGGGTAACAAATCATTTCAACCAAACAAAGCCCCCCGAAAACTCTCCGCCTTCGTTCCGCAGAGATATCGGGACGCGTCATTATTGCCCTATGACCTACGTATTATATATGAATGAGAGATCAGCCTCTCAAGAGTTCAAATGTTACCTTACATATTATACACTATTCCGCGCTTTCTGTCAATAGGATCATTGCGCCATTAAATTCAACATTGCGACAATGATCGCGCCTATCGCGCCTCCGCCCACAAAAGTACCAAGCGCGATCATAAATAGCTTTATGTCCAGTTTGCGCTTCACCTTTCCGCCTATTCCGCATGCCTCGATTATTTTGTTTGCCTCTGCGATCATATCCATGCGTCCGGCAACCGCATTTCGCCTCACCACAAAATACGCCTCCTCAAAAACCGCACTGTCCTGTGTTTTTACAACTATCATCTGCTTTTGCGCGCCTCTTACCATTTATTTTTTGCCCCCGCATTGTTTTAAGGTATTTTTTGCCTGAGATTTCTTAATTTAAACTGTAAAGCTTGTGTTTATAATAAAAAAGCGGCGAATAACTCAGCCAAAATGGACGTTCGACAGCTTTTGACACAATACGACCAAAAGATGTGTTTTATTTGTAAACAATACATTAATTTCCATTTTTGGTATTGACAACCCATTTTTCGAATGATAGAATATAGAAAAACAAGTCGATAAATGTCTTATATAATTGTAAAAGGAGAAGAAAAAAATGAAATCAACAGGTGTAGTAAGAAAGGTAGACGAGCTTGGAAGAATAGTTCTTCCCATCAGCATCAGACAAATAATGGATATCAACGAAAAGGACTCGCTGGAAATATTTACAGACGAAAACAAGATCATACTTCAAAAATACCAGCCCTCCTGCATTTTCTGCAATAACGCGGACGACATCGTGTTCTTTAACGGCAAGCGCGTTTGCGAGGATTGCCTTAAAAAAATAAAGGAAACGTTTTGATCGTCTTCCGCGCGGAAAAATCTTGGAATAATAGCAATATTTAATTTTGAAAATCTCTTGATGATGCCGTCAATTTGTTGTATAATCAAAGAGCAAAATACCCTGAAAGGAATCTTATTATGAATTGTGCAAGTCTTATTGAAAATGTAAAATGCGGTGCGCTTGACGCGAAAATGACCGAGCTTTACGGCAAGGAGAACATAAGCGCCGCGCACGAAAGATACATAAAAGCCATTGAAAAATTCGCCGAGATATATGGCGGCGACCGCGACGTAAGCATATTCACCGTTGCGGGAAGAAGCGAGCTTTCGGGAAACCACACCGACCACAACTGCGGTTGTGTAGTTGCGGCATCCATAAGCCTCGATATAATAGCTATTGCCTCCCCCACCGATGACGGAGTCATCAAGGTGCTCAGCGAAGGATTTGACGAGGACTTTGTCTGCATAAACGAATATACCTCTCCCATAGAGGCAAAATTCGGTACCAGCGAATCTATAATCGCGGGCATGTGCGCAGGCTTCAGAATGAACGGTCACAAGGTTGGCGGATTTGTTGCCTACACGACGTCCAACGTACTCAAAGGCTCGGGAATGTCCTCCTCCGCGGCGTTTGAGGATATGATCGGTACAATTGAGAGCCATTTCTATAACGACGGCGGTGTTGACAACGTTGAAATCGCCAAGCTTGCTCAATATGCGGAAAACAAGTTCTTTGGCAAGCCCTGCGGTCTTATGGACCAGGTGGCATGTGCCGTTGGCGGCATCGTTGCCATTGATTTCAAGGATACAAAGAATCCTATAATCACGCCCGTTCCCTTTGACTTCACTTCTGCGGGATACAACCTCTGCATCATAAGCACCGGCGGAAACCACGCCGATCTTACCGATGACTATGCTTCCATTCCTTACGAAATGAAATCCGTTGCGGCTCACTTTGGCAAATCGGTGCTCCGCGAAGTGGATGAAAACGACGTCATTGCTGCCATCCCTGCTCTCAGAGAAAAGCTTGGCGACAGAGCGATCATGCGCGCGCTTCACTTCTTCAATGAGAACAAGCGAGTTGCAGCTCAAAAGGATGCTTTGCTTAATGGCGATATCGAAGAATTCTTTGATAACGTGTGCGCTTCGGGACGCTCCTCCTTCTGCTATCTGCAGAACGTTTATACCACAAAGAACGTATCCGAGCAGGGACTTTCCCTGGCGCTCTGCCTTGCTGAAAAGATACTTGAAAACAGATGCGAGGCTTGGCGTGTACACGGCGGTGGCTTTGCGGGAACTATTCAGGCATTTGTTAAAAATAAAAACGTAGCCGCGTTCAAGACCGCTATGGACAATATTTTTGGCAATGGGGCTTGTATGGTGCTCAACATACGTTCCGTAGGCGCGGCAAAGGTATTTTGATGCGTATGTCACACAAAAAGGATAGAAAATATACTCCATCTCCAAAAAAAGAGCTGTCGCCCAAAACGCGACAGCTCGCTATATCTTTGGTGATCAATACAATAATTCTGATTTTTGTCTATTACGGTTCTATGGCGATCAACGTTCCCATCATTTCCGTTATAGTTACGTGGGGATACCTTATCATTCTGGGCGGATTTCTTGTGGCGTATATCGCCTACAACCGCGCATTTACGCGTAAGGAGCTGACCGTGGAAATGCTGCCCGCAGATTGGTCTTATGAAAAAAAGCAGCAATATATAAACGATGGCAAGGAAAGAATGGAAAAATCCCGCTGGATGCTGTCCGTGATAATTCCCTTCCTCATCGTTATAATGGTGGACGTGCTATATCTGTTCGTGTGGACAGGCTGGCTTGAAAACCTATTCAAATAAACAACAAACAACTTCGCGCAAAGCTTTATCAATGCACGCTTTTTGCGCGTGAATCATTCGTGTAGTGGAGTTAAAATGCAAGATGTTAAAATATGCTGTCTTTACTCGGGCTCGGGTGGCAACTGCACCTACGTTGAGGCGGGCGGCACAAAAATACTGATAGACGCGGGCAAAAGCGCCAAAAATCTGTGCGCGGCTCTGCGTTCCATAGGTGTCGAGATAACAGATGTCGATGCCATACTTATAACGCACGACCACCGCGATCATACCGCCGCTGTGCGCACGCTTTCACACAAATTCGGAATACCTATTTACATGCTTCTATCGTCCGCGGAGATATACCGAGGATTAAGGGACGAAAAGCTGTGTCAATGCCTCAGACTTTTCAAAGGCCACGAATTTGAGACCGATATAAAGGGATTGCACGTCAAGGCTTTCAAAACTCCTCATGACTCGTTGGCATCTGTAGGATACAGGCTCACGTTCAAAGCCGCTGACGGCAATGAGATTGCAATAGGCTTTGCCACCGACACAGGTCACGTAACAGACGAAATGCTTGAAAGCTTCAAGAATTGCTATGCGGCAATTATTGAATCCAATCACGATCCCGTTATGCTGCGAAAAGGGCCATATCCCCTTGAGCTTAAGCAAAGGATAAGTGGCGGATACGGTCATTTGTCTAATCCCGAGTGCGCGAAGCTCGCATGTCATCTTTACTCACACGGCACTCGCAACATAATGCTTGCGCATCTGAGCGAGGAGAACAATACGCCCGAACTCGCCCGGGGCGAGACATCTTTCGCTCTCGCGGACGAGAGTGTCAATCTCAAGGTCGCCGACCAAAACGTGCCCGTGTGGCTTGTGGGACAGGAGGACAGGTGATGGCAACAATACGGTTTATCACTGTAGGCACACTTAAGGAAGATTATCTGCGCGCCGCGGTTGCGGAATACGAAAAAAGGCTTTCGGGCTTTTGCCGCGTAGAATCAGTCAATCTCAAAGAGGCAAAGCTTGCGCAGGACCCCTCCGAAGCCGAGATAAAAAAGGCACTTTGTGAGGAAGCAAAGACCATACTCGCGGCCTTGCCCGACAGAGCCTACAAAATAGCTATGTGTGTCGAGGGCAAGCAGTTTTCCTCCGAGGAGCTTGCCGCAAAGCTTGAAAACGCATTTTCCCTAGCCAATGAAATATGCTTTATTATCGGTTCGTCACACGGACTCGATGACAGCGTAAAAAGCGCCGCCGACCTAAAGCTTTCCATCTCAAAGCTGACTTTTCCTCACCAGCTTATGCGCGTTATCCTATCCGAGAGCGTTTACCGATGCATGAACATTATAAAAGGAACGAAATATCATAAATAACTCAATAGCAACGGGTATATATATGCCCGTTGTTATTTTTTCTCTTGATTTATCATAGATTTTTTTGAAATGTATTTTGGGGGAGTATAAATATGAAATTCATGCGATTACCCATCGTTGCTTTACTGTTGCCTCTGATAGTGATCACACTTTGCTCATGCGGCAACAAAAAATTAGTGACGTGCCGCGAGGTTATAGCTTCATTAACCGAATCCGAGGTGGGCCTGCCCGCGGGAAAAGTATATGATATGCGCGCCGATGAGGGTAATGATGAACACCTTGCCGCTTCTCTGCTCTGCGCTCTATACGGAAACGGCGGCAAGCCCACAGCGGCTGATTCATGGGTGGATTGCGCGATTTTTTTGTCCGCCACGGAGCATCCTTGCGAATTCGCCGTTTTTCTCTGCGATTCGCGCGACTCGGCTATAGACACCGCCCGAGCCTTATCAATGAGGCTTGATACGGTCAGGCTTACCAAAAAAGCTCCGCAATATTGCCAAATGCTTGAGAGCGCAAGAGTAACAATAATTAAAAACTACGTCGTGCTGATAATATCCTCGGATGCGGAAAACGCTTTGAAAACGGCAAAAAAGCAAATAGGATGATCAACAACCATATTGACCCGTGAGCAATTGTGTGCTATACTGTAGCTATAAAAGCTTTTTTTGGAGGGTCAAATGATGGAGTGGACCAAAAACAAAATGAAAGCCGTTACGTTCAGCTATGATGACGGCGTCACGCAAGACATTCGCTTTATTAACCTTCTCAACAAGTACGAATTGAAATGCACGTTTAATCTGAATTCCGAGTTGCTCGGCAAGCCCAATATGCTCTCGCGGGACGGCATGCCGATATCGCATTACAAGGTGCATCCCCGAGACGTCGCAAAGGTCTATGCGGGACACGAGGTGGCGGCGCATACGCTGACTCACCCAAACCTTACGCAGATCACGGACGACTCCGAGGTCATCCGTCAGGTTGAACAGGACAGGCTCAATCTTTCAGAAATGGCAGGCTACGAGGTCATAGGTATGGCTTATCCCTGCGGTGGCGTAAACAACGACGAAAGAGTCGCAAAGCTGATATGCGAAAACACCGGTATAAAATACGCGCGCACTATAACAAGCTCGCATAGCTTCAGCCCGCAGACTAATCTTTACCGCTTTAATCCAACCGTTTACAGTCTTCATCACGAAAAAATGATGGAGCTCGGAGAGCAATTTATAAATCTTAAGCCCGATACATCGCAGATATTCTATATCTGGGGTCATACCTACGAGATGGATTTCGCATCTGATAATTGGGTCAAAATGGAGGAATTCTTCAAGCTCATTTCTGGTCACGACGACATCTTCTACGGAACAAATAAAGACGTGCTTTTGTAATAAGAGATCTAAACATGTTTGGGCGGATGATCACATCCGCCCTTTGCTTTAGATATTCAAATTTTGATTTGTAGGGCGCCGATGTTCTTTTCTTGTCATCAGCGACAAGAAAAGAACGAAAAGAAACGCCGCTTAAGGAAGAAAGGTGTCTACGCAGGCGAAAGACTGCGCTATCCGCCTTC